>JBBIUE010000063.1:0-30475 GCA_037440405.1 Pirellula sp. | reverse complement strand
TTCTTGATGACAGGTTTAACCCAACTCCTTTGTTAGCAAAAGATCAGCTTTCGGGTTTTTGAAACCAGCTCTAGAGTTGGCAGCCAAGTCCTTCCTGAAGGCATCTTTGGAGAATTTCCGCGAAACGAGGACAGTGAAAGTCGGTTGCAAGCCCAGCAAATCGCTTGGATTGTCGATATGACACTCTGGGCTAGAATGACGGTTTTCTTTGACCCGCTCTTTGAGCTTTATCCATGCTGCAACGAAAACCGATCTTTCCAAATGTTATTGAGCTCAATGTCCAGGCAGGACATCTTATTGGCTGCAATGTTTACTTGATCTATGACGAGGACGAATGGGTTTTGCTCGACATCGGTTACGACGAGCACGTCGATGAAATCGTTGAGCTGATTCGGCAATTGGATTTTCCCCTATCGAAGTGCAAGTCTTTGATTGCAACACACGCCGATGTGGATCATGGACAAGGCTTAGCGAGAGCCAAGCAGATTCTTCGAACCCGACTCGCCGCCCATCCGAGAGCTGCTGAACTACTTGCCAAAGGTGATCGATTGCAAACCATGGCGGAAATCCAAGCTCAGGGCATCTCCGAGGAGATGCCGCCGGTAACAACCGACGATCTCATCCATGACGGTGATCGAATTAAGGTCGGCAAGCTCGAGCTCGAAGTCTGGTTGACGCCGGGACATGCCGACAGCCAGCTTGCCTTTCGTTTTGGAAATTTGCTTTTCAGCGGAGACAACATCTATCGCGACGGTTGCGTTGGAGCGATCGACGCTCACCATGGGAGTAACATTGCCGACTTTATTCGTTCGCTCGAACGGATTCGCGACAGCAATGTCGAGTGGCTCCTCCCTAGTCACGGGCCTTGGTTTCGGCGCGATTCGGAGATGATCAATCGGACGATCGAACGTCTTAAATCCTATCTCCACATGGCAGATTTTGGGACCTGCGCAATTGACTGGCCGCTCATGGAACGGTGGGACGAAGACATCGCGGAAGGGCGATTACCGAATTAAAAACGGACGCGACGATTCTCGATGAGTTCAGGTGTCATGAACCACTCTTGCGAGGGGTTTGTTAATGAGCCGCGTTAAGAATTGCATGGCCAAATTCGACTTGACAAAACAAATCGCTCGCTGCTGAAAAAAGGAAAACCGCCGCAAGCTTGATGATCTTGCGACGGTTTTGCGAATTTGGCTGCGATGCTCAGCGACGCTGGAGCTACCGCAATTCTTCGTTGAAGAAGGGCAAAAGAGAACTACTTCTTGGAAGCGGTCTTCTTAGCAGGAGCCTTCTTAGCGGCAGCCTTCTTGGCAGGAGCCTTCTTGGCGGCAGCAGGAGCCTTCTTCGCAACTTTCTTCTTGGCCACGTTTCATTCCTCCGAAAAACGGAAAACTGGGGTTGTCAGATGTCGTCTGGTGAAGCAGCTCAACAGATGCGACCTGACCTTCTCCCCGATACAAAACACCCGGCGTCAACCACTTCGGATGATGGAAGAGGACACATCCTTGTGTGTTCTCAACCACCATTTGACCGGAGGTTCAACGACGGAACCTAAATCCATGACTTCAAGTTGTACGAAACTCGCCGAACATTGCAACATGTTTTCGACAAATTTTGCACAAAATAGTGACACTTTTTTTTGCGACGACAAAAGTTCGGAGAAAGTTTCTTCCGCGCGCACGTCCTTCGAAGCTCTCGACTCGATCGATCACCGGCGCTTTTGCGGTGATGAATCGAGCATCGCGTGATGGGCGAATTTGATTTGCACGATCGCGTCAGTAGAAGGAAACAGTTGAGCCGTCGGATCGAGTGAGCCACGGCTGCCGAGCACCTCGCTCAATGCTGAACCATCGCTGAGTATGAGACCTTGAAAGGACCAACTGGATGTTCTCCTTCAGCCCTAACCGAGTTGCGGTCGAGTCCGATCGACTCCCATTTTTGACATCGAACAACGAACCGGGAAAGTGGTCACCAATGATCGTGCGCCAGAACGTTTCCCGTTTCGTCCAGCGAATGTGAATGGGATCCCAACCGTACCACTCGACTCCTGGTTGAATATAAGAAAAACCAAGGGATTTTGCGATTTGCTCCAGTCCCGTGGCCAACTCCTCGGCACCGCGAAGAGCATCCGAAAATGTCACAGAACTTCGCGGAAAGAACAGCGAACGGAGGAACTGAAATTGAGATGGTCGTAGGTACCGTAAGCGTTCCATTGGAGGTCCAACGACCACTCCACGATCGATGCTGCCGATCCTATGAATTGACAGTTCGACGCTGCCGAGAATCTCCGGAATGCTGCGGCGATAAAAGAGGTCATTCCCGACATCGGTGACGATCGCGTGACTTCGCCCTGCGGGGTATCGAAGTATCTGTTCTCTCCATTTCGAATCGCAAACGGCGGGCAGTTGCCATCCCAGCACTCGACTCGTTTTGACGAAGCTACGTCCATGACCGCCGACAAGCACGACATCCACGGGCCCAGAAAAATTTTCCAAAAAAATTTTCGCGAGTGGCAATCGAGCCCGTCGAATGTTGCTTGCACCGAGCACCACGAACCGTTGTTGGTAAATTTGAGCTGAGGTCAGAACACCGGCTACCACGGCCTTCTCGATCCTCCTCCAGACTGAAGCGTCTGAATGTTAGATATGGCCAAGAAGACGAACATGATCCCCAAAAACCTCTGCCCATTATTGAAGGCCCAAATCCCAATACCGAATCCACAGATAATGCTGAGCCAGACCGCGAGTTGGTCGCCCGTATCGCGACGAAAGATGCCGAAGATACTCTGAGCAATTCGGCCTCCATCGAGAGGCAAAATGGGCACCAAATTGATCAAGGCCCACCACAAATTGAACCATGCAAAGAAATAGACAACGGTGTAGACAGCGACATTGAAATTCGCTCCCGGATTCGTGGGAGCGATTCCCATGGCTTTTCTCATCCAATCTTCCAGAAAAGTGTGGGTTGGAATGGACATCCAAATCGCGAACGAAGTCATGGCCAAACTGAGAAGTAGCTGTGCTGCTGGTCCCGCCGCAGAAATAAAGATCTGCCCACCGTGTCCGACGGAAGTTCGCCTTCGCGCTGCTCCCCAGGCCCCTTGTGCAATTGCTAAACCACCCAAATGGTAGAGAACGATGTAAGAATCGATTCCAAAATACCGGTAAGCAAAAGCATGGCCCATTTCGTGAACCAATACCGACAGAAACATCGACGCCATCCATAGGATGATGAGAACAGCCACTCCAGGCGTGTCGATGCGCTCAACCTTGGCCATCAAATCGAAGGAGTTGCAGGTCTCATAACCCCACACAAATGCCATGACCCAGAAAAGCCACGAAACTCGAACGTCGATTCCGAATAACCGAAAATTCCAGTCATAAGGGGACGTAGAAGGTTCCATCAGCAGCATGTCGATCTTCCTCCTTCGGTGTAAACTAAAAGAGTATCGTACCGAGTTGCAGATAGCTGCAACAGCGGATCGACCTGATCGGCTTCTGCCGTCCAAGAGAAGCGGATGTCGACCTACCTGCCCCCGCGCCTCCATGCGCTGTAGCATTCAGAAAGTGAACAGCTTCGATCGCTTATGCAGAATTCACTGAGCCAGCCCTGCGAACCTGAATTTCGAACCCTCCCATGGCGATGGAGCGGTCGATCAAATTGTCGGAATACCGTGGGTCTAAAGATAACCCTAGCCGTATTCTGTGCGCTTCTGGCGGTCCCTCGCGGCATTCAGTCGGCTGAGCCAACAGACCGTATCGATTTCAATCGCGACATTCGCCCGATTTTGTCAAATCGCTGCTTTGCCTGCCACGGTCCAGACGAATCTTCGGTGGAGTCCGGTTTGCGGCTTGATACGTTTGAACATGCGACCTCATCCGCAGATTCCGGAGAAACGGCGATCATTCCCGGCAATTCTCTGACGAGCGAGTTGGTGCGACGGATCAATGCGTCGAATGACCAAGAACGAATGCCACCTCCACGCTTCGGCCCATCATTAACAGATGAAGAAATTGATTTGTTGACACAATGGATCGATGAAGGGGCTCGCTATTCTGGACACTGGTCATTTGCGCCTGTGAGCCGCCCCTCGGTGCCTCCGATACCTATTGAATGGTATTCATGGACCAACAATCCAATCGATCTTTTTGTTCTCCAAAACATGCTGTCGCGGGGGCTGAATCCGAAGAAGGAGGCTGATCGCGGTACTTTATTGCGAAGGTTATCGCTCGACTTGATTGGTTTGCCTCCAACTTCTGAGGAACTGTCGAATTTCTTGGCGGATACTTCGCCAAATGCTTTTGAGCGACAGGTCGATCGCCTTCTTGCCTCACCCTATTTCGGTGAACACTTTGGCAGAAAGTGGATGGATTTAGCTCGATACGCTGACTCCGCTGGTTACGCCGATGACCCTCCGCGAACCATTTGGGCCTACCGCGACTGGGTGATCGAAGCCCTCAACTCGAATATGCCCTTCGATCAGTTCACCATCGAGCAGTTAGCGGGGGACCTACTGACAAACGCCACCCCCAATCAAGTCATCGCGACAGCCTTCCACCGAAATACGCTCACGAACAATGAAGGGGGCACCAATGACGAAGAGTTTCGAAACGTCGCCGTCGTTGATCGCGTGAATACGACCATGGCTGTCTGGATGGGAGTCACGATGGCCTGCGCTCAATGCCACAATCACAAGTACGATCCCATCTCGCAGAAGGACTATTTCCAGTTGTTCGCGATCCTCAATCAAACGGAAGATGCGGACCGAACAGACGAATCGCCGACATTGCCTGTTTTTAATGCAGAACAGATGGAGAAGAAGGAGCAACTGATTTTGCGGCGATCCGTTCTCGAAGCCGAACTGTACAGAGACTCATCGGAAGTCCGTTCCGAATTCGCCGATTGGATTGTCTCGCTCCAGCAACCTGCGGCATGGCAATTCCTATTGCCGTTCACGGACACTTCCGATGGACCATCGTCATTTGAACTTCGTGAGGAGGGTCAAATCATCGTCAGCTCGGAGCAAGCCCCGCAAGCTGTAACGGTGAACTTCGCCATACCGGACTCGTTGCACCCCGCTGAACTGCGTGCCTTACGGATTGAATCGGTTCCAAATTCAGCATGGAGTCATGCCGGCGCGGGAACGTCAGATGGCAACGGGAATTTCGTGCTGACCGGACTGAACGCTCAATTTCTCGCTAGAGACGAGGCGAAAATTCGAGGTCGATTCGTTCGCGTCGAGCTTCCAGGAAACGACAAAATTCTCTCTCTGGCTGAGGTTCAAGTATTCTCTGATGCTCAGAACGTCGCCAATCTCGGAATCGCCTCGCAGAGTTCAACGGATTACCAGGGCGAGCCGGCGCGAGCCATTGACGGAAACACCGACGGGAAATACGCAAGCAATTCAACGACCCATTCGGCCAGATCTACCGATCCTTGGTGGGAACTCGACCTTCAGCAAGCTTATGACGTCGATCGGCTTGTGATTCACAATCGAACAGATTCCGGAGTCTTTCAACGGCTATCAGGGGCCAAAATCTCGATTCTTGACGCCGAGCGGGCGGAAGTTTGGAGCGGAGTGATTGCTGTTGCCTCGACCGAACCGGCAGAGTTTTCAGTAGCGCATGTGCTGCCCCTGCGTGTGAAATCGGCCGCAGCCGACTATCAGCAAGATGGCTTTGAGGCGGATCATGTGCTCAATAGCTCTGATGCCAAAGGTTGGGCTGTCGGCGGTCAAGTTGGAATTCCCCACCAACTAGATGTGACGATCGAGCCCCCTTCTTCGTCGGAGCTGGAGCGGTTCTTGGCGGGTCGAGCAGATGGGGAGCTGCCAGCGGTTTTGCAGTTGGTTCTCCACTTTCGATCGCAGCTCCCCAAGCATGCTCTCAGTTCCTTCCGCGTCCTTGCATCGACCGATCCGAAATCGGTCCAGAGGGTCGATCTACCCTACTTGATTCGGCGTCAACTTGGCCAAGTCGATCCAAGTACCGCCGACCTCAACAATCCAGTTTATCACCACTTTTTAGGCCAGATCTGTACCTCGCGACAACCAACTCGCGAACAACTTCGCCAAGTAGAAAAGGAATTAGAGACCATCCGCCCAATAACAACGGTGCCAATCCTGCGAGAGTTGGATACGAGTCGAAGGCGTGCGACTCATATTCAACTCCGGGGGAACTATCGAGCACTCGGTGATGTGGTCGAGCCAGGCTTACCGGGGCTCTTTGATTTCGCGAGGCCTGATGAGTTTGCTCCCGATCGTCTTGGTCTGGCTCGCTGGTTGGTCGATCCTCGAAATCCTCTCGCTGCTCGCGTTTTAGCCAATCGATTTTGGGAAAGTGTTTTTGGAAATGGCTTGGTTCGTACAAGCGAAGAATTTGGGTCGCAAGGTGAACTGCCTACGCATCCGGAGCTCCTGGATTGGCTTGCCTCTGAAGTCGTTCGCCTCCAATGGGACACAAAAGCACTGCTGAAGCTGCTTGTTTTGTCTGCCACTTATCGCCAATCGTCGGCAGTCTCGGTCGAGGATTTGGAACTGGACCCGAACAATGAATACCTGGCACGTGGACCGCGATTTCGATTAACTGCGGAGCAGGTGAGGGACCAGGCGCTTGCCGTCTCTGGGCTCCTTTCGCGGACCATGTATGGAGAACCTGTAAAGCCGCCTCAGCCCAAGCTCGGATTGACGGCTGCCTTTGGCAGCGGAACGGACTGGGACCCCAGCCCTGGAGAAAACCGCTACCGCCGCGGGCTCTACACAACCTGGAGACGCTCGAATCCGTATCCATCCATGGCAACGTTCGATGCTCCGAACCGAGAGGTTTGCACACTTCGGCGCGATCGTACGAATACGCCGCTCCAAGCCTTAGTCACGCTCAATGACCCTGTCTATGTCGAAGCCGCGCAGTCACTGGCGCGATGGATTGTTCTCGATCGACTCCCGAGGGGATCGTTGAACGACAGAATTCACTTCGCATACCAAGAAGTTTTGTCGCGCGAGCCGAATGAAGCGGAACTGCAATCGATGACGAAATGGTACGCGGAGATACGCCAAGCGATGCAGGCAGCTGTCCCAGCCGCTGAGCAATTGGCGACCGATCCGTTGGGACCCATTCCACCGGATGCAGACGCCGTCGAGCTTGCAACTTGGACGGCACTGGCCAACGTGTTGTTGAATCTAGATGAGGTCTTAACTACCCGATGAATGATCCTCGAACGGAAAATCAATGGCTGCAAACTCGGCGAGCTTTCCTCGGTTTGGGAGGTATTGGGCTCGGAGCTGTGGCACTCTCGGAGCTCACTCTCGCTGACCAATTCAGCTCGCTCACGGGCGACCCAATGGCAGCCAAACCGCCACATTTTCCTGCCAAAGCCAAACATGTGATCTATCTCCACATGACTGGCTCACCGCCGAATCTCGATCTCTTCGACTATAAACCTGAACTGGTCAAACGGAACGGTGAAGATTGCCCCGAATCGTTTGTTAAAGATCGCCAGTTCGCTTTCACGTCGGGCATACCCAAGCTGCTTGGTTCGATTCAGCCGTTTTCACGGGTAGGCAATTGTGGCATGTGGATGTCAGAAGCCCTGAAAGACCTCCATCCCGTCGCTGATGAGCTGTGCGTGATCCACTCGATGTTTACTGATCAATTCAATCACGCTCCTGCTGAGCTCTTGATCTATACTGGTTCGCCTCGCAGCGGACGCCCGTCCTTCGGTTCTTGGGTAACTTATGGACTGGGCACGGAGAATGCGAATCTGCCAGCTTTCGTCGTCCTTATTTCTAGCGGAGTGCAGCCCAACGGCGGCAAGAACTCATTCGGAAGCGGATTCTTGCCAAGCGTCTATCAGGGAGTTCAATGTCGATCGCAGGGCGAGCCCGTGCTCTATGCAACTGATCCGCATGGGATGAGCCGCGACGTTCGGCGAATGACTCTCGATGCTTTGCAGGAATTGAACGCCCTGCAGGCGGCTGAACTTGGACATCCAGAAACGCTGACTCGCATCGCTCAATACGAATTAGCCTTTCGCATGCAGACCAGTGTTCCTGAAGTCATGGACATTACGAAAGAGGATCCGAGGACGATCGAAGCCTACGGTGCAACTCCCGGCGGAGCGAGTCTGGCCAACAATTGCTTGCTTGCAAGGCGATTGGTTGAAGCAGGAGTTCGATTCGTCCAGCTATTCGACTGGGGCTGGGACTTCCACGGCACCGGTCCAGGGGAAGGTATTGGGGAAGGATTAACCAAAAAGTGCTCGACGATGGCCAAGCCGGTCGCGGCGCTCATCCAAGACTTAAAGCAACGCGGCCTCCTCGATGAAACTCTTATTATCTGGGGAGGCGAATTCGGTCGAACTCCCTTCCGCGAAGGCCGAACCGCCGCCAGTGACATTCTTGGTCGCGATCACTATCCCGATTGTTTCACGATGTTCATGGCCGGTGGCGGCGCGAGAGGCGGATTTGAGTACGGGCAAACCGATGAACTTGGATTCGGTATCGTCGAGAACCAAGTTCACATCCACGACCTGCAAGCCACCTGGATGCACTTACTCGGCTTCGACCATACACGGCTAACCTATCGTTTCCAAGGGCGAGACTATCGGCTGACGGATATTCACGGCCATGTGGTCCATGACCTCATCGCGTAGAGGCCGTTTGCTCAACTTCGCACGGTTGCGCAGCTATGTGCCATGTCACCGATCACTGCCAACGCGCTGAGCCTAATGTTGCTCAGCGGCGATGCACAGTGGATGGAGGAGTTGAAAGGCCAGATGCTTTACAAAGGCGGAAGCACCGCCCCTGTTCCATGAGATCCGGCCGCTCAAGTTGCAATGCATTTGGTGCTGGCGGAGCATTTACGGTCCTAAAGAACTACCATCCTCAATGCCTTCCACCAAACGGACAACAGCATGGAAAGCTGATTTCGGTTGATTATTGCCATCGAAGAGCAACGGCGTACCGCGCGCTCGCCACGATACAGCGTCATTGACTCCCCAGAACGTCACGATGTCGATGGCGTCTTTGTGCTTGATGAATGCCTGAAAGATTCCGGCATACGAATTAGCCAGTTTCGCATCGACTTCTTCGACCAAGCCACCTTGAGTTGTCGCCGCGTTTGCTGCGACATCCGCTCCAAAGCCGAATTGGCCTCCCGTGGCAGCATTCACATCGAGTTCGGTGATGTGAATGGGGAGCCCTAATGACTTTAGCTCGGATAATGTCGCGTCCATCTGTTCAAACGTCATCGTCACATTGCAATGCGCCTGCGATCCAATGGCCATCACCGGCACCTTCTGTTCTTGGAGTTCTTTGATCAAACGACTCAACTTGGCTCGTTTGTTCGGATTCTCGAGACCGTAGTCGTTGTATCGCAAAATGGCGTCGGGATCTGCTTCGTGAGCGTACTCGAAAGCTTTCGCAATAAAGTCAGGTCCGATGATGACCGACCAAGGTGACCGACGAAGGACTTCATCACCATTATCTGCAATGGCTTCATTAACCACGTCCCAAACTTTGACCTTTCCTTTATAGCGTCCAACGACGGTATGTATGTGATTTCGCATGCGTTCAAGCAATTCCTCGCGAGATGCTCGAGGACCGTTCAAATCAAATCCGCGAAACCGACCGAATCCAGGCGGCCCAAAGCCACCTGGACCTTGGCCACCGGGCCGCTGACCGCCAGTAGGTTGTCCACTCACACCCTGGCCACCCGGGCGAACGCCCTGTGATCGATCAGTCTGCGCGGCAGTTTGTCCAGCCGAAGTGTCCGGCGTCTGTGTCGATTCACCGCTCGGATTGGATACATTGGAGTCAATAACCGCCGCTGGACGAGCTGACTCAGAAGCTGCCGCAGAGGCCGAGTTCGATGATTCGCCCGCTGGCCTCGACGACTCATCACTCGAGGGTAGATGGGTACCTTCAAACACCCAATTCGGAGTCTGAGAATGCCAGACTAAAGTGTGGCCAGCTAGAGACATCCCGTTCTTTGCCGCGAACTCGACGAGTGCATCCGCAGCCTGGAAATCGTATCCGTCCTGGCCAGGACGAGGATGGATGAGTTGCCATTTCATATCATTCTCGGCCACGACATGGTTGAAGTGCCGCTTGACCATTTCGATATCTTGCTTTACTTGCTCTTCCGACCTTCGAAAGCCCACCCCTGTGGTCACGGATCGATTGACTGCGGTACCAATTTCGAAGTAGTCCTGGAACACTTCCTTCAGCACCGGTACCTCTGGTTTCGCCTCAGGTTCGTCGTCACTTTGGAAGCCAAGGCAAGCGACACAACGAACTGATCCCAAGATCGCCAAGAAAACAAAATTCCAAAAAAATCGTCGATTCATGAAATCACCTGTCGACTCGAAAGACCGAAAAGGAGTTTGACTAGGAATAAGATTCTATCACAGACCTCGCCCCGGCGCATCGATCAAACAAAACCAAGCAACAACGAAGCAAAGAGTTCCAATCGGAATCGTCGTGCGGCTAAGTTCGGTTGGCCGTAACCGTTCCTTTCAACTTGAAAATCGCTCTGAAGAGTCAACGCATTGGGATGCAAAAGCAGAACATTCTTTCGACCTGTTGCCATCATCGTTGGGGGGGGTTAACGGATGCTGGGGTTTCCCGATTCTTCGGTTCGGATGCCGAAAGTGATGGGAGGGATGGGGGCTGGCGATTGCTTTCTGGGGTTCTGCCTTCGATCCACCGTCGTATCAGGCGACTTCGTCCCCTGAGGTGCGGCATCGGCTTTTTTAACCGTTCTGAGAGAAGCGAGAATATCAGCACCTGCTGTCTGCATCTCTTGAGCAGTGAGAGGCATTGCGATGGGCCGTCGAATGTCTTTTTTTGCTGCGGTATTCGCGTCGGAAGTAGACTGTTCGTTCGACTGCGGCTTCAGCTCAGGCTTTGGCGGTTCGGGAGGTGCAGCCTCGGGAGGCCGCTGGATCATCGAGATGAGTTCGGCAGCCGAGGGAGCGTTCGCTGATTCCGGTACGGCAGCAGGAACGATCGCGATCGGAAGCGGTGCGGTGCTCAAGCGATCCGCAGCTCGACGTCCAAACTTATGACCGAAATCCATGGGAGCTATGAGAAAAACCAATCCGATGCCAATCGCCCAACCAGCAAAAGTGCTGCCGACGGCGATGAGAGTTCGACTGGGCCCAACTGGTTTGTCGCGCAGGACCGGTTCATCTAACCGCGTGAAGCAACTTGTGGATTCGCACGAAGCATAAATGGCTTGTGCCTCAGCGACTAACCGCTCAGCATTCTCCAGGATGCTGGTCTTCGTTCGCACTTCGGACACGAGGACTTCATAATTGGAACGATTGTGTGCGAGTTCCTTCAGTCGCTCTTCTAGGTCTCGCATCTGTGCATTCAATCGGTCAATGCGACTTCGGCTGATTAGCAATGCTTGCTGGGCAGTCTTGACGGCCAACTGCAACTCAATATTCAGCCGTTTAACTACCTCATCGAGCGACCGTCTGGCCGCGATCACCGAAGGATGCTGATCGGTAAATTTTCCGGCCAACTGAGAAAATGCAAGCTGGGCATCGACCAAGCCGTCACGCAAACGGACTAGGCCGGGTTGGTTGGCGAACAAGGAACTCGGTGCGGCTAGAAATGCGTCGCGATCGCGGCTGGATTCTTCGAGCTGTTTCCATTCGTTTTCAAGTTTTTGATGATCGGTTTCTGCAAATCGAAGCTCCGTGATCAAGTGATCCAGTTGCGTTCGAGCATTCGCCGATCCACCGCGTTCGATCAATCCTCGCAAATCCGACAGATCGCTGCCGGTCTTTTGTTCGACTTCTTGTAAGCGTTCGTTCGCTCGCTCGAGTTCAATTCGAGCACTATCTCGCGCACTCTCTCGCTCGAAAACGATTGTCCTGGCGGTGTCCGTGCGAATGTTTTTCATGTGAAGATCAAGAGCATCGCAAATCGCACGATTCAATGCGATCGCACGCTCCTGAGATTTTTGCTTGACGTCCAGATAAATCACGTCCGTCTTGCCCAAATCGATTCCTTTGGGAGCATGAACGGAAACGGCTTGCTCGACCGTTTCTTGGATGTCTGCATTGGTTGGCCAATCGGTGGGAGTGCCCAACAGAGTCGGCTCCGGTCCAATCTTTGCCAAAGCCTGTTTCACAACTTGATAGTTCTTGGCAAGCTCGATGAACGTTTCTTGAGCAGCTTTGATCTTGGATTCGCTGTTGAAATCCGCTTGCCGCATCACCGAAGTCTTGGCATCATCGCGCACCACAATGGCCTGCGAAGCGAGCCACTGATCGGACTTCAGCAAGAAGGCGTAGATTCCACCGAGAACACCAAACAGAATCGTCGTGACGATCCAAAGCGGACACCACATCACGAGCGTTCGAAAGGTATTCCAGATGAACGGATTGATTACGGGCTTGGCCATCGGTTGAATGCGCGAACATTGTTGATCTGGCTGATCTTAGTACGTTCAAAGCTTAGGTTGCAATTCTGCAACATGTCGAACCAGCGTTCTTGCAATTCGACGATTGCGTCGGGCTGCGCCGATTAGATGACCTGTAACGATGATGACATCGATCCCTTGCAAGAATCTCGATAGCTGGAATCGAGAAACTCCGATGCCGCCTGATCTCTCCAGACGACGATCGATCGATCCGACGAGAGTTACCCCACGCCTTCGTATCGCCATCCAAATTGGACGTGCGAGACCTATCGATACAACTGTCGAAACGAAACTTCGGCGACGTTAGAGCACTTCGAGATGACGCAGCCAAAGTTCGAGTTGCGGTACCAGGAACTTCGTCCCTGAATTGGTCTCACCGCCGCCGAGTTCTTCAATGATGACATGATGCCCTTGCTTCTGGGGCAAGCTGAAAGCTTTGGAGAGACCGGTCTTTTCTCCAAGCCCCAAGATGTGCAGGTGCTCAAGCGGCTCGCTTGAAGGGAAACGCAAACTGCCTGCCAATTTGGGTTCGATCATCCATACGCCACGGACTTTCGCAATGTTTTGAACGCCCGCAATTAGCGCAAGGAACCCGCCTGTTCCGATTCCGCCAATCGATATTTTCCGACGGTCGATATTGTAATCGTTGGTCATCGGGAACATCACTCGATCAACGAGCTCCAATTCTTCAAGCGACCAGGCGTTTTTGTCGCGAGAGCCTAACACGGCCAGAATCCATCGGTTTTCTCGACAAAACGGTCCCCAGGCGTCCGTCCAAGCTTTCTCGTCGATGATACCTGCCTCGGCGAAGATGATCGCCAGCCCGTGAGGGACGCTCGCTCGATAGTTTGGCGGAATGTAAGCAATACATTTGTTTGGTACGTCGCCCAATTCGAGACGCACCAGCCCTGGGCCAGACTCCTGCTCGGTCTCAACCTGCGGAGCGATCAGCTTTTGTAAGTTTGCATCGAGCGAAGCAGGCCAGGGTGATAACTTCAGTTCAATTCTTCTCTGGTTATCACCGGACCGAACAAGAAGGGGCACATTTGCCGTGGCATCCTGAAAGGCAATCGTTTCATAAATCTGTTGGGCATGATCGATTGCCTGATCCGCGACTTGAAGAATCAGATCGTTCGTCTGAAGACCCGCTCGAGCAGCGGGAGAATCGGCAAGGACCTGCGCGATGCGTACACCATCGACGGTTTCGATGGCAGGTAGGATGCCGAGATAAGGTTCTCGATAGACCGGTATCTCTTTAGCAAGTAAGCATTCAACGGAAAGCGTTTTGCCGTCGCGGAAAACCTCGATCGCGACCGTTTGCTCGGCATCGATTGGTCCCATGGCGTGACGAAATTGAGCCAGGGTAGCCACGGGAATTCCACGAACGGATTGGATGATATCGCCACGCTTCAACCCAGCAGCAGAAGCGGGAGAACCAGGAGAAACACCCAGCAGCTTGACCGGTCCAGAATAGTCGTCTGCACCCGATGAGCGAATACCGAGCTTTCCCGGATAAATGTCTGCTCCACTTTGAAGCTTAGGAAGACGAGCAAGAATATCTTCTAAAGGAATCGCGAATCCGATTCCCGAATCGTACCACTGTTGGACTTCGCTTTCGCTTGCGACGCCGACATTGATGGGCGTGATGATGCCAAGAACTCGACCTTGCAGGTCGATAAGTGGCCCCCCATAGTTGAGAGGGGAGATTTTTGCATCCGTCTGTATGGCCCGATTCCAAGCGCGCCCCATCGCACTGAGAATCCCGACTGCCGGCGAAGCGCGGTCCGGACGCATCGACTTCCCCAAAGCAATCGTCCATTGGCCCGGTTTCCAGTTTTGTTTCATCGAAGTCGTTGGAGCGGGAAGGGGATGCTTCGGAGCGACTTTCAGTAGCGCGAGTTCGCGGCTAAAGTCTCGAGCCACGAGCTTCGCAGACAATCGGCTTCCATCGGCCAGGACGACAGTAATCGAAGCAGGTTGATTGCGGAAGGGATAGAGGCTACAAACGATCCATCCGTCTTCATGAACGATCGTGCCCGAAGTTGCACCTCGAGATCCTACGACGCCATCCACTAAGTCCAGTCCTGCAAAGGTTTCCACTTGCACGACAAACTGCGAAGCGTACTCGGCAGCTCGCTTGAATGCCTCTTCCTCCAACAAGAGACTTTCGAGCTGCCCATGGCATGCAGTTGGCCGCAACAACAAAGCAAACCAAGCGGTCGCGAGGAGGGGCCACCAAAGGGAGGACTTGCGGACCGTGACCGTTGTTCGGGTTTTCATCATATGTTGACGGCAGCAAACGTCGGAATCTATCTTCATTAAGGACGAATCTCCACAGTGATCAATTCCGTTCCTCGCTGGACAACCATCTCCAATCGATCGCCGTATTCGATTTGGGAAAAAGCCTGCTCCACGTCGCGCTGGCTCCCAATCCGAATCGACTGGATGAACAAGATCAAATCGTTGGGTTGTAGCCCCGCTTGCGCAGCTAAAGAATCTCTCAAAACTCGATCCACGTAAGCGGGAGTGCGAGGCAATACATCCGGGAGAAGAACGATCCCAAGTTTTTCAGGCGAAACGGGATTCTTTGCGACTGTCGTACTCGCGATTTCCAATTTTTGTCCCGAACGCATGCGTTGGACGGCACCGTGCAGCACCGACGCGGGAATGGCATAGTTGATCCAGATGCCGAAACGCTCATCGCGCAGTTCCTTGCCCAATAGACCAACAAGCTGGCCTCGAAGATTGATCAGGGCCCCCCCCTTGGCTCCGGGATTGTTGGTCATGCAATCGTGAAAAATCACCTCGCCGCGATAGGGAGTCTTGAGCCGATCTTGTTCACTCTGAAGCGATCCAACCGACAAAACGGTCCCTCGTTGGACGCTGGCCGGTTCGTTTCCAACCGCGATCGCGAATAGATTGCTCACTGCGAAAACTCGATCACCAATATCGACGGATACTTTGGGATCCAAATCGAAGTGGGGCAGTCCATCGACATCGACTTTGATGAGAGCCAACTCGGTCGCGGGCTCCATGCCAACCAGCCGACCTTCATAGCGCCGACCATCGCTGGTCACAACACGAATGCCTTCAATATCAAGAACCGTACTCCAAGCGGTGAGAATGTCTCCGTCGGCAGAAACGATGACTCCCGACTGGTAGCTCTCGAGGACCTGGCCGCGTCCTGCCCCGTAGATTTTCACGACTTGAGGCTGAACCAAGTTGAGTTGATTCACCAACGCTTTGGACCGAATGTCAGGTCGAACCGAAACCTCCTGGGCCGGTAGTACCAGTTGCTGCAACATGCCAACTAGCGCGATCGGCATCATTCGAAGCGACAGACTTCGGATACGAATTGGAATCGTTCCAAGCATCGAGAATCTACTTGCTCTCATCAAAGGAAAACTGGGCTTGCAAGATACCCAAAACTACTTCGTTCCCAAATTGCAGAAAGATCTTCGAGGGCAGAACGAGTCCATTCCGCTCCGAATAGTCGCGAAAGTAAATTTCCGCCGGATCAAGTTTCTCGTCGGAATAAAGCTCGATCAATTTTATGCCTTGTCCTTGAGCATCCACATAAAATCGAACATCCAAATCGTCGGCTGCGACGCGAACGACATCGAGCAATTTGGATTCGCCTAGAATCGGCGAGGTTCCCACATAGACGACGTCACCCATGGCTCTCGGACCCATTTGATGCCACTGCTGAAACAGACGGATGCCGATCAACAAGGACTCCAGCTTCCGCTCTTCCACGATTTGAGACCAAGGTTTGTCTGAAGTCAGAGCGATTCGACTTGGACCGAACCGTGCTTCGGTCGACTCGGAACCGATCGCGAAGTGAGCGTTTTCCACTTCGCCGATCAGCTTGCCTCGAATTTGCCAATCCGTTTGGAATTGGTTCAGCAAGGTCGTCTGCGGTGCGTTGAGAATGCGATCTAACTCGACGCGATTGAAGTAGAAATTGGCATAACCGTCGCGCCTCACGAAACGATCTTTCAACCGCTCCGCAAGCGGAGTGGGTTGGTCATCGGACCGTTTTTCCATTGGCGGAGACTTGTCCTCCGGCGCGTTGGGTTTGCGAGACGGTGGTTGGTTTTGTTCACCAGCGAACCGCTTCATTTCCGCCAAGGTATGCAAACGTTGCAAGCGAACCGGAACCTCCTCCGTGGCCTCGGCGTGGCGAAATCGGACAGCAATCCGCCATCCTTCCGGGTAAATTCCAACAATGTTCTTTAGCTGATTGACGGTATGAATGTCCTTGCCACCGATGGCAAGGATTTCATCTCCGTACCGAATTCCGCGGCGGAATGCGTCGCTGGACTCTAAGATATTCGTGACGAGGATGCGCCCATCCGGGTCAGTCGCGACCGTGAATCCCATCGTCGCATGATCCACAATGGCTCCGGATTTCAGATGCCCGAGAAAGTTTTTCACCTGATTGATCGAAATCGCGTAGCCGACTCCCACGTTGACTCGCCCTCGCTTTTCGAAAGAACATCGCCCGTTGATTCCGATCAGCTCACCCTTGGAGTTAAAGAGCGGCCCTCCTGAGTTTCCTGGATTGATCGCAGCGTCCGTTTGAATGCAATCGGTATATTCTAGAATCGTTCCCGCCGGCTCCTGATAGCGGTGAACGCCGCTGATCAAGCCAAAGGTAATCGTTGGCTGAAGATTCGTCGCCAACAGAAACGGATTGCCGGCAGCAAAACACCACTGACCGATTTCCACGTGATCGCTGTCACCGAGCACGGCTACGGGAAAGTCGTCTCGGCCATACATCTTGACGACTGCCAAGTCGCCGGTTGGGTCGATTCCGACAATGACGGCATCATAGACATTGCCGTCGGAAAGACCGCACCTCATAAAATCGCCACAGGGACTGGTGACATGAAAATTAGTGACGACGTAGCCATCGGGTGAAACGACCACTCCGCTACCCCCCCCCTGTCCATCCGATCCGAAGACGGCGACGGTGCAACGCGACGCCTGCTCGATCGCTTCGATCCTCTCCTGCTCCGCTTGCAAAACTTCCACGGGAGGTTGAGGTCGATCCTCGGCGGCGAATGATTTCAGAATGATCATACCGACCAAGGCGACTACCGAGACACTGGATCGCAACAGCAACGTGCGCTTGTTCATTATGTTCATCGATCACGCCTCATCATGTTCATGCTCTGACCTTATCGGTGGCTATCGTTCGAATCGCGGTTGCGACCATTCCACGGTGGACCCAGCCGCCAGCGGAGAGCTCGAACGGATGACCAATTTCAGACGACGATTCGATTGCACAGCAACCTGAACGGGCTTTGCAGAATCGTCATCCGGTATGACGGAACGATACACGAGTTCGTCAGCATGATAGATCTCAGCATGGAGCTCACTTCGAACATCGCCATTCGAGATCCGCCGAATTCGCGTCGAGAAGTTGGTGACACCGTCCGGCACCCGAAATGAAATCTCTCCAGGAGAGTGAAAAATCAAGTTGTGGTCAGACCCAGCGGATGTACCATGACCGTCAAATCGTGGTCCCAAGAGACGATCCCTCGAAGCAAATTTCGTTGCGGTCGTTACTCGTGCAGTTATTTTGCGATCAATCGCTTCCAATTCCGACAGCCAACGTACATTGAGTTTGGTCAAATCCACTTCAACGATATCGCTCACCGCCGTTTTGCATTGGAGTCCCAGCGAGTTCTTCCAGGAAAGCACTTCCTTCGTGGCATCCCAATGAATCTCCGTCGCATTCCATTCTGATCGGTCGACAAGTCGGATGCGCGCTGCCAACGGCTGTCGTTCCAGTGGTTGTCTCGCGAAAATCAAACCTACAAATCGGGTGCGTGGAGGATTCAATTTTTGACCGTCCAACTCAAACTCGACGCTGTCAGGTTGGATGCCTAGGATCACTCCGTTGACTCGATCGAGAACTCCTTCGTTCCGTGAGACGATCAGCGAATCCAGAATTCCTTTTTCACGGCGCCAGTCTTCCCAAGCCGGCTTCTCTGCCGTTAAAAGACTCCGGAATTGCACTGCAGCCAAAGTCGCGGGAGGTAGTTCGCCGACACCGAAAGCCGATTTCAAACTCCAGCGATCCTGGGAGCCGGACAGATCGGATGCAAATAGAACACTGCCATCTCGAAGTTCGAGTGCAATGCGGTGCGAAGTAGCGTTCGCTCCTCGGTCCGATGGGCTGGCCGAAAATGCGACATTTTTCAGGGAACGCAAGTCGACTGAGGCAGTGTTTCCCGCTTGCTCGAGCGTCAGCGATTCCTGCCCCCACTGAACAAGCTTTCCGGACCGCTGGCTGCCGTCCAACGACACAACAGAAACATCCGTCAGGGCAAACAAGCTCGACAGCCAAAACGGCCACAGCAGGCTCGAAACCAGCCAATACCTTAGCATCCGGGAATTTTGCGTTGAGTGATGTCCCACCATCTGTTTCAATGACTTCTGTTCGAGTTGATGCATTCAGATACCATAGTGACGACCCTGCAGAAATCTATTCTAGCGTATTCCTTCGGAAAGGCTGTTCATGAAAGCTGCTTATATCGAGAAAACCGGCAGTCCCGATGTCATTCAATTTGGAACGCTACCAAAACCGACCATCCGTCCCGATCAAGTTTTGGTTCGCGTCGAAGCGGTCGCAGTCAACCCGATCGACACGTACATTCGAAACGGTGCCAACTATTGGCCGCTCCCGTTTCCATTTGTAGTCGGTTGCGATCTCGCTGGAATCATTGAGGAGGTCGGCGATCAGGTTCGAGACCTCAAAGTGGGCCAGCGAGTATGGGGAAGCAATCAGGGGCTTCTCGGTCGGCAAGGAACATTTGCGGAGTATGCTGCTGTCGAAGCGCAATGGTTGTATCCGGTTCCCGACGGTGTGAGTAGTCAGGATGCTGCAGCGTGTGCTTTGGTGGGTATCACTGCCTATCTTGGCCTAGCTCTGCGAGCGAACCTCCAACCCGGCGAGACGATCTTTGTTCGCGGAGGAACGGGAGGTGTGGGAGCGATGGTGTTGCAAATGGCAAAAGCCATGGGGGCTCGAATCGTGACCACCGCCCGCGATGAAGCTCGAGCTCATCGCTGTATGGAATTGGGAGCGGATTTCGTCGTCAACCACACGTCGCAGGATGTGAAAGGAGCGGTTCGAGAATTCGCCCCTCATGGAGTCGATGTCTTCTGGGAGACGTTGCGCGAACCCAATTTCGATGAAGCGGTCGAATTGATGGCTGAACGAGCTCGGATGGTGCTGATGGCAGGCAGAGATGCTCGACCACCCTTTCCCGTCGGTCCTTTCTATGTGAAGGGATGCTCACTTCACGGCTTTGTTATGTTCAAGGCAACTCCTTCGGAACAGCAGCAAGCAGCAGAGTGGATCAACCATGCCCTGGTCTCGGGTCAACTTCGTGCCCAAATCGATCGAGTCCTGCCTCTGTCGCAAACGGCTCTTGCCCACCGAATCCAAGAAGAAAGCACCGTTCAGAAATCAGGTGGGCTTGCGGGCAAGATCGTGCTGACTCCCGATGCTTGATGGTTAGGCAGCCTGAACCGTGCCGGTAGTTACTATCCAAGATTTGAACGATCCTCGGCTCGATGTCTATCGTTCGATTCGAACGAGGAACTTGACTCGCTGGAGTGGCCGATTTATCGCGGAGGGGAAACCGCTCGTCGAACGGCTGTTGGGCAGCGACCATCAAATCGAGTCGGTGCTGATCGACCACCGCTTTCTCGATGAAGCGGAAGCTTGGCTCCCGGAGAGCATCACCGTACTTTCTGTCCCCCATGAAAGAATCGCGGAGCTGATCGGCTTTCAGTTTCATCGCGGCTATCTCGCGTGCGGTCTTCGGAAGCAGATTCTGGATGCGAGCGAGCTGCAACCGATGCTTCCTTCGCGTTCTCATTGGGTTGGTGCCATGCTCATCGGGATTCAAGATCCGGAGAACCTCGGCACCATCATTCGAACGAGTGCAGGCCTGGGGATTCGCGATGTCATCCTGGGGCCGGGTACCGCTGATGCTTACTCCCGTCGAGTTCTTCGTGTGTCGATGGGAGGAGTGTTTCGCGTGTCGTTGTTTCATTGCTCCGATGCGGTTGGCTTTCTGCATCAAGCCAAGCTCTGCGGCATAACGACTTGGGCTACCAGCTTACAAAATCCATCGCGCAGATTGATGGATTGTCGAGTGACTGGCCCCACGATCGCTATTTTTGGCAACGAAGCCTATGGACTCCCCGCCGAGGTTCAATCCGTAGCCTCAGAACGAGTGAACATACCCATGGCTCCTGGGACGGATTCTCTCAACGTTGCTGTGACCGCTGGAATCGTTCTCCACTACTTGAGCACGGCAGCAGACTGGCCCGCGTCAACGCAACGAGGCGAAGATCCATAGTGAAATGGTGCGTTTTCCAAGTCGAATGCATCGGACATGGAAACGCGATTGTTGCTCAATCCATTTTCTTGCGACTGTCGCGAGATTGTGGAAATGTATCGCGCCACGCAATCTTTACCTAACTCACACTGCGGATTGCGAGTTCCCCCGATCAGTCGCCTCAATCACGATCGACTGAAGGTCTAAATCGGTGACTGGACCGGCCAATGAAGCAATCTCGGAGCAGTTTTACGAGCATTGCGACAACGATTGGTGAGAAGTTTTGCAACGTGGGAGGGCTTCTAGAAAGGTTCGTCCGTAGCCTTTGGTCATCACTCTTGGATCCGCGATAATGACTGTACCCGTATCGGTTGCCGTTCGAATCAGACGTCCAAAGCCCTGACGCAATTTGATGACCGCTTCCGGGATTTGATAGTCTTTGAACGGATTGCCACCCCGATCGCGAACCGCTTCCAGTCGAGCTTCCAAAAGTGGAAGATCGGGAACGCTGAACGGGAGCTTGGTGATGATCACGCTCCGGAGAGCATCTCCAGGAACATCGACCCCCTGCCAGAAACTATCGGTCCCGAACAATGCCCCGCGCGGTTGTTTTTTGAAAGCATCAAGTAACTGGCTGCGAGGACTTCCGTCGGCTTGGCTGTAAATCGCGTACTGATGCTCCGCCATCCATTCGCTCAATTGCGTCACCATTCGCTGGAGCATACCGTAACTGGTAAATAGGACGAAGGCACGACCATCGGACTTCTTGATATAGTGGCGCAAAACCTGTGGCAACATGTCCTCAAAGCGTTTCGCATCGGACGATGGATCGGGCATGTCCGGCATGAGGATGATTTCTGCTTGGCGCTCGTAATGGAACGGGCTCCCGAGTTGGACCGCTTTCGCGTCCGTGGCTCCGACTCGCGATCGAAAGAAATCAAATCCTCCGGCTCGACCGGTCGACAACGTGGCGCTGGTCATAATCACGCTACGTACCGATTGGAACAACATGCGTCTCATCGAGGGTGCAATATCGATGGGTGATGCTCTGAGTTCGATACGTTCGCCCGCTCTTTTCGACGTGTGTTCCAGCCAGTATACGGAATCGGGTTGGAGCTGCCGCAGCCACTGATCCAGAGCGGTTGAAAGTGAAACCAACCTCGATTGAGCAGCAACCAGTTCCTGCCGAACCGAGGATGATTCGTGGTTGCTGGCGAACCGTGCCAGCTCTTTCGAAAGTTGCAGAAGAGCATCCGAGAGGCGATTCTCGATCGGCATCGGAGAACGGACCCGACCGTTTCCCTTGGGATGTTGGGCCAGCCAACCGATCAAGTCGGAGGTCAAGTCGTCCAGCAATTCCATGCATTGATAACTTCGCTGACAAAGTTGCTTCAGTCCGAGAACGATCAGCAGCCCTTTCTCATTTCGGGGATTGTAGAGCTTGCGAAGCGTATAGTCGATTTGGGTATTCGATACCGATAGTCCGAGATGCTCGCTGGCAACGGATTCTAAGGTGTGGCACTCGTCCAAGATCACGGCATCATAGTCCGGCAAGATGCTCGCATCCACTTGCCGCAAGGCTAGGTCAGTGAAGAACAAGGCGTGATTGACCACCAAAATCTGTGCATTGTGGACGCGTCTTCTGGCTTGAAAGTAAAAGCACTTGGCGTGAAAGTCGCACTTTTTTCCCAAACAGTTGCTGGAGTCTGAGGCAACTTCGTCCCATACACTTCCTCGCGGACGATATTTCAAATCGCTGAGCGACCCATCAGCCGTCCTTTTGGCCCACTCCACGATGGACTGGAATTCGCGTTGTTCGCCATCTTCAGCGAACAGATTGATCATCCGTTGCTGGGCCAAGCTGAGACGACGCAGACTCAAGTAGTTTCCCCGCCCCTTGACGAGTACCGAGGAGAACTCGCGAGGAATCACGGCGTTGAGAAGTGGTAAGTCCTTTTGGATGAGCTGTTCTTGAAGTGCGATGGTATGCGTGCTGACGACCACGCGACGGCGGGGTTGCTCTTCTCCTTCCGATTCTTCGTCCGAGGACGCACAAAGCGTCTGATCTTGAGTGGCATGGAGAATTCCTGGCACCAAATAAGCAAAACTCTTGCCCACTCCGGTGCCAGCTTCCGCGATCAAATGGTGTCCCTCGCGAAACGCCCGCTCGACCGCCGCCGCCATTTCCAGTTGCTGCGGTCGATGTTCATACGCTGGAATACGACGAGCAATCCGTCCGCCTGGCCCGAGGATCGAATTGGTCGTTAAGTGTTCGATGTCCATGTATGAGTGTCTCGATTGCCCGACGGCTCGCGCAACTGTCGCAATGAGAAATTTGGCTAGTACCCAGGTTGAAAACCCACGATGCGTATCACTTCGCGTTGGCCATGATCGTCAGCTGGGCTGTGGCACGGTCGTGCTCCTTCTCCAAATAGGTTCTGCCATATTTGACATTCACATGATCCCAGGGGAGCCGGTCCGTGAGGGCGTAGGGTTCGTGCAGCTGCTGTTCAATGTCGATCTCCGCATCCTGAAGTGCCTGCCACCATCGCTTGGCGTCCAACATTTCGGTCCAGCCATCCAAGCGAGCTCCCCGCTGCCACGCCAGCAAAATCGCTTTGCCCGTTCTCCGATCGCCGCGACTGAGCACGCCTTCCAGCAGGCTCGTTTCCACGTCGTGGCACTTGATTTGGACCGATCGGATTTTTTTGTACTGATGCAAATAATTGTGGGCCCAATGGAAGTACTCGCGCCGCTGCATGCCATTCCACTGATAGGGCGTATGCGCTTTCGGAACGAAGTTCGATACGCTTGCGGTAACTTTGGGATAGCGGCCACGAACTTCCTTGCCGATGTTGGCGATTGTCTCTGCCATCTCAACGATGCCCTCTAAGTCCACGACACGTTCGCCGGGCAAGCCGCACAAGAAATACAACTTCACGCTCTCAAAATTGTTCCGAAATGCGGTCCGGCAGCCTTCGTAAAGATCGTCGTTTTTGATTTTCTTACGAATCTGTTCTCGCATATCATCGCGAGCGACTTCGGGAGCGAGTGTCAACCCGCTTCGTCGCTGATTGCCCACCAACTCGGCCAGCGAGCGCAGTTGCTCGTTCACTCGCAGGCTCGGTATGGAAATGTTGACCCCGAGCGGATTGAATGTCTCCTTCATGCGCAGCACTAGCTCCTGAAAATGCGGATAGTCGCTGCTTGAAAGCGAGAGGAGGCTGATTTCGTTGAACCCAGTCTGTTTGTACGCTTCCATCGCCGCCTGCATGATCGTTTCCGGCGTTCGTATTCGCAGCGGTCGCTTGATCACGGTGCTTTGGCAGAACCGACACTGCCATGGGCATCCTCGCATGATTTCGAGAGCGATTCGATCATGCACACACTCGACGATCGGAACCAAGGGTCGAGTCGGCAGCGGGATCGCTTCTAAGTCACGAATTACGCACGGCTCAATGGTTTCCGGTACATCGCTGCGAGTCCGATTGAGCGAAACGTATCGGCCATTCCGATACTCTGGTTCGTAGAATCTCGGAACATACAGGTAAGGCAGCCTGCGGACCATTTCGGCGAGTACATCGTCTCGCTCTTTTCGGCCAGCCTCTCCCTCGTGCCATCCCTGTTTCTCGCGAGCCTGGTTCCGCAGCTCAAGCCAAAGATCGC
Organism: Pirellula sp.; assembly: GCA_037440405.1. Classification (GTDB taxonomy): domain Bacteria; phylum Planctomycetota; class Planctomycetia; order Pirellulales; family Pirellulaceae; genus JANMGV01. Next base: position 6,012 of record JBBIUE010000063.1, on the reverse strand, counting down.
AGATTTCAGGAAGCGAAGGTTCGCCATCACCAGTGATAAAACAATCGATGAAGTCGGCCATCGGCTCCGGATTTTGGCAGCAGGGCCCACCGGCCAAAATTAAGGGAGCTGACAGGTTTCGATCCTTAGCAAGTAAAGGTACTTGCCCCAAGTCCAACATCGTTAGCACGTTGGGCGAGCTGATCTCGTATTGAAGTGAGAAACCGACTACGTCAAATTCATGGAGCGGTGTATAGGTCTCTAGCGAATAAAGCGGAATGTTCGCTTCTCGCAGTTCCCGTTCCATGTCTGGCCATGGCGTGAAGGCTCGCTCGCACGCCCAATCGTCTCGGGCATTCATCAACGAATACAGGACTTGAAGTCCATGATGACTCATGCCAATGGTGTAGGCGTCCGGAAAGCACAGGCAAAGCCTTCCCCGAACTTGGCGATGATCCTTGACGACGATGTTCTTTTCCAGCCCCAAATACTGAGCCGGCATGCGAACTTTATGGAGTATAGATCGTGTCAGAACTTGCTTGATGCTGGTCCGAATCAAGGTCTTTCCTCGTTGTATTAGAAGTATTCCCGAGCTTGCTCGTTTCGACGTAAAGCATCCGCAATTGAAAGAGCCAATTCTTGAGCGCGTCGGATTCGATTCCGGTTAAGTTCATGCGCGTTTTTTCTTGCAGTAATTCCAACAAGTCGATATGGAATCGGGCCAATGGCAAATTGATTTGTAAATTCGCTTCTTCGGTCGGTGCCACGCCAAGATAGGCCATGGCTTGCGTGCCGAGCAAGGCCACAAGCGACTCGAAGGAGGCCGGCGGAAGGCTAGCATGCTCCGCACCTTCGTCCAAGTGCTTTGCTGCCGCCTTTCGTCGTGCTTCCTCCTTCTCACGTTCGACTTGTTCCTTGAAATCTTCATCGACGATGATCTTGGGTTCATCACTCATCTGTTGATTTCTCCAATTATCAAAGTACTGAAAAAGTCGTTGAACTGAAGCATCGTTGTTGGTGGAAAGCTAGGAGACAACCTCGGTTCTTTTACCAGTTGTCGCTGAGGAACTCGCTTTCGGTCGCTCGCGACGCTGCACCGCGGCAGCAATAAATCCAGCGAACAGGGGGTGGGCCTTCACCGGTTTGCTGCGAAACTCGGGATGGAACTGAACCGCAACAAACCAAGGATGCGTCGGTAGCTCGATAATCTCGACCAGGCAGCCATCTGGGCTAGTTCCGGAAAAGCTCATGCCATGAGCGATGAAGCTCGGTCGGAATTGATTGTTGAACTCATATCGATGGCGATGTCGTTCCGCGATCTGATCGACACCGTAGGCTTGTCCAGCTTGGGAAATGGGATCGACCTGGGCCGGTTGCAATCCGAGGCGCATGGTTCCTCCAACTTGAGTTACTTCTCGCTGCTTGTCGAGCAACACGATGACAGGATTGGTCGTGTTCTTGTCGAACTCGGTGGAGTTCGCGTCCTGCAAATTCATGACGTTGCGGGCAAACTCGATGACGGCGCATTGCATGCCAAGACAGATTCCAAAGAAAGGAATCTCCTTTTCCCTCGCGTAACGAATGGCTTGCAACTTGCCCTCGATTCCACGTTCGCCGAAACCACCTGGAATCAGGATGCCGTCATAACCGGCCAGCAACCGTTCCGGTCCCTCCTTTTCGATTTCTTCGCTGTGAATGCGGCCGATCCGAATTTGGGTTTCATGCGCGATCCCAGCATGGTCGATCGCTTCGTAAACGGACTTGTAAGCGTCTTTGTGCTCTGCATACTTGCCGACCACGGCAATACTGATCTCATGCTTGGGGTTCTTCAACGTGTGCAGGAGCTTTTGCCAGTGATCGAGATTGGGAAGCCCGCCACCCAAGTTCAGCCGTTTGACAATGAGATCATCGAGTTGATTCTCACGCAAGCTGAGGGGGACCTCATAAATCGAAAAGTCCTTATCGCGTTCTTCGATCACCGCCTCAATGGGAATGTTACAGAACAACGAAATCTTCTCCCGCTCGTCGCGAGTGATCTGCTGCTCGCAGCGGCAAATCAGGATATCCGGCTGAATTCCGATTTGGCGCAGCAAGCCGACCGAATGCTGCGTGGGTTTGGTTTTCAGCTCGGCAGCCGCCTTTAAGTAGGGAACGAGGGTCAAATGAATGAACAGACAGTTTTCACGTCCTGATTCATGAGCGAATTGTCGAATCGCCTCCAGAAATGGCAGGCTTTCGATGTCTCCCACCGTGCCTCCAATTTCCGTGATGACCACGTCGGTCTCGGGAGTCGCCATCTTGCTGATGACCTGCTTGATTTCGTTCGTGATGTGGGGAACGACTTGGACCGTCTTGCCTTGATAGACTCCGTTCCGTTCCTTTTCGATCACCGACAAGTAGATCTGTCCGGTGGTGTAGTTGGAATCGCGAGTCAATTTTCCAGAAGTGAACCGTTCATAGTGCCCGAGATCCAAGTCCGTCTCGCTACCATCATCGAGTACGAACACTTCGCCGTGCTGATACGGACTCATCGTCCCCGGGTCGACATTGATGTACGGATCAAGCTTCTGCATCCGCACCGTGAGCCCCCGCGACTCGAGCAACATGCCGATCGACGCGCTGGTCAAACCTTTTCCAATCGAACTTACGACACCGCCCGTTACGAAAATATGCTTGGTCACCGACTTGGTCCTCTACTGGTCTGTCAAGCCAGCGATTCGACTGGCGTGGGAGCAGCCTTCGTTCCTCTGAATTCGCTCAATTTCGCTGATGACAGACCCTAACTCATGGTACCATTTCGCTGCCGATTGACAAAGGCTTGATAGTCCGCCATCGTATCGATGCCTCGGTGGGCCGACGCAACCAGTCCAACTTGAACAACATTTCCTGCCTGCAAGAATCGAAGCTGTTCCAGCTTCTCGACTTGCTCCAAAGGGCTCGGCGGAAGATGGGAGAGCGAAAGCAGGAATTCGCGGCGGTAAGCGTAGATGCCTAGATGATGAAGATAAATCGGTGGATTCGCTTCCAGCAGGGACTCATCCCACGTCCGCGGATGAGGAATGATGCTGCGACTAAAGTACATCGCTCTCCCGCGATGATCGCAGACAACTTTGACGCAATTAGGATTTTCTAAATCGTCCTTATCGCGAATTCGCGTCGCCAACGTCGCTACCGTTGCTGCGGGATCCGATTGAAGTATTTCAATGACGAAGTCGATGGCTTCCGGCGCGATTTCCGGCTCGTCCCCCTGGACATTGACGAAGATATTCTGAGGGTAACTCACGGCAACTTCCGCAAGTCGATCGGTTCCCGATGCCGCGTTCGGATCCGTCATGATTGCTCTGCCGCCGAATCGCTCAACTTCACGCAATAATCGCTCGTGATCTACCGCAACCACGACCGCGCTCGGTAGCCTTGCTCGACTTGCCGTCTCATAGGTGTGCTGCAACACCGTCTTACCTGTGTCGCGCAAAAGGAGTTTTTCCGGCAAGCGGGTGGATCCAAGTCGCGCAGGGATGACGACAATGCTCTTGCTGCGAGCTCGTTCCGGCACCTCTTCACCAAAAATTTCTCGACTCATTTGCTCAAGCCTCGCTCAATCGTACCAGGAAATTGTGGTCCAAGATCTCGAAAGGTGTATGCCATCGCAACCGACTTGATGATCTGCCAGTCAACCTGCATTCTGAGATTGCAGGCCTTGGTTGCTCGTAGTTACCCTAGGTACTACTTGCCTGATCCTCTGCTGGACCGAGCAGAGAACAGTATTTTCGAAGAGAACCACGATCAGTCGTGATCATGGCTTCTCCGTCATCGGACAATCGCAGACGAAACGTCGGCATCCCGGGCAACCGCTACCATACTTACGCTGAATCGCTCGGCTCAGATCGACGCCTGCCACATTCGCGATGGTCGTCAGCCAAGCGAGAACGTCAGCAAATTCCTCCTCCAGATTCTGCCGATCATCTCCCCGCAATGCAGATGCCAGCTCGCCAATCTCTTCCATCAGCCACATGAACGTTCCATCAACACCTCGCTCGACATCCTTTTCGAAATACATCGTCCGAATCAGCAATTGAAAATCCGATAGTGAAACATTTCCGCTCGTTTCAGTATTCATGATCCCTCTCGATTCTTTTCACAGGCGAATGCCTCAAGCCTCTCGCAACAGAGCTGCTTCGTCAATGGGATAATCGCGGATATGCGGATATTCGGCCACTGCGAAAAACAGGCTCGCTCCCCAAAGCTCGCTTTCCAACTGAGCAGCAAGACAGCTTTCCCAAATCAGTTCTGGCACATAGCCGTGGTCTTCTGTTTATGGCTTCAACCTCGGTGTCATCAATCCGGCGCGGACACCGCTAGCTCGTTGGGCGGAATATGCGTCCGCAGGTCAACTTGCTTCATCAGCTAATAACCGCCCCTAGTCCACCGGCAGCGATCGCTTGCGGAGGTTTCACCAGTTCATCATCCACGTTGGATGATACGATAGCAGGCGAGCATGCATTTTCATTTTTGGATAAGCTTTTTCAATCGCTGCTTACTTTTTTGTAGTAGTTTACGTATGTTGTCCGTCACTCGAAACCCTCCGGTTCTTGGATTATAAAATCGTTCGAAACTCATTGCTCTCCAATGTTTCGTCAGGGTTTTCGAGCTTTTCAAATACACTTCTATCGAGCCAACGCTTGATTCAGGAAAAGCGGTTCAGGAGTTGTTTGGTCTATTCTTTAAGGGGGCTATGACATGAGCCTTCGTGCAACTTTTCGGCAAGTCGGATGCCTGATCCTCTGGCTGAGTTTTGGCTCCGCATTAAATGGGTATCAGTCTGCAGAGCAACCGAATTGGGATGGAGTGACGCTGGGCAGCTCGGACTATGTCTTTGAGAATTTCAGTCAAGCCGCAGCCGTTCATGTTGAGGAAGGCAATGGGTGGTTCGCGGCGGGGCGATACTTCTTTCGGATGAACCTTCGCACCGGCAGAATCGAAGCGAGGTATGTTATTCCAGAAATCAGCCAATCAGTCTTCCAGGCTGTCGCGTATGAAAAATCGTCGGATTCGTTTTTGGCCTTGATTGGTTCCCGAAAGCAAACGGAAATCGCGCGATTTGATCGAACAACTCTCCAACCGTTTGAACTCTTGTTTTCGGGAGAAGATCAATTTACGGTCGATCATTTCAGACTTGATTGGTACCCGCAGGTAAACTCTCGGATTGTCCTGCTTCCTGGAGCATCACAGCTTTGGGCACTTCACAATGGCCGAGCTATTCGACTGTGCAAAGACGTGGACAATCGGTACACAGTCACCGATCAATTTGGAACTGTCGTGGATCTGGCAGCAATCTGCAACGAACGAATTGCTCTTTTAAGTGGGTTTGGCGAGATTGAAATACACACTCCAACCGGTCTTGAAACAATAATTCGACGGGCAGTGCGACGTCCCAGCCAGCCGAAGTGGGAAGTCTTTCTTGACAGGATGAGATCAATCTTAGAAGAGCCCGATGGTGATCCGATTTGGTTGATGCCTGGCGAGAGATTTCTTCAAGGCTTATGTTTTCATTGCGATTACAGGCGCTTGATCGTAGCTTTGATCGATTTGTTTGATGACGCATGGCCTCAAACGGAAGGACGATTGCATTTGAACCTGACATACTGCGAAGCTGCTAACCGTCTCGTTCTTGCCGACGTCACTTCGCAAGCATGGCAAGCATTCGATTGCGAATCGTTTTCCCGTTGTTGGGAATTACCACCCTCTCGAATGAGCTCGGAACTATTATCTCTGGACCTTGTTCCACATCAGAATTGCGGTGTCGGTTTATCGTTTGGCGGATGTTCATCTCAATTGCGACAGGATTCGAGTCTAGCGTCGTCAAAAACTTCGTTGGGTGTTCGGTAGCCGAGTCGCTTTCGCGGTCGTTCGTTTAGTAGAGTTTCGATTTTCTTGATTTGCGAATGGCTGACATCTGACAGGTCGGTTTTCTTGGGTAAGAATTGTCGAATCAGCCCGTTGGTATTCTCGTTTGTCCCTCTCTCCCAAGGATGG
>JBBIUE010000062.1:0-30603 GCA_037440405.1 Pirellula sp. | reverse complement strand
ACCGTCCGACAAAATCTATTTGAAGGTGGTTTGTTTGTCATTGCCGTTTTATTCGCCTTTCTCGGGAATCTTCGAGCTGCTGGCATGGTGGCACTCGCGATTCCCCTTTCGATGCTTTTCGCGTTTAGCGGCATGTATCGATTCGGCATTGCGGCCAGCCTGCTCAGCCTTGGAGCGATCGATTTCGGTTTGGTCGTCGATAGCTCCGTCGTCATGATGGAAAATTGCGTTCGTCGCCTTGCGGATCATCGCGACGTGAACTTCAATCGCAAGGAGATCATTCGCAACGCCATTGTCGAAGTCCGCCGACCAACACTCTTTGGCGAACTGATCATTATGATCGTCTACTTACCGATCCTAACGCTTGAAGGTGTCGAAGGAAAGCTTTTCCGACCCATGGCTCTGACAGTCATCTTCGCCCTGTTGGGGTCCTTGTTCTTGTCGATGACGTTGATGCCCGTCTTGGCTAGTACATTTTTACCGAAGCGAATTCGCCACACGGAACCGCTGTTGATGCGCGCCATCCGAGCCGTTCATGATCCCATTCTGCGCTGGTCCCTCCAATTCCGAACGGCAGTCCTTGGAGTCGCTCTCTGCATTATGGTCTTCGCGTTTGGTTTCATCGCACCCAATTTAGGATCAGAGTTTGTTCCTCGATTGTTGGAGGGCGCACTAGCGCTCGGAGTTACTCGGATCGCGGGAACCGATTTGTCCGAATCGATTCGCAGCAACTCTGAAATGGAACGATTGCTTCGAAAAAGCTTCCCGGACGAAATCGAGGATGTTTGGAGTCGCATTGGCACCGCAGAGGTTGCAACCGATCCGATGGGTATTGAGATGACCGACATCTTCATCACCTTGAAACCCAGATCGCAATGGAAGCAAGCTCAAAATCAGGACGAACTCACCAGCCAAGTGGAGCAAGTGCTTCGAGATTTTCCAGGCCAGGCCGTTGGCTACTCGCAACCCATCGAAATGCGAGTCAACGAAATGATTTCCGGAGTCCGATCGGATCTTGGCATTCGGTTATTTGGTGATGACTTTGAGCTCTTGTCGAAAACAGCTCAGGAAATTGCTTCGCGAGTCCGTACCGTGCCCGGAGCTGCCGACGTGACTGTCGAACAGACCATCGGTCAGCCCATGCTTCAGGTCAAGGTACGTCCGGACGAGATAGCACGATACGGATTGTCGCGGCAACAAATCCTGAGTATGGTCGAAGCAATCGGAGGCAAGCCCATGGGTGAAGTTATCGAAGGACAGCTTCGCTTTCCCTTGGTTGTACGCTTGCCCGAAAGCCAGCAACTCAGTCCCAGCGAGATCGGTCGATTGTCGATTTCGACTCCAAGCGGAGAGCAGATTCCGCTCGAACGGCTCGCCGAAATTACGATCGTCGAAGGAGTATCGACCATTTCTCGCGACTGGGGGCAAAGGCGCGTCGTCATTACCGCGAATGTTCGTGGCCGCGATCTGGGGAGTTTCGTGGAAGATGTTCAAAAGGACTTGGTAAGTCTATCCCTTCCTTCCGCGCGTTATCGGATCGAATACGGAGGACAATTCGAAAATCTCATTCGAGCTGAAAGGCGATTAATGATCGTCGTCCCTTTAGCTTTGGTCTTAATCTTCTCGATGCTCTACGTGACCTACAACAATGTCTTCGACGCAATGAGAGTTTTCACCGCTGTTCCTTTCGCATGGGTTGGGGGGTTGTTTGCTCTTTGGCTACGTGACATGCCTTTCTCGATTTCTGCGGTCATCGGATTCGTCGCTCTGTCCGGAATCGCAGTGCTCGACGACATGCTTTTGGTCACTGCTGTGAGAAGATTTCGACAAGAGGGAATGGATGTGCAGAGCGCCGTATGGTCGGCAGCCACCTCCCGACTGCGGCCCGTCCTAATGACGACCTTAGTTGCCAGCCTAGGATTTCTTCCCATGGCATTCAGCCAGGGCGTCGGTGCAGAGGTTCAGCGTCCGCTGGCAACCGTCATCATCGGCGGAGTATTAAGCGGCATGTTCATGTCGTTATTCGTGTTGCGAGTGCTTTACAGCCTGTTCAGTTTTAAGTCCACATCGCAAAATCAACCCTCGATAGGTCGAGGGCAATGAAGTGATGCTAACCCGGATTCGAAGGAGCTGAAACCATGCCAAACATATTGTTAACCAAATTGTGTAGGTCCACGATTGTCTTTGCATTTGTCCTGTCTAGCACAGTTGGATGCAACTCCTCAACGCCAGTGGCTGAAAATCCGATTTCGGATTCGGCGACTTCTCCGAGCGCCCAAGCGACAGGTCACCGAGCAAAGCACGATGCTTGGTGGTGCCAAGAGCACGGAGTGCCCGAGGAACAGTGCGGCAGGTGCGATAGTAAGCTTGCCGCCGATTTTCAAAAGCGATGGGATTGGTGCCAAGACCACGATCGACCCGACACGCAGTGCTTTCCATGCCACCCCGAACTTCAGGAACAGTTCGCTTCGCTGTATGTTGCGAAGTATGGCAAGGCACCTCCGCCTACTAGGGAGTAAAAGCGTTCCCCATAATCATCGATTGGCTTCGCAATCGGGCTTTGGCATGTAGGCTTTGATAGAGGCTCGCAATTACGGGCAAAAGCGGCTCTTTCTTGCCGCGATCATGCCCGCTTCGCAGGACGTAAACCTCTTCCAAAGATTCTCCATCAAGCGGAAGCTATGGTCGCGAAGCTCTAGTTCTTGAGTTACGCGTTTTGCGTCAGCCGCTGCGCGTAGCGAGGATGGAACCATTGATTCATCGATTGATCCCGAAGCGAGAGAAATCGATCTTCACTCGGCAAACTTTCAACAGTGCCGCTTTGACTTGGGAGCTGTTACAATGAGCTACCATGGAACAATTACCAACGCCGCACAACAATTTCTTCCATTTCGCCCTGTCGCATCTGCCAGCTGCGCGAAGTTTGATCGAGACTCAGCTGAGCGCCGACGCATTGGCTGAGTTCGATATCGATACTCTTCAACTGGAAACTGGTAGTTTTATCGACGCTGACCTGACGGAAAAATTCTCGGACCTGCTCTTTTCAGTCCGCCGAGTCGGCTCCAAGAATGATAGCACCGATGATCGAGTAATGATCTACGTTCTCTTTGAACATAAAAGCCAATCCGACCATTTTACTGTCTTCCAGTTGTTGTCGTACATGGTTCGCATTTGGGAGAAGCGATTACGTGATGGATCGCGACTTTGTCCAATCGTGCCGTTGGTCGTGTACCATGGGGATTGTACGTGGACTGCTCCCAGAAGCATGCAGGATTTGTTGGAAACACCAAAAACGCTGGCTGAATATCAAGTTGATTATCGATACTCCCTGCTAGATTTGAGTCAGTTAAAGGATGCAGACATCGGCGGTTCGACGATTTTGCAAAGTACGCTACGCCTGTTAAAATACAGCCGGAGTGAGCAGTTAGTGAACATGCTGGAGGATCTGTTGCGATCGATAGCCAATTCGATTCCAGCGATTCTTCTGCCGGAATGGCTCCAAGCCGTAGGAGTTTACGTGATGACCGTCAACAAGAGCATCGATGTCCAAGACTTTAAGCAGACACTTCAAAGCATCTTGCCCGTTCAGATCGAACCGGGGTCCTTGGCGGATCGACTTCTCACTCAGGGGCGTGAAGAAGGGCGTGAAGAGGGACGCCAAGAAGGGCGGCAGGAAGGCAAGTTGACGGGCAAGATACAGATGTTGCAAGAGCTGCTGGGAGATGCCATTTCAACTGATCTGGAACTTCAGAACTGCGACTTGAATACGCTCAATGCCCGCCTTGTCGAGCTGCAGCAACGCCTTCGCGAGCGACATGGCTGAAAGAGAAGCAAGCCCGGTGAGAACAGGATTGAGAGGTGGTTTACGATTTCGAGGTGATTTAACTGAGCGAAAGCGAGAATCTGCCAATTGGTCCTCAAGAGCATACCAATTCATTTTGGGCTTCACTTATCGTGAGCGTTCTCGAATGGAGTCAAGATAATCGTTTAACCGCAGGGCCAGAGCGAATTCGGAGCGGTATCATTGGAAGCGAATCGACCGCGCTATTCGACAAATTTGCGGCGGCCCGCGACTGAGGGCAAAACGGTTACCATTTGTCTTTACACATTTCCGATCTCAGCAGCCCTGATTGGTCACTGGAAGACGGAATTTGACCTGGCGTCGGGATGGACATCGATTTCAGAAGTGAGGGAAACGGAAACATGAAGTTCATTGATCGAACTGTTCGTACCATTTCGGCGGCAAGTGCCCTCATGCTCCTTGCGCTCGGTTTCACCCCAAACTCGATAGATGCCCAGGACGCTTTATCGGAGGCGACGAACTCCACACTCAAGAATCGCATTCGACCAAGTGAGCTCGCATCCCAGATCGGCACGGGCTTTGAGTGGAAAACTTCTTTGGAAAGCGCTCTGAGTGATGCCAAGAGTTCGGGTCGCTTCGTCGTCTGGTACATTCCGACGGTTCCCGGCTCGTTCATGGACCGCAAACCGGAAATCGATCGCTACATGATGGCTGGGCCGTTTTCTTGGCGTATCGTTCGAGCGTTTCTCGCGGATCATTGTGTTGCCGTGAAAGCCGTTCCAACTCGTCAGCAGCAAAAGCATTTTGGACTGAATCGCTACGCATTCATCGAGCCCGGATGCCTGATACTCTCCAGCGACGGAGAAGTGATCAAACGCATTGACCGAATGACAACGCTACATCCCGAATGGTGGCAGACGATGTTGCTGTCCATTGAGCCTGATGCGAAGCCTCAACAATCACGCCCTGAAATCGAGACTGAATGGCAACGCATCAAAATTCGAACACAGGGAAAGCCTTTGGCAGAGTCACCGAAAGAGTGGAATCCCAGCGAAACACTGGAATGGGAATGGCTGCGCGGTGTCGACTATTTTCGAAGCGGCGAACATCAAAAGGCATTTGAAGTTTGGAAAACTGCTAGCGAACAATTTCCGTCCGAACCCTTGGCATGGAAGCTAGCGGCAGAAGCGGAGGGCTTCGGGCCTTTCGTGCGAGGATTTGAAACCTATGATCCTCTGCCGGAGACCTTGTTGGAGAAGGTCCGACGGGAGCCGTTGCTCACGAGCGCATCTGGGCCCGCCATCTACTCGGAGGAAGAGATTTGGAACCGTTCCGTTAGTTACTTGTTGGGAATGCAGAACCGCGACGGCGGTTGGCGTGATAGCGACTATGATTTCGGCGGTACGGACAGCTTACCGAACGTCTATGTGGCTGTGACTGCGTTATGTGGACTAGCGTTGGCCGAAGCCAAGGAGCGAATGCCGCACCGCAACATCGAAATCCAGACTGCTTTGGAAAGAGCAGTCCAGTTTCTGATCGATGAGTCCAACTTGAACCGCCGCGACCGCGACGAGTTGACATGGGCTCATGCCTACCGCGTCCAATTCTTGGCCAAAAGCGTTGCTGTTCGTCCGGAATTGATTAAAGCTTTACAATCCGCAGTCCAAGATCTGGAACAGTTTCAGTCGCCAAATGGTGGCTGGTTTCACGAGTATCCCAATCCTTTTGTATCTGCAACTGCCCTTGTCGCTTTGGCCCACGCCCGCGAAGCAGGAGCGGTTATCGACGAAGTGCAAGTGGACAAAGGTCTAGCGGCTCTGGCCGGCAATCGATTCGAGAACGGCGCCTTCCCCTATAACTCCCCTCGAACTCGTCGGCGTAGTGCTCCGAAAGGCACGATGAAAGATATCCAATCCGGTGTCGCGCGAAATCCGATCTGTGAATTGGCTTTACTGAATTGGCAGGCTTCCAACGAAGAACTTTTGGAAGTAGCCATCAAGCGAAGCTTTGAATATAACGATCTCCTTCAGAAAGCTTTGAAATACGACGATCATACGGATCAGAATGCCTACGGTGGTTTCTTTTTTTGGTATGGCGTCTACGGACGAGGTCTCGCAATTTCTCATCTGACCGACAAAACACTTCGCGAAGAATTTGCGCGGCATCAGCGGGACTTGATATTGTCTCTTCCGGAACTTGATGGCTGTTTCGTCGATTCTCATGAATTGGGCCGATGTTACGGTACGGCGATGGCACTCTTGTCCTTGGCTATGTGCAGGTAGTCCATTCCTGGCTTCTGTTCAGTAGGCTCCGATGGATTCGTAGTTCAGGAAACCCAACCATCGAACCAGCTTTCGTTGAACCATCCCCCGCTGGCGCAAACCGCGCAGGTTCGATATATTCTCTACGTTTCCGCCTGACCGCTCAAACTCGAATGAATGCGAATGCGGCGATCAGCAAGTTGTTCGAGGAATGAACTTAATTGGGTAGGTCGATGTCAGAACCAATCATCAGTGTCAGTGGCCTTCGAGGAATTGTAGGGGAGCAGTTGACACCTCTTGTTGCGGTTCGCTATGCCGCAGCGTTTTGCGCCACTCGACCGAAAGGGTCGATCGTTCTCGGAAATGATGGACGAACGACGGCTCGCATCTTTGTCGATGCCGTTCGATCAACATTGTTGGCCTCTGGATTTGAAGTACTCGATGCAGGCATTGTCGACTCCGACCATGGGAATCCTGGTTCGTGAGTATCGAGCAGTCGGCGGGATTCAGATATCCGCAAGTCACAATCCGCCGTCCTACAACGGGATCAAACTATTCAACGAAAGCGGCAGAGTCCTACCGGCAGGTGACGGAAAGTTGGTCTTAGATGCTTACAAATCCGAACTTTCATCGTTTCCACCTTGGGACGAATTGAAAACAGCAACGATCATTTCCGATCCCGTCGCAGCGCATCTGAAGCTTGTCTTAGGAATTGTGGATGAGGCAAGAATTCGTGCAAAGGCCTTCCGCGTGCTGCTTGACAGCAATCATGGCGCGGGCAGTATCCTGGGAAGAGAACTCTTGACCAATCTTAGTTGCCAGGTCCAAATCCTGGGAGGCGAGCCGGATGGGAAATTCGAGCATCCGCCAGAACCGCTTCCCGAAAACCTCGCGGAAGTTTCTCGACATTTCGACAGCGACAAATTTGACGTTGGATTTTGCCAGGACCCTGACGCCGACCGGCTTGCGATTCTCGACGAGCATGGCAAGTACATCGGTGAGGAATGCACCGTCGCGCTTTGTTTGAAGCAGATTCTCACCGAACGATCGGGCCCGATCGTCACGAATTGTGCCACCAGTTGGATGACCAAGATATTGGCGGAAAAGCACCAAGCAACCTGGCTGGAGTCACGAGTGGGAGAAGCGAACGTTGTGGACAGGATGCTAGAGTCAGGAGCCATTTTCGGGGGAGAGGGAAACGGTGGACCAATTGATCCAAGGGTCGGCTTGGTGCGCGATAGTTTTGTTGGGATGGCGCTAGTATTGAACCTGATGGCCTCAACCGGTCAGAGCGTATCGCAGTTAGTTGGATCACTGCCACCGCGTTTCATGATGAAAAGCAAATTGAACATGACTGCCAAAGAAATGGAAAGCAAAATGCGATTGCTAGAATCCCATTTTAAGGACGCTAAGGTCGATCGACTGGACGGCGCCAGGTTCCTCTGGAACGACCGCTGGCTCTTGCTTCGAGCCAGCAATACCGAACCATTGGTTCGACTGATTGCAGAAGCGCCAACCGAATCGGAAGCTCGCGACATGGTCGACTCGGCGTCGAAAGCGATGGAATAATCGCCCTCCTGGTTCATTTCATTCCTGCACGAAGCTTCGCCATCAAACTCGAATCCTCATTGCGAGCCGGTAAGCATTTGGACAATTGACTCATGCAATCGCACGTCGGATTCACTTCGCGCATGATTCTGTTCAGCGTGGTTCCCGTAACCGTTCGTGCCTTGCGCGCGGGCCGCCCCAGATTTGGCGAGTAACGCGGTCCGTTTGCTACCACGCATACCGCGCCAAAGTTGCTCTGGCTCAGAGGTCAAACGAAGATCCTGACTCCATTCGTGAACGTTTAGGTTGTTCCCTAAACAAGTTGGTGATTGCCTCACGGAAGCCTTATTCCATCTGTTCATCCTCGATGAAGGCGCGTTCCGTTTTCAGGGGCACTAGGTCTTTGTCGGGTTGTGCCGCAGGCAAACCTGGATAACTAAGGTGAGCAACAACGATGGTGCAATTAGCGAACTGATTGGCCGCAGGAGCAACGGCTAGGCTCGATAATTGCTGATCGCTGTAACCTATCAAAACGAGATGCCCTGGCAAAAAATCAATGCCGTTCAAAATTTGATACAACATCATGTCGACTCTCAGTTGCGTGCTGCGGGAATCATTCCCGCTGCTGGTGATCTCCGACGCACGTGCCGGCCCCCTTGCCGTGACTGAGTCCAGTTCCCATGGATCAAACCACTCGCGGCGTATTTCGTTCTCTTCGAGTTCGATGCCTTTTTCTGCGCCACTCGCCAGATCACCACACCAAGATTGGATCCATTTTTGGTTAAGCGATTTCCCCGCGACTACGGCAAATCGAATATCGATTGAGCTCGAATTGACAAGCCGCAGTTTTCTGGGATTGGACGCATCGAACTCAGCACGAATCCCGCCTCCCACCTCGATGCACTCTTCTCCATGGAAACGAGAGCTGGTATTGGACAGGATCGAAACTCGTTTTAAGCCGTCTCCTTGGTTCGATTGGTAACGGAATCGAACGTTGCGAGGACCGAAGCGAGCCAAGGCCTGCTCTTGCGGGACGAAAGGCAGCACGACTCCATTGCCATTGGGATACATCAAATCATATTGCGTCGAAAGCGACGTGTAGAGGGCTGTAAAAGTCGCCAAGTGACCACGACTGTGAGCTTGATGGAGTTCCAGCACGGAGATGCGATTCTCGCTTCGCGTGAAACCGATATCCAATTGGACGCTCCGAGCGATTGCCAATGCGCCGACAACCGCAATCAGAGGTGCTGAAACCCAGGCCCACTCAAGTCGGCCAATGAGACGGAAGATCAACCAATTGATGGGAACCAGCGCGGCCAAATACATGCTTAGCAGTTGAATAATTCGACGAACTCTCGGCACGGCGATGCCGGAAGCGCCACTTAGTTCTTGAGAGGCTGCTTCGGCGATTCCTGAATTATCATTCCATCGTCCGGGATCGCTGCGCGAACTCAATCCATCCCCTTGATCGAAGGATGTGATGTAAGGGTTTACATTACTTGCGGGTGGATCGACACTTTGACGATCCGACGCCAACCTCGAACTCCTCGCATCTTCGTTCTGCGATTCGATTGTCGAAGCCTCATTATCTCGAATTCGCCTCGATACAGAATTGGACAGGTCGCGACTCATGATTCGCACCCGAGTTGAGAATCGTCCGTTCTTCTCTGCGTTTCTGAACGCTGGAACGCACACCAATTCACTACCGAACTGCTCTGGCTGAATTTTCCACTCTCGCGGCGGTCGACGAAGGAGAGCTCCGTTGACAAAGCTGCCATAACAACGCCATCGCACGACAAAATCATCGCTCATCGAGAACGTCGTCATGCAAACGCGACCAGCACCAATGGATCGGTCAGCGACGAGCCCCTCTGCAGAGCTGAGCCAAGCAGCTCTCCCCGTCGGCTTGCCATTGAGGATGGTCAGTTTTCGAGATTGCGGAATGGATAAATGATTTTGCTCATTCGAATTCGGTCCTGGACTTGCAATGGACCAATGGTCGTTCAGACGTTGAAATAGTTCCGGAGAGGCTTCGACCGTCTGAATATCTTGCAGCGGTAAGTACGGTGACAAAAACGAATTCGAAACCGAAGCCAGAGCGTCAGGCCCGCTGATGAGAATCGTCCCTCCAAAATGCAGCCAATCGATGATGGCCTGTTTCTGAGAGTCACTCAAAACCTCAAGATTCACATCATACAGCACCAAATGCGAGATGGCAGTCCACGTCAGCAGGTTGTTCGGCAGCGAGACGCGAGCGTCCTCTTCGCCAAGTTCGATCACTCGATAGACTACCGTCTTTTCCTCTTCCATCCGAAATTCGCTAGGATAGACAATCGCATTGACACGACTCCAGAATCGATGCCGGGCAGGTTCACGACTAATCACCAAGAACAGGTATTGTTCGGGATTCAGCAAGGAATAGGGATAAGCTTGCTCGGAAAGTTGCACTCCCAATTTGCGCTCGATGTACGTGAGCTTGGTCATGGGGCGGTTTGTTTGATTCTCTCCGCGAACATCCGCAGAATTTGGAATCAATGCCAAGAATTCCGAATTCTTGGACTGATTCCTTGCGATCGTCACATCGCGCGAATAGGTAATGACTTCTGATCCACGATAGGTGAGCGGTTGAAAGTTGCTATCGACCGTGTTCAGCTCCGCAGTCAATGTTTCGTCGAACTTGTTGGCTTTGACCTCATGACGAAACTGCACCCAATGCCCTGCTTTGACATAGTTGATCGATCGGTCGCGGCTGGTCGGAAGAACCTTGAATTCATCAAATACGAATCGATCTGCAACGTCTTCCTCCTTAGCTTTGCTGAGTGGTGGCGAAGCGGTCGGCGAACACCCATCACAGCCAACCATGAACAGCAAGAGGAGGAAGCTCGTCCAAGTACCGAAGAGATGAAGAATCTCGGGTCTGCGTCGCGTTGATCTCTGCATCCTTGAACTACCATCCTCCATTAGAAATCATCGACCAATTGAACTGTTGCTTCCGAGCTCGTCGGAGACAATCGTAAACCGAACTCTTCATTCCCTCGATTGATCGCGACGACGACTTGATGATTACCCTCCGCCAACTCGACGGCATCTCCATTTTGCAGCGGAACGGGACGGCCGTCTAGCCAAAGCCGCACATCCGTCGCGCCGTCCCACTGAAAGCGAATCGGAGAGAGTTTCGAGCAATGGAATGCGGACCGCAGCGCAGAGAACGGCGGAACCTCGCGATGAGGCTGTAAGGGATCGAGTTCCGACATGGGAACGCGCCCATTCACTTTCGAAACCATTCGTTCCCATTGAATATTCTCGCGATCCGTGGCCAAAGCATCGACGCTGGTCCGGTTTAGAACACGATGACCCGCTTCCGTATATCGAGCTGTCTGCCATGAACGAATCCACAGGTCCGTCGACACGGTGTAGTCCGGTGTCCTACCGACCTCGCTGAGAAATCTGACCAAGTCAGCTAGCTGCTGAAGCGTCAGAGTATCCACCAATCCTGAAGGCATCAGCGATTTTCCCGTTCGTTCTGACTCAATCTGAGAGCGATCGATCGCGACTAGTTTTCCTTCTGCAGTCAGCAGCTGCAACTGGTTGTCGGTGCGGGATTTTTCCAAACCTGAAACAATCTCATCCTCTGCCGTCAGCAGAGCGATCGTCTGAAAACCTTCTTTGAGTTTTGCATCAGGATCGAGAAGCGATTCAATGATATAGTCCAACGTCGAGCTTCCACCGATGCTGATCAAATTCGGTCCAATCTGGCCGCCGGCCGTACCGATGGGATGGCAGCGTTGACATTGCAATGCAGGCAGACGATAAAGCTCTTCGCCACGCTTAGCATCACCTTGGTCGCGTGCCAATTCGGACAATTTTGCAATCAACTCCTCGGTCGGCAGCCAGCGATGCTCGTCAAGCCGCCCTGCCTTCTGAACGGATTCCATCAACGCGGCGTCTTGCAACGACATTCGCCTCATTTCAGATAGGATCAACCTCGCCGCGTTCGGTGGAAGCTCCGAAACGGCATCCAGCGCTTGACGCAGCAGGGTACCTCCCTCGCGCCGCGACAGAATTTGAGATAGGCCGTAAGTCGTCGTATTCTCCTCAGAAGCCGCAGTTAACTCAGTCACACAAAGCTGAGCGGCTGCTTGTAAGTCTTTTCGCGCCAGCCCTCCGATTGCCGAGGCTCGAATCTGAGGTGTCAATTCCGAGTCGATGGCCCAACGTTTCAACAATGAAGACGACTCATCGCCTTCGATCCCAGCCATCCCCTCGACGATTCGAACTAGGTCATCCGTGCGATCGACGCTATTTTTGAGCGATGCAAATCTGGCCTCCAAGATCGGCAAAACGCTGGCCACCTTCCAGCGAGCCGCCGCCTGCGCCAAGGCCGCCGTTACTTCCGGTTGGCGACTGAGTTCTCCGCTGAGCAGATCGGGGATCTTCTGCTCGATATTCGCTGGTCGCATGTTTCGACTCGCAGTCCATTGTGAAAAGCGGGACAGCAACACTGCAAATCGATCCTGTCCGATTTCATCGACGGATTCACAAAGCCAGTCAAAAGCTTTCTGTCCCAGGGCCGGATCGCACCGCTCCGCCAAGACCTGCACGACGTTTTCGTCCGGCGGGATACCCCGATTCCGGAAATGCGCAAGAACGCGCTCGAGCACTTGGTGACTCCGTGTGGCTTTCGCCACATAGATCAGCTGATCGGCCCGGAGATTGGTTACATCTTGACTGGCGATCCATTCGGGCAAACGAGAATCATGATCGCGAATCAAACTCCACAACGTGAAATCGAGGTAATCGTTCATGGCGGAATCGAGTGCTCCCAATCCCACCGAAACAGACTCTGCCGTCGGAATATGTCGAAGCGCACAAAGAGCTTCCAATCGGACTTGCCAATCTTCGTCCTGCACGGCCCGCGCAAGGAATGTAAGTTGCTCCTTCCTGAATGCCTCCGCCTCATCCCCTTCTTCCAGCGATGGCGAGAGATTGTTCAAAGCCTCCCACCTCCGACTGATCGATCGGACGCCGATCGCTCGCAATCGCGGATCGGAATGTTCAACCAGAGAAAAATAATAGAGCTGCAGATGGCGGTCGCGCGATTCGTTCAGCCACACTCGTTCCAGCAATCGTTGCCCGAACTGCAATTCATCCTTTGCCTTGCTGACCCAGGTTTCCATGCGCGACTCGACCTGATCGATCGGTCGTTGAGCGAGTTCCAGCCGAGCCCATTGCCGCGTCAGCTCGAGTTCATTCTCCAGCATGATGAGAAGCTCTTCAATCGAGGCATCTTCGCGATAGCCGTATTTGGCAACGGGCCGATCCTTCCACCGAATCCGCCAGATCCGTCCGTGTTCTCGATCGCGACGAGCGTCACGAAAGTCGACCTCACCATGCTGGATAATCGGGTTGTACCAGTCGGCCAAAAAGAGCGTTCCATCGGGCCCCATCTTTGTGTCAATGGGCCGAAACGCGACATGGTCCGAAACAATCATTTCCGGCTGTTGTTGCGATACGTAACCATTTGCAGTTCGAGAGACCTGGAAACGGCAGACGCGATGGGATCGAAAATCGTTCGCAATCATTTGACCTCGCCATTCGGGCGGAATGTGGGATCCGGAGAGAATTTCAAGACCGCAGTGCTTCGGACTGCCGGGATTGAGGCCACTGACAAACCGATCAAAGCCCGGAGCCGTCACGAAAACAGAGCCAGGAAAGACGTAATTGATTCCCTCGCCATAAGCTCCGTCGGTCGCAAAGGATTGCCCCCACGGATCAAAAACATGCCCCCATGGATTCACGAATCCCTTGCAGACGATCTCAAGTTTTTGGCTCGCAGGATGAAAACGCCAGATTCCGCCACCGTCCAGTCGCTTCGTGCCCCACGGCGTCTCGACGTGACTGTGAATATAAATGGACTGATTCATGTACATCCATCCGTCTGGCCCCCATCGAAGCGTATGCAATAGATGATGCGTGTCCTCCGTACCGAATCCGCTGAGGACAACCTGTTTCGTATCTGCTTTCCCATCTCCGTCCGTGTCTGAAAAATACAGCAGTTGCGTACTCGCAGCGACATAGACTCCTTTGGCATCCGGTAAGACACCCGTGGGAATCAATAACCCTTCGACGAAGACGGTGCTCTTGTCGGCTTTGCCGTCGCCGTCCAGGTCTTCAAGCACGATGATGCGATCGTTCGCTTTCTCTCCCGGCAGAAGCTGGGGATAAACCGAGCTGCATGCAACCCATAACCGACCTTGCGGATCGAAATTCATGTGAATCGGTTTTGCCAGCATCGGATCAGAGGCAAACAATTCGACTTCGATTGCCTCATCTAACTTCATCGATGTCCTTTCCGCTGCTGGGTCTGGCGCCGGAATCTCTGCCAAGTCACGCTGGGCAACAGATACTCGACTGAAAACCAAGAATAGAAGGAGCGTCATCAGCCGCGATCGGAGGGTGTTGTTCATGAATGGATCTTTTTGTCGTTGCAGTTCAAATCAAAATTCAGGTCAAACTCGCAAACAAACTCGAAGCAAATTCCCAGCGTCTAGAGAATCAATCTCAATTTTAGCGAAGAAGCCGGGCAAGTTTGATACCGGCATCAAGAATCGACGGGAATCTCCGAAAACACTAAGCTGATTGCTCGATTGAAAGCGGTCCATCCTGAACTCACCATCTCACTTTCAAAAGTCACCGATGACCAACCAAAAAATTTTCGAAGTCCAGCAGCTTCGGTATGCTTATGGAGATAGGATCGCGGTGAAGGATATTGACTTCGACGTCCGGTCTGGTGAGATTTTTGGATTGCTTGGTCCAAATGGAGCGGGAAAGACGACCACGATACACTGCGTCTCTGGACTGCTTGCTGATTGGTCGGGATCGATGACGTTTCTTGGAAACGAGTTCCGCCCCTCCCGACTCGTCGAGCAGCGACGCCTGATCGGTCTCGTGCCGCAGGAATTAGCCATCTACGAAGGTCTTACCGCCGCCGAGAACCTTCGCGTGTTTGGTGAGCTACATGGACTTCGCGGGTCGGCGCTGAAACAACAGATTGCAGAGAAACTTCAAATCGCAGGTTTGGAGGATCGCCAACGGGACCTAGTCGGTAAATTCAGCGGGGGCATGAAGCGACGGCTGAACCTAGCCTGTGGATTGATGGGCGATCCCAAACTGATCATTCTCGACGAGCCAACCGTCGGTGTTGACCCGCAAAGCCGCAATCATCTATTTGAAGCCTTCGAGAAGTTGAGACAAATCGGAAAATCCGTCCTCTACACCACTCACTACATGGAAGAAGCGGAGCGGCTGTGCGACCGCATCGCGATTATGCACGAAGGCAACATCATTGCTTCAGGAACCGTCGCGGAATTGGCATCCGAAGCTGGCTCAGCCACTTCGGATCTCGAATCGATCTTTTTGCAACTGACCGGCAGGAGTCTTAGAGACGAATGAGTATGATCTCTTCAGCGTGGATACTGGCCAAGAAGGACTTGCGGGCTTATTTCCGCGATCGACCGGCATTGATCTTGGGTTTCCTCGTCCCCATCGCCTTGGTGACCGTTTTCGGATGGATCATGAGTGCCCTATCAGGTGGCTCCGGAAAAGGAATGCCGAAGGTCGCGTTGACGGTTGTCGACGAAGACGGCTCCGAATGGAGCGCTCACATCGTCAAGGAGCTGCGAGCATCGGATGTGCTTCGTGTCGAACCCAAGGACGGCAGTCCCGCTCTCTCGCGACAGGATGCACAACAAAAAGTTCGCGACGGAGATATCAGTCACGCATTGATTATTCCCAAGGGCTTTCGATTTGATGCCGCTTCGCAGGACTCGCCCCAACTATTGCTCATTCGCGATCCAGGCCGAGAAATGGAGCAGACGATCATCCAAATCGGTCTCATTCAATCCTTAATGATCGCAAGCGAAGGAAAGATGTGGCTGGGAGCCATGGGCAATATCCTCCGCGACGCCGGCATCGACGATCGTCAGATCGCGATGGTCGAGTCGGCTGGGCTCGATATGCAAAAGCTTATCGGCGGATTTCTGGAAGAATCTCGGGACAAGCAACTTGCAGCTCGCGATGAGAAGAGCGCGGACGAAGATCGTATAGAACGCGACGTCCCGCTAGAAGGAACATCGAATGCGGGAAGCGACGGCTTTGGAATCATGAAACTGGCAACGAAACTGCTCGCCTTGAAGCAAGAGGATATCACGCCTCCATCGAGGCCGAAAAATGTGACCTATCAAGTCGCCCAAAGCGTCAGTGGAGTCATCGTCATGATGCTCCTGTTTTCGCTCACGGGATGCGGAAGCATCCTGCTTGCGGAACGAGAGAATGGCTCACTGAAACGATTGCTCGCTTTGCCGATACCGAAGAGTTCGATCGTTTTGGGAAAGCTATGCTTCATGGTCATCGTCGGGCTGATTCAACTAGCTGTCTTGTTCCTGTACGCAGAACTGATGTTCCGCGTAGGATTGTTTCGAGATCCATGGACTCTATCGATATTGGCCCTGTCCTGGGTGCTCGCTGGCTGCGGCTTTGGTTTATTTATTGCCGCGTCCGCGAAAAGTTCCCGACAGGCCGACAGCTTGGCCACAGTGATCATTCTCGTCATGGCGGCGTTAGGCGGTTGTTGGTTTCCCACACAGCTGATGCAGTTGCCTTACTTTCTCGACTTGGCCTCGAAAAGCATGATGACTTATTGGGCCATGTCTGGGTTCCAGGGAATGCTGTGGAATCAGTTAGACTTGACGAGCGGTAAAATGTTGTATGCCATCGCATGGCAATGGGGCTGGGCGAGCCTGCTGGTTGGCCTCGCTGTTTACTTTTTCAAACGCAACTTCTGCCGCGGTTGATCGTCCTGGTGGAATCGACGAGCGAAAGTACCTGGTATCAGCTTCAGAATATAGCGGTGGATCGCTTCGTCCGTCGTCGTTGGTGGCTGGCCTCGTTTGCGATTGGGCTAGCCTTGCTGGCGATCGTGGGGCGGCAGAAGCTGGTGGTCGACTATCGCATCGAGTCGATGTTCGCTCAAAACGATCCGCAGTTCGCAGCTTATCAGGCACTGAAACAGCGATTCGGTGGCAGCGAAATCTCGCTTTGCGTCGTGCGCGATCGTCGGCTGTTCGATCCTTCGGGTGAAGGAATCGAGCGACTCGGCAACCTAGCAGCCAAGCTGCGTTCGGTGAAAGGCGTTCAGGCGGCTTTCGATTTGTCCTACTTTGACGAACTCCTGAAAAAGTCCGCGAATCCACTTTCTTGGCTGAATCTAAGCAACCAACATCCCATTTTGGATGAACGAAATGCGTTCGCGCAACAATTGCTCAAGACAACCGAGGGACTCACCCATTCCAAGGATCGATCATCCGCTGCGATTGTCTGCTTGTTCGATCCCGACCTCCGATCGCAAACAGAACGGAACACCATGTTCCAGCAACTCTACCGCGCGGTCGAGCAGTGGAAGGCAAGCGAGCCTGAGAGCGAAGCGTATTGGATCGGCGAACCGATCCTGGTTCACGAAGGATTTCAACTCGTCCAGCAGGATGGGCAGAGACTAGGAGTCCTTAGTTCCTTGTTACTGGGCGTGTTGCTCTTGGTGCTGACCGAATCCCTTCGGTGGTCCTTCATTTGCATTCTCGTTGTGCAATGGTCGATCCTCGTCACCGAGGGCATTCTCGGCTGGTTCGCGTGGCATTCAAGCATGGTGTCATCCATGCTGACTTCGTTGGTGACCGTCATCGGAGTCGCGACGATCATTCATTGGATGACTCGATTTGAACGATTGCGCGGTGCCGGCAGCGAGCCGACATCAGCGCTCGTTGCATCCCTCAAGTTGATTTTTCGGCCCATGTTCTGTGCATGTGTCACCGATGCGGTCGCATTCAGCTCCCTCTTGGCCGCCAAGGTCGGACCGGTGAGAGACTATGGCCTGATGATGACCGTGGCTTCCTTGGTGGTGCTCGCTGGCGTCGTGATGATCGTTCCCGCGATCGCGTTGCTCGCGCAATACAACGCTTCGAAACGCATCCACTGGCAATGGCCGCGAGTCGCCCGATGGCTGTCTTCGACCTTGGAGCTGGCAGTTCGGCATCGCTGGTTAGGTGCCGGCATCACATTGGTGCTGATCGGCGTGTCCATCCTGGGTTCCTGGCGATTGAAAATCGAAAGCAACTTGCTGCAGAACTTCGACCCGGAACTTTCGATCGTCAAAAATGTCGTTGATTTCGAAGAGAACTTCGGAGGCTCGGGAGTGTGGGATGTTATGATTTCAACTCCAAAGCCCGTAACGGACGAAATCTTGGACAAGGTGTTGGGCTTACAGAAAGCGCTGCTGGACCTACGCGTCGATTCCGGTGGCACAACGGAGCCGCTGCGGGTAACCCAGGTCCTCAGTGTGGCGGACCTGAATCAATCTGCGAAAACCATGCTACCGCTGAGACTGCTTCCGGCGCCTGAACGCCTCGCGGCCATGCGCGAATTCTTACCAGCCATGTTCGATCTGATCGTCGCCCCCTCCGATGCCGAGGACCAGACTTTCATTCGATTGCTGATGCGTTCGTCGGAGCAAGCACCGTCCGAGAATCGAGCAAAGCTGATCGACGCAGTGCGTCAGAAAGTCGATCGTTTTGTTGCCGATGAGCTCCAGCCCAAAGCCACTGCGGGCCAGTCCTTTCAGGCGGACGTGACCGGCGTTCACGTCCTCATCACAGACATGGTCAACCAGGTGCTCCAAGATCAATGGATTTGCTTTCTGCTGGCAGTTGGCGGAATCGCCGTCGCTCTACTTCTGGCATTGAGAAATGTTTGGTGGGTTCTGGCAGGATTATTGCCGAACATCCTCCCACCTCTAATCGTGATGGGTTGTTACGGATGGCTGAACGTCCCGATCAATCTTGGTGTCGCCCTGGTGGGTGCCGTTGCCGTTGGTTTGTCCGTCGATGGTTCATTTCACTACTTGATCAACTTTCAACGAGCGTTGCGTGAGGGCCAAAGTCCGCGACAAGCTCTATCAACCTGCCAATCGGAAGTCGGTGTCGCGATGATTTTGGCGACCGTGGCGCTCCTTCTCGGCTTCGGCTCCCTGGCCACGAGCTACTTTCGTCCGACGGCCATGTTCGGACTTACCACAGTATTAACGATGCTAGGTGGACTCATCGGAAACCTAGTTTTGCTACCGATGGCATTATCGCTTTTGTTCGACATTCGTAAGACGACTGAAACGAACGTTGGCTCCTAGCCATAGCGTTTCTTTAGGCTGTTGATCGAATTCACGATCAGCTTCTCGAGCACGGACAGATCGAGATCACCCAAGCGTTTGAAATACAGGCAACTCTTCCCCATTTTGTGCTTTCCCAGCTTCGCCAGTAGTGTTCCCGACGATTGGTCTTCGCAAGAAAGATAGACGACCAAATCTCGACCTCGGATAGCGAATCCGGTCAACGGAGCTTCACCCGAGTGACCGCTGGCGTAGGTGTATCGGTAGGAGCCATACCCGACGATGCTGGGTCCCCACATCTTCGGCGACTGCCGCGTTATCTTTTTGAAAAGTTTCAGGAGCGCCGCGCAATCCTCGCGCTGTTCCTCATTCGCTCGGGAAGCAATGTAGTCGTCCACGCTAGCTTCGGTAGGCTTCGTTTTGTTCTCGCTCATAATGCAACTCCTCAGAATGTTGAATAGTAATCGTTCACGAATGGAGTCAGGCTCTTCGTTTAACCGCAGGGCCAGAGCAATTTTGGCGAATTACAACTTGGCGAAACATATCCGTTCCAACCGCCAAAATTGCGGCGGCCTGCGCGTGAGTCGTGAACGGTTACCTTGAATAAGGTTTACCGCATTTCTGGCTACTAGGAAGTTCGGACGGCCACTGCGAGTCTGGCTACAGGGAAAGTCAGACTTCCACCGCGTGAAACAGACCCTTCTTCTTCCGACGGCCCCGACCTTGTCATTGACAGAAACCGATTACTTTACAGCAAAATTCATCGCAGATGAGCCGGACCGAAGCAGGTCTAGAGCTTCGTCAAACCTGGAACAAGAGGAGGCATCCTGCCAGCCATTCGCAGATTATCGCCTTTTCGCATTCGAATTTCGCACGCCACGAACCAAGCAGATCGGAGGTTAGGCATCCCGCCTGCCACTTGGGTCTTCCGTTGCTGATCAAGGATTTGACACCGCTTTTCGGTGGCTTTGGTATGGGCCATGAACGCTCGAATCGCATTCCGTCTTCTACTACCTGGATTTCAAATGCAGCGTATTCCGCGAGAACGAAGACAAGGGGGCCGCTTTGACTAGTGCATGGCGAAGCCTGAGCATCGAAAAATTTTTTCGAAATTTTTCTTCTCGGTTGACCAAACGTGTCACAAGGATATTCGAAAACAACGTTAGGTAGGCCCGAAGCATTGGCCAGTTCATGAATTTGCGGCTGGCTCGAACTCGACGATCCTACCGGCACTGATTCCAAGGACTTCCATGAGAATGATTATTGAAGGTTGTCATGTTCATGTTTACCAGCCAAGAGGTGGATTGCATCAGAATGTCCCGCATGGTTTTTCACCTTTGCTAAAATGCCGCGCGAAACTTCAACTCAGAGTTCTTTCTGGGAATGAAAGATGATGTGATGAATCGATTGAACATCGGCGAGTCCGGAACGAATGTCCGCTTTAGCGAGCTTGTTCAAGAGGCAGCTAATGTTCATTACTTTGGAGCGACCAGTGGTTTTGAGGACCTGAGCCGAGATTCTGCTGAGTCATGGAAGATTCAGGCGAAGAGTGATAGTAGTCATTCTTTCGACCTCTTGCGAAACTCAGTGTCACGCGGGAAACGTAAACGCATAATAAAGCCCCAGAAAAGCGATTCCATTCGAGAAACAATTGATGAGCTTTGTAGAATCTAATTTGTAACTTGCAAAGCGAACCTCAGTCGAGGGATGCATGAGCCCGAATCGTAAGTGAGGAAAGGAAACAATCAAGTCACGACAATGTAAGCAATCCCGATACGTGGCGAGAAGAACCGTAAATCGATGCACGAAACGCGGCTCGCTCACCGACTCCGCAAGATTGGCCCATCAGAACTTTACTTTCTGGACACTTTTGAAGAGGTGCGACATGTCAAAGCTCTACAAAATCTGCTGTGAGATTTCCGGTCCGACAACAATGTGGACCCGACCTGACACGGGAGACGCTCCAATCAGCTATCCCGTTCCGTTGGGGGCGGCGGATCAGGGGAATTTGAGATTCCCATTACGTATCGCATTGGGGCGGCCTTAAGATGAGATACTATGCGCACACAGGACAATTGCTGGTGGATCATTTGCGCGAGGTTGGGGAGTTAGCTTCCCAGTTCACTGAAAAGTTTGACGCAGCGCTTCACGGAGAGACCGCAGGGCTTCTGCACGACCTTGGCAAGGCCGAGGATCTGTTTCAAGAACGTCTTGCAAAAGATGATAGCGAGCGGAATTCGAAGAAGGAGCCACACGCTCACCACGGAGCAGCATTAGCCGTCGAGGCAAATGCTTGGCCGATCGCATTTGCCATCAACGGCCATCATGCGGGGCTGCATGATCGTAGTGACGTTGAACGAATTCGAGCCGAGTATCTGCCGAAGGCGAGGGCGTGCATGAGTCGTCTGCATGAACGACATCCCGACTGGGAGATGCCGAAGATACCAGCGACTCTTCCAGGTTGGTTGACCAGTTTGCCTTTCGACGCTCGGCGGACGAAAGAGGGGTGGTTCGCCGCTGATGTTTTCACGAGGATGCTCTTCAGCGCGTTAGTCGATGCCGATAGTTTGAATACTGAGCAGCATGAGAATCGCGGAACGACATTGTTTAGTTCTCGGCAATGGCCAAAACTAGAAGAAAACGGAAACGCGAAAAACTGGCTCGAAACATTGAAGAGGGAACTGGCTGACCGAGCAATCAGGGCAAAGTCCGAGGGAACAGCTTCCTTGGAAGTGCAAAAAGTTTGGCGGGAAGTCGGTGAAGCGTGCGACGCATCGGCAAGTCAAGCGCGAGGATTATTCTCGTTTGCGGTGCCAACCGGGGGCGGAAAAACTTTAGCTTCGATGTTATTCGCTTTGGCACATGCAACGCATCACAATGCAAATGCGGGCAACAAGCCATTCCGTCGAATCATCGTTGTCATTCCCTATCTAAGTATCATTCACCAGACTGTCGATGAACTTCGCAAGGTTTTTGGTGATGACATTGTGCTCGAACATCATTCACAAGCCGATGAACCAGAGATTAAGAACTCGAAAGGAACCGATACAGTAGATGGACCTATTGATGAAAAGGCTAGGCGTCGTCGGATGGCTGCGGAGAACTGGGACGCGCCGATCATTGTCACGACGAGTGTTCAATTTTTCGGATCATTGTTTTCTCGACGACGGTCTGCTGCGCGAAAGCTTCACAATCTGTGTCAGTCGATCGTGATCTTCGACGAAGTGCAGACGTTACCTCCGCTGTTGATGCAGCCGATCCTGAGTGTGCTAGGCGAGTTAACGAACCACCAACGGCCCTATCAGTGTTCGATGGTATTTTGCACGGCGACCCAGCCCGCGTTTGAGTACGACCAACACGACTTCCGCTGCGGTTTTCAGAAGGTTCAGCCCATCATTCCAAATGAGTTAGTAAAACGTCACTTCGATGCTCTGCAACGAGTAGAATATGAGTGGCCAGTCGACGGGCAAACTCTTACGCCAGAACAGCTCGCGGAACGGATCGTCGGTGACGGTAAGTGCTTAGATCAGCATGTTCTCGCCGTCGTCAATACACGAAAGGCGGCTCGCGAGCTTCATGCTGCAGTGAGCAACAAGTTGCGCGAGAACCATGACATCGGTGAATCGGAACCCGTTGATGGGCTCTTTCACCTCTCGACGTGGATGGTTCCAGCTCATCGGAGGGAAGTCTTGGAGGAAGTCAAACGCCGCTTAGCGTCGACCGCAAAACCTGATTTGCAACGACGGGAACGCTGCATTCTGATCAGCACTCAGTGCATTGAAGCGGGTGTTGACGTTGACTTTCCCGAAGTTTGGCGAGCATTCGGCCCCTATGACTCCATTGTGCAAGCGGCTGGGCGATGCAATCGACGTGGGCTGCGACCGACGAAGGGCAAGGTGCATGTCTTTCGATTGGCAGACGAACCGTCTCTTCCGGGTGTCTATAGTACCGCTACTTCCCAAACGGATTTGCTTCTCCGCATGGGCAGAGCAAATCCGCATGACCCCGAATCGTTTACCGACTATTTTCGATTACTGTATCAACTCAGCGTGCCAGATGAGTGTGCCATTCAAAAAGAGCGTGCCCATCTGCATTTTGAGCAAGTCGATCGCCTTTTCCAGTTCATCGACGCCAAAACGTTTCCGTTATTGGTTTTGAATCAGAGAATTGACCACGAGACCATCGATTTCGATAAGCCAATGCAGATCTACGAGAGGGCCAAAGCGCGAGGTTTCTTAGTGCGGGAGGATTGGCGGCAACTTCAGCCATACATCATCAACTTGCTCCACAGCAGCCGAACGCACGGTGAGTTCAATGAATTTATCACTGAGGCAATCGATGTCGATTCGGGCCTCTATCTTTGGGCGGGCAATTATCTTGGAGGCAAAGGGGGAGTTGGCTTAATGCCGCTCATCCCGGAGGACTATTTGATATGATCAGCGAACCGTTGCGAATCCGAGTATGGGGGCCATGGGCATGTTTTACTCGCCCAGAATTTCACGTTGAAAGAGTCAGTTATCCTGTGATGACACCGTCCGCAGCGCGTGGCGTGTTGGAGGCCATCTTGATGAAACCCATCGAAAAACCCGAGGCATCCAAGCGCGACCGCAAGATCGGTTTTCGATGGCGCGTTCTGCGAATCGGCATAGTTAAGAAGGGATTCTTATTCCCAATTTTGCGAAACGAACTTGGCTACAAGGAACACAACCACTGGGGTTACGACATCAGCGACACAAACAACGTGAAGACTCAACGCAATAGCTTAATACTGCGTGGCGATGAACAAGATGACGGCCAATTGGAGTACCTAATTGAGGCCGTCATAGAAGTACCGAATCTGGTGAAGCGGATTGGCGATGAGTTCTTGGTCGCTAAGTATAGGAGCATGTTTGAGCGACGTGTCAAAGCTGGCCAGTGTTTTCATCGACCCTACTTTGGCTGCCGAGAGTATCCCTGCAATTTCGAGTGGGCAGCTGGAGCAGAACCGACGCCCATGAAAGAGCGATTCGGTATGATGTTTCGGGACTTCGACTTCGATCCCATTTGGGAGTTTTGGCCCGCTGGTTCGCTGCGACCCGAAAAGTGGGAATCAATTGGAAATCCGGTGACTCCGATCCCCAAGAAAGGCTTTTTGGCCGAAACGAAAGGAGACGGCTGGATTAATGTCGCGACGATTCGCCAATCGAATGGGAAAAAGGAGGTTGTCGAACTGTGATCGAAGACCTTCTCGAACTCGCCGAGCTTCAGGGCCTCACGGGACGCGAGTCAACACGACCCCGCGATGTTCATTGGTTCATCGACCTTGATGCTGACGGGCGGGTATTGCAGCTATCGCCGACCACCGCAGTCTCGAAAAAGGCTCGGTCGGTGTTGCGCGAATCGCGCGGCAAACAGTTTCAGACACCACGCCTTTATCACATGCAGGTGATTAAAGGTGAAATCAATTCTGTTTGCACTAATCAACATAATTGGCTCCCCGATTTTTTGATCGGTCCGGCGGCAGAGATATTTCCTCACCCAGACGAAATGGACGCTTTCTTAGTGAGTTCGCAATTCCAGGTTGGACCAGCCGCACAGATTATTTCTCCCTGGCAGGAAAATGCTCAAACTCCGGAAGCAAAAAAGCGATGGGAAACGTGGAAACTTCTGTTTGAGGCAAGTTTAGAGCCGAGTCTCAGATCACACGTTGGGCTTCGCGCCGTTTTCAGCTTCTTGAAATCACGTCCACGTTTAGAGGCTATATCATTACCGATTAAAGATACCGATGAACGAAACGCGATTCTCAAATCAATCGCCGAGGGTAAGGAACTACTCAGCTTTCGAGTCGCAGGAAAGTTGCTACTTCACGATCCAGCAATTAGGCAGTGGTGGGAAAATCGAGTTGCTCATATGCGTTCTCAAGTGTGTAATTTGCTCCCAAAGGGTGAGGATGGTTACGAGCCGGGGGCCGGACCGCTCGCGGAATACTTTCCTACCATCTTTGGAAGCATCCCTCTTTGCTCGTTTGATAAGGCCCCATACACTTCGTTTGGGCTGGGGCGTCAAACGACGCGTTTGCGTCTGGAGACCTCTGAGAAGGTTGCTGCCGCATTAAATTGGCTAATGAATGATGATTCTTCATCCTTGAATTTCGGCGAGTATACTGCTGTCTTTTGGGCCGTGTTGGAGTCAAAAGCGATTCCTACGGATATCGCGACGTTACTGAATTCAGCCGATCCGCTCGCCGTCCGCGATTTTCTGCGCGGACCTTGGTGCGGTATCGAACGCGATTTAGATTCCACCAAGTTTTATGCCGCAATGCTACGCAAATCGGGCAAAGGCCGATTCGCGGTTAGTTCGTGGCATACAGAAACTCTTCGCGCAGGAATCGAGAATCTCAAAGCTTGGTTCAAAGCTATCAAGGTTTCTGAACTCAACTCTTCCGAGCAACTGTTCGTGACCATCCGCGATCTCGCCGATTGTACAGTTCGCAAGAGCCGTGAAACACGCCCACTCCCAGCAACGTACCACTCTCTTTTTGAGTCTGCACTGTTTGGCAATCCCTTGCCTCACAAAATGTTGGCAGCCGCGATAGCACGTCAGTCGTTGGAGTTGGCGCAGGGAACTGACAAGAAGAAACGTAAAGAATTCGAAAGTCGATTGACGGCTCGAACAGCCTTAATAAAAGCCTATTTTGCTTTACAGAAAGGAGATTCCATGCAATCGCCCAAAACCGATCCAGAATCCAACAAAGGCTACTTGTGCGGCCGATTGTTGGCCATGCTAGACAAAATTCATGTCGAAGCGCATCGCGACAGTGGAGGTACCAACTCATCACCCGCTAACCGCTCATACGGTGCAGCCTCAACGACACCCGCACTGATTTTTCCACAACTCTGCCGAATCGCACGTTACCATCTCAACAAAATCGGCGGCGGTTGGGCATACGTCCTGGAGCATGGCTCGAAAGATCGTTCCATCGAAGGATTAGCTGCAATCTGCGCTAGGCTTCGTGACGTCGGAACGGAATTTCCGAGAACTCTCAGTCTGGAAGACCAAGGTCGGTTTGCCATCGGTTTCTACGTCGAACGTTGCCGAAATTGGTCGAAAGCAGAGTCCTCCGATAACACCCAAGATATTTCCTAGTTTCTTAATCGCGTTCACGAAAACAGTTTCCGAGAATTTCTATGCAAACTCAACCACGAACCTTAATTCACAATTTGATTTCTCTGCCCGACGGCAGAACTCCCGACGACGATGTTGCCGAACGTCATGATATCGTATTGCTATTCGACGCCACGAAAGCGAATCCGAACGGTGATCCTGATACTGGCAACATGCCTCGAATGCAACCCGATACGCTGCGTGGTCTTGTTACTGATGTGTGTCTCAAACGCAAAATTCGAAACTTTTTCTTGCTCTACAACCCCGACGGCACACTTCGATCCGATCCGCCGGCCAAGGATTACGAAATTTTCATTCGCGAAAACGCAATCTTGCAGGAACTCATGGAATCACCGCAGATCAAACAGATCGCCAAGAGCATATCTGTCAATAGATTTGGCCTCAGTGAAGATCAATGGGACGGAAAATCGGCAAGAGGCAAGAAAGGCAAGCAGCAAAACGTGTCGGTGACGAGCGATGAGCAAGCTACAGAAACCAATTCTGGGCTATCGTCCGTCGGTGAAACTAAATCAGTAAGCGAAATCGATGTCGAGGATGCGCGACGAAGAGCGTACCGAGACGCGCTTTGTCAATCATACTTCGACATTCGCGCGTTCGGCGGAGTAACATCAACGGACGGGCCGCTCAAAGGCAGCTTCTATGGTCAGATTCGCGGCCCTCTCCAGTTTTCATTCGCTGAAAGCTTGGACCGCGTGTTACAACTCGATGCAACGATAACGAGATGTGCCGTTGCCAGTAAAAAAGAAAAAAAAGAAAACGATGATAGTGCCCCTGACGAAAGTGGCAATCGAACGATGGGGCGTAAACATATCGTGGATTACGGCCTGTATCGGACGCACATCTATTTTTCACCCGCCTTTGGGGCCAAGACCCATTTTACCTATTACGATCTCGACAATTTCTTCTTCGCGTTGATCCACATGTTCCGCGACGATAATGCCGCCAGCCGAACAGGCTTGCGAGTTGTCGGTCTCGTTGATTTTCAACATGCGTCCGCACTGGGCAATGAACACGCCCACAAACTGTTCGAATTGGTAAAAGTTCAGCGAACTCCCGAGAGTAGGAAACGAGGCGACTATCCGAGATGTGACGAATATGCGGATTGTCAGGATCCATTGCACGCCAACTACTGCGGTGACGCTCCAGATGGACCAGTTCGGCAAGTCGAGGAGAATGGTCAGTCCCTCATTCGAGTGACCGCACGTAAGTTGGTGTGGGAGATTCCCGCTTGTCAGAAATAGGTGTCTCGGTGATACAATGAGAATCTGTCAAGTGACAAACAAATAGTTTGAAAGTGCCCGCAACCCAGGAGACTTCAAAAAGTGTCCAACATAAGGCAAATGGTTCGAGTTCAACCGGGGCATCGTGTCGAAGTTGTCGCTCCTGAACTTGTTGAGGGAGAGATAGTAGAAGTAATTGTTTCGCAGCGAACCACTCCGCAGAATCGGCACTCACTCGTTGATTTCCTAGATGCACTTCCGACCGGCCCACGCGCATTCGAAACCTGGGAACAGTATGAGCAACATCTTCTCGAAGAAAAAGCATCATGGGAAAGATAAAACTTCCCACGTCGGACCTCGTTTATATCGACGCCAACATTGCAATTTATGCCGTTGAAAAGCATCCACTTTATAGTCCCATCCTTCGCCCGTTATGGGTTTCAGCGGATGCTGGAAAAGCCACCATTGTATCCAGCGAATTGCTCATCTTGGAAACTCTCACAGGTGCTCATAAGAAAGCTGATCGCCAACTCGCAGACGATTATGAGCAATTCTTTGCCCACCCTTCCGTTAAACTGATCCCGATCACGCAATCGGTGCTCGCAGATGAGGCTCAACTGCGCGCGAAAACTGCTGGCCTTAGAGTGCCTGACGCCTTACACGCAGCGACTTTTCGAATTCACGCTTGTAGCGTGCTTCTTACGAATGATCGTTCTTTCAGCCAGATTCACGGCGTAAACGTCATGCTTCTTGACACCTTTCTGTAATCAAGCAATCCAGAGTCGACAATTGGCTCAATGGCAGGACCATGGCCTTCAATGATGTAGCCGTGCCAACGTCGCAAAATTTCGGTGACGATCTACTACCCATCCGATACCTCAACGACTTCCTGTTCTGCGAGAGGCGGGCGGCGCTGCATCTGTTGGAACGCATCTGGCGGGATAATCAGTTTACGCTCGAAGGCTCGTTCGCACATCGCAGGGTCGATATTGAGGCAAACCACAAACGCGGCAACAAACGCAATCTTACTGGCTTGTGGGTCGTCTCTCATCGATTGGGTCTCATCGGACGTTGCGATTTGGTCGAATTCCTACCTCCACCCGGCGAGCTTGATCCCAAGGTCGCTTCCGCAGCTTCGTCATCGGCCAGCTCACCGGCGGCGAAGCCAGCCGTCATCCCCTTTCCAGTCGACTTCAAACGCGGAAGGAAACGCCGATGGGATAATGACGAAGTCCAGCTCTGCGCTCAAGCCCTTTGCCTCGAAGAGATGTTAGGCGTGCCAGTTCCGGAAGGAGCCATCTTTCACGTCAAAAGTCAGCGTCGTCAGGTCGTTGTCTTCGATGCTGACCTGCGAGCAATAACTGTGGAAACCGTCGATCGCCTCCGTCAGCTGTTTGAAAGCCGCGCGACTCCCTCAGCAAAGTTTCATCGAAAGTGCCTCGGTTGCTCTCTGAATGAATGGTGCCTTCCCAAATCACAGCGGCCCCGAGCGACGCCACTTCGCTATCTCGAAAACATTATTCAAGATCACCTTAGCGAAACCGAGGATTCCGAATCGTGAAGCAGCACCTCAATACGTTGTACGTGTTTACTCAAGGCGCTTTCTTAAAAAAGGACAGCGAGACCGTCGTCATTCGTATCGAAGGACAAGACCGAATGCGTCTGCCGTTCATTAACTTGGAATCCATTTGCTGCTTTGGGCGAGTCAGTTGCAGTCCGCAATTGCTAGGGCACTGCGCTCAGAGAGGGATTTCGGTATCCCTGATGACTGAGCATGGGCGATTTTTTGCCGCCATTCAGGGCTTTACACCCGGGAACGTCCTGCTGCGGAGAGAACAATATCGTCGGGCGGATGACCTGACGGCATCCGCCGCCATCGCTCGCTCCTGCATTATTGGAAAGCTCGCCAACTATCGCACCGTTCTCCGACGAGCGGTGCGGGACCAATCAGCAGGTCCGGAAACGGAGCGTTTGGAAAGGGTCGCGCGACGGATTGATGCGACGCTACGAACACTTGATGTCACGTTGAGCCTCGACCAACTGCGTGGTATCGAAGGAGATGCCACCAGCGAGTATTTTTCGGTCTTCAACGATCTGATCGTCGCACAGAAGGACGATTTTGTATTCTCAGGACGCAATCGGCGCCCTCCGTTGGATCGAGTGAACGCCTTGCTATCGTTTGGATATTCGCTATTGACGAACGATCTGCGCAGTGCGTGCGAAGCGTGCGGACTTGATGCAGCGGTAGGTTTTTTGCATCGCGATCGTCCTGGGCGTCCCGGATTGGCGCTCGACTTAATGGAAGAATTCCGCCCAGTCCTTGTGGACCGATTGGTGCTGTCGTTAATCAATCGGCAGCAGGTCAAAGCCAGCGGCTTTGAGATTCATCCCGGTGACTCCGTTCTCATGGATGAATCCACTCGAAAAACCTTCGTTGCGGCCTATCAGAAACGCAAGCAGGAAACCATCACCCATCCTTTTTTGGGTGAAAAAATGACTCTGGGACTTGTTCCTCACATTCAAGCTCGCTTGTTAGCTCGCCATTTGCGCGGCGACGGGAATGCCTATCCTCCATTTGTTTGGAAGTAACCTATGTTCTTAGTCCTTGTAACTTACGATGTATCGACCTTGGATAAAGAAGGTCAACGGCGATTGCGAAAGGTCGCCAAAATCTGTCTCAATCATGGGCAACGAGTTCAGAATAGCGTCTTCGAATGTTGGCTCAGCAACGAAAACCTCGTGACGTTACGACAGCAACTCCTTGCTGAAATCAATGTCAATGAAGACAGTTTGCGGTTTTACTTTCTCGGATCGAACTGGGAATACAAAGTCGAACACTATGGCATCAAGGAATCGATCGATATGGATGACCCACTGATGATTTGATCGTTGTTCGAGCAATTAGCGGCAGCACGGAAGGATAGTGCGGACAGAACCATACGAGCGAAAAGACACCTACGGTTAGTTGCGTCAAGCGATCGTACAATGGCCGCAGCCGCGAGAATCGCATGGACTCTTGCTCCACAACTCCGGATTCACAAGTGGAATGGTTTTCGCACGGATATCATTGAAAATCGAGCAGACTCCGAGATCGGATAAGTCTTGAGTAAAAGAAGGCCAATCTAACCTTCATTAAATCGTATTGCGAACCTAGAACAATCACGATGGTGCAAGAAGGTTCGCACAACCACGAATTCCGAATCAAACTAAGGCGGAAAGCATGTTGTCCGATGTTAATTGGTCCGGCAACCTTCAAAAAAATCAAGGTTCGCGAATAGTCCCCTCTAAACTGCCAAGTAACAAGAGTTTACACTTATGGGATCGCCCGCTCGCACGAGCGGGCGCGGATTGAAACGCTTGAATCTTCAAGGGAGTTGCTGTAGGTGACGATCGCCC
>JBBIUE010000061.1:28901-30615 GCA_037440405.1 Pirellula sp. | reverse complement strand
GCCTGAGTTCGTCGCGGGAACGATGACCTCAGTTGAACAATTCCTATTTGCACAATCGAGATACCGCTCGCGTAATCTCTTCGCTTCGCATGGAAGTCGATTTTTCAGAGCATGATTTGCGCAATCAAGAAAGAAAGGAAATTCCAGCATCAGAATTGTTCGAGCTAGAGGAATGGGTTGGCTGAGCATGGACTATCTTTGCGGTTGCGTATACTGTTGGGGTAAAGACGCGCACCCCGCAGTAGGACCTTGGAATGCTGAACATCTCAATTCTCCCTCAAAATCTCGCTGAATTGACGGAAAGTGGCTGGCGATCCTCATCCGTGAAGGAAGAAATTCGAAGAAATTTCACGAAGAAACTGGCTAGCGGTGACACTTTGTTCCCCGGAATCGTCGGTTATGAAGATACCGTCATTCCAGAGATCAACATCGCTCTGCTCTCCGGTCACGATATGCTCTTCCTGGGCGAGAAAGGGCAGGCGAAAAGCCGACTTATGCGATGCCTGATCCACTTCCTCGACGAATACGTTCCGTATTTAGATCTGCCTGGAATTCCGATTCATGAAGATCCGATGCGACCCATCACGACTGCGGCCAAAAAATTTGTCGCATCGCATGAACCAAATGAAATTCCTATCGCTTGGTGGCACCGCAACGATCGCTATGCGGAAAGGCTAAGTCCTGGCACAAAGTTTGCTGACATCATCGGCGAAATCGATCCATCGAAATTGATCGGCGGTGCAAGCATGTCTGCCGAGGATGCCTTACACTTTGGATTAATTCCGAGGATGCATCGCGGAATCTTCGCGATGAACGAATTGCCCGAGTTGGATGAGCTCGTGCAAGTCGGATTGTTCAATATCCTTGAAGAGCGGGACGTTCAGATTCGTGGATACCCGATCCGATTCGATTTGGACATATTCATTCTCTTTTCTGCGAACCCCTCGACCTACAATCGCAGTGGCAAGGTCATTCCGCAGCTCAAGGATCGCATCGGTTCGATTATTCAAACGCACTACCCCAAACAGCGAGATTTGGGGATACAGATTATCCACGAACAAGCAGGTATCGAGCTCGATGGCGAGTTTCCAGTGGTCGTGCCCTATTTCATGAGTGAGGTCATCGAGGAAATCACGATTCAAGCTCGCAAGTGCAAATACATCGATCAGGCGTCGGGCGTATCAGCACGATTTTCATTATCCAACTTTAGGACTATGGTCGCGTCTGCTAGACAGCGGGGAATCGTTTTGGGAGAAAAGCCGTCGGTCACGAGGATGAGCGATTTAGGGCACCTGTACGCTTCCTCATTGGGAAAGCTTGAGCTGGATACCATGGCATCGCATCAGATGAGCGAAAGCAAAGTACTCGATTCTTTAATTGCTCTCGCAACGAGAAACGTGTTCCAACAGTATGTTGACAGCTATGGTATGAAGGAAATCGCTGACATCTTTAGTAAGGGAGTACGAGTTGAAGTGGGCGACCTCCTGCCTAGCTCGGCTTATGTTGATCGCATTCGGCACGTGCCTCGCGTTTGGCAAAAGGCATTCGAAGTCAATGCAGCAGAGCAACTGGCGGTGCGAGCGTCTTGCATCGAATTCGTGTTGGCCGGACTGTATGCGTTAGATCAGATCAGCCGCAGTCAGAAGCATGGTGTCATCCAATATGAAACCTGATCAACGCGAGCAATTGCATCCGACGAAACCGACGAGACCAT
>JBBIUE010000061.1:22105-28891 GCA_037440405.1 Pirellula sp. | reverse complement strand
GGGTGATCCATGCGTATCAGAAGTACAATCCAGTCGAGTTTCCTAGTCCAACTCAGGAGCCACCCGACCTCGTTTCACCGGCCTTTGAATCGGCGTTGGCATTCGGAAAATTTCGCCGATTGACCCCGGAAGAATTGGCGAAGGCGATTCGGCTGGACCCCAGCCAGATCGCTGGGCTGGGCCCCTCGTTGGATCAGCTTCGAGCCATCTTAGAAGAGAGGAAGAGGAAAATCCTCTCCACTTTTGAAACGAACATGGCTCTTGAACGTGCCGAGTCCGCTTTTAAGAAGAGTGCCAAATCGATTCGTGCAACGGGCAGAATGAAACGACTCTTTTCGGAGGCAATTCAGACGCAACAGCTCTATCTGTTGGAGCAAATGTGGTACGAGATTGGGGACGACAATAGCCCTTTGGCGGCGAACGTCGTCAACTTGATGGAGCGACTCGCAGAAAAATATCAAGTCGAAGAGCTCGCAGCCAAGTACGAATTCACCGGACTCGAGTTAATGACAGTCCCGAAAGCTCTTGAGGTCAAAAAGGAGTTGGAGAAGATCGACGAGCTACTTCGTCAACTCGAGGAAGCAGCCAAGACTGCTCAGATTGGAGTGATCGACATGGAGAGCTTGGCGGAGTTCACCGAGCCAGGCGATTTGCAGGCACTAGAAGAAATGCAGCGCCACATCGAGAATTTGATGCGAGAGGCCGCCGAACGCCAAGGACTCGATGAAGACGAACAGGGACAATTTCGGCTGACACCCAAGGCCTATCGGTTATTCCAGGGCAAGTTGCTTGATCGCATTTTCAGCTCGTTGATGCCGGGAAAGTCCGGTCGTCATGCTAGCATCGTCTCGAAGGAAGGAAGCGTGGAACTGAACGAAACGCGCAGCTACGAATTCGGCGATTCGACGGCAAGTCTGGACATTGTCCAAAGTGTCATCAATGCCATGATACGATCCGAGGGTCGCGTCCCAGACCGTTTTCAAAACAGCGATCTTGTGGTCCATCGCAATCGACACAGCCCCAAGTGTGCCACGGTCGTAGCTATGGATATGAGTGGTTCCATGCGCTACGACGGGCAATACATCAACGTGAAGAGAATGGCATTGGCTCTTCAGGGCTTGATCCAAAGCGAGTACCCCGGTGATTTCCTTCGATTCTTAGAGATGTATACATTCGCCCGCCCTTGTTTACCGGGTGAAATTATCGATCTAATGCCCAAGCCAGTAACCATTCATCAGCCATTCGTACGGCTGAAGGCGGATTTGAGTCAGCCCGACTCAATCGAATCAGCGATTCCTCCACATTTTACGAATATCCAGCACGCACTCCGGCTGGCGCGACAACAGTTGGCGGCTACGGACACGTTGAATCGCCAGATTATTCTGATTACGGATGGGCTACCCACCGCGCACTTTGAAGACGAATGGCTGTTTCTGCTCTATCCTCCCGAACCCAGAACTGAGGAAGCGACCATGCGTGAAGCAAGGTCCTGTAAGAAGGAAGGCATTATCATCAACTTGTTCTTGGTACCGAGCTGGTCACAGTCCGAGAGCGATATCCGATTCGCGCACCGGCTGGCTCGAGAAACGGGCGGACGGGTGTTCTTTACTGCCGGCTCGGATTTGGACCGCGTTGTTCTGTGGGACTATGTGCAGAACAAGAAAGAAATTCTGGGTTAACCGATTGGAGCGAATACATCGGTCAGAGCAGGTGCTCTGAAAGGCGACTCTTGGAGTTCTTTTCTAGCCATGGTGACTTGTCTGAGATTAGAATGAGAGTGGTCGTCTTGCCTCGATTCATTGCAGGGCATGCACCTCCGAAGGTTTCATACCACAACCCGAAAACGGCGATTCTCGGTTCCTCGGCCGTCCGATGCACGGGATCATCGAACGAAGTGTGATCGATCGAGAATGAAAGAAGCCGCCAGGGCATACTACTTTTCAAACAGAACGTTGGCATCTTCAATGAGTCCGGATGAAATCAACGATGGTTTTGACGTGACGAAAGCACGCGAAATGGCTTATCAGGTGCTTCGCTCAAATTCGTCCGCATCGGAGGATGATACGGAATTCTGTGTTGAAGTCGCCGAACGTGTGGACAACATGATCTTGAGGCAAATCAAACGCGCTGCTGAGCATGGAGAAACCGGTACCGAGTTCCGATTCAAAAACCGAGGCATTCCCAAAGACTATCTGGAAGAGGTGATTCAGATTGTCAAGCTTCGACTCGATGAACGTGGATTCAACATTATCAGCTACATCCAACCATCCTTCTTCGGATCGACCACCGTCTTTGAGATTGAATGGTAGTGTTCGTCCGCATGGTATGGAATTCAAATACGAATCCGCAGAGAATTCCGTCCAATGCGGAAGCCTACTTCCTGCGCGGCTTGAGATTAGAACGCCGCGACTTGCCGTGCGGTGATTTCGACTTGGGTTGCTCGACATCTGCCAGCGGCTCGCCTATGTGATCCTTGAGAAGCATGATCCGATCGCGGAGTTGGGCCGCTCGTTCGAATTCGAGGCTTTCCGCAGCGGCCACCATTTCCTCTTCCAGTGTTTTCAAGTAGGCATCGGTGACAAGTTCGCCATCGGAGGACGATTGAACCGCTTTGGTCGCTTTCCGCCGAGCATCATTGGCAGCTTGAATCCCGGCACGCATGTTCTTTTGAATCGTGGCAGGCGTGATATCGTGCAGGCGGTTGTATTCCTCCTGTAAGGCACGGCGACGACGTGTTTCTTCGATCGCCGCCTGCATCGCTTCCGTAACGTGATCAGCGTAGAGAATGACTTTGGCGTTCACATTGCGCGCGGCACGACCGATCGTTTGGATCAAGCTCGTCTCGCTTCTCAAGAATCCCTCCTTATCGGCGTCCAAAATCGCAACCAACGATACTTCGGGCAAGTCCAAACCTTCGCGCAGTAGATTGACTCCGACGACCGCATTGCAATGCCCTTGCCTGAGCGCGAACAACAAATCGACTCGTTCGAATGCGTCCATTTCACTATGCAGCCACCGACATCGAACGTCGTTCTCAGTCAGGTAAGCAGCTAAGTCCTCGGACAACCGCTTGGTCAAAGTGGTCACCAAAGTTCGTTCATTCGCTTTCGTTCGCTCTCGAATCTGATCGAGCAAATGAAGTATTTGGCCACGAGCCGGAACAACCTCGATCAGTGGATCCAGCAATCCGGTAGGGCGGATGATCTGTTCGACCACTTCCCCTCCAGCCTTCTCCAGTTCGTATTCGGCAGGAGTCGCGGATACGTAGATAACTTGATTGATCTTCGACTCCCATTCCTCAAACTTCAAGGGACGGTTGTCCAATGCACAGGGGAGACGAAAGCCGTGATCTACCAACGTCATCTTGCGGCTGCGATCTCCCGCATACATCGCTCGAACTTGAGGGATCGTCACGTGCGATTCATCGATGAATAGCAGGAAATCGTCTGGAAAGAAGTTGTAGAGGGTATCTGGCGTTGCTCCAGGCGGTCTGCCAGATAGCGGTCGCGAGTAATTTTCGATCCCGGGACAATGACCAACCTGCTGAAGCATCTCCATGTCAAAGCGAGTTCTTGCGTTGAGCCGCTGGGCTTCGAGCAATTTGTTTTCCATTTGGAATTTTTCAAGTTGCTCCGCAAGTTCTTTTCGGATCTCCTTGATGGCTGCCTCAATTCGCTCTTCAGGCGTAACGAAGTGCTTCGCGGGGTAAATGAAGACTTCTTGCACCGTCGACAGGACCTCTCCTGAGACTGGATTGATCATGGCGATGCTCTCGATCTCATCACCCCATGTTTCGATGCGATAGGCAAATTCTTCGTAGCTTGGCCAGATCTCAAGCGTGTCGCCGCGAACTCGAAAACGCGACCGTTCAAAGGCAAACTCATTCCGTTCGTATTGAATATCGACCAGACGCAAAAAGACATCCTCGCGCTTCATTCGCTGACCCACGCGAAAATCCACCATCATGCGCCGGTAATCGTCAGGTGATCCCAAACCATAGATGCAACTGACGCTAGCAATGATGATGACATCGCTACGGCTGACCAATGCGCTCGTTGCTGCAAGGCGTAAGCGGTCGATTTCTTCGTTGATGGAAGCATCTTTTTCGATGTAGATATCACGCTGCGGAATGTAGGCTTCCGGCTGATAGTAATCGTAATAGCTGACAAAGTAGTGGACGGCGTTTCGTGGGAAAAACTCTTTGAATTCAGAATACAACTGAGCGGCTAGCGTTTTGTTGTGACTCAGCACAAGCGTCGGTCGCTGTACCGCCTGAATAACGTTGGCCATCGTAAACGTCTTACCAGAACCAGTCACTCCCATCAAAACCTGGTGTTTCTTTCCAGCTCGAAGTTCCCGCACTAACGCTTCGATCGCAGCGGGTTGGTCGCCGGCCGGAGGAAATGGCGCATCTAACTCAAATGGAATCTGCTGAATGGGAATGCTCATGACCAAAGGCTAACGAGTAGAGCGTTGATTGAAATCGTGGTTCGAGGCATCGCGCGGAGTCGTCGAATCGGAGCCTATGCAAATCTGATCCTGGATGTGATTGACAAATAGCTTGCCCAATCGATTGCGAAGTCGCATATTCTCGATGTCTTGATAATTGCCATCTTTGCTACGACCTGCAGCGATTCGCCGAGCCAGCGTCTCTCCACAATGAGGCAATAGAAGAATTTCTGCAAATGGTGCCTGATTCATATCCACCAAGAACTGAGGAGAAACGCGCATGGCAGAAGTTCTGAATTCGTACGCCTGAATCTGTCGAGTCAGATACCGCGTCATGATCAGTGCGATCAACAGAACGACTAATCGGAAACTCACCGTTGATCGATCTTTGCCTTCCATAATGCACCCGCAGCTTGCAGATACGTGGACCCCTTCCCGCAAGCTCGAAACTCCAAAGCCTCGCACTTGACGATACCACCCAATTGCTTGTCGAGCCCGACCGCACTAACATTATCTCGAGTCTGTATCTTTCCGCAATTCTCAAAAGCGGCACGTCGTCGTTTCGTAACCGTTCACGCCTCACGCGCAGGCCGCCGCAAATTTGGCGAACAGCGTGGTCCATTCGCTTCCTTGGATGCCTCGCCAAATTTA
This sequence comes from Pirellula sp., assembly GCA_037440405.1. Taxonomy (GTDB): domain Bacteria; phylum Planctomycetota; class Planctomycetia; order Pirellulales; family Pirellulaceae; genus JANMGV01. The sequence goes on along the minus strand of JBBIUE010000061.1, from coordinate 23,791 downwards.
GCTCTGGCCCAGCGGTTAAACGAAGATTCGGACCCCATTCGTGAACGCTTCCGAGTTCCCATTGGTATGAACTATACCGAGTTGCACTGTAAATCGAACTACTCGTTTCTCGAGGGAGCTTCCCATCCCGACGAGTTGATCGAGCAGGCAAAGACACTTGGTTACGAAGGTTTAGCGCTCACGGATCGCAATTCGCTAGCGGGGGTTGTTCGTGCATACGCGGCAGCTCGAGATGCGAAGTTTCGCTGCATTGTAGGAGCTGAATTGCATCCATTCGATGGTCCTCCTGTTGTGGCGTGGCCCCAGGACCGGGCTGCCTACGGCCGATTGTGCCGACTCATAACGGTCGGTCGTCGAAGAATGCAGAAAGGCTCTTGTTTGCTGAGTTGGTCGGATATCCTTGAATACAGCGACGGTTTGATCATTGGCTTGATGACTCGCGAACCCACGTATGACATGAAGCCAAATGGTGTGGAACTTCCCGCAACCGTAGTGGTTCCTCGATTACCTTCGCAAAGTAGTCTAACTGGCCCACAAGAAGCGAACACGTTTGAAGGCTGGGTCGAGTGGTTGTCGTTCGCTCGCCATTGCTTTGGCGATCGCGCCTATCTGATGTGTTCCATCCATCGCGGCGTCGATGATCGCGAGAAACTCAGCCGATTGCACTACCTTGAGCGTCATTCCGGCGTTCCGATGCTCGCAACTGGGAACGTGCTTTATCACGTCCCAGAGCGAATGATTCTGCGCGACGTGCTAGAGGCGATTCAAAAGGGAACGACGGTCGACGAAGTTCGCAAAACTCGCCCACCAAACGCCCAGTACTTTCTGAGGACCGTCGCAGATATCGAGCGTGGCTACAGGGATTACCCAGACGCGGTCCGTCGCACGACAGAAGTTGCGTCGCGAATCGACTTCGATCTCGGACAATTGCGCTACGAGTATCCGATCGAAATTGCACCGAACGGCGAGAAACCTCTGTTGTTCTTGAAGAGGTTGACATGGGCTGGCGCGAAGAAACGCTACCCTGATGGCGTGCCGGACAAGATTTTGGAGATGCTCAAGCATGAACTGCAATTGATCGAATCGCTGGGCTATGAAGCCTATTTCCTAACTGTTTGGGATTTGGTCCGATTCGCTCGCGAGCGAGGTATCCTCTGCCAAGGCCGGGGATCGGCTGCCAACAGTGTCGTTTGCTACTGTCTTGGTGTAACGTCCGTCGATCCGGCAAAGATCGATATGCTCTTCGAACGTTTTATCAGCAAGGAGCGCAATGAACCACCGGATATAGATGTCGATTTCGAACACGAAAGACGTGAAGAAGTCTTGCAATACATTTACGAAAAGTACGGTCGCGATCGAACGGGCATGACGGCAACCGTCACCTCCTATCGATTGCGATCTGCGGTCCGCGAATGTGGCAAAGCTCTGGGCATCGGCGAAGATCGGCTGTCTGCTTTGTCGAAAATCCTTGATGGAAGGGGCTCGGACGATGGGCTTGCGAATCGGTTCAGACAGGTCGGCATTGATCCTGAGTCCGAGGTCGGCAAACGCTATCGCTACGCGGTGCAGAACTTACTTGGCTTTCCTCGCCACCTCTCCCAGCACGTCGGCGGCATGGTGATGACCAATGGCCCGTTGTGCGAACTGTGCCCGATCGAGAATGCCGCAATGGAAGGACGAACCGTC
>JBBIUE010000061.1:0-22095 GCA_037440405.1 Pirellula sp. | reverse complement strand
GATAAGGACGATCTGGACGCGCTTGGCATTCTGAAGGTCGATTGTCTCTCTTTGGGCATGTTGAGTGCGATTCGCAAATGTTTCACCATGGTCGAAAATACGACGGGAAATGCTTGGTCGCTCGCCACGGTGCCCCCCGAAGACAGCGACGTCTACAGCATGATTTGCAAGGCGGATACGATCGGCGTCTTTCAGATTGAAAGCCGAGCGCAGATGAGCATGTTGCCACGTCTTCGACCACGCACGTTTTATGATCTGGTCATCGAAGTTGCGATTGTTCGGCCGGGGCCGATCCAGGGCCAGATGGTTCATCCTTACCTGCAGGCTCGGCAGTCGGGAATCCAACCCGATTATCCAAACGATGCTATCAAGCAAGTTCTCGCAAAGACGATGGGTGTCCCGATCTTTCAGGAACAGGCCATGCGTTTGGCAGTCGTTGCTGCCGGGTTTACTCCCGGCGAAGCAGACCAGCTACGCCGAGCCATGGCCGCTTTTCGTCGGCCTGGCGTCATTGACCAGTTTCGCCGCAAGCTTATCGAAGGGATGTTGAAGAATGGTTTGACCGAGGAATTTGCCGAGCGCGTATTTAACCAGATTCGTGGGTTTGGCGAATACGGCTTTCCCGAATCGCACGCTGCCAGCTTCGCTCTCCTCGTGTATGTGTCCGCATGGCTCAAATGCCACTACCCTGCAGCCTTTTGCGCTTCGATCATCAATAGTCAGCCGATGGGATTCTACGCACCAGCTCAGTTGATCCAGGACGCGATGCGCCACGGTGTGCCGGTTCGTCCCATCGATGTCAACTCCAGCAATTGGGATTGCACACTGGAAGTGAATCCGAGTTTCCGAAAAACAGAAGATGCGGACTTGGTCTCTGAGAAACGCCTGTATTCGACTCATGAACGTTGGATGCTCCGCATCGGAATGCGGTTGATTCGCGGTTTGTCACGATCGGTGGCCGATGCCATTGACGAAGCTCGGCGGAGGTCCGGTCCGTTCAAGAGTGTCAACGATCTAGTGCGCCGAACGGCAATGACGCAGGCGGAAGTCTCCCGACTCGCGGAGGCTGGAGCCCTTGGTTCGCTGACGGGGAGTCGCCGAGCTGCTTTGTGGCAGTCGCTGGGCCAGGAGAAGTCTTCCAAACCCATGACGCTGTTCGCTGCAACAGGAACGGATGTCGATGACAACATGCCAGATCAACTGAGTCAGCTTTCTCGCCAAGAGGAGGTCTTTGCGGACTACGTCACGACCGGCGTCTCCCTTCAAGGCCATCCCGTGGGATTTGTGCGTTCCAAACTAAACGAACTGAGAGTAACGCCTTCGCGTGAACTGCCGCAGCAACGGTCTGGAAAATTCGTTCGAGTCGCCGGCATTGTGCTGATGCGTCAGCGTCCGAGCACGGCCAAAGGAATCACATTTGTCACTTTGGAGGATGAAACGGGCCCCGTCAATTTGATCGTCAAATCACAAGTCTGGGAAAGCCATTACCTTGTTTGCAAGCAGTCGAATGCGTGGCTGGTCCACGGCATTCTTGAGACCCGAGATCAGGTCACTCACGTCATTGCTGCCCGCATTTTCGATCTTTCGGAAAAATTGCGTGGCTATCAGTCCAAGTCCCGCGACTTTCGTTAGAACGCCCAGTTTACGCTTCCATCTACACGAGCGGCGCAGGGCGAGTGCGAAACCAGACAACGACCAGCGCGACCGCCAACAGACAAGCAGCTACGAAGAATGGGGCACCCGGCAGTTCCCAACTGGGATGACTCTTTGATATAGAGTACGAAAACGCAGATGTGAACAAAAAGGGACCTATCAAGCCGGAGATGCCTTGCAAGCTGCCGCTGGCACCTTGCAGTTGACCCTGTTCGTGGCCACCGACCAGCCGAGTCATCAATCCTTGGATCGCCGGTTGGAAGAATCCCATGAACGCGAAGATCGGTAGGGCCATCCACAGGATAAGACTATCAAAAGCTAAACCAAATATCGTGAGTGCGATCGTGCCGCAGCACAGAGCGAATAGCAAGCATCGTCGCTCGCCAAACTTCTTGACGGCTCTCCGCACGAGGAAGCCTTGTACGAGGATATTGAGAATCCCAACTGCAGCGAGGCTGACTCCGGTCATGAGCTCGCTCCAGCCATATCGGTAGTTGGTGTATAGTACGTAGGAACTTGGGAGCACATGGTGCGCGAGAAAATAAAGCATCTGCACACCCGCCAATCCAAGCAATTCAGGATGGCGCGAGATTAGCTGCAGCGAGCCAACCGGGTTGGCTCGCTTCCAAGAAAAGGTCGCCCGCTTCTCCTTGGGAAGTGACTCCGGAAGGATGAACATTCCATAGAGCCAGTTGGTCAGTGCCAGACCGGCGGAAACCCAAAAGGGAAGTCGGAGATTGATCGCACCGAGCGCTCCACCGACGGCCGGGCCGAGAACAAAGCCAAGTCCAAAGGCTGCTCCAATCACCCCAAAACGAGCCGCACGATGCTCGGGCGGAGTGATGTCGGCAATGTAAGCCGTGGCACACGCAAAACTGGCCGAGGTAATTCCCGAAAGAACCCTTCCTACGAAGAGCCACTCCAGCGTCAGTGCGAGGGCCATAAAAACGTAATCGACTCCCAGCCCAAAACATGACAAGAGCAAGATCGGTCTTCGACCAAAGCGATCCGACAAGGCGCCTAACAAGGGTGAGAAAAGAAAGTGCATTGCGGCGAAGACCGTCGCAAACATGCCATATTTGATCGCCGCAGTGCTTGAGTCACCTCCCGAAAACTCCTTGATCAACATCGGGAGGATGGGAATGATGACGCCAAAGGACAGAACATCCAAGAGCACAGTAACAAAAATGAAGCCAACCGCCGCCTTTCTCCTAACTTCGGAATGATTCATTCAATTATCTCGCAATGCGCCTCCATCTTTCGCGATCGACGCGAACTATTAGAATGTTGATTGTTGCAGGTAACTGATTTTGGAAAAGGAGTCTCCATTGACCAAGGACGTTCAGCCGCAAGTTGGTTTTCTCGGAGGCGGTCAAATTGCGTCGGCCCTAATCCAGGGTCTAACCGCATCGAAGATTATTTCTCCCAGTCAAGTTGTCGTCTGCGATCCTTCTGCCAATCAACGCGACTTGTTAGCCCAACGATTTTCGGGAATTCAATTTGCCGAGCGCGCAGATGACTTGTTCCGTTCGACTTCGCGAATTGTGTTGGCACTGAAACCACAGGTCTTTCATTTGGAGCTTCCCGTCCTCAAGACGCTCGCCACTTCGAAGCATATTCTTGTTTCCGTGATAGCTGGAGTTTCCTTGGACCTGCTGACTGCCGCATTTGGGACGAATCGAATCGTTCGCGTGATGCCGAATACACCATGCCGAGTTGGAGAAGGGGCAGCGGCATATTCTGTCGCTCCGGGAGTCGAGTCCGAGGATGTTCGGTGGGTCGAATCCATGATGCGCGCGGTCGGCACCGTGATTCGCGTTGAGGATCGGCAAATGCACTCCGTGACGGCGCTATCCGGTTCTGGACCGGCTTATGTCCTTCTTGGTCTTGAAGCCATGATCGAAGGCGGCGTTGCTGCGGGACTATCGAGGGAAGTCGCGTCGCAATTGGCGCTACAAACGCTGTACGGCACTGCTAAGTTGGTCATGGAGACGGGCGAGCATCCGGCCCAACTGCGCGAACAAGTGACGAGCCCCGCTGGCACGACGGCTGCGGGGCTTCAGGTTCTGGAGTCTCGGGCTGTCCGATCAGCCTACATCGATGCGATCCTTACAGCGACGGAACGTGGCAAGCAACTGGCGACGTCCGTTTTGTGACGCAGGCGCTTTGAAGCTTGTTCAAGATCGACCGAAATTGCTGTCGTTGGCCCACTTGGTTGTTGGCCCACTCGTTGGCAAACGATCGTGTCGATTTGTCCGACGAGCAAAGCTCGGCGCGATCGACCAATGGTCTAATCGACGAAGCGAAGCACGGCCCGATCGACTATTGGTTGCTTGTCAGAGGCCAAAAGATCGGGATGAGAATGGTCGCAACAAGCCAAAGGATTATATTCAATGGCGTCCCGATGCGAACAAAGTCGGTGAACTTATAGCCGCCGGGGCCAAAGACCATCATGTTGGTTTGATAACCGATCGGGGTCATGAAGCTGGCGGATGCCGCCAAAGTCAACGCGATCATGAACGGTCGTGCATCGCAGTTAAATTGCTGTGCAGCCGCCAAACAAAATGGAAACATCAGCGCCGCAGCAGCGTTATTCGTGATCGCCGCCGTCAATAGAGTGGCAGCGAAGTAAATGATGGATAGCGCTGCGACGGGGCCATAGTAGGGGCCAAAATGAGTGGATGCAGAAACAAGCTGCGAAGCAACGAAGCCTGCTGCTCCTGATTTTTCTAATGCCGTTCCGATTCCAAATGAGGCCCCGATGGTAATCAAAACCGGCCATTCAATGCTTTGACGGGCATCGCTCATGTTGATACATCGGAAACCAATCATGATCACCGCAGCGAGACACGCTGCGACTTCTGTCGCTAACAAACCGCTGGTCATCGCGATGATGAGCAGCAAGAACACAATCACTGCTGCCCAGGCTCGATCGCGTCGCAGGGGTCGCCACTCGCTCACGTCGCTGATCAAGTAAAATGCAGGATCGTTTCGAAAGGCACGTCGAAAATGTCGAGGTGCCAGTAGAAGCAAGGTGTCTCCGGCGCGAATCTCGACATTGCCGAGTTTTTCTCGGATACGGTAACCACCGCGATGCATGGCCAGTACGGCAGCACCATAAGTTGCCCGGAAATCTGCTTCGCGAAGAGTCTGCCCCACCAGAGGCGATGTCGGCGAGACTACGGCTTCCCAGAGTCGACGACCACTTTGGTTCTTCGGTGAAACGTCATAATTTGGATCTGCGATAGGAACGAGTCCAGGAATCTTTTCAAGCTCAACCATCGTGCTCACGACCCCGGCAAAAATCAGGTGATCGCCGTGCTGAATGCGTTGGTCTGGGCGGACGGGAGCAATGATTTCGCCACTTCGATCGATCTCGATCAAGAACAAACCTGGAAGTCCACGCAGCGATGATTCCTCGACAGTCTTACCACCTAACGGGCAATTCGATTCGACCCGCATTTCTGTCAGGTATTCGCGGCGGGCCTCTCCCAACTTCTCCATCAACTCTTGACGGTCAGGCAACAGTTTTGGACCGAGCAGGTAAAGATAAAGCGAGCCAATGATCGCATAGGGAATCCCGATCCAACTGAGCTCGAAAAGACCGATCCCTTTCTTGATGGCCTCGTTTTGCTCCATCAATCCACTGATGACCAGATTCGTGCTCGTTCCGATCAGCGTGCAGGTCCCTCCAAGGATCGTCAGGAAGGACAGTGGAATAAGAAGCTTCGATGGAGAAATACTGTTGCGTCGGCACCAGTCGATGACGACTGGCGTGAGCATGGCGACGATTGGCGTATTATTGAGGAAAGCTGACAATGGTATGGTCAGCCCCATGAGACGCAGAAAGACCTTGGAATAGGTCCTTGCTCCACCAAGTGCCCGGCCACCGAGATAGTCTAGAATGCCTGTGTCCCGTAGCCCGGCTGCGACAACAAACAGTGCAGCAACAGTGATCATGCCGCCATTGGCATAGCCGACAAACGCTTCCTTTGCGGTGATGACTCCGCAGGCAGCCAGCAACGCTACTCCCAGTACAAAAATCGCATCCGGCGGGGCGATATTTTTGACGAGTGCAACGAGAATCCCCGCAACGACGGTCAGCGTCAGCACAGCTTCCAAGTTCATAGGTTTCGTGCGGTCACATACTGGGTAAGAATGAGCCTTCTATTTGTTATCTCAACACCGATGCGGACATGCCGGATTGACTAACGTCGCGACGCGCTCCCGAATTAGCTACTTGTTGCATCATCGGAGTCGCAGGATAGGTCGATGCTCGCATACTAGTCGCGTTACTGCTTGAATTCAATGAAGTTAGGAGCGATGCGGAGTAATTCGCGGGATTCAAGCTTTGTTGCATCCCAACCAAAAGGTTCGCAACCGGCCTACCAGGGAGCTGCAATATGGGTTGCATCGAAGGGCTATTGCTCCAACCATATGAAGCCACAGGGGCAACTGCAAGTGCATACGGTGATTGCCACGCGAGCGATGCGGAGTTAGTAGCGGACGAACGCTGCGCGAGCGAGTTCGCGGCCGTGTCCTGGATAGGATTGGGACGATTCGCCTCAGACAGACCATTCTGGACAGGGGGCATTACCGATGTCGCCAACGGAGCTGATGGTGTTTTCGGCTCCACCAAACTTCGCTCGCGATGGACTACATAGCTGCGATATTCTGTTCCTTGAACCAGCTTGGGAACAGCAACTTTGCGTTCGACTTCAACGTACTTGGGATATCGCACTGGTTGCTCAACGGGTACCAAGGTCGGTTGGAAAACCGGCTTCGGGACATAGACAACCCGAGGATTGAGCCACCCGACTGTCTGCGGCTCCCACTGAACTCGGTCGGTAGGAATGGTAGTCACTTGGGTCGTTTTAACCGTTTCTGTGACCCACTGCATTTCCAAACGCTTTTCGCTCAGATATTCGGTCTGCCAACGTGGAACGGAAACAGGTACCTCAATCCTAACAACATCAATCATTTTTCCGGTTTGCGGATCAGCAAAGCTGCTGAGGACAGTCTCACGTGGCTCTGAGATCCGCTCCGGCACTTGCGCAGATTCAGTTTGAGGTTGGTTTGCAGGGAGGCCAATAGGATAACTTTGGCTCGAGCTAGTGTTGACTGATAGCAGTGCCAGCAATGAAGGGAGAATCAACTTGGCTCCGAATCGACGCAATGTGGCTTCCAGCATGTTTCAATCTCGCGCAAAAGACACTGCCCCCTATCAGTTGGATCGGTAGGTGCCCTTGGGGAAGTTGAGCCATTTTTCCGAATGAATCGAAAATAGCGAATCGTATCGGGGAGGACATTGGCCTCATCAGTCCACGGTGATTGCAAGCTCGATTTCCAACGTCGTTCCAACTTGTTCGGAGCTCGAAAGTCGCACGGTCCCGAAGTGGCCTTCCACAATGCGATGCAGCTTTGCAAGCCCTACTCCGAGTCCTCGTCCAGCTTCGCGACCGGAATAGCAAAGGTCCCAAGCATTGTTGATTTGGCTGCCGCTCATCCCCTTGCCGAGGTCCGAAACGGAGATTCGAACGCGATTCATCGCGGGGCGTAAATCGACGATGGAAATAGTGATCTCCCCGGTGTCACCAGTTGCTTCGAAAGCATTCTGTAATCCGCACAAGATTGCTTCCGTGATCGCAGATGGGCAGCAATGGCAGTAAATGGGCTCCATCGGAATCAATTCCCTCACAGTGACCTCCGTGGCGACTAGCTTTGCCCATGCGGCGACCGAGCGGCGAGCGACCTCGCAGATGTCGTTACGTGTCTTGTACAGTTTTGGAGGTCGCACCGCCAACATGACTTCTGCTAACATTTCATGAGCTCGATGAGCCTGATCGATGATGGTGGCCAGTGATTTCTTATCATCAGCAATCTTGGCTTGGCTCAACAATCGCTCCGCCCGCGAAACGATGTTGGCAAGTGGATTGTTGATTTCATGAGACAGTCCGTACGCAAAGTTGTAGATGTGTCTGCGTGAAGATTGCCGCACAGCTTCTTCGAAGGCGACCGCCTGCGAGCGAAGCTGAATCAGCGCGAGACAAGCCGTCCGAAGAGTATGAAGCTCCGCAAACTGATCTGAGTTTGAACCCTCGAATCCGGTGCGCGGCGGATCAGGGAACGACTCGACGGCTCGTGCCGGAGCCCACTGGATGACCCAGCGTGGAAACGCGTCGAGCCACCAAGAGGGCTCGAGCCCACCGTCCAAATCGAAGCCACGCTGGAATAGTCCCGCAGCCAATTCGGGCCATGACTCTACCAGCGTTCGCAGAGCTTGGATCGTCGACTCGATCGTTGCTTTTCGCTGAGCAGAAAGCTGATCGCGCCGAAACGAACGTGCCGACTGATGAACCGAGCCAACTTCCGTTGAGTGGTGGAGCAGCCAAAGCGCACCGGCTAGGGCATGCGCTCGCACTTGACAACTTGCCAGAGAGCCTTCTGAGGACGTAGGGGGAATGTTGGTTGCGTTCGACACGTCTTGCTCTTACCGCCACTCCCGCTTGCCCAAAGGTTCAGCCTACATAAGCGGGATGTTCAATCTCCAAGTGATCACAAACTCGTTCGAGCAGCTTGTCCGTCGAGAAAGGCTTCTGCATGAAGTCGTTCGCGCCAGCATCCATCAGTTCGGAGACTTTTTCCGATTCGACCATACCGGAAATACAGATGATCTTTACTGAATCGAGTGCCTTATCGCTGCGAACGCGTTGACAAACTTCCTTTCCGTTGATGTCGGGTAGCATCACGTCGAGTACGATCATGTCAGGACGGAACTCTTTGACCTGCATTCCAGCATCAAATCCGTTATTCGCTTTCCGAATCTCGAAACGTCCGTCACGAGCGAAGATCTCTTCCATCAGCTCGACCAAGTCTTGATCGTCATCCACGATTAACAGCTTCTTTTTGCCGCTCTCAAGGGCATCGGTGGGGATACCGTTGTTCTTCATGAAAATGAAGAGCTGATCCCTTGGGATTCGACGAAATCGACTTCCAGGAACTCGAAATCCTTTGAGAGTTCCATTGTCAAAGCAACGAATAATCGTTTGCTGGCTAACTTTACAAATCTTGGCAGCTTCGCCCGTAGTAAAGACCGTCTTGGTGATCGACATTCCCTTAACCATCCTTCCTTTCGATGGCCGAAGCCAAAACCTTGGAAACAGCTCGCGATTCGATAAACTTCCGCAATGTGCCCCAAAACCCGCTTCCGTGCCAACTTAGGCCATCATTTATGGACCCCATAATCCGTCAACGAACACAAAGTGCATAAACTGCTACACCTTGCTGATCGGCATAGTCTTCGGAACCGTCCGTCCCTGCCGAAATTGCCGATCTTTACAACTGTGGCGGAGTATAACGAATACGTTGGCTGGGTCAAGATTGATCTGACGGTGAAGTTTTCCTCAGAATCCATGGAATCTTGGAACGTCACAGCTTGGATTTTCCATGGTCCCTTAGCTTTTTCGCTGATAACCTAAGAAACCTCGGTAGTTGAGAAAGTTTCGAATAACTTCAAATGCTATGCAGCGAAACGGAATTGTTCTTCAGCAATGAAGTTCAATTGTAGCCAATCTCCATCCTTCAAATCGAGATTCCCCGATAATCGTTGCAAAACGAAGCACAGCACTGGTAATGGCAGCTGCAATGTCAAATACCGGACGAGATAAAGTGAGTACGAGAGCCATCCTTCCTGGACGCCTCGTCATCGGAAATTTGAAAATCGATCCTCAACCTTAGGCGTCCGAAGGTTGACGCAAAGCCTCGAAGGGTGGTTGGAACGCTTCATCGAAGTCATAAACATTGTCGAAGTCCTCGCGGCGGTCCGTGCGAGACTTTCTCATTTGATTGACGCGTATCAAGTTATAGACAATCTCGCCAAAATCACCGGTTTCTTTGATTCCCCAATGGTTGAGGACCAGTTTGGCGAGGTACCCGTACTGGTCGATGGCATAGATTCGTATGGCCTCGCACAATTGCTGACCGGTCAGATGCTTTTGCTTTTCTTCCTTCTCGGTTTGAACGATTTGGCAGGGAAGTTGCAGTACTTCCTGGGCGTAATTCAGTGCTTCACGGACGAACTGATATGCCTCCAGTCGATAGCGCTGATCCTGTTGCAATAATTGAATGAAGGCTTGAAGTTCGCTCGGCATGATCATTTACTCTTCGTCTGCCAACGGTTCCGACCCAGTCTGCATGGGCTTGCTGGAGCGAGAATCTGATTTCCGCAATACAGTCAAAACATCTTGTGCCGGAATTAAAATTCTGCGGTTATCTTCCGTTGCGACCAGAACCTGCTGCGCAAGAATCTCGTGGCCTAGAACTCGGCCACGCCCGACGCGAGTGACGATTTCAGCACCGATCGGTGGCAATTCCCGCTGGAGTTCCTCATAAGTATCGTACTCATAACGTAGACAACATTTCAAGCGTCCGCAACGCCCGGAGATTTTTGTGGGGTCGAGCGTAGACTTTTGAAGTTTAGCCATTTTCATCGTGACCGGCGGCATTTGCGAGAGGTGCGTGTTGCAGCATACAGGTTTCCCGCAATCGCCGTAGTCTGCTAGCAGTTTTGCTTCGTCGCGAACGCCAATTTGCCTCATCTCGATGCGAGTCTGAAACTCACTTGCCAATCGCTTGACGATTTCGCGAAAATCGACGCGATCTTCCGACAGATAGTAGATGACGATTCTTTCTCCACCGAAAAGATGCTCGATATCGACCAATTCCATAGGCAAATGGAGTTCTTCGATGATCCGCTTACACGTCTGGAATTCCGTTTTCGCTGTCGAGGCGATTTTTGTGATTTCCGCTTGATCTTGGGGCGTTACGGCACGCTGAATATTCCCAGTCGGAGCATTCGCCATTTCGCTAGCCAAGCGTTCGTCGCAATCTCGGAGTACTTCACCGACCTCGAGTCCGCGTGGAGTGCGAGCAATCACCTTCGTGCCGCGACGATAATCGTCCCGAGCTTGCAAGACATGCAGAGTTCGGTAGATTCCGCATCGAACGATGAAATTTGGCATGATTGCAGACGAGGCTAGATGATGATCAAGGCAAAAGAAATTACTGCTCTGTCCCCAACATGGTATCCGCCAAGCGGACTTCGATGCAAGCGACCTCCGTCGAGTTACGGACCAGGACGCGATTATCGAAAACAGCGGGTATATTCCAAGTCTTACCGTCCAGCACTTTCATCCTGCCAAGTTCGACGAACTGTTCAGGATTCGCCTCCAACAAAATCAGCTCACCCTCCTCACTTAGTACCAGCAGGTGGTCACCGACCAATAGAAGTTGGCCGTGTCCGTAGCGACCCTTGGGGCTCTTCCATTTGCGCTTGCCGGCAAACGGATCAATGCACTCCAGAACGCCATCGCTTAGACCAAACACAGACTGCTTGTGGAAGATGGGCGAAGTGAATTTCGTTTTCATCAAAGTTCTATCAGCCCAGACTTGTTCGCATGTCCATTGGCGTCGCTGTTCGCTCAACTTGTGAACGGCCGCTCCCCCGCCATAGCCTTTGGAAACAAATAGATGATCAGCATCCACAGCAATTGGTTGAGAAACGGAAGCGGACCCATTGCTTTGTCCCGGCCACGGAAATGACCATAGCGTATCGCCACTGTCCAACGAGTGTCCGGAAACCGTTTTCTCATTGACGATGACCACTTGTTTCACTCCGGCCAAAGTCATGATTGCTGGGGATGAATAGCTAATCTGGTCATCCCCCCCCTGCCAAGCAACTCTGCCGGTGTCCCTTTCAAGAGCGACGATCCCACCGATGGGTCGAGAGGTCTTTCCTCCGAGTGGAACGATGACGAGATCGTCGATCACCAAGGGCGATCCGCTCCTTCCCCAGGCGACGTCTTGTTCAGCTTCAGTTTGGCTCAGATTGAGTATCTTGAGGATCGATGATTCCCACAGAAGTTCGCCATCTTCTAGTTTGAGAGCGCGAACGGCGTCGACCGCGCTCTGAACATAGACTACACTTCCTTCGATGGTTGGAGTGCTTCTCGGTCCAAGGCCTCCCAGCACGTTGAAGTGGCGACCTGCGAAGTGTTTCTTCCAAATGGTGTCGCCGTTGTTGACGTTGAAGCAATGGATGCACTCTTGATCGCCGTCTTGTTCGATCGATACGGCCCGTTCGGATCGGACCGCGAAACCAGCCCATCCCGCTCCAATGGGCCTCTTCCATAGGATTTTTGGCGGATTGGCTGTCCAATCGGGATGAAAGCGGATCGAGGGAATGTTGCCGTTGCGGTTCGATCCGAAAAACTGAGTGAATGTTGTGGAAGCTTCATTCAGGTTCGACTCCTTGAGGTGAGGCCCATTCTCGCGAACTTCATTCGACTCAGTGGTAATCACCGTCGATTTCTTGCTTTTGAATCGGAACTCGAACTCTGGAACCATCTCGCCCGAAAATCCCACGAATCGAAACATCGCAGCGAGCAGAGCAGTGCACACAATCGGAAAGAGAACGATCCCGAGTTTTGCAGAGCGATGCAATTTTTTGCTTGAGAGCAAAAGAAGCCACGCACTCAAGCCTGCCAGCAGCAGAAAACCTACCATGACGATGTTCGCGACGGCATGATCCGAATCGAATAGAAGTCCTCGAGCAATCGGTCCCGCCACTAGCAGCAGGACAGTAGCACCAATCCAGAACTTTCGCAACACGCCACCTCGCCAGTTTGGAAACCAAAATGCAATATCGAAACGAGTCGAAGACTAGGTCATGACAGGTACTCTACCCAAGTCGTTTCGAATTTCCAAGCGAAAATCGGAAAGACAAGTATCCCTTACAAAGGAATTTATTACCATAGATGCCAGAGATGAGTCGCATCAAGTTTCTTTGACCTCTGGGAACATTCATGGAGATTGAAACACAGGCCATACTGGAACGGCTTCAGAGAAACATTGAAACCGTCGTACTGGGAAAAACAGATGTTGTTCGGATGACGTTGGTGGCGTTGCTTGCCGGAGAGCATGTGCTGCTCGAAGACGTTCCTGGAGTTGGCAAGACGTTAATTGCAAAAGCCCTAGCCAAAAGCCTCGACGGCAAATTTTCTCGCATTCAGTTCACTCCCGATTTATTGCCAAGTGATATTGTCGGATCGAGCATTTATCATTCCGGGACGGAGAAATTTCACTTCAATGCCGGGCCCGTCTTTGCCAATATCGTTCTAGCAGATGAAATAAACCGAGCACCTCCTCGGACACAAAGTGCCTTGCTCGAGTCGATGAGCGAGCATCAGGTCAGTGTGGATGGCGAAACGCATTTACTATCTAGGCCGTTCATCGTCATGGCAACACAAAATCCGTTCGAGTTCGAAGGGACGTACTTGCTTCCGGAAAGCCAGCTTGACCGTTTCTCACTTCGCATTGTCGTCGGATATCCTGCGAGACAATGGGAACGCGACGTGTTGACGTCACATCGATCCGGTGAACCGGTCGACGAATTGAAGTCGGTTGTATCGCTTGCCGAAATCATGCGAATTCAGAACGAGGTCCGACAGATTCGAGTCGAAGATTCTGTCCTCAACTACCTACTTGATTTAGTCGATGCGACGCGAACTTCGCCGGACTTGCATGTTGGAGTCAGCACTCGCGGAGCACTAGGCCTGTATCGGGCCGCTCAAGCATTGGCTCTTCTCGAGAATCGAAATTTCGTCGTTCCTGACGATATCAAGCGATTGGCGGTTCCCGGGATAGCCCATCGCGTCGTGGCGCGCGGTTTTGCTGCGGGAACCGATCGAGCGCACTCCGAGACAATTATTCGCAGTTTGCTTGATGGGCTAACCGTTCCGGTCTGATCTCGAGGAGAGTTTCGAACGTCATGATGAAGCACAGTGTGAGTCCAATCCGCTGCCGCATGACGCGAGAAGGCTATCATTTCCTCTTCATCTTGTCGTTTGTGCTCATTGGGGCAGTCCTCCGCAGCCCACAATTGCTGGTTGTTTTCGCGGGAGTGCTGGTCGCCATGCTTTTCTTGCAATGGCGGCTTTGTCGACGGACGCTGGATCAGGTTCGGCTAACTCGTGAATTTCCACTGAACGCTCAGGCAACGATCCCATTCGAAATACAGCTGACAGCGACCAACTACAAACGTTGGCTGGGATCCTGGTTGCTCGTAGTCCACGACCGCATCCGACGAGAGACTCCAAGCGAACGGGGAAATCCGGGTGTGCAGGGAATCAACATGGTCGTGGAGAATGTACCTCCGAACTCCAGCCGTCTGATGAAGTACCGTTGTCGCGTGGAACAGCGTGGGCGCTATGAGTTCGGGCCCGTTGATCTATCGACGCGATTCCCGCTAAGCCTCCTTCGCAGCATGCGAAGTCAAAATGAGGTGGAACATTTCATCGTTCATCCCAAACAGGGAACGATTTTGCCGAGATGGCGCGAACTGTTTGATCGTGAGCGATACGGCAACCGCCGACATCACGCTCGCGCAGGTACGACGGAAGGAGAATTTTATGGACTTCGGTCCTATCGTCCGGGAGATTCACCTCGGTGGATTCACTGGCGGACGACTGCACGGCGTTCGGAACTCGTTGTCAAACAGTTCGAGCGTCAAGAAAATCTCCAAGCCTGCCTGATGATCGACCTTTGGTGTCCGAAGCAAGGGGAAGGAAGTACGAATGGCAGCGCCCATGGTACTCAAGAAGATGCCGTGGAAACCGCGATCGAATTCGTGGCTTCGTTGACCCAATTGCTCGTGGGAAAGGGATTGGGGAGCCTGACGATCGGCATTGCAGATCGGAATTTTACGCTGATTTCGAGAATTCAGTCGCGCAACCAAGTTCTCGCTTTACTTGACAGGCTTGCGATCGCGGAGGCCTCTCACGATGCAGACTGGAGAGACGGACTGAATAAAATGAAAGGGGTCGTCACGGCGATTCCGCACCTCATTGTCATTAGTACCCGGAGCGTCGATTGGACGGTCGATCAGCAAGACGTTTCAAGGTCGGTTCGATCGCGATTGGCGACCTGGATTGACGTCTCCAAGAAGGAACTTCAACCCTATTTTCAGCGCGGAGACAGGTAATGCAGAATCGGGTTTTGCAGCGATTGACGTTTCATATTGGAACGTTGGCCATTCTCGCGGCGGGTCTGATCTCACTTGGCCAACAGTCGGGGCGCCTGCTCGGGCTCGTCTTTGCAAGCGTTGTCCTTTCGTGGATTTTCACCGATTGGCTGAAGTGGTTTCGACTGAATAAATTCGTCGCTTATTTCTTGATGATCGTCGGTGCGATGTTTGCGATCATGGACTATCTGCGAGGCGTGGATAGCCAGCAGCTCTATTCCGTCGCCAACCTGTTGATCTATGTTCAATTACCGTTGTTCTTTCAGACAAAGACTCGCCGGATCTTTGAGCAACTTGGAATCTTCTTGCTATTGGAATTGGTCGTTGCGGCCTTGGTGAACGACAACGTTCTTTACGGATTATTGTTGTTGCCCGTG
Source organism: Pirellula sp. (assembly GCA_037440405.1). Lineage (GTDB taxonomy): Bacteria > Planctomycetota > Planctomycetia > Pirellulales > Pirellulaceae > JANMGV01. The sequence continues at coordinate 6,987 of JBBIUE010000061.1, read as the reverse complement.
ATGGCGGTCGGGTGTTCGACCATGGTGTTGTTCGCTTACTTCATTAGCAGTGATCGATCTGGGGAGGCGATCGGTGAATCGAATTCCGTCTTTGCTCGATTTCTCCAATGGATGGGTAGTGAGACGACGATACGAGTGAACGTCAGTGGTATTGAAGTTCGACTGAACAAAGAGAGCGAATTTCGACCGAAGCGAAGTTGGGTGGCTTGGTTTGCCGAGCTCGTCCCCACGAATTTGGCACTATTCTTGTTCGCTCTAGGTTTCTTCTATTTGCTACCGAGAATCAATACGGATTCCTATGAAGGACGCTGGCGTCGTAACGTCGTTGGGTTCTCTGAGCGAATATCCTTGGCGCAGGTGGGAGAGATTCTGCAGAGCGATCAAGTGGTCATGCGACTCTCATTTCGAGATGGCACCTCCAATCGTGCTTTTGCGCCGCTCGAGGCACCTTATTTACGAGGAGCGTGCCTAGGCAGATATGAGCCTGGATTCCAGCGAGGCGACTGGAGTCTTGACAGCAGTTACTCGCCTCTGGCTTCGCTTGCAAGCAGCGAGCAAGTCCGACCCGAATATCGCCAAGAATTCTTGCCGGTGATTGTATCCATCTTGGAACAGGTCCAAACAGACGGCCTCATCATGGGGCTGCCTCCGTTCTACGCCTCGAATCGCGATGACCTCGTCGAGGTGTTTCCCGACACTTGGGCTCTGCGCGAGCAAGAGCAATTCTCCTCACGAAACCGCCGGAAAATTGAGTTTGGAACCTTATCCTTTACTGCAGGACGGCAGAGTCCGTTTACCCCATTGCTTTACGACGTCTATGACGATCGATTTCTGAGATCGTATGGCATCCCTAGGGATGGTAGTGCATTGAATCCAAAGCTCAATCGCGAGTTGACGCGATTTAATCCAACTAGATTTCGTTCACTCCTCGAATATCGTGACGAAGTTCTTTCCCGCAATAACGTGCGTAACGAGGACATTATTGGTCAGACCCTTGCGATCGAAGAAGACTTGGCCCTCTCCGGAAAATTGACGTATTCGCTGAACTTGAATGCTCACCAGGACCCGACGCTCGACCCAATCGAAGACTTTGTACGAAATCACAAGAAGGGACACTGTCAATATTTCGCATCCACGATGGCCCTAATGCTCAGATCGATGGGGATTCCGACGCGCGTAGTCGTCGGCTATCGACCTTCTGAGTTCAATAACGTTGGTCGATTTTTCTTAGTGCGTCAAAAACATGCTCACACTTGGGTCGAGGCATTCTTTACTCGCGAACAATTCGACAACTCCACGATTCGGTTGCCGGCATGTTTTGTTTCTGGGGCATGGTTGCGCTTGGACCCGACTCCGCCTGGTAACGGATCGAATGCGGGAGGAACGCTTCAAACCGCGCGTTCCCAGACCTTCGATTATGCTCAAGAATTGTGGGGCGACTATGTCATGGACATGAACAAATCCAATTCGGATGCGATCTTTCAGATGTTCGGCGATCCTACTTCCAATTCCTTCGCTAGCTTGTTTCGACAGGCCGAGATTATTTTCCTGCGTCTGCAACAGGGGCAGCTTATTGGTGGCTTTTTTGCTCCCGGCGAATGGTTAAACTTGGGGATTCTGGTTGCCGTTGGAATATTGATCCTGATTGCGGTCGCTGTCTTGCGAGGATTTCGCTGGGTCATGCCCAGTTGGATTGCCTTCGGGAAACGGAGGGCTGCACGACCGTACATATCTGGCGTTGTTTCTTTTCCCTTCCTCCGTCAAATGCTCAAGATGCTCGAACGGGTCGGTTGGAAGCGCCCTCGACATCAGACTTTGAGGGAATTTGTCAGTGACGCGGAAGGATGCTGGCAAGCGAATGTTGACCGACCATTGGACCCGAAACCTCTTTCGATGTTGACGAGCATCTATTATCGGTTGCGTTTTGGTGAGGTTCGCGATCTGTCTCCATCCGACCAATCCCAGGTCGATTCGTGCTTAGAGTCACTTGCTGCTCATGGCACTTCGGCCCTTAGTAGGGCAAGGCAAGCACGCAATAAGGCGATCGGCAAGTGAACGAATGCCAGCCCGAATCATCAGTGAGTCACCAGACCATGATTCCTCGCTGAAGCAGTCGGCTACGATTGGCAGATATCCATCCTTCATTGGCCCAGGTAGACTTCGTCACGATCGTATTTTTTCCCCTATCTTCTTATTCCAATTGAAATCGATCCTCATGCGACAATACTTGCTCAAAGTTTGGACCTTCCAACCCAATGACCGAATCCACGGTGGAAAACCGAATTACAGATGGAAGCATTGGTGTTCCATTACAACCGCTCTGTGGTCACTTCTATGCGCTTCCGAGTGCACCGCATTTCAAGAAGTGCATAGGCCTGAGGAACCGAAAGTCGCGGAACGTTCGAACGACGCAGTCCAGGCCATCCCATCGTTCAAGATTCCCGATCGGTGGCATTGCGAATTAGCCGCTGCAGAACCAGAAGTTGCAAATCCGGTTGCTTTCTTTCTCGCCAACGATGGTACCGTCTATGTTTGCGAAACATTCAGGCAGGACCTCGGTGTAACTGACAACCGCGGTCATGATCGCACTTGGCTGCTCGCCGACCTGCAGGCTCGCACTGTACAGGATAGGATCGACTATTACAAGAAACTTCTGAGCGATGGCGGGGCATCATTCGAGCGATTCGATGATCGCATTCGAAAACTTGTCGATCGCGATGGTGATGGCGTCTATGAAGAATCGACTGTTTTCGCAAATGGATTCTATCGCATGGAGGAAGGCACAGGTGCCGGAGTCTTGGTTCATGAAGACGATGTTTTCTACACCTGTATTCCTAAGTTGTGGAGGTTGAAGGACGAATCGGGTGACGGAACGGCGGATCAACGCGAAGCACTTTATGACGGATTCGGCGTGCGTGTAGCGTTTCGGGGGCATGACCTACATGGATTGGTGGTCGGCCCTGATGGTCGCCTTTATTTTTCAATCGGGGATCGCGGTTACCATGTCGCGACCCCATCCGGCATTCTTGCCGACCCAAATAGCGGAGCGGTCTTTCGTTGCGAACTGGATGGATCGAACTTGGAAGTCGTCGCAACGGGTTTACGAAATCCTCAAGAGCTGGCATTCGATGCATTCGGCAATCTCTTTACAGGGGACAACAACTCGGACAGTGGCGATCAGGCTCGTTGGGTATACGTGTTGGAAGGCGCGGATTCTGGCTGGCGCATGTATTACCAGTACATTCCGGATCGAGGCCCTTTCAATCGGGAAAAAATTTGGCATCCCTTCCATCAAGAAACCCCTGCCTATGTCTTTCCTCCGGTTGCGAACGTAGGTGATGGACCTTCGGGGTTGACTTACTACCCTGGAACGGGATTTGGCGATGAACTTCAGAATACATTTCTCCTGGTTGATTTTCGTGGACAGGCATCGAATAGCGGAGTCCGTTCCATCCGTTTAGATTCTGACGGCGCGTTTTTCAAACTTGTGTCCAACGAACCGTTGCTCTGGAATATTTTGGCGACGGATGCTGATTTTGGTCCCGATGGAAATTTGTATGTGTCGGATTGGGTAAATGGCTGGACCGGTGAAGGGCGAGGCCGTCTCTATCGATTCTCTTCGCAAGACCATCGCGATTCGGAAATCGTCCAATCGACCTCGCGGATTCTTCGCAGCGGGACTAAGGACTGCAGCGATGAAACGCTCCAGTCCCTGCTTCAACATCCCGATCGGCGAGTGCGACAGTTAAGTCAATGGGAGTTAGTCAAGCGCGAACGAGTTGAGCTATTGTTGAGAACCGCATTGAATGAAGAGTTGGCGGTCGAGCATCGCTTGCACGGAGTTTGGGGTTTAGGGCTACTCGCTCGCGGCAAGACTGGCAGGAGCGAGGAAGCGAAAACAGCTCTTGAGGCTTGTTTGACCACTGGGGAACCATGGGTTGTGTCCCGCGCCTGCTCAGCCATCGCCGACTGCCAGCACCGATCTGCGTCCGAAACGATCATTGGCTTGATTCTTCATTCCGATGCGAAAGTTCGAGCCGCTGCCGCTCTGGCCGCAGGCAGGATGAAGCTTGAAATGGTCGTCCCATCGATTTGTACAATGCTGGAAGAGAACGGGGATCGTGATCCAGCCATTCGCCATGCAGGCATCATGGCTCTGACAGGGCAACCGAATCGAGAAGCCGTAGCTCAATTGATCCATTCGAATGCTGTATCAGTGCGGCGCGCAGCAGTTGTTGCCCTGAGACGCAATCTCGATCTTAGGATCATCGATTTCCTTCTCGATCCCGAGCCTTCAATCGTCTTGGAGGCGGCGCGCGCTATTTATGACTTGCCCGCTATGGAAGCAGGACTCATGAAACTCGCGTCGATGCTAAACGTGTTACCAAGTGATAGCAACCTTTTGAGGCGGGCGATCAACGCAAACTATCGAATTGGTGACCTGGCATCTGCGCGTCGCATCGCAGATTTTGCTGCAGACGCTCGATGGTCGGAACAACTTCGTATCGAAGCGCTCGAACGACTTCGTAGTTGGGAATACCCAGATCCACTTGATGGGATAACCGGTGAATTTCGGCCCATCGAGGCCAGAGGTAGCGAGGCAGCCCGAACCGCAATGCGAGAAAAGTTGGCGGCACTTGTTGGCAGTTCGCCGCCGATCCAAGGCCGCGCAATGAGTGTCGCCGCGAGTCTTGAATTGATCGAGGTTGTTCCTACGCTCACCAAGGTCATTACGAATCGAAGTGCTTCTGGAGTTGAGCGAGCTGATGCCTTGCGAGGCCTTGCGTCCCTTTCACCGGATGATGCGCGCAAATATATTGAGGGAGCCATTTCGGATCCTTCACCGCCGGTCCGCGTTGCAGCTTTTCAGTTGCTTTCTTCCATCGATCCGCAGCAAGCGTTGCTCGCAATCCGACGCGCAACGAAGTCAGATGTCGTTTTCGAACGGCAAGCAGCTTGGGATGCACTCAAGTCCCTACAAATTTCAGAAGCAGATGCTTTCTTGGAGGAAGGCGCCAAGCTCTACTTTTCCAAGAATTTGCCAAGGGATGTCATGCTCAATGTCCGAGAGGCGGTTTTAGGGAGATTGCATGGGGAAGTCGCCGAGCAACTGCGCGAAACGCTTGAAGCGATCGCGCAACAAACAGAAACAGATCCCGTCGCCGCCTATCAGGATGCGGTGGAAGGAGGCGACGCTATGGCAGGTCGCGAGCTCTTTTTCTTTCGTAGTCAGTTGTCGTGTGTGCGATGTCATAAAGTCGCCGGTCGAGGAGGAGATGTCGGGCCTGACCTAACTAGGATCGCAGCCACCAAAGACCGAAATTACTTGCTCGAATCGATCGTCGCTCCCAGTGCGAAGATCGCTGAAAACTATGAATCGATCATTCTGATCACGGAGGATGATGAAGTGGTAACGGGAATCCTGCGTCACGAAGATGAATCCACGCTTGCGCTGATGATGGCCGACGGTACTCAACGATCCATGCAGAAAGACAGCATCGTCGCTCGCAAGAATGGTCCCAGCTCGATGCCCGCAGATTTGATGAAGTACCTAACCGTTCGAGAATTGCGAGACCTTGTCGCCTATTTGGCATTTCTCAACGGGAAAAATGAAGATGTACTGCATCCCGGTGAGTTCGGCGGGCACGCTGTCAAATAACGCTGTTCGAAATTGGCGAAACTCGTTACGATTTTCAATTGCGAGAAGATTGGTTTTGAAGCAACAGATAAAGGATCGGAATGGAAGCAGGGATTGTCGGTTTGCCGAATGTCGGCAAAAGCACGTTATTCAACGCTCTCACGATGGCACAGGCGGCTCAGGCGGCCAACTATCCGTTTTGCACGATCGAGCCGAATGAAGGTATCGTCAGTGTTCCAGACCAACGCTTGAACGTCATCACAAAGTATATTCCGACGAAGAAGGTCGTACCGGCGATATTGAAGTTGGTGGATATCGCGGGGATCGTGAAAGGAGCGAGCGAGGGGCAGGGACTGGGAAACAAGTTTCTAAGCCACATACGCGAAGTGGATGCGATTCTGCAAGTCGTTCGATGCTTCGAAGATCCCGACGTGATTCATGTCGGAGGCAAAGTTGATCCCCTCAACGATATTCAGATCATCGAATTGGAGCTGATGCTGGCGGACCTCCAGACCTTGGAGAATGCGCTATCCAAGGTCGAGCGAACAGCTCGGACCGGCGATAAAGACGCCCGAATGCGACAGGCTTTACTGGAACGCTGCAAAGCGCATCTGGAACAAGAGATGCCGCTTCGCACCATGCAGCTCAGCGATATTGAAAAGAATCTCTTGTCGGGATACGGCTTCCTGACGTACAAGCCGATCTTGTTCATTGCCAATGTTGACGAGAGTGATATCAAAGGTCAGGGACCGCTGGTGCAGGAGGTTCGCGGTTATGCAGAGCAAATTTCTGCCAGGATCGTGCCGGTGTGTGCAAAGATTGAAGCGGAAATAGTTGAATTGCCTGAGGAAGAGCGAGGAGAAATGCTGGCCGCCGTCGGGTTAGCGGAGCCTGCTCTGGACTCCGTTGCTCAAGCAGCTTACCAGACCCTGGGATTGCACAGCTTTTTCACTGCCGGCGAGAAGGAAGTTCGAGCTTGGACGATTCCCATGGGAGCGACCGCTCCGCAAGCGGCTGGAGTCATCCATTCCGACTTCGAACGCGGTTTCATTCGAGCTGAGATCTATTCGTTGGACGACCTGGAACGATACCAGAATGAAAAGGAAATTCGTCAGAACGGAAAACTGCGAGTCGAGGGTAAATCCTACATCATGCAGGACGGTGATATTTGCCACTTCCTTTTCAATGTTTAATGGATCGATGCCTTAACGTTTGAATGCAGGATGGATGTGGTGACTCATGGCAAATTCTCCAACGGAACTACCCACGACGCTAACGTTGGTGTTGGAAAGTGCCGCTTCGGGTTTATCCATCGTTCTTTCACCACCAGAAATTCAGCGAGTTATCTT
>JBBIUE010000060.1:0-30883 GCA_037440405.1 Pirellula sp. | reverse complement strand
TGCCACGACCATCCGGACGTACGGCCATCAGATGAGCTCGACTGAATCCAGTGTTCAGATAGACACGTTGTCCATCAAAAAGAGGACGAGCGGTCGCCGAAAACTCATCATAGGTTACCCGCCAGATTTCCTCGCCCGTGTTCGGATTCAGCGCCAACGTTGCTTTCGAAGTTGGACTGATCATTTGCAACTCGTCGCCAAATCGAATCAGTGTCGGAGTCGAAAAGGCCTTATAGAAATCTCCATTGTCCGTGCCGTATTCGATTTGGCGGGGCGATTTCCAGACCGTTTCTCCTGTCTTCTTGTTGAGGGCGATCGCATACTGCACATCGAAACCGTCCATGTGAAAGATCAAAAAATCGCGGAACAGAATCGGCGAACTACCGGGACCGCGAAAGTGATTGCAGGGCAAGTCACGACGTTCCCATAAGACTTCGCCCGTTTTCCGATCCATAGCGAAGGTGCCGTACGCTCCGAAATGGAAGTAGGCTTGGCTACCGTCCAAGACTGGAGTCGGCGAGGCATAGCTGTTCGCTTCGTGGAAATCGGGCTGCAACTCTTTGTTGTGAATGACTTCGAGATTGCGGAGCACCGCGCCCGTTCGTCGGTCGATCGTTAAAACGGACATGACCTTGCCATCTTCGGTCGCATTGCTTAGCCAGATTTCGTTGCCCCAGATGACTGGAGACGACCAAGCCTTACCGGATATCGGAGTCTTCCAAACAACGTTCTTTCGCTCGCTCCATTCGGTTGGAATCCCACTCGCAATACTCACACCGTCTCCAGCCGGACCGCGGAACTGAGGCCAAAAATACTCTCCGGCAGACGCCACTTCATTGGGAGACCAAGCCCACTGAAACAATTCCGATTCCTGGTTCGCCCGAGCAATCGACCAACAGAGAAAACCCACGACAACGATGAATAGCTGAATTCGCATTTTGGGACTTACGAAGTAGGGCGTTTGGAGGGAGTGACTGCAGTTCGCAGGATTCTTTCGATTTCCGGCTTAGCCGAATTTACGCGAGAATCATCGTCAATTAGTCTAAATCAGTTCTATCTTTGGATAAACACGACTTTCCGTCAGGACCCTTGCTTTGAAGGTTTCTCCATGCGTTTGCGTTCCATTCTTTTTGCTGCCTTCCTGCCCTTCAGCATTTTTTTCTCAAACATTGTTTGGGGACAAGTTCCTTCAACCGTTCCCGTGGACGGCATCCGAGAACTTGGCGTACCCAACGTCGTCTTGACAGGTGCGACCGTCGTCGTCGAACCAGGGGTCGTCCGTGACAATTGCTCGATTGTGATTCGAGATGCCAAGATCGTAGACCTTGGAACAACCATCACAATTCCGACTGGAGCATTGGTGATCGATCTTCAAGGTAAGACGATCTATCCGGGATTCATTGAATCCTATTCGGAAGCCGAGTTCCCTGCTCAGGCACTGGACCAAGGAAGCCCCTACTGGAACGCGCAGATTGGACCTGAACGTGCGATGGGATTGGTCTACAAGGCCGATCCGGAGAAGCTAGCGAAATTTCGCAAAGCAGGCTTCACCTCCATCTTAGTGGCTCCCGCCAGCGGTATCGTTCGTGGTACCAGTTGCATCGTTGCCACGCTCGACGAGAAAGCATCGAGCGCCATGCAGAAATCAAAAGCGGCTGACCACGTCAGGTTGACGGTGGCTCGGCGATTCAGCCCAGGCGGAGGCGCCGGAGGCGTCGAGCAACGTTATCCGAACAGTCCCATGGGGGCTGTTGCGCTTGCTCGCCAAACGTTTCTCGACGCACAATGGTATCGAGCCGCGTGGCAAGCTTATCGCGCGCAACCCAACTTGCCACAACCAGAATTGAACTCTTCGTTAGACGCTCTTCGCGAATGGCGAGAAAGCTTGCGACCGACCATGTTCGACGCGGGGAACGAACAATATGCCATGCGGGCCGATCAATTCGCTCGCGAGTTTGGCTTGCCCGCGGTCATCCGTGGTTCAGGGCGAGAGTATCGCATGCTCGACGAGATGCGTCGATTAGGTCGAGCGATGATCATTCCCGTCAATTTTCCTAAGCCTCCGGATGTTTCGTCGTCAGCGGTCGCCGATGATGTCACTCTTGGCGACATGATGCACTGGGAATTGGCACCAGAAAATCCGGCAAGGTTGATCCATGCCGGAATCAAGATTGCCTTCACCACGGACGGCTTGAACGACCCAAGTGAGTGGCTTGAACACGTGCGAACGGCGATTGACCGAGGACTGGATCGCGATGCCGCGTTGGCAGCCCTCACAACGCAACCAGCCAAGACGTTTGGCATCGACGATCAAGTTGGAACAATCCAGGTCGGCAAATGGGCGAGCTTTGTCGTTGCCGATGGAAATCTTTGGGACCGCAAGACGAAAATCGTCGAGACCTGGGTGCAAGGAAAGCGATTCTCTTGGCAAGATACCCCAATGACCGAGTGGTCAGGAAACTGGTCAATATCTCTGGCAGAGAACCAAGACCTTCCAACCTCTCTTACCTTGCACTTCGACAGCGGGTCGAAAGTCGGGGGAACCCTCCGAGTTCCCGACGCTGATGACAAGAATCAAGGAGGTGGGGATAACTCAGAGTCGGTTGGAGATTCGGAATCGTCCGCCGCTGAACCGAACGATGCGGCAACCACCAAGGAAACGGAACTCCATCAACATGAAGCCGATCCTCAATCCACGGAGGCTTCATCCGACCCCTCGCCAAGCGATGTAAAGTCATCGGAGGATGCTGCGGAGTCCTCGAAAGCTGCCGCCCCCGCCCCCCCTGATACGGCGTCGCCGCAAGAAGGGCAACCTCCCATGCCAGAGCTTCAAGAGGGGAAAGCCGGCGAAGCATCGCCCGCTCCATCGAAAGCGCCAAGTGATGCGTCTGCAAAATCCGCTGAGCCTGAGAAGCGAGAAGCCCGATTGGAATCCGTGCGAACCCAAGATCTGCGATTGTCTGCCCAGTTCGCTGTCAAGAAGCTCATTGCATCGAAGGAAGGCATGGCGCAATTATCCGGTTCGCAACTGTCCGATGGTGATGCCCGCAAACTCGTTGGTTCGATTGTCTGGCCAGATGGATCAACAAGCCCCTTCATTGCGACCGCCATGGCGGAAACGCCAGAAAAGCAAGCGGATGCGCCTGAGAAACAAGATGCGGTTCAACAGCAACCATCCCAAGCAGACCGGCCTGCTGCTGGCAATGATCGACCGATGACGCGAGGGAGAGGGCGAGGCGGACCGCCGGGAGCAAGAGGTCCAGCTGAAGTTGCATCGGATGCATCCTCCTCGAACGGCGAGAAGGACACAAAAGCCTCGAAAATACTGTCGCAGCCGAATTATCCTTTCGGCGAATTCGGGCGTTTGGGTCTTCCAGCGCAATCCGAGTGGGTTCACGTTCGTGGTGCCACGATTTGGACGTGTAGCGACGCGGGCATCATCGACAATGGTGAACTTCTGGTTCATCGAGGCGTGATCAAGGCAATTGGAAAGAGCTTGGAGGTTCCCGACGGAGCGTTGACGATCGATGCGCATGGCATGCATCTCAGCCCAGGTCTGATTGACTGCCATTCGCACATGGCGACCGATGGGGGCGTGAACGAGTCAGGACAAGCGGTCACGGCAGAGGTCCGCATTGGCGACTTCATCGACGCTGAAGATATATCGATCTATCGGCAATTAGCGGGTGGTCTGACTTGCGCAAACATCCTTCACGGCTCTGCGAATCCCATCGGTGGTCAAAATCAAGTCATCAAGCTGCGCTGGGGAGGAAACTATCACGATCTGAAATTTCGCGAAGCACCGGCGGGTATCAAGTTCGCGCTCGGCGAGAACGTGACGCGAGCCAATTCGTCGGGTGGGGAAGGTCCGGTGCGCTATCCTCGTTCGCGCATGGGAGTCGATGAACTGTATCGAGATCGATTCGAAGCGGCCCGGGAATACGATCGAGCCCACAAGGAATGGAGCCAACATGCCCAAGGACTACCTCCTCGCCGCGACCTCGAACTGGAGGCCCTGGCCGAGATTCTGCGAGGGGAACGCTGGATCCATTGCCACAGTTATCGCCAGGACGAAATTCTCGCCTTCTTGCGGATGCTCGAAGATTTTGGCGTCACGATTGGAAGCTTGCAGCACATCCTCGAGGGTTACAAAGTCGCGGATGTTCTCGCCAAGCATGGGGCAACTGCCTCATCCTTCTCCGATTGGTGGGCGTACAAAATGGAGGTGTACGACGCGATTCCCTACAATGGAGCCCTGTTGCATAACGCCGGAGTGATCGTCTCATTCAATTCCGACGATGCCGAGCTGGCTAGGCACATGAATCACGAAGCAGCCAAGGCCGTCAAGTACGGTGGTGTACCGCCTGAAGAAGCTCTCAAGTTTGTTACCCTCAACCCCGCCAAACAACTTCGAATCGACTCGATGGTTGGCTCTCTCGAAGTGGGAAAACATGCCGATTTCGTCCTCTGGTCTGGCTCTCCGCTGTCGGTCATGTCGCGCTGCGAGCAAACTTGGATCGACGGTCGCAAGTTTTTTGATCGGGAGGAAGACCTACAAGTTCGGAAAGCCGTCGCTGAATTGCGGTCTCAATTGACTCAAAAAATCCTCGCTTCGGGGAGCGAAATGGCTCGACCCGGCGAGCGTCCCTTCGACCCATCCGCTGAATGGCCTCGACATGATGAGTTTTGCCACCACCATCATGATGACGATCGTGAGGAACACGAGCATGAATAGATATCGTTACCCAAGATCGAACGCGAACCAACTCACCGACTCCAGATTAACAGGCATGTATTTCATGAATTTCAATCACCGAAAACGGACATCTCTTGCCTCGATCGTCTTTCTCGCTGCTCTCGCTTGCGCGACCTCAAGCAAGGCCTCTGATCAGATTCCCGGAGCCCCGCAAAAGGAACCGATCGCATTGCGCGGCGGCGTCATTCACACGGTCTCGGGGGAGACCTACGAGCGCGGTAGTTTGCTATTCGAGAACGGCAAGATCACGCGAGTCTGGGAGACCGCAGAAATTGAAACTCCGACCGGCACAAGGATCATCGAGCTGGAAGGAAAACATGTCTATCCATCCCTCATCGAGTCGAACAGTTCGATTGGTCTTGTCGAAATTGAATCCATTCAGGCGACGATTGACACAACTGAGACCGGTCAAATCAATTCCAACGTGCGAGCACAGGTCGCCTTCAATCCGGACAGCGAAGCCATTCCGGTTGCCCGTGCAAACGGAGTGTTGCTAGCAGCTTCAGTACCAAGTGGTGGACTGATCGGTGGACGTGGATCGCTGATGCAGCTCGATGGCTGGAGTTGGGAAGACATGACGGTGAAGTCGGACGTTGTGATGCAACTTGCATGGCCGCGCTTCGGAGCTCCCCGCTTTGGCCGTCGAGGTGGCGGACCTCCACAGGCCGCTGCGTCGGCTACCGATCGCGTCAAAGAATTAGCGGACCTCTTGGAGAAAACGCGGGCTTATGCTCTCAGCCGAGCAAATGACCCTGACCGAACACCGCTCGATCGTCGCTTGGAAAATCTGATACCGGTAATTCACGGCGAGCTACCATTTTTGATCGATGCAGATGATGTCCAACAAATCGAGTCAGCTGTCGCCTTCTGCAGGAAACAGCAAGTTCAACTGGTCATCTTCGGCGGCTATGAAGCGTTGAGTTGCGCGACTCTCTTGAAAGAAGCCAATGTCCCGATCATCGTCGCTGGAACCTATCGATTGCCACAGAATCGGCACGACCCTTATGACTCGGCCTACAGTCTTCCGGCCCGATTGCGCGAGGCCGGAATAAAGTATTGCATTTCTGGAGCTGGACGATTCAGCGCCAGTAATCTTCGCAATCTACCTTACCATGCTGCCGCCGCCGTCGCATTCGGTCTCGACCCGCAGGAAGCTCTTCGCGCTATCACCCTCTACCCAGCGGAAATTCTCAAGGTTGCCGACCGAGTTGGAAGCCTCGAGCCGGGTAAGGATGCCACACTCTTCATAGCCGATGGAGATGTCCTCGACACTCCCACGCAAGTCGTCCAAGCCTTCATCCAAGGTCGCCAAGTCGATTTGTCCAGCAAACACACTCAACTCTACGAGAAATACCGCACCAAATACGAACGCTTGATGAACGAGTGAGCATTTCGTAGAAAGCTCGCTGAATCGTCGAAACGCGATGCGATCCACGCACGTTTCGGCTTGGAGCATTTACAACCGTTCAACTCGATCATGGTCTCGGCCGAAAGTCTCTGGAATGGTCGGCCGGGATCATGCGCTCCTAGAAAACAACAGCGTCGAAATAACGTGGGTTTTGTAGCGTGGCTCCTTCAGGAAGCTCGTTTCTAAAGAATTACTTGTCACGACTTTCGTATTTCTGGCAAGCTTGGTTTTTCTGCTTGCGAAAAGGGCCTATCAGACAGATCCCTCCCTTGCAACCGTTCACGTCCAGGTTCCGTAGTCTTCGATGAAAGTAGGCGCGCACGACAGGGAGTGGATGGGGTTAGCCGGGGCGCCGCAGTTAATGCTCTCGCTCGAGCTTGGCGGCGATGATGCGGCGGGCGCGCGTTAGATGCTTCTGCACGGTTTTGTAGCGGTCTACCTCGTCGAAAGCTGCAGCTACAAAAATGGCTGGCACTCGAAAAACGGCTGGCACAGACTAGATCTTGGTCGGCAGCCCCAGCAGGTTCTTCGGTGGACATGGTCACGCATCGTTTATTCGATCGCCAACACGCTTCGCATTTTAGGCAGCGACCATCTTGGGACCAGTTGTTGATTCTTGCGGCGAAGCAACGGACGATTGCGACCAAGCCACCAAGGTCATGCCATGTTTGTTCATGAATTGCAAGACTTGATCACGCTCAACGACAATGGTCTGGAGAGCTTCGATCAGTAAGCATTTTCCTCCGGCGCGATGAATCTGCCGAACTGTGTTCATGCCAATGGTTGGCAAGTCAAACCGCTGATTCTGATTCGGTTTGGCGACCTTGGCGACAACAAATCCCCCTCGAGGGCAAACGACGGATGTTCTGGCGATGCAGGCGTCCGTGCCCTCGACTGCCTCGACACATAAGACGGTTTGATCGCGAACGGTAACGGTTTGGCCGATATCGAGTGCTCCCATGGATTTAGCAATTCGCCAACCAAATTGCATGTCCACCAACTCTCGGGAAGTCGGTTTTCTCTTCGTGAGACAACCTTCCTGAGCAAGCAGGTTCGGAGCAAGATCGGTTCCAGGTACGATCGTCAGCCCACGTCGCTCGAACGAGGCGACAACAGACGACAATAAATCGTCGTCGCTCGTTGTTCGTGATCGCAGAATGAAGTGAGGAAACATAGTACGAACACACTCGACATCAGGAATTAAATGAATCCAACCCAAGCCATGGAAGAGCAATTTTTCCTTAAAAATCTTTCCTGCAAGCACAACGTAAGAGACACCTCTCCGCTGAAACCAACGTTGATAATGTCCTAGCTTGGCCACTCCAAACCATCGAATGTGATCGGCATACGCTTCGAGATCTCCGGACGCATGATTGCGAATCGCTGCCACACTAATTTCGCATCCACGCTTCTTCAGTTGTCTTGCCAATTCCAGTGGATAGTTTCCCCATCCAGCGACCACGCCAATATGTGTCGGCTTCGAAATGAAATTCATCGCTGTATATTCGCTCTAAGCTGCCTCACGTGTCGATGGTTGCTGAGCGCTCGGCCCCCGCTGAGAAGCGATCTGGCTCTCAAGCTGTTTGAGTTTTCGCCTCATTTCTGGCAATCGTTGTAAACAGAGGTAGGTTTGAATCTGATCCTTAGCAGGAATTGCTGGAGAGCCAAGCAGAACTTGATTCGGTTGAGAGCTTTCAGCAACTCCCGATTGGGCACCAACTTGGGTACCGTCAGCCAGGTGGATATGATCGCGCAATCCGACTTGTCCCGCTAGCACAACATAGTCACCGGTAGTGCTGCTGCCTGCGATTCCGACCTGAGCGCAAATTAGGTTGTGCCGCCCAATTCGACAGTTATGTCCGATCATGACTTGATTGTCGATCTTCGTTCCTTCGCCAACTGTCGTCGGTCCGAACGTGCCTCGATCGATCGTGGTTCCGGCTCCGATCTCCACGTCATCACCGATTTGCACCCAACCCAACTGTGGCGTGCGTTCATGCTTGCCGCTCTGTTGGCGATATCCGAATCCAAATGCACCCAAGACTACCGAGGCATGAATCAATACTCGATTTCCCATCTTCGTACTGGGATACAGAACCGCACCTGGAAACACCTCGCAGTCATCCCCGATTTCACAGTATTCAGAGATGCTCACGTTTGCGTGGATTCGGCATCGCTGGCCGATCTTCGTCCCAGCACCGATGAAAACATTCGGACCAATCATCGCAGTCGGAGACACGATTGCATCCGGTGAAACGGATGCTGAAGGATGAATTCCACTCTGGTACTTCACCGCTGGAGAGCGAAAACACGCAACCATTCGCGTAAACGCATCGAAGGCGTTCTCGCAAACGACTTGCGGTATGGAGATGCTGGGTTCGTACCGTGAAACAACCACCGCCGAGGCACGAATTACGGACTCTTGGCTCAAGAGCTTTCTGTTCTCGAGTAGAGTGATACAGCCATGTCGAGCGTCGCAAAGTGGCAAGGCATCGTCGACTAGCGTATCTTGGTCACCGACGATGGTTCCCCCACACAAATCCGAGAGCTTTTGAAGACTCCAGTTCACCATGATCGCCCCTCCTTGAACTCCCAAAATGTTCGAGCATCAAGCCAACATCATTCGAACTTGGATGAGTCGCACTTCCTTCAAGGTCAGCTCCCTCGCCGAAAAACGGCATGCCACCATGCTGTCGTTTGGTTTGACCATTGCTTGAATGGATTCAGAACATCTGAAATGGATGCAACACTCCAGTAAACTCCTTGTAGTCAAATTCGCGAAGCGGTTCAACATGAAGTTCTGGATCAGCAGATTCCAATGGCTCTTCCTAGATTCGGCGAGCCAACGATTGGTTGCGATCCTTGCCCCCAAACTGGAGGAAAGAAGCTACAATGGTGTACATGCGACCACTTATCTTCGGCGATTTCACTATGAATCTCAGAAAAACGCCTTCATATTGGCGAAGAGTACATGTGAACAAGTGGATACAATCTAGTAAAAACGCAGTGAGCAATCATACTTAAATATCCATAGTCGCTTAACTGAAAAAGGCGCTGATCTTGATTGCAAGCAGTTCGAAGAAAAAGGTCGCGAAGAAGAGTCCTTTGCGGGGCAAACCTGAGGTTGTTCCCAGCAGGAAGAGATCGAGGGAGCCCGCAAAGTCAGTCAAAACGTCGGTAAAAAAGACTGCGACCAGTAAGACGCAATCAAAGAAACCAAGTTCGATCAAAACTCCCTCGAAACCTTCTAAGGGAGCTTCGAAACGCCTTAAGCCCCAAAAGCAGCTTCTCAAGGCAGGCGAATCCTCCCTAAGCTCAACTCGGAATCAGTCCGAAAAGAAGACAAAATCCTCGCCGGCGATCGGGCGAACGGCATCTGTACTGGTTTCGAAGGGCTCGACGAAATCCATGAAGAGTCCTAACCGAATCTCAAAACAAGGTCTTGCTACGACGAAGTCCCACGGTTCCCGTGGCGTTGCCCCTCGGCATACATCCCATACTGCAAGAAACGGCTCGTCGACATCGCAGCCACTTTCGAATAGAACGCGCAAAAGTACGACAGCCACGGTAGCCAAGCCCAAGCCGACCGGGACCTCTAAAACTGTGGTAAAGCGGATTCAGCAAGCAGCCCAAGTTAAGGAGCAGCGCAAAGACCTAGCCCGGGAAATTCGTGTTGGCAAAGTGGATGTTAACAAGCCAATCGACTTGGTCAAGCAACCAGCCCGAGATCGCCTGATCTTGATTGTGCGCGACTCTTATTGGATTCACGCATCTTGGGAATTGACACGTCCGACCGTGGATCGTGCTCGAGCATCGCTCGCGGAGCAATGGCATACCGTCAAACCGGTTTTGCGACTCTACCGTAGCGACCCCGATGGAACGACGAATACCTCTGAGGCGGTTTTCCACGACATTGAAGTTCATGGCGGAGTTCGGAATTGGTACATCGACATTCCCCAACCCCCCGCGACGATACGGGCTGAGATTGGATACCTTGCGGAGAACAATCGCTTTCATGAACTCGTGGCGAGTAACGTTGTGACCACGGCTGCACCGGGTTCCCCGGACTCGATCAGCGAACATTGGGCGGATATCCAACCACAAGCGGAACGTATCTTTGCATTGAGCGGCGGCTACAACGAAGAGGTCGATACTCGCGATTTGAAAGAAATGTTTGAAGAGAAGTTCAAGCGACCGATGGGGGCACCCAGCATGGCCCAATTCGGAAGTGGAGCAGAAACAGGGTTCCGAAGGTCCAAGAATTTCTTCTTTGAAGTCGATGCTGAACTGTTGGTCCACGGTGCCACTTCGCCGGGAGCTTACGTCACGATCAGTGGAGAACCGGTCAAACTGGAAGAGGATGGTTCGTTTGTCGTTCGACTTCCATTACCGGACCGAAGGCAAGTCTTGCCGATCATTGCTGCTACCCGCGATGGGGTCGACGAACAAACCGTGGTCATTATGATTGAGAGAAACACCAAGGTTTTGGAACCACTTTCGAAGGAGTCGGACGACTCTCCATAATCGCAGACGCGATTCATCAACAAGGTTGGTATGAAAATGGCAGACGGATCGATGGCTTTGCCTACGTCGGCAGACACCACAGCAATCCGCTTGCTTGCCGAAGAATTGGTGGACGTTGCTTCTAGGTGCTCGCCTTGTGTCATCGCTTTTTCGGGAGGGGTGGACAGTGCGGTTGTGGCAAAAGCGGCCTTTCTTGGATTGGGACAACAGGCGACGGCAGCTACCGGTATAGGAGCCGCCGTCAGCCAAAAAGATATGGCCGACGCTCGCGAAGTCGCTGCATCCATTGGTATCTTGCATGTGTTCGTGCCGACCAACGAAGTTGCAAATTCTGACTACCAAGCGAACGATGGTCGCCGTTGTTACTTCTGCAAGTCGGAACTGTATCGCGCTTTGATGCAGTGGGGAAAGAACCGATTCGGCAAGGAATCAGTGACGATCTTGAGCGGCACGAATGCAGACGATCTCGGGGATTATCGCCCCGGAATTCAAGCCGGCCGCGAACATGGTGTGCAGACACCCCTAGCGGATTTGGGATTGCGCAAGAAGACCATTCGCGATTTGGCAGCGTTCTGGCAACTACCCATTTTTGACAAACCCGCTTCGCCGTGCCTAGCCAGTCGCATCGCTTATGGAGAGATGGTAACGGAACCGAGGCTCCGCAGGATCGAACTCGCAGAAGCTTGGCTTCATTCCGAGGGTTTTGCGGACTGTCGGGTTCGGTTGCATCCTGGCAATCTCGCCCGTATCGAGGTACACCAAGCCGAGCAATTGGTCGAACTAAATCATCGGCGTTGTCGGCTGGTCGAAGAGTTTCGAGCTCTCGGTTTCGACTATGTGACTCTGGACTTGTCGGGGAGAGAATCAGGTAGCTTGAATCGCCATCTCTCCGACAAATAAAAACGTAAAGACGGAGTCTCTCAACCATCATCTCTCGCTCGCTAGCTATTTTCACAGTTTGAGAGTCGAAACCGCCTGGCTGTCCGTCGCTGCTCACTATGTTTCCGCATAGCTACATGCAGCAAGCAGAGCGACTTGTCTCAGCCGATGTTTCCTGCGGAGCCGATATAGACTGAGAGAAAGGTCATCTCATGGTTTGGATTCGGAAATGGAGGTCATTGACATGAGAAAGATAGCTATCGCCTTTGCGGCAGTCTTGCTAATACCCAATTGGGTTTGTGCTCAAAACAAAACTCGGGATGGAGCTGTCATTGGAGGAGTTACTGGCGCCGTGATCGGCGGTGTGGTGGGCAAACAAAATAAGAAAACGACAGAAGGGGCATTGATCGGTGGCGCGGTTGGGGCTGTCGCAGGGGGCGTCGTTGGTCATCAGAGAGACAAACAGATTGCTCGAGAACGCCAATATCAGCACGAAATTGCAATGCAGCGCCAACAGTTGGATGCTCATCAGCAGGCTCTCGCTCAATCGCAATTTCGAGGTGTCACGGTTAGCGAGATCCTTCAGCTTTCGCGTAACGGAGTCAGCGATCAAGTGATCGTCAATCACGTGCTTCGAGAAGGCGTCGACCGCCCCCTGGAGATTGCTGACATCATCCACTTACATCAGCAGGGTGTCAGCGAAGTCGTCATCTCCGCAATGCAGCGAGCCTCTACGAACCGCTTTTCGTCGGTTACCACCTATCCCTCGCCGTATCCTCAGGGAACATCGACGGTCATCGTACGCGAGGGAGGGCCATCGGTATATTCTCAGCAGCGGGTCTACCACTACCCGCCTCACACGTATCGTAGCTATCCAAGCCACTACTATCGACCTTTTTAGCGCTTTGCTATCTCAATCGTTGTCTAACTCAAAGGCCGTTTTCACGGAATGAAAGGAAAAACCCGCAAGTTCTTCCCAGGTTGTCAACGATAAATGTCTTGTCGAAACGCAAGTCCATAGGATGCTGAGGAATCCATCGATGTCACGCAAGCTGAACAGACTTCTCGCCGGATGTATGCTGGTTTCCGGAGCCGTCTCGCAAGTCGGCTGTGTTGGGATATCCCAAGGCTGGAACTTAGGCCCATTCGGCGTGCCGATTCCAGTCAGCCCTTACTTTCAAGATGAAGAAGAGCGGCAGTTTCATATTCACGAACGCTATGCTCGCGTTCCCATTTTAGGCCCCATTACTGCTGGTGGGTCCGTAGTGGCTCTTGACCCTCCCAGTGATGACGAAGTCATGCATGCCTTAGAGAAGGCCCGTCCGATTCGCGGTGGCGTACCTTTCCTCCATGAAAAGCAACGCAACAACGTCCGTATCGTCAAAGAGAAGATTGCTGACTACGTTGATGAACCTCGCATGGTTCCATTGATCGGATTCGCTCAATTGCACCACGCTCACTACCGTTGCACGATTTATTTCGAGGAGCGGACCATCAATGGCTGGCCTGTGCCCTACACGTTGGAGGACAAGGAATCGGTCGAGGTCATTTACATCGACCACAATCACTTCCACGTCGTGGGTGATCCAGAGTTCGGAGCTTCCAGCCCTTACTGAGCCATTGGGTAGAGAACGGAGCGATGCATGCAGCGCACCTGCGCAGCGACGCTCACGGAATCGAATGCTTTAGACCAGAATTTCAACGAGATCATGAACGAGCTGGAACACGTTTTTGTGCTTCCAGCTCATTTCGTTTCTCGCCAGCGTATCGGCCAATCGTTGGAATCGGAGCGAGCAGATGCCAGGTAATCTCGAACGACCTGCGTAATCGCTGGATGCAAATCTGCCACGTTGGTTTGTTCTCCCGGGTCTTCTTCTTGGTCAAATAGTTCAAACTGATTTGGCTCGGGACCGGTTCGAATTCCCTTCCATCGTCCCTGGTACAAAGCTGCTTGTTGGAAACCACCTTCATGAAATTCCCAGTACAGGAATTCGTGCTTCGCCTGTTCATTCTCCCCGCCCAAGATCGTGGGAACGAAACTGATTGAATCTCGTCCTGCAGGAGGTGTCACGTGGGCTAGTTCCGCAGCCGTCGCTAACCAATCGCCAAAATAAGCCACATGGTCACTGGTTCGATTCGGCTGAATGGTCCCAGGCCACCAAGCGATGGCGGGGACGCGAATGCCGCCATCCTTCAGGCTCCTTTTGAACCCTGTCAGTCCACCGGTAGGCCGAAAGAAATCGGGATCGTGGCGGCTTTCACGGTGAGGGCCGTTGTCGCTGGTGAAGATCACGAGGGTCTTTTGATCAATACCGTGCTCTCGAAGACTCTCAAGTAATTTTCCCACGTACTGATCCATACGAGAAATCATGGCGGCATGTCCCTTAGTGGGATTCGGCCAATCTTGGGCATCATACGGACCGTAGTCCGGAACCTGGGCACCATCTCCAAGTGCGACGGCTCGTTCGTTGTTCGCGTGAGGAATTACCAAGGACCAATAAAGAAAGAACGGTCGGTCCTTGTGTTCGGCGACGAATCGAAGTGCTTCTTCCGCGAAGAGATCGTCAGCAAAGGCAACGGCTTCCGTTGCATAGCCGGCTCCTGTGTCGCCGACTGGAACGATCTTATTTGGGAGTCCCTCTCTCTTTTCGTCACGCCACAGAAAGTCCGGAAAGTGGTTGTGCGCGTGAAACTGAGAAAGGTAGCCGTAGAAGAAATCGAACCCCTGACGCCTGGGCAAACCACTTTCGGCACCTTGGAAATCGCCGAGTCCCCATTTGCCGATGAGAGCCGTTGCGTAACCCGCTTGTTGCAAGAGTTCTGCAACCGTGAAGTCCTCTGCCTGCAGTGCTTGCATCCAGGGAGATTCGCGAGGAGCGTTTCCTCGAACTCGCGTATGACCGTGGTGAAGACCGGTCATCAAAACACTACGCGACGGGGCGCAAACGGTTGCGCCAGCGTAGAACCGAGTGAACCTCAAACCCTCTCTCGCCATCTGATCCAGCTGAGGAGTCTGAATCCGTTTTTGGCCATAACAACCAAGCTCTCCGTAACCCAAATCATCGGCCATCATCCAAATGAGATTCGGAAGCTCCTTGGGTGCCTGGGCCGAAACAAGTGTTGCAAGACTAGCGACAAGAAGAAAGAGGGTGATTGGTTGAATCATGGAAAACACGTTGAGGCGACAGCCTAATTTGGATTCTACAGGTTGAACCTCCGTGTGACTTCTTGGAAATCGGACAAGATTTGCGTCCTGCTCCAATGTGGGCTCTGAGTTAAGTAGAATGTGTTTCTTGCTGCTGGTCACTTCGGCTAGTTTCATGTTTCCTACCTCGTTGACTCCAGTTGGATACTTCCCATGTTGCGCCGCCTTTTTGCCTGTCTGACGATTGTGTTCGTCGCCAATCCCGAGACGCTGTTCGCTCAGCGTGAAAGTTACGCGGAGCATCCAGATTCGGTTGTACAACCGAATGTTCCCCAAGGCAAGCTGGAGGGGCCATTCGAGTGGACCAGCCGGATCTTTCCAGGGACGGTTCGCAATTATTGGTTGTACGTTCCTGATCAGCTCGATCGAACCAAACCCGCCTGTGTTCTGATCGTGCAAGACGGATGGAATCGTGCTCGCGAATGGAAGCTGCCGACGGTCATGGACAATTTGATCGCGAAGGGTGAGATGCCGGTCACGCTAGGAATCTTTATCGATCCAGGAATTGTTCCACCTCTCCATGACCAAGCGCAGCCGCGCTTCAATCGCAGTTTCGAATACGATGGTCTCGGCGATCGATATGCACGCTTCCTGATTGAAGAGATTCTTCCGGAGGTGTCGAAGCGATATGCGATCAGCGATGACCCGAATGACCGAGCCATCGCGGGTGCCAGTTCCGGCGCAGTCTGCGCATTCACGGCTGCCTGGGAACGCCCAGATCAATTTCGTCGCGTCCTTAGCACGATCGGAACCTACGTCGGACTTCGAGGAGGTGATATCTATCCGACGTTGATTCGCAAGTGTGAGCCGAAACCGATTCGCATCTTTCTGCAAGATGGCAGTCGAGATCTGAACATCTATGCAGGCGATTGGTGGGTAGCGAATTTGGATATGCTCTCCGCCCTTCAGTACGCAGGTTACGAAGTCGAGCACACTTGGGGCGAGGGGGGGCACAATGGTCTCCATGCAGCAGCGATCATGCCGGACGCGCTTCGCTGGATCTGGAAAGATTATCCCCAACCGGTGAGAGCTGGGAAACCGCAGAACCCACGGATCAATCCGCTGATGGAAGGCCACGATTGGGAGTTGGTCAGCCAAGGACATCAATTCACGGAGGGGCCTGCCGAAGGACCGGATGGCTCCGTTTACTTCGTGGATGTGCCTCAAAGCAAAATCTACCGCGTCTCCGACAATGGCGAAGTTCGCGTCTTCATCGAAGAGAGTGGAGGAGCAAGCGGTTTGATGTTTGGGCCAGACGGTCATCTCTATGCCGCTCAAAGCAAGAAGCAATGCATCGTTCGTTATGACGCTTCTGGCAAGGAAACGGCGGTCCTCGATAACGCGCCCTGCAACGACTTGGTGGTTACTCCCAAGGGGATTTACTTCACCGATCCACAGAATCAAAAAGTCGTGTTCGCCACCTTCGACGGTCAGCGAACCGATTTCAAAGTAGCAGCGGGATTCGCCAACGGTTTGACGGTGACTCCCGATCATGCCTTTCTCCATGTCGCCGATTCACACGGCAGATATACGCTTTCCTTTCAGATTGGAGCCGACGGAACGTTGTCCGCCGAACAGACCTACGGCTACCTTCACGTTCCCGATTCCACAACGCGAAGTGGAGCGGATGGGATGGCAACCGATGTCATCGGCAACTTTTACGTGGCGTCATCGATAGGTATTCAGGTCCTCGACCCGTTAGGACGAGTCAACTTGATTGTCTCTAATCCACCAGGAGTGCGTTTCGGTCCATCCAATCTCACGTTCGCAGGAACGGACCGAGATGTGATCTATGCAACCTATCGCGATCAGGTGTTTCGACGAAAAGTGAATGCCAAGGGATTCGCGCCGTGGGAATCCGGAATCATGCCTCCACGACCCGGACTTTAACGTGGCTCTCTGCCGATGAGGACACGTGACAATCCATTTTCGACTCGATACATTCAGCCCGGGGCCATTCCCTATCAGTTTTTCGGTACCGAATCTGCCGACCAACTTGTCAAGCGATTTCAAACCGAACTGAATGGGCGAGGGGCAATCATCGGTCCGCATGGATCGGGAAAGTCAACGTTGCTCGAGTCGCTCGTACCACAACTTGGAATGTTGGTTCGTTATGTCGACTTTGCAACTGGTGCAACCGAAGTCCAACACCGACCCGGATCAGCACTTTGTACGAAGCAGCTGAAGAACGAACCGAATCAGCTATCCGCGCAAACAGGGAACCTCGATCGCTCGACGAACGATGAGGACAAGGAAGGCCAGACTCCGATACATTGGCTACGTCTATCGGCCTCGACGGCTTCTGCAACTTCGATGATCCGAGAGGCTCTCTCGCCACCGCAAGGTGCCCTTTTGGTCATCGATGGATTCGAGCAATTGCCATCCTTCATTCGCAAATGGCTTGCGTGGCGGTCTTGGTGGAGAAGTGAGAAGCTTCTGATTACCAGTCATTCTGCCCCCCTAGGGATTCCCGTCCTCTACCGTGCGTTCATCCAAAAACAAAGTGCCGAGTACGCTGTCCGTTACCTACTGAAAGACCAACCCGAACTCGCGGACCGCATTCTTTCCAGTGATCGCTTCCGAAAGTTGCAGCGAAAGTGGGGGAACAATCTGCGCGAGCTGCTGTTTGAATTGTACGACATGTACGAAGATGGCAATCGTTTTGATTGAGGACTCGCTCTTGATGCGAGAGCTCGCAGTTTCCTTACGGTAGTCATTCCCGGACGAATGAAGTCAGGTGCGCGAAGTCGGCGATTGGCAATGGTGAAGGACGCCAGTCGGGGAGGATCATGTTTGGAAGTTCACGGATCGGCCGAGACGATTGCGGACTTGCCGCGCAGCCGGTCGAGGACTTGCTTCACTTGCCATACACAAGACTCTCTGCTCCCCGCTTCCGAACGGTAAGACCGAGTGTTCTTCCGAGGTATTGAATCTAACCTTGCAACGATTTCGAAACATCCGTTCGATAAGCCATCAGCGCGGGGAGAAGTCCAGCAACTACGCCAACCGCGATCAATCCAGGTATAATCCATGGCTCGATCGAAGAGTTGACGCTGAAGAACCCGACACGAATACCTGCTCTTTCCTCGACGATCGGACTTGCTAATTTGCCAATGCCATGCCCTAACAACCAACCCAATACGCCGCCGCCCACAGAAATGAGCACGGACTCGGCGAGGATGATCAAGAGCACTCGTTCCCGACTGGCACCGAGAGCCCGCATGATAGCCACATCGCGCGTTCGCTCGCTCATCGAATTGTAGATGCTGACAAGAATGCTGATTGCACTGACGACGCAAACCAGAATGGTCAAAGCCAACAGAGCGAACCGGAGGGGATTAAAAAACATTTCTCGGAGAATCATGATCTGTTCGAGTGGCGAAACGGCTTGAGCCGAGTTGCTCTTGTTGATTTGAAAGGGCATTCCGACCGAGAAAATGGGATCCGATTTCACTAAGATCGCGGAGACTTCACGCTTTTCGATAGACAATTTTTTCGTGTGCGATGGCTTCTCGATGGGCTCCTGCTGAGTTTTCCGAATCTCCAGTCCCGTATCCGCATCTCGTTCCGGCGCAACGTGTCCTTCGAGCAGATAGAACCCCTCGATGTTGACGAATGCGACGCGGTCGGAGGGTGTGCCTGTTGGCTCCAAGATGCCAACGATGGTGAACCCTTCGCTGTGCGTTTCACCTTCGGGACCGTGCGTCGGATAGATTTTCGAACCGATGCGCAAGTCGAGTTCGTTGGCGACGATCGAGCCGACCACGGCTTCGAAAAAGCCATTCTTCTCGTTGAACTCTTGAAAATTTCTACCCCTGGCAAACCGATAGTCTTGATCGGCACTTCGTCCGTGTTTAAGTTGTTTCAGATAGTCGGTCGTCGTGCCGACGATGCGAAATCGACCAACGTAGTCGCCTAAACAAATCGGAATCGCGAATCCTGATTTCATAAACATGGAATAGCGACCAGGGCGTTCCGGATCGGCAAGCTTTCCACCCAGCTCTTGGTAGGCACGCTGCCGACCGTCTGCAGCTTGATATTCCAAATAATAGCTGTAGGGGAGGGTGCCAACCGGTCGGCTTAGATAAAACACAGAGTTCAAGGTAAGCTGCAATGGGCTACCCTTTGGCCCCACGATGAAGTTGTAACCAACGTTCGAGTTACGTTCGAGGGACTCTTCAATCAGTCCCGATACTGCAAGGACAAGGACGACGAGCGTTACCCCCAAAGCCATCGAGGTCATCGTCAAGATGCTTGCGAGCTTGCGATGCTGTAAATTACGCCAAGCAATCGAAAATAGATTCATGGTTTCGCTTTGTGTTGTTGTTCAGATCGACGTCGAGGCTTCCAAGACTCGGTTCAGTTTCTCAAGGTGCTCGACGCGGTTAAACTGACTTGCAATTTCTGTAGCGTGCGTGACCAGCAATAACGAAACGTTTTCATCGCGGCAGGTTTCTCGAATCAAATCGATGATCCGCTGCTGATTTTGCGTATCCACGTTCGCCGTTGGTTCGTCAGCGAGCAGAAGACTGGGTTTGTTTGCCAAAGCTCGTGCCACGGCCACTCGCTGCTGCTGACCGACCGACAAAGCGCTAGGTTTGTGATGGAGTCGATCTCCAAGACCGACGCGACGGAGCAATTCCGTTGCTCGATGGATGTCATGCCGACCGCGGCCGAAGCTCATTCCCAAACGAACATTTTCAAGGGCAGAGAAAGCCGGGAGCAAATTGAATGTTTGAAATACGTAACCGATTTTAGCGGCACGAATTCGATTCCTGCCCGTTTCCGATAGCTTAAACAGGGAAAACGAATCCAGCACAACTTCGCCCTCATCCGGTCGCGTAATGCCGGCGATGATATGGAGCAGCGTTGTTTTTCCGCCACCACTCTTGCCGAGCAACACCACCTGTTCACCGGAATCCACGATAAATTCCTGGATATCAAGAACCGGCAAAATACCGCCTGCCGGGTCTGGAAACGACTTCTTTAATCCGCGAATAGTTAGCATGTTGTGTTGGTTCGCTTAATTTACGTCACCTACCGTCCAACCGTTGAGCCAATCGCCCTACCGCTCAGCCACCGTGATGGCTGAATCGCACTGTGAGAATCGATCCTTTGGACTGCTAGCAGTGCGCATACTGGAGATAGTGGTCCGCACGACTCCGTCCTTGGTTCAGACGAACGTTTCGTTGGTCGTTGAGAATCGAGATCAATTGGCTCTGTTTAACCGCCCCATTGTAACGACCAAATGATTTTCGTGAATTACGTAGCAACTCAACGATCGGTTCGCAGGCGTTCTGTTCTGATTTTGAGCAGATGCGTTTGCGGAGATATCATTCGTTGTGCCATAATGAAATCGACGGAAGATTTGCTATTCGTGAGGGTTCCATCCATACATGTGGGAAGGTCTTCGCTCTGTTGCATGAGAGCTTCGAGGAGACGATGACGGATAACGACAAAACGAACTCCTTGATCAACGCGGGTCGTCGCGCGGTAAAGATGCTTCGCGATTCGACCGAACCCGTCTACGTGCTGGACTCTAGTGGTAAGCTAATCTTTGCCAATGAGGCGTTGGCGGGATGGTTACAGGTTTCGCTCGGTTCATTGATTGGTTTGGATTGTCATGCGGCCTTATCGAGCGACCAGCAACCCGAGCGATTCATCGCTTCGATGCTTGCACCTCCCAGCCTCTGCACCGAAGATGTCACTTTTCGCAAGTCGCTTCCTGCGGATTCGGAACGTCCTGCATCGCTCATCATCGGTCTTTCCGTCGGCTCCAACCTTCCTGAATGGTTGTGTCGGATTCTTCCACAGTCGCCGAGCGTGAGCCACCACGTAGCATCGCCGAGTGAGGAATCGTTGAGCCAAGCCGCCGAAGTCTTAACGGCGATTCGCAAATCCTATCCGCATTTGGATGGTTTGCACATCCTGGTTGGAAAAAGTCCAGAGGCGAAAAGATGTTTGGCTCAATGCCAACTCTATCTTGCCGGAGCGCCTCTCGGAGCCCAACCATTGCTGATTTCCGGCCCCGAGGGAACGGGCAAGAGTGAAACGGCGAGAGCACTATTCTCTCATCGACTGAGGCAACTGGGACTACCTGATCGATCGGGCCGCATTATTCCTGTGAATTGTCAACTGATGGACGCTCCATTGTTTCGCAACGTGGTCGAAATGATATCGGACCTGCAGCCGCAGACGATCACCCTGATGGTCATTTTGGAGCGTCTAGAGACCCTGGCGGAAGCAGTCCAAGATATGTTGCTTCAGGCCCTCGACCGCTGGCCGTCGATTCTGTGGGTCGCGACGAGTCGCTTGGACCATTTGGGCGTGATGGAATCCAGTCCTCAATGGAAGCAGATCTCGCAATTCATGGCAACACAGCATATTCACATCGCACCTCTCTGCGATCGGATTCAGGATTTGCCTCTGTTGCTCGAAGCTCTTCTGCCGCGCGTGTTGGCTGAATTTCACCGCGTCGTGCCGGTTCGTTTTTCCCCCGAGATCATGAGTCTATTGTCCGCTTATCCATGGCCAGGAAACATACGAGAACTGCGCCAGGTATTGGTGCACGCCGTCCGAGAGGCGACTGATGGAGTCGTTCATATCTCTCATTTGCCGCTTTCGGTGCGAACTTATCCCAGCAAAGAGTTGCACGCGACCGATGCGACGTGTAAGTTCGAGTTCGATGCGATGATGCTCGATTTCGAACGTGAATGGATTCAAAGAGCGATCGCAAAGTTTCCTAGAAATCGAGCGGCTGCTGCTGACTGGTTAGGCATCACCCGCAGTCGGCTATTGCGAAGATTGGCTCAATTGGGTCTTGAATCTCCGTCGTCGCCGTCGCGAAGCTCACCCAACTTGCAAGTCCCTGAACATTCCAACCATCCGGACGACGAGATCGATTTTCAAGAGGTCGAGGAATAGGGAGCCAGTCAAACCGTGTTGCAGCCTAAGTTGCGCCAGCGTACCTGGCGCTCACCGCAGATTGACGAATGGCATCTGTTGGATTTACTGGCCACGGATGCGGCTTGCTGGGCATTTCGAATTCGTCGAAGCTACTCCCCCGCCGAGCACAAGCCCCAGATTCATTTCACGCAAACCTTACCAAGGAGTTGGGAACGGGACCCGATCGCGGTCATTTGTTCTGCGCGACCTTCGATGTTCCATCAATTGGCGGAAGCGATTCATAGCACGCGACGGCGCGGCATACTCGTGCCGATCGTCGTCTGGTCAGAAACCGTCGAGTCCGCTATCGATTCAGTTCTGATGGAAGCAGGAGCGACCTTTGCCGTTCATCAACGAGACGAAATTTCCGTGATTGTTAAACGCTTGCGTGTTTGCAAGAGCCGTCTCGACTCAGCCAACAGAAATTCGACATCGACGAAAGGTTCGTGACCGATATCCTGCCATAAGATCGCGCCATCGCCATCGAGGACGAAGGTTCCATGCAGCGGTTGCCCTTCGAAGTCGTCATAGCAACGATAGCTGCGAAAGACATCGTGCTCGGGATTCGCCAAGAGCGGAAACGGTACGCTCTCACTGAAATTGTTGAGTCCTCGTTGAAGCTCGTCGACCGATTCGGTACTGATGGCAACGATTTCGATCCCCGCTTCGCGAAATGGCTCCACCTTGGGACCAAAAGCTTTGATTTGTTCCACGCAGTGCAGACAGCCGAAACCGAGATAGAACAACATGATGCGTGGAGTCCCCTGAAACTCCTTGCTTGAACGAAGTTTGTTTTGGGAATCCGCGAGAGTCCAGTGAGCGGCAGCTGGGGGAGACCAACGAAGCGGACCGAGTTCATTCAGAGGGGGCCGGTCTCCCACGTCGGAGGGAACCT
The DNA here is from genome assembly GCA_037440405.1 of Pirellula sp. Lineage (GTDB taxonomy): Bacteria > Planctomycetota > Planctomycetia > Pirellulales > Pirellulaceae > JANMGV01. The sequence continues at coordinate 8,271 of JBBIUE010000060.1, read as the reverse complement.
CCAGCGGTGCGTTCCAAGCGGATCGGAATTCCAACTGTTCAACCAGGGGTCTTAAGCGTTCAAGCAGCGGCGTTTCCTTGTCCCCGTTCGCCAAAATGGGAATCGCCTTTTCCAGATAGATTTTAGCCTGTTCGTGCTCCTCCAGCTTCCAGGCCACGTAGGCCGCGTTCGCCAACACCAATCCATCTCCGGGCGAAGCTTTCACCTTTTTCTCGATCATTTTCAGCGTGCTGGACCTCTTGGCTATTGGTTGCCACTCCCACTTGATCATTTCGTCCAGCAGCCGACTGGCATTCTTGGATTCGCGCAAAGCTGCAGCAAACTGTTGCTGCGCAGCGTACCGACAAGCGGCTGCGCTCGCCAGATGCGCCTTGATCTTTCGCAGCCGCCGCTGAATCTTGTTGCGCTCTCGGACGTGAGCCTTTTGTTCTTCCGACATCGAATCGGTCTCAGCGACTTCGTCATTGCTTGTTTCCGACTCCACTCTGTCCGATGACTCCTCTTCGGGTTCCGAGATTGTAATTTTCCCATCCGGACTGAGGCCGATCGGTTGAGGCAATCTCGGAGGACGAAGTATTGTGGCGATCTTCCCGTTGGTCGGTCCGATCCATTCACTCAGTTCACTGGAGCGTCGATCTAGTTGATCTCGCCTCGTCATCAGCTCGTTTTCGGCGTCGCGAGCCATGGATTCGTTGCCAGACATCCAACCTGCCATAGCGACAAGAGCCAGCCGTTCGTCTTGCCGATCCTCATCGTCGGTCGGTTCCAAGTAGATTGTCTGCGACAATTCCAGAAGCTCATTCCAAATTCGATAGTTAACCAACGTATCAATCAAGCGTTCTCGACCATAGCTGGCACTGCCACGATTCGCAAAGGTGTTCCATTTAGGATGCCGTGGCAGCTCGATCATGTTCATTGCCAATGCGACGGCATCCCGTACGCGAGCAACGTGATTCAAATTGCGGATGAGCCACTCGTTGTTGTGTGCGAAGTTGTGAATTTGATCCGGCAGTACTCGATCTCGCATCATGTGGGCATGGTCGACGCGGGCTGAGGCCTCCTGTTGCCAGACTGCGTCGTTATAGCGGTGAAGTCGCGAATAGATATGGCCCGGCATGTGCCACATGTGAGCAATGCCGGGCAGGCTCGGGCCGCAGAGTGCCGAGGACTCCAACGCCCTCTCCGGCTTCGTGTAGTCCCAAAGGTGAATACGATAATGATGTGCCGGGTGCCGCGGATTCTTTGCAAAAATTTTGTCGATGATGCTATCCACTGCGAGCGGACTCTGGACGCGGATATCCTCTCGCTCGTTTTCCCACATGCTGCATACCAGGAATGCCATTAGCTCGACATCATCGGGATATTCATAAATGAGCTGTTCCAGCGACTTGACGTACGCCTCGACGGCAGTCTTTCGTTTGTTGGAGTCATCCGGATCGGTGTCATCCAATCGGTTCTTCAACAATTCAATCAGTCGCTTCTCTTTGGGACTAGCCTTCTCTTTTCTCAGTGAGGCCTTGTCGATCAGACCTTTGGCTCGCGATGGATTCTGCAAATTAGCCATGGCCATGCCCCAGTAGGCCATAGCACAATCAGGATCGAACGCTGCAACCTGTCGAAACGACCGCTCGGCCTCGAAGTACCAGAAGCCATGCAACTGGGCAACTCCCTGGTCCATAAATCGCTGCGCCATGGGACTGTGCGTCGTAATGGGAAAATGAACGTTACCCATTCCCTCCATCAAATAGGCACTCTGCCTCGGCCCTTCGTTGAACACTTCGCCGTGGTAGGAATGACCGGGAGCGGGATTCGATGTTGCATGTTCCAACTCTCCTTTTGGGGCTTCGTCCTTCGAGCCAGCAGGCACTGGCGACTCCAAAATCTCCGTGTCCAATTTCCAGCCGGAGCCAAAGGCGATGGAAGAAATCCAGAGCGGGATCCAGAGAGCACACAGCCACGCTACGGCAAAGAGTGCCGCAGACATCTGAAAACCGAGTCGAAACATGGTTGGCAAGGACCTTGAATTCACTGGAAAAAAGACAATCCTTTTGCTGGTCGCTTTATGCAGCACATCATATTCGGTCACAAAGATTCTCACTGGCAAGAAAAAAGATGGGAGACGTTCGAGCCTTGGGACTCGGTGGATTCAAATGAAATGCAAAGGAATTGCACGTTTGGAAGGAACATCCAGTATAACCCAAGTTTCGCTTTGCGAAGAAAGCGTTCATCGCTAATCTACGTCCATCACATTTTTCGCATCGGTTCATGCTCTGACTGAGCCGTTGAGAAAAGGACGGCACTCGCCGATATGTGTTAGCGGCCCGTTCCTTGGTTCCGAATCTTACAAAACATACGTCAACGCATTTCGGCCTGAACATCGTGTACGGTTACCAATTTTGAACTCCTGATAATCGATTCGCTGCTCCCTTTCCGATCGAATTCGATTAGAATACGTTTATCGTGACAGCGCCTGTTTTCATCATCGGAAATGAATTCGCGTTTCGTTGATGGAGGCTTTGTTCGGGCGAATCGGTTGCTCGCGCAACGCGGGAGTAACACCTTCCAACCTCAGATTTCGCAGCGAACGCAACGCTGTCGACAAAACACCCATCCGACCGTTTTAGGGATTGTCCTGAAGTTATCTCTCGATGTTAGCGGTACGTCGCGCGTCGTCCGGTAAAGCAAAAGCCGGGGGCTTGCGGCTTTTTGGCTTCCGAAGAAAAACGGAACTGACTTCGCGATCCATTCCTAAAGCGCCGTGCTCCCCCCTCCCACCCCCGCAGACAAGTCCCCATGATTCGACCAAATCTTCTGTTGGCGGTTGCGATCCTTTCCGCCGTCGTTGCCATCGGATGGACGAATGGACACGATGAGGTTGCATTATCCAACGGCGACGAAACTCCGGTTGATTACCTTATGCAGGTCAAGCCGATTCTGAAGCATCGGTGCTACGCCTGCCACGGATCGATCAAACAAGAGGGAGGGCTACGGCTCGACACGGCAGCTTTTGCAATGCAAGGTGGCGACAGCGGCCCAGCTATTTATCCAGGAAACGCTGCTTCCAGTCTTCTTCTCGATCGCATCTCCTCTCACGAAGAATCGACTCGAATGCCGCTGGAGGGTGAAGCTCTGACAAACGAACAAATCAAGCTCATTCGAGCATGGATCGAACAAGGGGGGGCTGCTCCCGACGATGAAGAGCCGGAAGCTGACCCGAGCGACCATTGGGCTTTTCAAACCATTCGTCGTCCACCCATTCCGATCGAATTCTCGGAATGGTCCGACAACCCTTTGGATACATTTATCTCGGCCCAACATCGGGCGCTTGGTTTAACTCCGCAGTTCCTCGCCAACCATGGAATCCTTGTTCGCCGCTTGTACTTGGATCTGATCGGCATGCCCCCAACAGTCGAGGAAATGCGCCAAATCGAGCTGGATATGACGACAAACATCCACGACGACCATTGGTACAACCTGCTTGTTGAACGCTTGCTGGCTGACCCGAGGTACGGCGAACGCTGGGCAAGACACTGGATGGATATCTTGCGATACAGTGACTGGTGGGGTTTGGGAGATCAACTTCGCAACAGCCAGTACCATCTATGGCATTGGCGCGACTGGATCATTGAATCGCTCAACAGCGATGTCCCCTACGACGAAATGATCCGCCAGATGCTTGCCGCAGACGAGCTTTATCCGGACCAACCAGACAAAGTACGAGCAACCGGATTTCTGGCTCGCCATTGGTACTTGTTCAATCGTCATTCGTGGCTGGAGGAAACGGTCGAGCATGTCAATAAGTCGCTGCTCGGACTGACGATGAATTGCGCAAAATGCCACGACCACAAGTATGATCCCTTTGAGCAAGAGGATTTTTACCGCATGCGGGCGTTCTTCGAGCCCTATCATGTTCGCTTGGACATGGTACCCGGCGAGATGGACTTAAATCGCAACGCGATTCCTCGCGTCTTCGATGGTTTGCCGGACCAGCAGACGTATTTCTTCATCCGCGGCGATGAGTCTCACCCAAACGCTTCGATCAAGATCGAACCAGGTGTTCCGAAGATTCTTCAATTCAAAGACGTCGCCATCGAGAAGGTGACGCTACCGGCGGTCGCGTGGCAACCAGAACGGCAACCTTGGGTGGTAGAGAATGCGCTCGTCGCCGCTCAGAAGCAAGCCGAACACACACAAGCTGCCATCCCCATTGCCGAAAGACGATTGGACCATGCACGCCAGATGGTTGAGACATTCCGAAGTCAAATGGTCGAACGATCGCAGCAACCGGAAGAAGACGGAGCCCAAAAGTTTGAAGCTTTCCCCGGCGGTCGCCAAGCACGATTGGTCGAGGACTTCACGTCGCCAATCTCTGATGATTGGAAACTGGTAGGAGGCGATTGGGAGTGGAGCGCTGGTGTACTTCGTCAGCGTCTCGACGGTCCGATACGCTCCGCCGTTCGATTGGTCGGTGAGGCACCAACCGACTTCGAAGCCTCCTTGCGGTACACGCTGCGCGGCGGAAGCCAATGGCGCAGCGTTGGAATCGAATTTGACGCTACGGGTGCCCCTCCTGAGTCTGCACTTCAGCGTGATAGCCAGCTTGTCTATCTCAGTGGCTATGCGGGGGGGCCAAAACTGCAAGCTGCCTTCAGTTCCAATGATGTTTGGACCTATCCCAATGAATCGCAGCGAGCGTTTTCGGTCGAAACCGATCGCTCCTACTCATTGAGGATTCGGGTTCGTGGAAACTTGATCAACGCCTACGTTGATGATCAATTGTTGCTAACTTACCGGACGCCACGCCAACGGCAACAAGGTTACCTTCAATTCATTACTTTCGACGCTCAAGCCGATTTTCACGAGCTGCAAGTCTCGGAACTGCCATGGGAAATCATGATGGTCGAGCCGGAGGCGTCGCTGACTTCGGAACCTTCGAACTTGGTCGAGGCTGAAAAGTATTTTGCCGATGCGGAGGCGGAGCTCCTCGTTGCCAAGCTCTCTTGGGAAGCAGCTCAGGCTGAACGGGAAGGCATCGAGGCACGCCGTCAAGCCTGGCAGTACGTTTGGCAATCTGAAGACGATTCTGCCAAGTATGGAGTCGATCCGAAAAGTGGCCCCGTACATGCAGCGATAGTCGCAGCCATTCGCGCCGAGCGGAAATTGGCCCTAGCGCGTGCCAAACAATATCTAGCTCAAGCAGAACGCAGGCTCCTTTCCTCGCCAGCAGACCAAGTGGAATCGGTGAAGAGCATTGTTCAATCAGCTCGCGATGATCTCTCCAAAGCGGACTCTGCTTACAACTCCGAGATGGATTCCGATGCAGCGATAACGAAGTTCGAAGGGGCTCGATGGACCCCGACGCGATTTGTCAATTCGACAGCGGATGATCCGAGGATCGATTTTCGATCTGAAAGCACAGGCCGTCGACGAGCATTCGCGGAATGGATCACGGATCCTCGCAATCCACTGACCGCTCGCGTCGCCGTCAACCATCTGTGGAATCGCCACTTCGGAAAACCCATCGTTTCGTCCGTTTTCGACTTTGGCAGGAACGGAGCTAAGCCCGCCAATCAGGAGCTGTTGGACTGGTTGGCTTCCGAGTTGATCGAAAGCGGATGGAGCATGAAACATCTGCATCGGCTGATCGTCACCTCATCGACTTATCGGATGTCTTCATCGAACCAAAATGCTTCCGAATACCTCGAGAAGGATCCGGATAACTTTTATTGGTGGCGACGGAATCCGATTCGCCTGGAATCGCAAGTCATTCGCGATTCGATTCTCCGGTTAGCTGATCAGCTTGATTTGTCGATGTATGGACCGTCGATCACCGCAGCAGAGCAATTGGATTCGAAACGGCGAAGTATCTATTTCTTTCACTCGAACAATGATCGAAACTCTTTCCTGATGAGCTTCGACGAAGCTTCTGTTCGCGAATGTTACCGACGAGACGAAAGCATCGTCCCGCAACAAGCATTGGCAGTCACTAATAGCCGCCTCGTATTCGAATCGGCGGAACGCATGGCTGGTGTGCTTTCGAAGCATTTAAAAAGAGAAGCCCAATCATCGTCAACCGATGACAACTTGTTGTTCGTTCGGCGAGCCTTCAAACTCGTCCTTGGAGTCGAACCATCGAGGGCTGAAGAGCAGCTCTGCCAACAGGCCTGGAAGCGTTGGCAGATCGAGCAGAATGAATCCGCGGATCGAGCCAATGCGTTTCTCATTTGGTCGCTTTTCAATCACAACGATTTTGTTACTTTGCGATAACGCAAATTGAGAATACGTCCATGTATGTGCAACATCAAAATTTTCGTCCGATCGCATCTCGCAGGCGATTTCTTGCCAATCTCGCGACCGGCTGTAGCAGTCTTGCTCTCCTGTCGATGCTTCATCGTGACGGTTTCACCAGCCAAGAAACCTGGCGTCCGCCAGACGGAAGACCGCATTTCCCACCGAAAGCGAAGAGCGTCATTTGGTTGTTCATGAACGGTGGAGTAAGCCACGTCGAAAGCTTCGATCCCAAACCGATGCTCAACAAGTACGCCGGAAAAACGATTGCGGAAACACCGTTCGCCGACGTCCAAGATCCAAAGAAACTTGCCATTGAACGCTTAGTGGTCCCCGACGCCAACGGTAATCAGCGCAACGTGCTTTATCCGATGCAGGTTGGATTTCAGAAGCATGGTAACAGCGGGATCGAAGTCAGTAACTGGTTCCCTTGCATCGCTCGACACGTCGATAAGCTGGCCATCGTTCGTGCGATGTGGACGACCGACAGCAATCACGGTGCACAAACCCAATTTCATTCTGGCCGCCACATGAACGACGGCGAATTCCCTACGCTGGGCGCATGGGTTCACTATGGACTTGGAACGCTGAATGAGAATCTGCCGCAATTCATCTCGATGGGGACACGCGAATACTGGAACAAGCGAGATGGGCACTATCTCGGCCCTGCACATGACGCAGTTTCTCTTCGCATCGATCCTGCCAACCCGATCGATTTTGGGAGACCGGAACACTCGATGTCCTTGGGTTCGCAAGCAGTGGGCTTGGATTTGATCCGCGAGCTCAACGGTCAACGCCTTGCCGAATATCCAGGAGACCCTGCCCTTGACGCACGAATCGCTTCCTACGAATTGGCGTTTCGCATGCAACGTTCCATACCGGAGCTGATGAATTTTTCGGACGAGACGGAGGAAACAAGACTGCTGTACGGCATCGACCTTCCGCATTGTCGTGAGTTTGCTTCCCAATTACTGGTAGCACGACGTTTTGTCGAGCGCGGGGTGCGATTCATTCAAATCCAACATGGGGGCGGGGCCGCTGGAGCCTGGGATGCCCATGGAGGATTGAAAAGCAATCATGCCGCCAATGCTCTGGCGGTCGATCAACCAATCGCCGGATTGTTGGAAGATCTCGACCGCCGAGGATTGCTGGACGAAACCATCGTGGTATTTGCGACAGAGTTTGGAAGGACGCCTGGAACACAGGGCTCCGATGGCCGGGATCATCATATCTTCGGCTTCTCGGTTTGGATGGCGGGGGGTGGTTTGAGACGCGGCGTTGTCCATGGAGCAACAGACGAGATCGGCTTCCACGCTGTCGAAGATCGGCACTATGTGACCGATATTCATGCCACGATCCTACATCAGTTGGGACTCGATTCACGGAAACTTGAAATTCCCGGTCGTAAACGCCTAGACATCGACCACGGCAAGGCCATCCACCAGATCATCGCGTAGAGTTGCGAACCCTTACGGGGTTGTTACGAATCGCGATGTAAAAGCGCTTTTCGGATCAAAAGGTCTTCCTTCAAGAAGCTTCAACTCGGTTAGCTGCTGATACAACTCCGCCCACCGTTCGGAGGTCATGCTACCGAAGGGTTGGTTTTCGGTAGTCAAGCACAGAGGTCGCATTTTTTCTGCTCCGTAGTCGAGAGCTTCGGCAGTCATACCCTCAGAATTTTGTTTGATGATGTAAACGTTGGTCGATTTGGGATCTTGTAAATATCGCTGCCAACCGCGAATCGACGCTTTCACCATTTTGGCCACCATCGCTTCATTGTTCGAAAGATATTTCCCGGTTGTCACAAGCAAGCTGGCATAAGGATTGTAGCCAACGTCGGACAGCATCAAATTGCGAACACGAACGCCTTCTTGCTCCGCCAAAAGGGGTTCACTGAAAACATAGGCTTGCTGGGCGAAACCCGGCCCTGCAATGAGCTGGCTCACCGTCCCGTTATACGGAACGAGCTTCACCGAGTCATCC
>JBBIUE010000059.1:0-31890 GCA_037440405.1 Pirellula sp. | reverse complement strand
GGCATTCATCAACCTGAGCAACCAAGGCTTTCATTAACCTGAGCAACCAAGGCGCGGACGGCGTGTCCTCCGAAAATAGCGCAGGTAACTTGAGCTTATTCCAAGACCTTTACTGTTCTTTTCAGCCGCTCATTTACCATTTCCACAGCACGCTTCATTCGGTGCCAAAGCTCATCTATGGTAATTGTAAACTCAACCATCGGATTCTCTATGATCGAGCGAGTCTTTTGCGATGGTCAGCTAATCACGTTTTCCAGTTCTGCTCGGTAAGTCCGCTTTCGATCAGAGAAAGCTATGCAGAAACGCGCGAAACGATTGTTGCAAAAGAGCTCTCCGAAATGTTAGAGCCGTCGGAAAGAACAAAAACGGAAACGCCTAAACCCTGCCGATGACGGCGCGGCCCAGATCATATTTCAGAACCAACCCAAATCAATCAATAGGTCCAATCAGCGCTGCTTGGGAACGAGAGAGCGAAGTAGGCCTTCTCGCCACGACTTGGTCTCTAAGTCGTAGGCACCGAAGCCAGCGGCAAACTCCCAATAGCTCCAGCTCATGCCGCGTTCTTCGCAACCACGGGCAATGGCCGTCGTCCATGCAATGCGACTCTCCATCGGGCCGGCACTAAAAGCACCGAACTCTCCGACGTAGATGGGGCGCTTATGCTGCTTGCCCCATGCTGCCGCTTGCTCGAGTTCCTTTGCCACTTGCTCGCGGTCGTCGTCACTGCCCCAAGTTCGATCGCGTATGGCTTGAACTTTTGGTCCTGCCCAAGAAGCACCCTGATGAGTGAACTCGAAGGGATTATACATGTGGACGGTTACGATAATGTTTGGGTCATCAGGGAGATCGAGCTGAGGCAGTGCCCAAATGCCATTCCAATGCGGTGGCCCGATGATGACAGGACGTTCAGGATTCGTTTTGCGGACGGCGGCCAGTCCTAATCGAAACACATCATTCCAACGCTCGCTCAGCTTGTCGTGCGGCTCATTGTCGAGCTCAAAATATAGCCACTCCCCGCGATCTTGATACCGCGCAGCGATTTGCTCCCATAAGGCAACAAATCTCGGAGTGTGCTTATCTGGATCAGCGTCCAGGCCATCGTAATGATGGATGTTCAGGACAACATTTAATCCTTCCTGCTGAGCGCGAGCTAACAAACCGTCAACTCGCCGGAACATACTCGCTTCGATGGTATAGGGTGCTTCGTCCAGGGCGTAGTCGGACCATTTCACCGGAATTCGAATACTGTCGAAACCTGCTTGTTTGATGACCCCAATGTGATCTTCGTGAATAGGTATCCCCCAGCTTGCATTTCTCGGAGGCTCTAAATAATTGCCTAAGTTGATGCCGCGACCAAGCCTCCGGTTTGCTTCAAAGATGTCGGCGAAGGTTGGCAGGGCAGTCGCCAGAATTGCAGTAACCAGCACAACAACCTGGAACGTCCGACGACGATACTGCTGCAGGCCTGAAAGAACTAGTTCATCAAGCATCTAGCGCGACCTCACAACGTAAAATAGCCAATGGTGCAACCAACGCCGCCGATCACCGACAAAATCAGTCCATTGACGGCACCTCGAAATGATCGATAGCGCATCAGTGCATAGACCACTAGGTACAACGGAATAAACAGACAAAGGAGGCCATATTTGAGCTTCTCCATGAATGCCAAAATGATGATGTTCAACTGCGCGAAGAACCCCATAATTCCAAACACGATGATCCCGACACCCGTGATGATCTTTTGCACCGGCATATCTTGAATGGGTCGCAAAGGATTATTCTGTGGTAACTTGTTGTTGAGCTGGGCATCAACAATCAATACGCCTGCTCCGGCAATCATGATGACACCGAAGACAATGCTCAACAGCACCCACCACGGCATCGAGGCACTGCGGATTTTCTTTTCCGTAGCATCATCACGCTTGAGCATTTGGACAGCTTCGTCCAAATGAATATTGCCGAATCCTCTCTCTTCGGGATCGACTTCGTAGGCAGCCAAAACTTGGCCCGTTTGAAAATTCAAACCACATTTAACGCATAGGACAGCCCCTGGGCTGATCAGTTCTCCGCACTTTGGACATGTGTTGCCAACCTGCTTTTCCAAACCAGCTTCCTCGAAAAGTGCATCGAGTCGACTCGGTTTTGCGACTGTCGAAGCTGCGGTTGCAGCGTGGGGCTTGGAGGAAACTTTCGCCGCTCCTCCTGAGCTCGTTGGATTGGCCGCGCCGGACGTTGCTCCCCGTGCGGCTGGCACGCGGACAATTGCCGAGCATTTTGGACATTTGCCCGCTTTGCCTGCCATTGCATCTGGAACCTGCAAAACTTGCCCGCACTGACAATTGACCCGAATGGGCATCCGAAATTCTCCAACGTCACTTAATTCGCTAGCTTGTACTCAATGACTCAATGATCTCGTCAATCTCGTTCAAATCTTCTTGAAATTGATTGTACCTGCCGACTCGCCTATCGAGAAGCTTGTAGTAGCGACGATTAATCCGAACATTCGATTTCGTCGATAAACCCTCCATGAAATCGCGGGCTCGTAGTCTAGGGCCGTACATTTCCCCTATTCGAAGCAAGCAATGCTATTTACTATTGGTGTAACGATCAAGCAGACTCGGGCGAGACACTGCCCCCAGTAGTGAGGAATCCACGTACCGACCATGAGTACCTATCAACTGACGCACCTTAAACAATTGGAAGCTGAAAGCATCCACATTATCCGAGAGGTCGCCGCCGAATTTAAGAATCCTGTCATGCTTTACTCGATCGGTAAGGATTCGGCGGTCATGACGCAACTGGCTTTGAAAGCCTTCTATCCTGCGAAGCCACCCTTTCCATTCATGCACATCGACACGACTTGGAAGTTTCGCGAGATGATTGAATTTCGCGAGAAGTGGATTCGTGATACCCTCGGCCTGGAATTGTATGTCTACATTAACGAAGAAGGACGGAAGCTTGGTATTGACCCGGCAGAGAACAGCGAAAAACACACCGAGGTCATGAAGACCGACGCATTGAAGCAGGCTTTAAACAAGTATGGCTTCGATGCCGCGTTTGGTGGTGCGCGCCGGGACGAAGAGAAATCTCGAGCCAAGGAGCGTGTATTTTCATTCCGCGATCGGTTCCATCGCTGGGATCCCAAGAATCAGCGCCCCGAACTTTGGAACTTATACAACGCGCGAGTCAATCCTGGAGAGAGCATTCGCGTCTTTCCGCTGAGCAATTGGACGGAACTCGATGTGTGGCAGTACATCTATCTCGAGAACATTCCTCTTCCCGACCTATATTTCGCGAAAGAGCGTCCCGTCGTTCACCGAGGTGGAACATGGTTCATGCTGAACGACGATCGGATGACGTTGAAGCCCGGCGAAAAGGTCGAAAGCAGAATGGTGCGTTTCCGAACGCTGGGTTGTTACCCGCTGACCGGCGGTATCGAATCCGATGCAACCACGCTGCCTCAGATCATCCAAGAAATGCTCCTTACCAAGACGTCCGAACGCCAAGGGCGACTAATCGACAAAGATGCTGGCGGTGCCGGCATGGAAGAGAAAAAGAAACAAGGCTACTTCTGATTGACGGAATTTTTGAATGTCACACCAAAGCGAACTTATTTCCAAAGACATCCTCGCCTACTTAAAGCAGCACGAACACAAAGAGCTCCTGCGATTCATCACATGCGGCAGCGTTGACGACGGTAAGAGTACACTGATCGGACGCTTGTTGTTCGATTCGAAAATGATCTACGAAGATCAGTTGGCGCAGCTTGAAAGCGAAAGCAAGGTCCATGGAACCACGGGCGGGAAATTTGATCCCGCCCTGGTTACCGACGGCTTGAAAGCGGAACGCGAACAAGGAATCACCATCGATGTCGCCTATCGCTATTTTTCGACCGCCAAGCGAAAGTTCATCATCGCCGACACTCCGGGGCACGAGCAATACACGCGAAACATGGCCACCGGTGCGTCGACGGCTGACTTGGCGATCATTCTGATCGATGCCCGCCATGGAGTTCTTACACAAACAAAGCGTCACAGCTTCATCGTCTCGCTCCTTGGTATTCGCCATGTGGTGGTGACGATCAACAAGATGGACTTGATCGACTTCAGCCAGGAAACGTTCGATAAGATTTGCAACGACTATCGGGACTTTGCATCGCGTTTGGATTTGCCCGATTTACACTTTATCCCGATCTCGGCGTTGAACGGAGATAACGTTGTCGATCCCAGTCCGAACATGCCGTGGTACCGTGGCAGCACGTTGATGAACTTCTTGGAGACGGTCTACATCGGCTCGGACCGCAATCTGGAAGACTTCCGATTACCAATCCAATATGTGAATCGACCAAACCTCGACTATCGCGGATTCTGCGGCACGATTTCGTCGGGAATTATTCGCAAGGGGGACGACATTATGGTTCTCCCATCCAAGCAACGAAGTCGAGTCAAACGAATTGTCACGATGGATGGCGATCTGGATGAAGCATTTTGCCCGCAGTCCGTGACATTGGTTTTGGAGACCGAGATCGATTGCAGTCGAGGGGACATGATTGTACGTCCTGGAAACGTCCCGAAAGTCGCTCAGCAAGTGGACGCGATGGTTGTTTGGATGGCAGCCGATCCGATGGTTCCGGGTAAGTCCTATATTTTCAAACAAACGACGCAGAGCAGCCAGGGTCAAATCGACTCCCTTCGATACCGAGTCGATGTCAACACGCTGCACCGCTCGCCGGCTCCGGATTTGCAGCTCAATGAAATTGGGCGATGTTCGATTACGCTGAATCAGCCATTGTTCTTCGATGCCTATCGCCGGAATCGGTCGACCGGTGCGTTCATCATCATCGATCGGCTTTCGAACATTACTGTCGGGGCAGGAATGATAACCGATCGCGATGCCGAGCGTGGCTCGCGACGAGCCAGTTGGGACGTTGCTGCCGACGAGGACTCTCACGAGACTTCCACGGATGTTCAACGAGTGACGGAATCAGAGCGTCAAGCGCGCTTCGGTCAGCTTCCGGCAACCATACTTTTTACTGGCCTGACGGGATCCGGCAAATCGACCATCGCGCACGCCGTCGAGAGGGCACTCTTTGATCTCGGTCGGACCGCTTGCGTCGTTGATGGCGAGACGATGCGCCGCGGAATGAACAGCGACCTTGGCTATTCGGTTGAAGACCGTTCCGAAAATCTTCGAAGATCTGCCTTTTTGGCTAAGCTCATCAACGACGCTGGTCTGATTTGCCTTGCCTCCTTCGTGGCTCCAAGTCAATCTGTTCGAGAGAGAGTGGCAGATGTCGTCGGGCGAGACCGCTTCGTCACGGTCTTTTGTCAGGCCGACGAAAAGGTGTGCCGACAGCGAGACTCCAAAGGTCATTATGCAGCTGCGGATGCCGGGCGATTGTCCAATTTTCCAGGCGTGACTGCTCCTTACGAAGAGCCGGAGCAACCCGATCTCGTTCTCGATACAGGAGCGAAATCCGTCACTGAATGTGTCGATGATGTTTTGCAACTCCTACGAGATCGGAAGATCATTCGTTAAGGTGTGCACTCCGAGGATCTGTAGAAGGCCGTTCGTTGAGGCACCCGAAGCGATCCGCAGCCTTCAGAATGGCCACGCAGGTGGGAGCGTGTGTGATCGTGCTCTCGATAACTAATTGGCGAGCATGGCCAATTGGGAAGGCGACTCGCTCGATCAACTCCGTGGGCTCGCAATCGGGTTCAACAAATTGAAGCTCCTCCGCTAAAAACAGTTGCGTCGGCGATTCCAGAGCGGAAGTGAATGGGTCCACATGGCCAAGGTGACTCCACCGATTAGCGACGATGCCGAGCTCTTCACGAAGTTCCCGCTGTGCGGCTTCTAGGGCGGATTCCGTGGGTTCGATTCCGCCGCTTGCTCCTTCGATCGTCACGCGCCCGACCGCATAATGAAACTCCCTCGTTAGGTACACGGTTCGATCATCATCAACTGCGATGACGCAGACACCAGGTTTGATGCGCACCGTGGAAAACGTTCCAGGAACGCCATCGGGACGTAAGACTTCGTCACAGCGCACATCCATCCATGGGTCTTGGTAAATTTGGCGGGATTTGCGAATCATCCAGGGTCCGTGTTTTTGCATGAATGCCTGCCAATCTTGATGTTTGATACCGTGCGAACCGGACGAAGCGAGGTTAAAATGGGTTTGGTAAGAATTGCATTCCTGTGCTTTTTCATCAAGTCCCAATTGGCTGACCTTGGACTTGGGAGCAGTGCTTCCGGCCATGCATTTGCGATTTAGAAATTGGAGAAAGTTCCTAAGTGTGGACGGTCTTTGTTGATCGAACAACCATTCCGAACAGCATTACGGCGGATTCCGCCCCTCAGGTGAAGGCCAGAAATTGATCGATCGCATTGACACACGTTTTGATGTCCCATTCACCCATCGACTCCGATTTACGGATGATTGCTTTGGTATGGATTGGAACGAGCTTGGCTCGCTGATGGCGTCCGATACCGACGCTCCTTCGCGAGTACAAGTCTGGCTCGATCAAGGAGTTGCCGACGCCATCCCTGGACTGCGTTTGGCGATTCAGAATCGCTTTCAGTCTGCCCGAGATTTGGTTTTGGTCTCTGAGGTCAACCTTCTCCCAGGCGGCGAAGAAATCAAGAACGACCCACAGTATGTCGAACAGGTACTTCGATCGATGGATCGCGACCAAATCGACCGCCGAAACTACATCGTTGCGATCGGCGGAGGGGCGTTTCTCGATGCAATTGGATTTGCAGCCACGTTGGCGCACCGGGGCATCCGATTGATTCGCATTCCGACTACCACATTGGCTCAAGCAGACAGCGGCATTGGAGTGAAGAATGCCGTCAACGCTTTTGGAAAGAAGAACTGGAAAGGAACCTTCAGTGTGCCGTGGGCCGTCGTCAACGACTCGAAATTGCTGCAGGCGCAGCCAGATCGCGAGTTCCTGAGCGGTTTCTCTGAGGCAGTTAAAGTGAACTTGCTCAAGTCGGCATCGGGCTTTCGAGAACTCGTACGCTCCGCACAACGGATCGCACAGAGGGAAATGCGACCTGCACTCGCGGCGATTAAGCAATCGGTCATTCTCCACATGGATCACATCACTAAAGGTGGGGACCCGTTTGAATCACTCGAGGCTCGGCCACTGGATTTCGGTCACTGGTCCGCGCACAAATTGGAGGCGCTCACTGGATTTGAACTTCGCCACGGAGAAGCTGTTGCGATTGGTGTCGCTCTCGACACTGTTTATTCCTCGCTTGTTCTTGGATTTTCTCAGGAAATAACGCACCAAGTTCTGACTACCTTGTCGGAACTTCGTTTGCCAATCTATCATCCGATGCTGAATGCGTCCAAATTGTTCGATGGACTCGAGGAATTTCGGCAGCATCTCGGAGGTAGACTGACGTTAACGATGCTGCGAGATTTGGCCGTCCCGTATGAGGTTCATGAGATCGATCGCAAACAGATGTTGGTGGCGATTGAACGATTAAAGATTGTGTATGCATCAAACGATTCGCACTCGATGAGTGCTCCATGGGTTCGATCCGCAACTCCTCGTCCTCCCTTAGGTGTCTGCGACGAGGGTTTGCGTACTTCCTAAGTGGCCCTCCGTGAGGTGAGGACATGAAATCGTCGAATTCAGGCCCAGTCCGACCTCGGAAAGTCAGCGCAGAAGCGATTGACTACCTGCTTGTCGCGTTTTCCCCCGCGCTCATCATCGGCATGATTTCTTGTCTGATCTTCTTTCTGTTGACCACGCTGTATCAAGGTCCATTTCTCATTCGACTCAGCTACATCTTATTCCTGTACACCTTTGGTGTCGTTCTCATCGCCCGTATCGCAATCGAGCAGGGCAGAGCTTTGGCGATGGGATACATGTGCGCGATGGGTGCAGCAGCAACGTTTGTCACCGTGCGTTTCGTAACTTTCTCGGATGGAATGCAAGGGCTCTCGTTCCCTCTTGTGATTGCGTTTTTGGTGCTGATCGCCTTTCTCGCAGATCGTATTACTTACGATTGCACGATCATCGAAGACAATGAAGACACTTCTGGAGAAGGATTGCTGCAGTCACTGGGCGTTTTCAAAAAGTCACTGTCGCAGGGAAAGGCCAAGGCAACGTTGGACAGTCGCGAAAGAGAGCAGCCTCAATCGCAAGTGGCCCCAGTGACGCCAAAGAATGCTCGGCGTCGGAGTGCGGGACACAATCCATGGGTATGGGTCGTCTACTTCGCGTTGTTAGCGATCCCGATTTTTGGCCTTGGGCAGCTCGTTCGGCATTCCGACGGCTATGCCTCAAAATCGGCTGGCTTTTGGCTCCTCTTCGGCTATCTTGCCTTTGCTCTCGCATTGCTCGTCGTCACCAACTTTCTCAGCCTTCGACGCTACCTAAGGAAACGCCGAGTGCAAATGACCAGGCAGCTTGCTGCAACCTGGCTGTCATTCGGCTTAATCGGCTTGATGGGAATGCTAGTGATGCTCATGCTGCTACCGCTCCCGGGTCGCACCTTTGGGTTGTTCGGGCTCCCCTTCAAGATGACATCCGAGAAAATGACCTCCAGCCGTTGGGGCTGGGGGCCGGAAGGTGTTCCGGATAAAGCGGGTTCTGCCCCGGCTCAACCGAATCAGCAAGCCAAGTCAGCAGATCAGGGTTCTGGAAACCAAGGCAAAGAACGACCGCAATTGGCGAAGGGCGGCAGCGGAGAAAATCAATCGAAATCGAATAGCCCGAACCATCCATCGCCATCCAACAACCCATCCGAAGGCTCCAAAGATTCAAGCAATTCTGCCAATCAAGGTTCGGAGCAATCATCAAGCGGACGGCAGCAATCACCGACTCATCAAAGCTCCCCATCCCAACAGCAGCCTTCGAATCAACAATCCGCAAACCGTCAGCAATCGACTAATCAGCAGCAATCGGCTAATCAACAACCTTCTTCAGGCCAAAAGTCGAACAACCAAACATCGAATAACCAATCCGCATCCTCGAAGCAGCCGGCGCCTGACCAGCAAGTGAAGTCAAGCCAAAATCAAAGCGGCAATCAAAGCAGCAATCAAAGCAACTCGAATCCGCGAAATAGTCGTCAGGCCGATCCCGATTCAAACTCGGAAAAGAGCAGAACGTCAACCGAATCATCGTCGCGGGACGAGGGCACCAGCGAAAAGGGGCGACGTAATGAAGGATCTGGGTCGGACAAAGGACGGAAGTCTGAATCGCTCGAAAGGAATCCGACGGATCGAGAGCCAAACGACCGCAATAACGGGAATCGAGAGTCTCAGCGTAACGAAAGTGACAAGCAACAAGAATCCAAAACCAGCGACAAGGGATCGGAACAGAAAAGCCAATCAGGCCAGCAGTCCGGGCAAAATCAATCAAGTTCCAAATCCGGTACCACTTGGCAGCCGCAACTTCCACCGATCGCCTCGCTATTTAAGTGGCTGACAATTGCAGGACTGTTGGTCTTTCTCTTTTTCTACGCGATTCGATTTCGGAGTGAACTCTTGGCTTGGATTGCGGGTTGGAAAACGAGGTTGTCGGGCAACGATGATCTCAAGCACATTGGGTCAAAAGCCGACCGCGAAACCGTGGATTCAAATATTCGATCATTTTCATCTTTCGTCAATCCGTTCGAAGAAAGTTCGATGGCTTCGAAACCTAGCCAGATCGTTCCGTATCTATTTGAGGCCGTTCAGGCATGGGGGCGAGAGCATGATCTACCGCAATTGCTGGATGAAACGCCCGAGGAATTTCTCAAACGACTTGGAAAGAAGTTTCAGTCGCAGGAGAGGGGATTCCGAATCCTTGCTCAGCAGTACTACCGGCTTGCTTATGGAAAGCGGGAGTTGACCATGGAGGGAATCCACGAGCTTCGCGGATTCGCGAAATGGCTGTGGCAAACTAGACCTGGCGTCCATGCAGCTTAGCACGGAGTTTGTGATTCATGTTGCATGTATCCAATCCTAATGAAACCAGCACCTCAGGCGAGTCTCGGCCTCAGTTTAATACCGATATCGTCATCTATGATGGTGAATGCAATTTCTGTGTCTCGCAGATTCAGTTGCTTCGTCGGTTGGATGGCAAAAATCGGCTGGACTATGTTTCCCTTCACGATCCAACTGTCTATCAGTTGTGTCCGGATCTGTCCTTCGACGAGCTCATGTCGCAAATGTGGCTAGTGACGCCGACAGGCGAGCGATTTGCGGGAGCCGACGCAGTTCGTTATCTCACGCGCCGGTTGCCTTTGCTCTGTCCCCTTGCTCCCCTGATGAATCTACCGGGAACGATGCCGCTATGGCGTTGGATTTACCGGTTCATCGCGAAGCATCGCTATCGCTTAGCAGGCAGGAACTGCAACTCGGGAAGCTGCTCGAAGCACATGAGGAATTAGAGCTGTATCGTCGAGGACGGCTCGGCACCTTCAAATGCTTTAATCCTCGCTCTAGTAAAGCAGCGATTCATCAGTAAACCCGTTCTCAATCAACCAAGTTCGATCGGTTGCGGCGTCCTGACCGAGTGCTTCGAGAATTTCGGCTCGATGAAATCGCATGACAGCAAGTGAGTGCATCGGATGGATACGAACCCGCTCAAAATCTCGTAGGTGTTCGATATTGGGATAGGTAGCATCTTCGTCAAACGCTAGCGCGTCCGAATCGAAGATACTACGATTTCGACCCTTGCTAAACTTCCCCACTTGCGATTGAGACTTGGGATCGGAATTCCATTCTCGTTCTCTCGCCTCGATGGCTTCGTTAATGATCGGAAGCGCTTCCTCGTTGCGTCCTATGGCGTGCAATATCCAGGACTTCGTGTCCAGTAATTCAGGTGCTTTGGAAGAAGCGGTAATTATATTGATGTCGCGAAGTGCGACATCCAACTCGACCCCAGCCAAAGCTCGCAGATAGGATGTGAGATTCAGCTTTTCTTCCGTCGACAAATTTGGAGACTGGGCCATGTATTTGGAGCATTCGAGAGCGCTTCGAAAGTCAGCGACGGACATAAAGATGTCATGCGCGATTGTAGCCCGTGCGATCTGCAACTGCCCCCGACTCTCTCTGATTCGTTTCAAAACACTCTCGGATTCCCCTTTCAAAACCATGAACATGACTTGAATCTGTTCGACTGTGATTTCTTCGGAGAAACTCTTCGAAGGATTTTTAAGTTCCCGCCACAATCTTTCGGCTTCAGCAAATTCGTCAACTTCGAGCAAATCGGCGGCCGTCAGCAAACGGCGGGCCGACGCTTGTGGATTCAGAAGCACTCTACCAGTCGGAATGATCACCAGCAAACAATAAAACACGATCGGAACAACGATCGAAACGATATCCCACCGAATGCGAGACGATCTCTGGTTCAAATTCCGCTGCGAATTACCTAATCCAGCCATAAACTTCCTAAAATGGGTCTCGTTTCTTGCAGTTTGATTGTCGAGCGGTACGATATGCGGTTATCGGGTCGCTATGACCCTGCTCTTCGACTGCCTTTTGATATACAATGCAAGGTGGATTTGGCCAAGTCGTCGCTTGGCTGAAAACTCCTTTTTCAACACAATTCTTCAAGATCACTCTAGATCGTTCGGAGGTTTTACCATGCCGCTGTTTGAAGTGGAAACGGATGCGCACATTGTCATCACTTGGGCTCAAGACGAAAACGCTGCTAAGGAAGTCTTGAAACAGTCCTACCCTTCAGACACCGTTTTGAGACTGACAAAGCGGCCTCGGGATACCTGGGTTATTTCTAAAGGTGCTCTCGGGCTGACGGGCCAGAACTTGGACATTTGCACGGTCGCCCGCGAGTGTCTCTCCAAATCTGCCGGCGACAAAGTTCACGCCATTCGCCTATACATGAATGAAACCGGAGTTGATCTCGACAAAGCCCGTCGAGTGATCGAATCCAACATGGTAATGGGCTGGTAGATTTCTTTGACCGCTCGCTGCTTCGGGTTGATCGCAATACGCTTTTGCTTTATGTTTTTTCCCAAAACCGTCCTCTCGCTCGGGCCTCGAGTTCTTTTTGACGGTTTTGAGGAAAAGCCGAATAGAGTCCGCGAGAATGGCTAGCGCATGTTCCGTCAGCGTTTAGGCTCACGACCCTTACGTCTTTCCTCAGCAATCAGCAACATTGGCTCGATTTACTCACTGCGCCGTTCACTGCTATCGGCATTACGCGTAGGGAGATCATCAATCCTTGTGGTCGACCCAACGCGAAGACTGACAAATTGAGCGGGGCAAGTTCTTTCAGTCGCTCTATCGATCACCATCATTGTCCGCTGTAAACTAGGCCACCCCTGCCGGAAATTGGCTTTCCAGGAAACGCTTATCCTCCTTAACGACCCGATGCCCTTTTGTTTGTGGGCCAACAGGGGACTCGCAGTTACCTCTGAGTTTCAGAGGATGCTTTCTCCAATTCCAGAAAATTTTTTTGATTCGTCTGTACAGGACCAGAGTTGTCCATACCTCGGCGATACTAACTGCGTCGAGGATGGGAATGACTCGACGACACCATCAATCAACCATTGTTCACGCAAGCATTCAGGGAAGGTCCAATCTCATGGCAAAGTACTACATTCAAAGCGGAACTCTTCGATCGATTGTTGACACGGACGAATTGCAAAAGGCCGCTCTTTGGGCGGTCCACCGCGTGATGCAGCAAATTGCACCGATCTACGACGATTGCACGCTGACACCTGAGCAAAAAGAGGATTGCGCAATGCTAGAGGGCCTGCTGGTTCTCGACTCAACCATCCGGATTAGCGAGCAGGGATTCGACCGCGATGACGCAATTTCGATTGACACGTTCGAAGCAGTGCAGCATTGGCATCAGTTGATGATCGCTCTCGATCGACTGGAAAAACTGATCAACGGCTAAACGGCGTGCAACGAGAACTTCCACCGGACTGTCGGAGGCGTGTGGGAACCAAGAGTGGGAACGCTTACGGCGACGATTGCGTCAGCCAGTTCGAATCGTGCTGGTGGAGCGACCTTCAAACGCAATTTGGTTACGCCACCGGATACCAGATCAACACACGAAAGGGCTGGAGAATGCTCTTGGTTAGCAGTCATGCGCCAAGCTTGCTCAATTCGCCAAGTCGAACCCAACCAAGCCATTGGGCTCTTCCATCTGCAAGCCACATCGAGATCCACTCCTCCCGTATGGTTTTCGGCGATACTAATCGACCAATGTCCATCTCCCGCCATTCCCACTCCCAGAATGGCGGCGAGATTGGTCGGGAGCCACTCAAGCACTGCCTGTTGAATCGGAGGGCTTAAGGGATAGCCCCGGGATTCATCTCCATTTTCACTCACAAGAACTGGAGTCCATTCGCCATCGCAATTTGCCAAAACGGTGAAAGCGAATCGATCGCCGACGAGTTCCGCTTGCACCTTGATTATGCCTGATGTCAGTTCCATTGGGCCGCTTAACCGTCCGCATCTTCACGAACGCGCCAGCGTAGAAACGAATCCAGGAACCCTTGAATGTCGCCGGCCAGCACAGCGTGAAAGTTTCCCATTTGGAATCCGGTTCTCGCATCCTTCACACGTTGATCCGGATGCAGAAAGTAATTTCGAATTTGCGAGCCGAATCCTACACGAGCTTTATTTTTGTACTTCGCGAGTTGCTCCGCTTCTCGCTTTTCCTCCTGAACTCGAGCCAACCGAGCTCGGAGCATCTTCCAGGCTTGAGCACGGTTTTTGTGCTGGCTTCGCTCATTTTGGCAAGCTACGACGATGCCCGTTGGAAGATGAGTCAACCGCACAGCGGAATCTGTTTTATTGACGTGTTGCCCTCCAGCTCCCGAAGCTCGATAGGTATCCTCCCGTATATCTTTGTCTGCAATCTCGATTTCCACAGCGTCGCTCACTTCTGGCGAAACATCCACGGCAGCGAAGCTCGTTTGCCGTTTGCCTTCTGCATTAAACGGGCTGATGCGAACGAGGCGGTGCATGCCTTCCTCGCCCTTCAAATAGCCAAATGCCATCGGCCCGCGAATAGCAATCGTTGCCGAGGTGATCCCCGCCCCCTCATTGTCGCTTCGATCGAGCAACTCCACTTGATAGTCGTTTTGCTTCGCCCAATTCAAGTACATGCCCAAGAGCATTTCCGCCCAATCGTTAGCATCCAGCCCTCCATCGCGAGCATGAACACTGAGAATCGCTCCGTTCGCATCCATCGGGCCATCGAGCAAGGTCTGCAGCTCGATTTCTTCGGCTCTCGTCTCGATTTCATTCAGATTTGCTTCGACCTCGCTCAAAGTCGCCTCATCGCCTTCGGCAAGCTCGATGAGCTCAAGCAGATCCGTCAAGCTCGCAAGTGCGTCGCGAAGTGGCGAAACTTGGATACGGAGGCCCTTGAGTTGCGCAACGACTTCCTGCGCCTTCTCCTGATTGCTCCAAAAATCTGCCGCCGCCATCCGTTCTTCAAGCGCGGCAATCGTCTTCAGCTTTGCATCGTAGTCAAAGACTATCCTTTAGCTGAAGGAGCCTTTGCTGAATCGCTTGTGCACGACTGGTCAAAACGGAGTCCACCATGAATGGGCTTATCTTGCATGTGAAAGAATCGGATTTCATGTCGTAAAGATGCGTAGCAGTATAGCTGGATTCTCAATTTACCCAAGAGGACTGAATTTCTCTGCAGCTGACTATTGTACGTTCACTTCTTCGAGCCGCAAAAATCAGTGACTGCATATTGAATCCTCCCTGAACGTTTTCACCTGCAGCACAACTGAGAATGACGGATCGAGCCTATATCCGCCATGCCTCGAAAGCCCGAATCGAGAATTCATTCCCATGATTGATGGACAGCTCGATGACGAAACATGGTCATTTGAAAGAACCGTTCGTTTCTAGACGTTTTTGAGCAGTCGATCGAGCAGAACAGGGAAAAATCGCGCGGCGTAAACAAACGTCTTTCCACCCAAACTCAAGATCGTCTCTCGACGTCCTTTCTGAATGGCTCGAATGACGCTTCGTGCAACTTGCTCAGGTTGCATGACGCCGATCGAATAACTTCTCTCGTTCTTCGAGGTTTCAATGAGGTGATCGAAGAACTCGCTGGCCGTCGTACTCGGGCTGACGACGATAACGTCGATCCCCTTTGGCTTCAGTTCGACTCGAATCGCCTCGGACCATCCACGCAGGGCGAATTTGGCCGCGCAATACTCGCTTTTTCGTGGCACGGCACGGTGAGCCAACACCGAACTGATGATCACAATTGCAGGGCGATTCCCTTTCTCAAGAACATCCAATGCGATTCTGCTCAGTTCTGTTGCTGCGAAAAAATCCACCTCCATGATCGAACGAAGGCGACTGGGTTGAGCCCGAGCGAATTCGCCCATGGCTCCGACACCAGCATTATTGACCAACACATCCAGCCCGCTCCATAATTCCTTCGATTTGGCAATGAGGACCTCCCGGTGCTTCGGACAGGTGATGTCGCCTGCCAGGATTTGAATTTCGCCTCTCGTTTGCAACTGTAATTTCTGCGATTGGAATGTCTCAAGTAAGCCAAGAAGACGCGATTCCCGTCGCGCCGTAGCAAGCACTCGCGCCCCGTTCTGCGCTAATTGCAAAGCAAGGTGCCAACCAATACCACTGGACGCGCCAGTTAGCAGAATTCGACTGCTTTGAACTGTTCGACGAGCCACCGCCGTCCTTTCTGGCGAACAACACTGTCCAAGGTCCCGCTAGGATGAGCGGTCGATAAGTACCTTCCTGCCCAAACCAGCTGCGCGAGCGAAGGATGATCGTCTGGTCCCTCACCATCATTCCGAACGAGAACATTCACGGCCGGATCGATTCGAGCTGGAACTTTCTTGGCTGGTCTAGGTTCACATGCCGTTCGCCTAAGCGACCTCTTCGATCGGGGGTACATCATCGACATCGTTTGAGGAGTTCGGATAGGCTGAAACATCTCGATAGGTTGCATTTCCGGGCCACGCATCTTCGACGCGATACTCTGGAATTTTACCAGAAATGACTCGAAGCGCCACGCCTTGAGACGCCAGCTTCCCCGCCAGCGGGCTTGGCAGCCGAGCGTGGATCCACGCGAATTCCTGTTCATATCGCTTCGAGAGGACTTCTCCGGATTTCGAAACCCAGGCCGAAGTCCGTCCGTCGCTTAGCGGCAATCGGACTTCCAGCTCGACAAAATCTCGGGAAAGTGCATCACTAACTGCCATGGCTAAATCATGGAATCCCTCTCGTGTACATGCACTGATCGCAATCGCATTGGGATATCGCCGCGTCACCGATTCGAAGCGTTCGGACGCTCCCGGGCGGTCATTCTTGTTCAGAATCAACAGCGTATCTTTTTCCTCGATGCCAATTTCCTTCAACACGTCGTATACTGCCGAAATCTGTTGAAGCACGGCGGGATTGGAAAGGTCCGCGATATGGAGAAGCAGGTCAGCTTGGCGAGCCTCTTCGAGAGTCGCGCGGAAACTGGCAATCAATCGGTGCGGCAGATCACGAATGAATCCCACCGTATCACTGATAAGGACCGGTCCCCATCCCGGCAACTGCCATCGTCGCGTTCTCGTATCCAGTGTAGCGAACAATTGATCGGCGGCCTCAACTCCAGCGTTCGTCAGCGCATTCATCAAGGTGCTTTTGCCAGCGTTGGTGTAGCCAACAAGACTGACCGTGTAGGTTCCTTGTCGAGCTGCGACTTCGCGGGCCTTGCGTTTCTCGATCTTGGCCAGTTCAAGTTTGAGTTCGTGAATTCGCTTGACGGCTAGCCGGCGGTCAACCTCCAACTGCTTCTCCCCCGGACCTCGCATTCCAACCCCCATGGTTTGACGGGACAAGTGCGTCCACAAGCGTTTGAGCCGAGGAAGCGAATACTCGAGCTGTGCAAGCTCAACCGCCAAACGTGATTCGTACGTTTGCGCGTGAGTCGCGAAGATATCGAGTATGAGTTCCGTTCGATCAACCACGCGAGTCCCGAGAGCTTTTTCCAAGTTTCTTGTTTGAGCTGGACTCAGGTCGTTATCGAACAAGACGAC
Organism: Pirellula sp.; assembly: GCA_037440405.1. Taxonomy (GTDB): domain Bacteria; phylum Planctomycetota; class Planctomycetia; order Pirellulales; family Pirellulaceae; genus JANMGV01. Next base: position 14,883 of record JBBIUE010000059.1, on the reverse strand, counting down.
GTCGGCATTGTGAACTTCAACGAGTTGCCGCAATTCCTCCACTTTGCCTCGGCCGAGGTAGGTAGAAGGCTCTGGCTGTTCGCGTCGTTGCGTCAGGCCCGCTTCAACGGAAGTACCGGCGGTTTTCGCTAGCCCATGAAGCTCATCGAGGGGATTGTCTCCGATGTAGTCGCCGGGCAACAGGACTCGCGCCAAAATGCTCCGTTCGCTGGAAAGCCCACTCGTTCGTTCGTCAGTATGCAATGTTGTTGGTTCTCCAAGACCTCAGGAATTGAAACTGCCATTCGTCCAAGGCTGATCAGCAGCTCTTCTCAAGTATACGCTTTCTTCCTTGAGAAATCGAACGTTGGTTAGAGAGAGCAAGCGAAAAGAAAGTTCGTGGCGGTCAGGTCGATTGAGGAGAAATTGTCAAAAAATAGGGATTAGCGAAAGTTTGAGGGTCATTACGACGATATCCAAGTTGTCGCTCGCAGTGCCTATGCGCAGGTATAAGCATGGTTGGGCGAAGGGGGGTTCTGAAACGACTTGAGGCAACCGTAAGGTGCCCTAGATTGATTATTCGATCTCGGGTTTCCGATGGGTGTGTCGCAATCACTTCCAGGAACCTTCGTCGATGAAAAAACAAGTTTACCGCATCATTGCATTCGTTCAGATGGCGCTTGTGCTCTTCACCGGGTGCCACCCAACGCAGCCGTTCTTCATCGGCGAGCGAGGAGATCTTGCTCACTATCTTGATACTGCGATGAAAATCGAGTATCCGGATGTTCAGGTAGGATTGATACCAGAAGCAACTCTTTCGATGGAACCGCTCTCCATCGACAATCAAGACTATGAGATCATCGACCTTTCTCTTGAAGACTGCATCTCGTTCGCCTTGGCGAACACCAAATTAGTGCGGAGCGTACCGGGCTCCAGTTTAATCACGGCAGATATCGCGACCGCAATCCTCAGCAGTCCTTCTCAGCAGCTTCGCACGGCCTACGATCCTGCGATCACTGCGTCCACTGCGAGCCCACAACCTTTGGCAGTCGATTCGAACGGTAACCGGACATTGCCGCGCGGTGCGGCCCGCTCAAATCAAGTCGGCGGAGTCGAAGCAGCTTTGGCTGAGTTCGATGCTCAGTATTCCTCTTTCGTTGGGCTAAACACAACCGATCGTCCTCGGAACACTGGGCAAAACATCTTCACGCCGGTTGTCTTTACAGGTCGAGATGGCACCTATCAGTCGGCACTCTCAAAGAGATTGGCGACGGGTGGTGTGGTCACCGCTCGTGCGCAGACGACTTACTCGCAGAACAACGTTCAAGCCAACTCCATCGCTCGTTTTGTTCCAAGCGACTTCACGCAGACTTTGGAGATGCAAATTCAGCATCCGTTGATGCGTAATCGGGGAACGATGATCAATCGAATTCCAGTCGTGCTCGCTCGCATCAACGAAGATATTTCGCTGCTACAGTACGAGGAGTCGGTCCGAAACGCGGTCAAGGAAGTCGAAGTCGCTTACTGGGATTTGTATTGTGCGTATTGGGCCTTGGAAACGGCACGCACTGCTCGCGACATCGCTCAGCATGTTTGGAAAGTTGCCAATGAACGAGTCAAGAGTTCGGTGACCCAGCCATTTGCCAAATCTCAGGCAGAGGCACAGCTCCATCAGTTCCAGGCACAGCTCGCTGCCGCTTGGGGCGGTGCCAATCTGCCAGGTTTTGACAATGGCCTGACCGGAAAAGAAAGAAGATTACGATCGTTGATGGGCTGGCCCGCTACGGATGGCAGGTTGATTCGACCTTCTGACAAACCTGTGGTTGCGCGGGTCGATTACGATTGGGACTCCATTCGCGGTGAAACATTGCTTCGCAACGTCGATCTACGGCAACAGCGATGGGTTGTCAAGCAACGCGAGCTGGAGTTAATATCTGCCAAGAATCAGATTCTGCCGGAAGTGAATGTGTCAGCGCTCTATCGCTGGCTCGGAGTGGGCGATGTTTGGCTGCGTTCTCAAGGTTCCGGGCCTGACTTTCCTCTTCCGGGATCTGAAGGTTCCAGTGCTTGGGAAAGTCTCATGGGGGGCAACTACCAAGAAGCGGGTCTGCGTTTAGAGTTAATTCCCAATGCGATTGGAGCACGAAACGCTCATGCGTATATCCGAAGTGCCCAATTGAATCTTGCCCGCGAACACGCCATTATGGAAGAGAAGGAAATCGCTTCGATCGCCAAGTTGACGGACGAAGTGGCGGTTCTGGCAACACACTTTGAACTGATGCAGCTCAAACTGAATCAGTGGGCTCAGGAAGAAAATGGTGCTCAGTACTGGCTAGATCAATTCGAGACGGGCGCCAACGCATTGGACTTGATTCTCGATAACTTGCTCCGCGCGCAAGAACGTCGTGCCCGTGCACAGCAAGAGTACTATCGAGCCGTCTGCGAATACAACAAGTCGATTGTGATGGTTCATCTTCTGAAAGGATCGCTGCTCGAATACGACAACGTCATCCTTCATGAAGGACCTTGGCCAGAGAAAGCTCAATGGGATGCCCACGAACGTGCTCGAGAACGAGACGCAGCCCGGATCATGCCGAATGGTGCAAGCCGTCCTGCAGTGATCAGCCAAGGTGAGTACATGCAGCATCAAGGCACCGCCAACGAAACCGGCAGCCCTTCCACGACTGCCCCAACACCGAAGAAGCAGGGGCAACCAACGCCCAGAACCGAGACTGCTCCGGAGAAAGCCGAGGAAGTTCCCGCAGTGCCGAACAATCAAAACGGTGATCGCGAAAAATCTCAGGGGCCTGAAAAGCTTCAAACGCTTCTCGATTCGAACATCCGCATCAGTCGGTCTGAGAACAACAACAACAACAACAACAACACTGCAGAGTGGACCGCCCGATCGACCAATCATTCCAGTTCGGCTCGGTCGCGAATCTCGGATGACAATCAAGATGTTCAGTCGGCGCGTTACACAACTCCATCTCGCCCACCGTCCAATCGTCTGAGAAACTAATTGCGAGCATTGACGCACATCATCGTACAGCCGTTGCTGTGAACGAGGGCAGGGGGAGAGCTGTGACGCGACTGGAGTTTACTTCAGCCGCGTTACAGCCATTTTAGGAAGCCAGAGATCACATGAACATCAGGTCGAATGAACCAGCCATCGAACGTCGCATGCAAGCGAAATGCGATCAGCGAAGTGAGCTTGGCCTCCTGCGCGAACGATCGACCTACCGACCAATCTCCGCATCAAGGATCGAGCTGAATGGTCACCTTCTCGTTCATTTTGGATCCAACGATTATCTTTCGCTGGCTTGGTCGCCGTTGATCCGCCAAGCCGTACGGGAAAGCCTTGACCGACAGCCCACGGGATCGGGTGCAAGCCCATTGATTTCCGGTCGTGGCCCCCTCTTGGACTTATTAGAGCAAGCCATTGCTGAGTTCGAGAATGCCAATCAAGCGATTGTTTTCAGCAGTGGCTATGCCGCGAATGTTGGAACCATTGATGCGTTGACCGAGTCTGGGGACTTAATTTTTAGCGACTCTCTCAACCATGCTAGCTTGATCGATGGTTGCCGTATCAGTCGAGCGGAAACCCACATTTATGACCATGGCGATGCCAACCACTTAGAGACACTGCTCAAGCAGTGGCGGCACAAGGGGCAGCTCGCGTTTATCGTTACGGACTCCGTTTTTAGCATGGATGGTGACGAAGCGCCCCTGGTTGATCTTGCCGACCTTGCGATTCGGTTCGACGCTAGCCTAATCGTCGACGAAGCTCATGCGACAGGCGTTCTAGGCACAACTGGAAAGGGCTTGTTCGAAAAGCTGAATGTCGATCCTTCGCGAGCATTCCGCATCGGCACGCTCAGCAAAGCGATTGGCTCCATCGGAGGATTCGCTTCAGGTTCCCAACTTTTCATTGATTACCTTCGAAATTTTGCAAGACCTTACATCTATTCGACCGCGATGCCCGCGAGCTCGGTTGCCGCGTCACTGGCGGCAATCCGGCTCCTTCCCTCCATGACCTCTGAACGTAAGCAACTTTCGGCCATGAGCGCAAGTCTTCGCTCCCAATTGCGGACGGACGGATGGAATGTACCTGAGGGAGATTCACCGATCATACCGGTCTACCTCCACGATGTTGCTTTCGGAACACAGCTCGCTAGCCGTCTTCGCACCGCTGGATTCCTTGTCCCATTCATTCGCCCACCGACAGTTCCTAATGGAAAGCAGATGCTCAGAATCAGCCTAAATTCCTCTCACACACGGCAAGACCTTGACTCCCTTCGGCAAGCTTTCCAATACGAAAGCGAAAAACGGAGTTGAACGAGAGGATATGAGCACCGTATCCTCTCTCGGCACGACTGAACATCGTGGTTTCAATGGTACCAAGTGGTCCACCGATGCAAGACTTCATTCTGCTGCGATCCACCCAAACCGAACCTCGCGATGCAGGTGATCTCCGATTTTGATGTAGACACGAGCGACAAAAGGAATCCGAAGCGTCAGCAAAGGATGACCCCAGATCATTGATCCTGAATTACTTGGCAACTCCTAGCCTTTGTCAAAGACAAACGAACTCTTGTCGTTCGAGTCTATGAAATAATCGAAAAGTTGATCAACGAGAATCTCGGAGAAGGAATCTTGACGAGAGTCCGGAGCTGGCGATGAAATGCACACCAGGCGATGTTTGGCGAAAGCAACTCCGTTCCAAGGCGACCGACCCGTCACTCGAAGCCGTCGCACTTTATGAACAAACGCCCACCATGCCAAGTGAACATGATGGGCGTTCTTCATTCATTTTCTATCAGAGCCTTGAAGCGATTGAAAACTCTCCAAAGCCCTGGAGACTTGCCGATTTTCAGTTGCTAGTACAGGTCGGCATCGCCGCCGTGAGCTGCCTTCGAAGACTTTCCTTCCTTTGGCTTCTCCGCGACGAGAGCATCGCTGGTAAGAAGCAAGGTTGCGACTGAGGCAGCATTGGCAAGAGCGGTTCGAGTAACCTTCGTAGGATCGATCACGCCAGCTTTGACCAAATCCTCGTAGGTATTGGTCAATGCGTTGTAACCGAAGTTTCCCTTACCTTCTGCGACGCGTTCGCACACGATACCACCATCTTGACCCGCATTCGCGGCAATCATGGTGAGCGGCGAGCGGGAAGCTCGAACAACGATATTGAAACCGACGATTTCGTCGTCGCTGAGGTCTTCACTCGGCTTGACTTGGGTCGAAGCTCGAACGAGGGCGACGCCACCGCCAGGAAGGATACCCTCTTCAATCGCAGCACGAGTTGCATGCAGGGCATCTTCGACGCGTGCCTTCTTTTCCTTCATCTCGCTCTCGGTTGCCGCACCGACGTTGATCTTGGCTACGCCACCGGCCAGTTTCGCCAATCGCTCTTCGAGCTTTTCGCGATCGTAGTCGCTAGTGGTGTTCTCAATTTCGCGGCGAATCTGCTCGATCCGACCCTTAATATCTGCACTCTTGCCAGCGCCCTCGATAATCGTCGTGTTATCCTTGTCGACGATGACCTTCTTGGCTCGGCCCAGGTCAGCCAAAGTCAGCGAATCCAGCTTTCGTCCGAGAGCCTCGAAGACCGGCGTTGCACCCGTCAGGATGCCGATGTCTTCCATCATCGCTTTGCGGCGATCGCCATATCCTGGCGCCTTGACCGCACAAACATGCAGAGTTCCGCGGAGACGATTGATAACCATCGTCGCCAACGCCTCTCCTTCAACGTCCTCAGCAACAATCAGCAAAGGCTTGCTGCTTTGAACCACTTGCTCCAAAAGCGGAACCAAGTCCTTGATGTTAGAAATCTTCTTCTCGAAGACAAGAATATAGGCGTCCTCAAGAACGCACTCCATCGTTGCAGAATCTGTCACGAAGTAGGGTGACAGATAGCCGCGGTCAAACTGCATCCCTTCGACGAATTCGAGTTCATCGGACAAACTCTTGCCTTCATCGACCGTCACGACACCGTCCTTGCCGACCTTTTCCATTGCATCAGCGAGAAGATTCCCAATGTTTCGATCGTTGTTGGCGGCGATGGTTGCAACATTCGCCATTTCAGCCTTGTCGCGGATCTTGATCGACATCTTGTGCAGACGTTCCGTAATCTCGCTGACCGCTCGCTCAATCCCAGTCTTCATTTGAATGGGATTGACTCCCGCGACCACAGCCTTTAATCCTTCATTGAAGATCGCTTCGGCCAACACGGTTGCGGTGGTCGTTCCGTCACCAGCGACATCGCTTGTCTTGCTGGCAACTTCGCGCACCATGCGAGCTCCCATGTTTTCATAAACATCTTCCAAGTCGATTTCCTTCGCAACGGTAACACCGTCCTTCGTTACGGTTGGGCTGCCAAAGCTCTTTTGAAGGATGACGTTTCGGCCCTTGGGGCCCAAAGTTACTTTCACCGCCTTGGCCAACTTGGAAACGCCTCGGCGAATGGCTTCCCGTGCTTCCTGATCAAACGCAATAATCTTAGCCATGTGTCCTATACTCCGTAGAATCCTGAGAAAATGTTTTGAGAAATGCAGCTTGCGGCTGCGTCACGAAAGGTCCATGAGACCTTCAAACTATTCAATCACCGCCAAAATCTCGTTCTCACCCATGAGAAGAAATTCGTCGCCGTCAATCTCGATTTGTTCACCAGCGTAACTCGTGAAGAGAACACGGTCGCCCGGCCTCACTTGAACTGGAGCTCGATAACCGTTGTTTAACACCTTGCCATCTCCAACGCTGATCACGCGACCACGAGTGGGTTTGTTCTTCGCCGAATCGGGCAGTAGAATTCCGCCCGAAGTCCTCTCTTCGGACTCTTCACGTTGAACTACAACCCGATCACCGATAGGTTGCAACTTCACTTTTGACTTGGACTTTACAGCAGTTGCCATTCGCAAACTCTCCTAATAATGCAGGGATTGAGCAATTCGACTCGATAGTGGAAAAGGGGCGTCTGAAGCATCGGCCCCAGCGGGAATTCCGTCAAAACGACAATGGTACTGGAATCTTCTCCCCTCCCCAGCAAGAAACGTGCCAAAAGCAATCTAGGCATAGCATTCACTGAATCAATTTGGACTTTAGGCCGACAAGTTAAAGTCGGAGGCCCATGAAATTTGACCTAGAAGTTTCTTCAACTTCCTGAAAAAGTACAAAGGAGTCCTCGCCACTGCCAATTTGACAGGCACTAGAAAATAGGTTCCAACCTATCGGAGTTTCGATAGAATTCTCTCGCTTCAAAGCAAATCGAGGTCAGCCAAATGCCAAAACAAGGAAGGAACATTTCCCAGTGACGAGCGACGTTGTTTCCATTCGCCGAGCCCTGATCAGTGTTAGCGACAAAACCGGTTTAGTTGAGTTTTCTAAGTTCCTGGCCAGTCGCAACATCGAGATCGTGAGCACGGGCGGAACCTGGAAAGTACTTGACAGTCACGGAATAGCGACAAAGGAGGTGTCGGAAATTACCAACTTCCCAGAGATCATGGCTGGTCGAGTGAAGACTCTCCATCCCAAGGTATTTGGAGGAATTCTCGGTCGGCGCGATCTCGACGAGGATTCTCGAGCGATGCAGGAACTTGCACTGCCCGAGTTCGACTTGGTTGTGGTCAATCTCTATCCTTTCAAGAGGACGATTGCGAATCCAAACTCAACGTTGAGCGATGCGATTGAGAATATCGACATCGGCGGACCTAGCTTGATCCGCGCTGCTGCCAAGAACCATCGATTTGTAGCAGTAGCGACCTCGCCAGAACAGTATGCAGCAATTCAGGATGAACTGGATCGCTATGGTGGAACCAGTTTGAGATTGCGAAGAAAGCTCGCTTTACAGTGCTTCCGGCACACGAGTCACTACGATTCGGTGATCGCCGAGTACCTTGGAAATTCGCAATTCGACTGTGATTTGGGAGCGGAGTGCGAGTCGAATCCTCCACCGGATTTTCCTCAACGACTCACTCTGAAAGCAGTGCATGATGCTGACCTGCGTTATGGCGAGAATCCTCATCAGCGAGCCGCCGTCTATCGATGGTTCGAGCCAATGGGCGCCTCACTCGTAACCGCAATGAAGCTGCACGGCAAAGAACTTTCCTACAACAATTTACTCGATCTCGACAGTGCGCTCCGAATTGCATCCAGCTTTTCCGATCCGTCAGCGGTCGTGGTCAAGCACAACAATCCTTGTGGAGCCGCCGTCGGCGATTCGCTTTCAGATGCTTGCGAGAAAGCCTTAGCCGGAGACCCGCTTAGCGCGTTTGGTGGAGTCATGAGCTTCAACCGAGCGGTCGATGTTGCAACAGCAGAAATACTCAGCACTCCCGGTTTATTTATTGAAGCGATCGTTGCTCCCAGCTTCGACCCTGAGGCCATAACGATGCTCACCACACGACCAAAATGGAAAGCTAACGTAAGACTCATTGCCGTCGGAGACCAGATTCGATCGACGCATCCGTTCGAGTATCGCATGATTCTTGGCGGGCTACTCGTCCAAGATTCCGATTCGCTGTCACCAGACCCATCAGACTGGAAAGTCGTCACCAAATTGCAACCGAATCCTGATCGACAATCGGACATTGCATTTGCTTGGGAGATGGTGCGGCACGTAAAGAGCAACGGAATCGTGTTGGCGCAAAATCGATCACTTATTGGAGTCGGTGCAGGCCAAATGAGCCGTGTCGACAGCGTCGAAATCGCGATCCGCAAAGCGGGTGAGCGAGCCAAGGGCAGCGTTCTTGCCTCGGATGCGTTTTTCCCTTTCCCCGATTCGATCGAGAAAGCGGCCGCTGCTGGAATTCAAGTCATCCTTCAACCGGGTGGCGCACGTAATGACCCAGATGTTATCTCTGCATGTGACGCTGAAGGTATCGCAATGATTTTTACGCAACGACGGCACTTTAAGCACTAACACCAAACCCAATTTGCTGCGAGCAGAAAGTCGAATCGGATGAAGAGCATCCTCGACACGATTGTCGAAACGAAACGCGCGGAAGTGGAACGACTTCGGCCCATGACTCGAGACCGCAATTGGAGGAGCTCCATTGCGTCTGCGCCAGCGATTCTCGACTTCGGCAAGGCTCTCTCTTGTCATCCTGAGATTCGCTTGATCGCAGAGGTCAAGAAAGCCAGCCCGTCGAAGGGTATCTTGCGAGCGGATTTTGATCCCGTTTTGATCGCCCAGGCATACGAGCAAGCCGGTGCGGCCGCGCTGAGCGTACTGACCGATGAAACCTATTTTCGGGGCAGTCTGGACGATCTTCGTCGCATTCGCGATCATGTCCAGATCCCCATCCTTAGGAAGGATTTCATCATCGACGAATTGCAGATCGAAGAGGCCCGCATGGCTGGTGCCGATGCAATTTTATTGATTGCGGAGTGTCTGACTGCGGACCGTCTGAGGGAACTGTACGAGTACACACGCTCTTTGGGCATGCACTGCTTGATGGAGTTTTACCAACGAGAGCACTTGGACGCGGTGCTTGCAACGGGCTGTCCCATCGTGGGCATCAACAATCGGGACCTTCACTCGTTTGAAGTGGACCTGAATCACACGGTCCGCATGAGAAATCTCATCCCTGCGGATCGAGTCGTGGTAGGAGAAAGTGGCATTGCGACCTTTGCCGATGCTCAAATGCTGAAGAGAGCCGGAGTTCAAGCAATTCTTGTCGGAGAATCGCTGGTGCGACAACCAGATGTCGGCAAAGCCGTTCGCAAATTGTTGGGCAAGGAGGATTGAACATTATGACGGTGCAGGTTTTCGGTCATCGCAACCCCGATACGGACGCCATTTGTGCAGCTATTGCGTATGCTGACTACTTGCAGAGGACTTCTCGGCCAGATGCCGTTGCTGCTTCGTGCGGTCCGCCGAATGCGAGAACGGAGTTCGCGCTGAAGCGGGCGGGACTACTTGCTCCACGTATCGTTATGGATGTACGTCCGGACGTTGGCGATCTGTGTCGCAAGCAGCCGATTACGGCAGCATCCACGGATGCATTCTTCGAAGTCTATGATCGGATGAGAGAGCACGATTTGCATTCCATTCCAATTGTCAATGCTGAGAATCGGCTGGAAGGTGTACTGACCCTACTCGATCTACTTCGCGTTGTGATGGACGGGGACTCCGATCCCGTACGATCGCGAAAGGTCATCAGCAGTGTGGAAAAGATTCGTCAGGCGATTCAAGGCGAGTACCAAACCCAAGATGAAACGGACGACTTGCGAGAGTTGCTGGTAATGGTTGGCGCCATGAGTGCTGAGGGATTCACGCAGAGACTGCTCAAGTTTCCGGCAGAACAACTCATCGTAGTTACAGGCGATCGTCCGACCATTCAACTACCAGCCCTTGAGCATGGTGTGCGCGTGATCGTCGTCACGGGTGGCTATCAGCTATCCTCGGGGCTGCTTCAGCTTGCCAAAGCTACACGGGCAACCGTAATCAAAAGTCCATTTGATACCGCAACGACAACCATGCGGATCAAGACCGCCCGAATTATTCAATCTGCGATCCAGCGCAAGCCGATCTGTTTGGCCGCCAAAACATCACTGAGCGAAGCTCGCGACTTGGTCGCTCGCAATCGACAGGGCTTGTATCCCGTGATCACCGATGACGGCAATTTGCAAGGTGTACTGACGAAGTCGGATTTAATCGATCCCCCTAAACCGCAGATTATCTTGGTCGATCATAACGAGCTGCAACAAGCCGTTCTGGGAGCGGAAGAAGCAGAAATCCTCGAAGTCCTGGATCATCATCGCATCGGCGGAAGTCTTCGAACGACGCAACCCATTCGGTTTATTAACGACCCGCTCGGCTCCACCTGCACGCTTATTGCTAGGCAATTCCGAGCATCCGGATTGACCCCTACCGCGTCGATTGCATTGTGCATGGCGTCAGGGATCATTTCCGACACCCTCAATCTGCGATCTCCGACAACAACGGTTACGGATCAAGAGTGTTTGCATTGGTTGGGGCAGTTCTGCGACACCGATCTGAATCAGTACGCAAATGAGTTTTTTGCCATCGGATCGAGTTTGCGAAGCGGCTCTGCGGACAAAGTCATCCGTGAAGACTGCAAAGAATTCGTCGAGGCCAATCAGAGATTCTCGATCTCCCAGATTGAAGAAATCGGGTTTGATCTGTTCTGGACGCGCAAATCGGAATTGCACACGGCGCTGCAGAACTTGGCTCGCGAACGCCGTCTTCAGTTTGCCGCACTGATGGTGACGGATATCATCAGCAATGGAAGCCTGTTGCTCATGTCCAGCGAACCGGAGATGTGGGAGGAAGTCAATTTCCCTCGTGTGGACATGCACGTCTACCAACTCGAAGGGGTCGTAAGCCGAAAAAAGCAACTTCTTCCATTGATTGCTCGACTTTTGCAAAGCGGCCAAAATCCTGACGATGCTGATTAAGAGTCGTCGAGGTTCGGCGGTCAACGGGTTCTTCGGCTTCGGAGCGACATTGCGTTGAATTCAGAAACGAACTACATTTTGAAGAAGCGCTACGGATGGCGTTTCACACTGTGCCATCAAAGAGATGTTCCATTCTGCGAATTTGCCCATTCATGAACCGCTGGCTTTTAATCCTACTTACTTCATTCAGTCAGATCGTTGCGACGACGCGTTCGGACTGCACCTGTTCCGGTGAAGAAGTAGGTCATCGAACTGCCTCCGTGTTGAGAATTGTTGAAAGCCACCCGGCATCTCGCTCAGGAACGTATCTGGATCCAATGGATCTGAACTCTTTGGAACGAATGTCGAGAATCTGCTCAACTGCGAACGCCCACGCCCACGGTGGTTGCGACCATATTTGCCGTTGTTCGATGCAATGGGTCCCCGCTCGCCTTCAGCCGATCGTGCGTGGTCCAGGCCAAGGAGAGCGGAACGATTGGAACTCGTTTTGCTCCGGCTGTCTTGATAGGCTCGTCGATGCCGAATTGCATTGCGCAATTGTCAGTCGAAATCGACTCCTTCTTCGAGCCTGCTACTTCCAAGGCTTATTCTACACTCAGATTTCCGGCGAATCGGTCGCTTTACGATTGTAAGCGATCCTCTTTGACTTCGCTTTGGATGCGAATCGTTCTGCTCTGAACTTGCAGAGTTTGTGACGCCGCTACTGTTTCGCGAGCGTCGTTACGTAGTCGCGTGCATTAGATTCCTTGCGTCGAAGCGCAACGCCTTTGCTTTCCGCTGATTCCCTTGAAGCCACCCCACATGCATTGAAGTAAACGATGGACAGTACCACGGTCACCGAAGCCACTCATCCCGAAACACCAGCCAGGCGCAAGCGTGAATTAATAGCGTTCGTTCGTGAGCATCTCGCGACGTGGCTAGCCAATGGTTTGGTCTTTGGGTCATTAACGGCACTCTTCGTTTACGGCCATCGAACTGGCTGGACACTACCTAAATTCTCCGAGCTGTTAGGCAAAACCGAGACAGTGGTTGAACCGATTTGCCCAGAGCATTTGGTGCCCATGGACATTTGCATTGAGTGCAAGCCAGAACTTTGGCCGAAACCCGAGTCTTACGGTTTCTGTTGGGAACACGGAGTCGCCGAGTGCGTGCTGCACCATCCCCATCTCGCACAGACCAATAGTGATCCAGTCCTGCCGAAGTATGATACGCTCGAAGCCTTACGCCAAATTCCACGCCGCGAAAACAACAGTCGCAGCACCTTGCATGAGCGACGCATTCAGTTTGCTTCGCATGAAGCCTTTGAGAAAACGGGGATCGAAGTCGATTTTGTTCGTGAGGCTCCGATGGTGGAAGTGATCAAGGCGAATGGAGAACTTGCCTTCGACCCGAACTATGTCGCACACATTACATCGCGGGCTCCGGGAGTCGTGGTATTGAGCTTACACGCTCTTGGAGACGTGGTTGCCAGGGGCGATCTCTTGGGACTGATCGAATCGCAACAGGTCGGACAAGCCAAAAGCCAGTTTCTTCAGTCCATTGTTCAACACAACCTGAGACGAAGTGTGGTTGAGCGGATGGCCCCAATCGCGGCTTCGGGTGCCGTACCACAAAAGTCATTTGCGGAAGCGGAGTCGGCACTGCGCGAAGCGGAAGTGCAACTGACATCAGCGCGCCTCCTTCTCTCTAATCTGGGGTTCAAACTCGATGACCTTTCCGAACTCGATGATGCCGAAACCGCCCCAGAATCGATTCGCTTTCTCGGCATCCCACAAGAGGCATTGAACAAGCTCCTTCCTGAAAATCGAACCGCGAACTTGCTTCCAATACGGTCATCCATTGGCGGTGAGATCATCACGACACACATGGTCCCAGGCGAGGTTATTGACCAGACAACTTGGCTGGCGACGATTTGTGATCCGACCAAGATGTGGCTGGACATCCATGTTCGCTCCGAAGACGCACGTTTCCTCCAACATGATCAGGAGGTGCGTTTTCGGACTGCGCTCGATGAACCTTATGTATCAGGGACCATACGTTGGATTAGCCCCGCCATCGATGAGGCGACCCGAACCATTCAAGTTCGTGTACCGATCGACAACGCGAACGGAGTTCTGCGTGACCGAACCTTTGTTACTGCCGAGATTATTCTGCGGCAGCAACCCAACGCAGTGGTCGTACCGAGCGAGGCCGTCCAATCTACTTCGGACGGGCAATTCATCTTCGTTCGGCACAAAACCTATTTTGATGCTGACTCGCCAAAGTTTTTTCAAGTTCGCCAGGTTCGCGTCGGTGCCGTTCACGACGGAAAAACGGAACTTCTGGCAGGCGCTGTTGTCGGTGAAGTCGTGGCTACGAGAGGGAGCCAATCGCTGATGGCGCAACTGTTCCGCAGCAGCTTTGGGGAAGGGTGCGGCTGCTTTGAATGATTGCCACAACTTTTGTTGGCTCCGAACTTTAACCCTCGACCCGATATTCGCCGATGGATTTACTAACTCGCATCATTGATTTCTCACTGAATCATCGAATCCTGGTGACCATGGCCATCGTGGTCTTGAGCGCGGCAGGCGTATACTCACTGGGCCAGCTTGAAATCGATGCTTTTCCAGATACGACCACAGTTCAAGTGCAGGTGAATACAGTCGCACCAGCGCTTGGGCCGGAGGAAGTCGAGCGACAGATCACCATTCCCTTGGAGAGTGCGCTCAGCGGCATGCCGAGGCTGTCGGAGCTTCGTTCCGTTTCTAAATTCGGCTTGTCTCAAATCGTTGTCGTATTCGAGGATGGAGTCGACATCTATTTCGCTCGACAAGTCGTAGGGGAACGGATTCGAAGCGTCGAACTCTCACCGGGAATTTCTCCACCGCAGCTTGGTCCAGTTGCAACGGGATTGGGAGAGGTTTTGCACTATATCGTGCAGGGACAAGGGCTGGATGCAACCGAGCTGAGGACTTTGCAGGACTGGGTTATCAAGCCGCCGCTCAAGAATACACCGGGCGTCGCTGAGATCAATGGTTGGGGTGGATTCGTGAAACAATATCACGTCTTGTTGCATCCAGACCAACTGATCAAGCACGGCTTGACTTACGATCAAGTTCTGGAGGCGATCCGTAGCAACAACTTGAACGTCGGTGGCGGAAATATTTCGGGCAGCGGCAACATGCTGTTGGTTCAAGGCATCGGCCGAGCTTCGGACTTGCAACAGATACGGGAGATTGTGATCGCCTCTCGACATGGCATTCCCATTCATATTTCGGATATTGCTGATGTGGTTATTGGTCACGAGATTCGCAGGGGGGCGGTGACTGCCAATGGCTGCGGTGAGGTCGTGCTCGGTTTGGGATTCATGATCATGGGAGAGAATAGCCACGCAGTCACGCAGAGAATGACCGAGAAGCTGGATCGTATACAGGCATCCTTGCCTGCCAATGTCCAAGTGAAAACAGTCTACGATCGGACCAAACTCGTCGAGCAAGTGATTGCAACCGT
>JBBIUE010000058.1:622-34861 GCA_037440405.1 Pirellula sp. | reverse complement strand
CTGGCTGCTGCTTTGCTCGGATGGTCTAAGCAAGCATGTGTCGGATGCTGAAATTCAGGCTGTGCTAAGTGCCGAGACCGATCCTGACTTCGTTTGCAGTGAACTGGTCAACCTCGCCAATGCGCGCGGCGGGATCGACAATATCACAGTCGTCACTGCCAAGATCGAGGCGGCGGCCCTCCCTTCGGCCAAAACGACGGTCGCCATGCAAGTTGCACTGGAAGACGCCATTCCAAACATACCTTCAACCGGAGACTTTGATTGGAATAACCATTCCAACAATCTCGAAGCCGATACCTCACCGGATTGATTGCGACAAGTCAGTTCCTCGCACATACTTTTTTCCCTTCAAAATCTGTGCTTGGAATTGGTCGCTGCGTAACGACTCTTGATTCGAAACGCTCATTCGCTTCAAGCTGCACTTGAAGCACTCGAAACCGATGGTGTCAGCATACGCAAGCTAACGCCTTGTTGGCGGCACGACTTCGGCACGTGCTGTTGCGGCCGTGGCTTCCCAGGATGTGAATTCCGCCCAAACGGGATTGTGGTCGGATAATCGCCTGGCTTCTTCTCTGCTAAAGCCAAAGAGTTCTCTCATCAGAAGAACTCCGGACCGACCTGTATATTCCACCGTCGCATATCGATCCATGATCACGTTATCGAAAATCTTATTTTCGGAGACATTCGTCGGCTGATTGGTAATCGCTGCAAGGAACCCACGTAACGCTCCTAGTTTTCGCATCTGCTGAGGAGAAGCGTTAAAATCGCCGAGCAACAAGACGTCATCTTCCTTGGCTGTCGACATTTCGAACGCCCTTACATTCTGAAAGACGGCCGCGAGCACATCGACTTCAATCGCAGCAACATCGGGATCCGTATGGACATTGATTGCAGTGAATCGAAACGGATTGCGGGGATTTTGTGCAACAAATCGGGCGACATAAGGTTGGCGATGCATTAAGTCAGAATCATCGACAACGGTATACGATGCATTGGAATGCGTCACGATGCGAGTCGTATCAAAGACATAGGCGTATTGTTCCTTACTAACAGTGCGCCCTAGCCGCTCGCTAATGACGAATGCATATTGGCTGCCATCCGCATTGATGTAGCGAATCAACTCAGGCATGACGCGATCATCGGTTGATCGAATCTCTTGAATGCCGATCACGTCGAAATGGCGGCAAATGTGTGCCAGTCGCTCCATGATCCAAGCGTCTTGAGCTTTCTTCATTCCGAAGACCTGAATGTTGAAGGACGCGACTAAGATGTTGTTTGGAGATTTGGCAGGAACAGACGCCGACAGAACGGCGTTCGACGCTGGTAGCGTCGATGCTGGCTGCGAAGCGACACTGTTTGCATCCTGAGCAATTTCCGCCAACTCTGGTGGAAGATCGCAACCGACCAGCGCAAGGACACACAATAATGATCCGAAGAATCCACCGTAGATGGTAAGTCGATGCACATTCATGGCTGGGCCTCCCTGCCCGAAACCTGAAGGGGGTTGTTTCATCCGTGAAGCAAACCGACCAGCTCGCCTCGGCTTTGAGAATTCTACGGAACCGTTTCGTTCAGCGTTAGTGCGATCATCTTTCGAACCGCTGCAGACTCTTCTCTCGTCATGGCGAGCTTCAGATGATCCTTATCCGCTTCACTGAGTCCGCCAATGCGGTGAAGGGCCCAAGCCGCTCGTTGCCTCGTTGCTTCGCCTTGGTTGACATTCAGGATGGTTTCAATCAACTTGCTGGTAGCCTTTCTGGCCCGCTCCTCCAATCTCCCTAAGAAGGTAGCCGCCCAGAAGGACTGGTCGCCCTCGCGCGATCTCAGCATATCGACAATCCAATCGAAATCATCGTCTGATGGAGGCCCACAGTTTTCGAAGGCCTCGCTGGTCCATTCCCTGAGCGTTTCGTCTTCCGAAACGAGCGTTTCGAAAAGAGATCGTAGATGAGAGAGTGCAAGATCTGGGTCCTGTGCACACTTCTCAATCATCGCAACATCGATCATCGCACCTTGCTCATGCATTGCCCAGAATCCTGAAACGGAACCGACACATTGGCACAAATAGCAACACGCTCATTTGAAATCAAGGCCAACCAACAGCAAGCTTTTTGGTCAACGTTCAATCAGCGATGACTTAGTCAACGCGCACGATGGCAATTTCAAATAGAGGAGATTCGTGAGCGACGGCTTTTGTAGATGTGCCATTAGCTATCGTGCAATGCAAGCTAAGACGATCTAGGCATCATTCTTCGATCGATCATTCTGCGGTTTCGGACTTCGTTAGTTACATTCAAGCGGCAAAAGTCCGGGTACTTATGGCGGGGGCTCGGAGACGTGCTACATTGCCGAAGCAGTCATGCATTGCTCAAGTAAGGGGGCTTAAAATCGTCCCATTCTGGCGTTTTTTGAAGTCTCGCTGTTCATATTAACCGCCGCGTAAGCAAGGAATTTTGGTCGTGACTTGTCCCATGCTCACGCTGCGGACAGCAGTTTGTCAAGGAAAATGACCAATAGCGCAACTTCAAAAGACGTAAGCGAGTTGATGGCTTTGGGATAGGCTCTAAACAACGTTAACTTGACGGGAGACAACGTCACTCGTTCCGCCCGCCCCATCAGACACTCGAAACGTGATCGTCCTCTGCAAGGTGTTGGAGCCGTTCACTGTGCGAAATCGGAGTGTTCGAATCAATTCTTGTACGATGGCGCGAGTAGCATTGGCGTTGAAGGTGATTACCAAATTGGTTTGACCAAATCCTCCGTTGACGTTTCTGGACCCGATTTCGACTCCATTGCGAAGCAATTTGTTATTCGCGTCAAAAGCGAACACGTTCCCCCCAACCAAAACTCGATTGGAACCATCCTTGCCGTTGGTGATGGCTACTGTGAGAACACCGCCATTAAAAATAGGCGAGTCCGGGTCCGATACGGTTGCTTGGTTGGAAATCGGTATGCCAACCGCATTCTGCTGATAATTGACAGAACCGGAAATACCTCCGAGCACAGGGCGATCATTGACAGCATGAACAAACATTTGCTTCGTCGGAACATTGCTGCTGCCTCCATCGCCATCGGTGAGCCGAAATCCGATGGTTCTCGCGGCAGTGCTTGGTGCGTCCGATACATTGCTGAACGACACGTTCTTGGCGACATGCTGCACTCGGCTCAAGCTCGCTCGTCCGTTGAAGTTGATAATGAGTGCCTGGGTGCCAACTCCGCCACTCACCGTTCCAATCGATTGACCTGAAAATATGATCTGGCCAGCGTTGATGGTCATGAAATCAGTATTGCGAATGGTGAGCCGATCAGTTGACTGTCCCCCTGATTGGATTGTCACGGTCAATCGACCTCCTGCAAAGTCGGGTGAATCCGGATCGGTTACAGTGATCGAAGGGGCGATGGGAAGAGGGTCTGCATTTTCCAAATAAGTGCGTGCATCCCCTAGATTGGACAATGAGGGTGGAGTGTTGGCGATGGCATTGATCGTCCAGCTGCGTGTTTCCGTCATCCACGTATCGCGAAGCGACTGACTGCGAACAAGCGGGGTGTTGTCAACAACGCTCACACTGACGGTGTGAGAGCCAGCGGGCAAATTCAGAGTGCTTACATCAAGACTGTTCTGAGTTGCGCCTGAAATCGGATTTCCATTCAAGAACCATTGAACGTCGAGCGTATGGCCGATCGGAACAACCGGAGTTACCGTCAACCACTTGGCTGCGGGATAAGTTCCTGGAGCGGTTGCCGAATCGATGGGACGAACCGTTTTGTAGGCGCTGACCACGAGCTGTTCAATGTTGACTTGTTCCCACGGGCGATTCAACGAACGCATTTTTGAGTTCGATGTCGGCCGGTAGATTCCAAACTGTTTATAGTAGGCACCTTCAAAGGTATCGACATTCGATTCGTTCAGCCACAAATGCCACTTCGTTTGCATGCTTGCCATTTGAGCGGAATTGCGGATGCTGATATTCGCTTCGGGTCTTTCGCCTCCAACATAGGACGTTCCGTCTGCGTAGTCGTACTCATCTGCGAGATCTGCAAACGAATGGCCGAATTCATGCAGAGCGATCTCGACTGCGGCTCCATTATTTCCTGCTAAGGTTCCGAGATCCAGCGAGGGATAACCCGCCCCACCGTATTTGGCGGAATTGGCGACCGCAAGCACCTGATCGACCGCCGGTGCGGATGCAGCAGCGGCCAGAGCCTTAGTCGTATTGATGATCAGCAATCGCTCAATATTGCTGCCCCAAAAACCCATGTCGAGAGCGGTGTTCTTGAGAACGCCATACGTCGGGTCATGGTCCACGCCCGATTCGGCGGAGACCACATCGACTCGGTGGACATTGAAGAAGGACTTATACGTGTTCAAAGGCGTTTCGGCGAAGAAGGGATTCAAGACATTGTTCACGTGATTGGCGTAATTTCCCAATTCCGCATTCGTGTATCCGTCACCGACGAATACGAGATCGATCCGATTCGATGAAGGTCCGTTGTTCCAAAGTGTGGTCACATTGTGCGACCGAAACTGGAGCTCCATTTGCGGGGACAAAACGGTACACCACGATTCCAAGTCCTTCAGCTCTAATCGGCCGCCGCTCAATTCACCTGTTTCCAGGTTCTCGACATAATCGTAATAGATGACATCTTCGCTCTTGGAAGCATTTTCTCGAAGTTCCTTATAGTAACTTCCGTCTTCATCGAAGAACGTCACCGAAAGACACAGCCGACTTTCAAGGGTCTCCATCAACAGACGCTTTTTGCGGCCAATGGAACGATTTGCCCTCATGCCTTTGCCGTTTCCATTCTTCGACGACGGACGAAGCACTCTTCGGAACATGATCCAGTTCTCCAAGTTCGATTGGCCAGCTTTTGAATCGCCAAACAGATGAACTATTTAACTTATCCCTGTCTCAGACAGGGAGCAACAGTTCGAGTCGGCGCAACCGACAAAATTGTGGCAATTGGAATCCTGTCAGCGTTCACGAATAGAGTCAGTGTCCTCGTGTAACCGCAGGGCCAGCGCAAATTTGGCGAGTTGTCGTTCGAAGGCAACGATCCATGCTTTTCGCCAAATTTGCATCGGCCCGCGCGTGAGGCGTGAACGGTTTCGGAATCCAAGTATCGATTGGGATGGCCAATCTAAATCGAATTCACAAGCTATCTTTGCTTAAAGCGGATCACGATTCTTAGTGCCTGAGCGACGTTCAACTGGAATAACGAGAATTATCAATGAGACTTCACAGAATAATGATCGCGATCATCTGTGCGTTCTGCGGTTCGGTTACTTCTCATTTGAATGCCGGCGATCAAGAGAGACTTCGAGATCACTCATGGGATTTGAACATCGATCCACACCGCGTGGTTGGCAGTGAGAATTGTACCAAGTGCCATTCTCAAGAGATGCTCGTCTGGAAGCAGACTCCGCATTTCACTACGTTCTCTACGCTGCATCGCAAGCAGGCGGCGCGTGATATTGCTTCGCGACTAGGAATCGCTTCCTTCAAAACCGATTCCAATTGCATCCAATGTCATTATACGATGCAATCGAAGTCCGACGGAACGATCGAAGCGATTGCGGGAGTCTCCTGCGAATCGTGTCACGGTGGAGCTCGCGACTGGATCGCCGTGCATAATGACTATGGCGGTGAAGGAGTTCGCCGAGAGCAAGAAACCTACGAACATCGCATCCAACGATTGACGGCAAGCATCCAGAATGGAATGCGGAATCCGATCAACGCGTACCTAGTCGCGCAGAGCTGTTACCGTTGCCATACCGTCCCCGATGAGCGGCTAGTCAATGTTGGTGGACATGTTGCCGGCAGTTTGGACTTTGAGTTAGTCAGTTGGTCTCAGGGAAGCCTCCGACACAAATTCATCGAATCGGACGGAAGGATCAACGCCGGGAGTCCGCCAGAACGACTGCGGCTCCTATTCATCTCGGGATTGATCGCCGACCTGGAATTCAGTCTGCGAGCAACAGCCCGAGCCACAACGAAGGACACTTTCGTAGTGACTTCGGCCTCGCGAGCAAACAAGGCTTGGAAGCGGTTACAGGCGGTCCAAGAAAAACTACAAGTGCCGGTTCTCGACGAAATCATTCGGTCCGTTTCGCCTGGCGATCTGAAGCTGAACAATCGAGAATCGTTGGAAGTCATCGCTGACCTAGTTCATCAACTCGGCCTTCGATTCGCAGCGACGACGGACGGAGCAGCCATCAACGCAATCGATCCCTTCATCCCAACGCCGGATCGCTGGAAATAGTGAGGTGACGGCACATCACTTTTGCGCGTTGCTCTCCTTGCTGGATCGGCTCTCCTTGCTGGATCGCTTTACCCATCGAGTAGTTTCTCAAACCGTGAACGTCGGAGACGCACTCTGCCTGACAAACGCAGTATTCCGCATGTTGAAAGCCTACGCTGCAAACCCGCCGATACCTGCGTGATTGGATTGCACCAAGGACAAGTAATCAGAGCCCACAAACCCGGTAACGCACTGAAGGTGACGAATATCGCGACCTAGTTTTCGGTGCTTTCGAAGTCGAAAAGTGCATAAAGGAGCAAAACATGGCTGGCGGCGTGAGCTTTACACGAGATATTCGCCAACAGCCATGTCGAAAACACAATGCAAAAGAGCTGAGCTGGAATCAACAGCAGATTCGAGCTATTTTGAGAATTCGTGAGGGCAGCGAAGCAAGTGACCGTGCGCTAATTGAGCTTGTCTGGTCGGCTATGCAAACAAATATTTTAGTTTTTCGAATGGCCAGAGCGACTGCACTCGGTTTGCTCGGCTATGCAATCTATTTTGGGGGCGTATACGCCGCATCAATAGCGGACGCCTCGATCACCTTCGCCGAAGCAAGTTGGATATGGGGCGGCCTGGTAGCATTTTCGTTGGCCGCTTCTGAGCTTTTTTTTTTCGTGAATGCGTGGTCGTTGCAACGTCGGTTACTACGAAGGATCATTTTGTCGACCGGAATTACGATAGCAAGTCTCCTTATTGCCAATCCCATATGTGCTGTCGCCGACATCGAACTGTACTTCCAACGCACACCTCGATTTTGGCCCAGAATCGTCATCGCCGCTCCGCTTTTCGTGCTTTTCACATTGTCTCTGCTGCGTGTCTATCAGCGAGAGTCACGATCAAACCAAGAATAAACAAACGCGACGAAAGATGCATCAGATGCGTCCACGGAAGATACATGGCACCAACAGCTTATACCTTCCACCTAATCGATCGAGATGGATGATTGCGTATTTGGGATATTGAGACTCGGCGACTCCTTAGGACAATTTGGCTTTTCCCTCCGAAAGATAATACGCCAATTTGGAAAGACGTTGAGCGAGCCGTCGAAGTAAACGACGTTGACGAGGGGACAGACAGACCTGATGATTCCGAGAACGCCGCATCGGACGTTCTTCGCACCACTGAGAGTCCAACACGAGACATCCAGAGGGGGTTCATCGATCGGACTCAACAATTGGTTGGAGTCGAGCAGCCGGTTTTCAATCATCGCTTTCAAGACCTTCGATTCGATCGAACTGGGAGCTTGCTGTCCGGCTTCCTGATCTCGGATCCTCCTCAGCTTTTTCGCATGGATATCTACGATCCAAGCAAGTGTCGATTTGAAGTCGTTCCCTTCAAGCCATCTTCTTTTTCGGTGGACTACAGTTGTACACCAACAAGGCTTGCCATCATGGAATCGATATTCCTGGGAGAGAATTCATAGCCGAGTCGCGGTGGGAAATTAACTCTATTTCACAACAATTCATTCGCGTCGATTGAATTTCCACAACTGCATTCGTCTTTTTTACCTCGTTTCATTCTCCAAGAGCAGTTTGTTCTTTTAGTGCTCTATTTTCAATTGGAACCAGCTCAGCACGACTCGATGGACTGTGTCATCGCGGTTATCGATACACGGAATCCAGCGAGGCGAACGTTGCGACGTTTTGAATGCGTTCGAGATCGAAAAGAAAGGTTCATGGGAATTTCTGCCATTGCTGTTTCTCCGGACGAGCAGTGGCTTGCCTTGGCCTGCGGCGGAATGATTCAAATTCGAAGGCTTGCCGATTTTCTTCCTCAAGAGCAGAGCCCTTGACCTCCACCGCTCAAAGATTCATCGGACTGGCATCGGCGAAGAGTTTTTAACGAGGGCTTGTCTATCGGCTCTCGTTCTGGCCAGCTATCACTTTGCTTTTCCAGAGACTCTCCTCGCTTTTCGAGCTGCCATTGTCGATTTCGTAGTTATGGATTACAGAAAGTAACGACGGAGCAGAGTCGCCTTCGTTTTGCGGATTTCAATTGATCCGGGAGGCATGATTTTCCAAGAATCGCGATATCCTGACCTCGAAAATCTTGAGAGATTCGTTTGTGGACTGGCGGCTTTTTTTGCTCATCTAGCCAGGGCGGAAGTAACTTTGCAAAGCATCGCTGAATAGCATCGAGACGGAGTCTTGACAAGTCGAAAACGTTGCAAAATCCGGAGAAGTCAATCTTTACGTTTTCTTGACGTTCAGTGACAATAGATCGTTTACTGTTCAGTCCTTCAGTCTCGCATTGGGGTAAGGCATGGCGGAGACAAAGTTGGTTGGCTCGGAAGAACCTGTCGTGGGAAAGTCGAATTGTCAACTGGCTACGATGAGCGATATTGACCCCGCCGAAACGATGGAGTGGCTTGGCTCACTCGACTATGTTCGCAAGGTGCGAGGTGCGGAACGTGTTCAGTACCTGCTGAAGGCGCTGGACAACCGAGCTCGCCGCGATGGAGTCGATATCCCGCTCGACACTTCGACTCCTTACATCAACTCGATCACTCCCGACCGTCAGCCAGCATTTCCCGGGAATCGTGAGCTCGAACGACGAATCAAGAGCATCATTCGCTGGAATGCGATGGCGATGGTGGTGCGTGCGAACAAGAAACATGTCGGCTTGGGCGGCCACATTAGCACTTTTGCGAGCAGTGCGACCTTGTACGAAGTCGCTTTCAATCACTTCTTTCGTGGCAGGGGAGAGGACGGCTACAGCGGCGACATTATCTACTTCCAGGGCCATGCATCTCCGGGAATGTATGCTCGTGCGTTCCTGGAGGGAAGATTGGAAGAAAAGCACTTGGAGAACTTCCGTCGCGAGCTGCAATCGGATGGGGGGCTGAGTAGCTATCCGCACCCATGGCTGATGCCGAACTTTTGGGAGTACCCGACCGTTTCCATGGGGTTAGGCCCGATCATGGCGATTTACCAAGCGCGATTCAACAAGTATCTCAAAGATCGGGGTATCAAGGACACGAGTAACCAACGAGTCTGGGCCTTCTTGGGAGACGGCGAATGCGACGAACCAGAAACGCTGGGCGCGATTACGCTCGCCTCTCGCGAAAAACTGGACAACTTGATTTTCGTCGTGAATTGCAACCTTCAGCGGCTTGACGGACCAGTTCGAGGCAATGGCAAGATTATCCAGGAACTCGAATCCATTTTTCTTGGAGCTGGCTGGAATGTCATCAAAGTCGTTTGGGGAAGCGACTGGGATCCGCTGTTGGAGAAGGACGAATCGGGACTATTGATTCAAAGAATGAATGAGGTGGTTGACGGGCAGTTCCAGAAGTACACGGTCATGCCGGGCTCCTACATTCGCGAACACTTTTTCGGGAAATATCCCGAATTGCTCAAGCTCGTTGAAAACTATTCGGACGAGAAGCTTGAAAAGATGAAGAGGGGTGGGCATGACCCCGAGAAAGTATTCGCGGCGTATCAGGCTGCTGTCATGCATCAGGGTCAGCCGACAGTGATCCTCGCGAAGACGATCAAGGGCTATGGGCTTGGTGAGGCCGGTGAGGGTCGTAATGTTGCTCACAATCAGAAGAAACTCAACGAGAAAGAATTGGTCGAGTTTCGAAGCCGATTTGGCATTCCGATTTCGGATGAAGATGTAGGGAACGCCCCATTCTATCGCCCACCGGAAACGAGCTTGGAAATCAAGTACTTGCGAGAACGCCGAGCGGCACTTGGCGGACCGGTTCCCTCTCGCCCGGTCGATCATCCTCGTATTGATACTCCGAGCTTGGACGGATATCGAAATCTGATAGCGACTCAAATGGCGGGCAAGACGATCAGCACCACGAATGGTTTTGTTCGCCTTTTGGGACGATTATTGAAGGACAAGTCGATTGGCAAATACATTGTTCCAATCGTTCCGGATGAATCGCGAACTTTCGGAATGGAAGGGTTGTTTCGGGAGGTCGGCATCTACGCGCACACTGGGCAGCTCTATGAACCGGTCGATTCCGATCAGATTGCATTTTATCGCGAAGCGAAGGATGGTCAGATTCTCGAAGAAGGAATTACCGAGTGCGGATCGATGAGCAGTTTTGTGGCTGCGGGCACAGCCTATTCCGCTCACGGCGTCAACATGATTCCCTTTTACATCTACTATTCGATGTTCGGGTTCCAGCGAATTGGTGACTCGATTTGGGCTGCGGCTGATGCGAGGGCCAAGGGATTCCTGATCGGCGGGACCGCCGGCCGAACCACTCTGAACGGAGAGGGGCTGCAGCATCAAGATGGACACAGCCACCTCAACGCGATCGCGTTCCCGACGGTGCGGTCCTACGATCCCGCTTGGGCTTATGAAACCGTTACGATTGTCTTGGATGGTATGCGACGGCTGTACAAAGAAGGCGAAACGGCGATCTACTACATCACTGTCCATAACGAAGATTACGAGATGCCGGCCATGCCGGAAGGCGTCGAAGAAGGGATTGTTCGGGGAATCTACAAATTCCAGTCGAAGGAAGCTCCAGGCAGCAAGCTGCGCGTGCAGCTATTTGGAAGCGGCGCGATTCTCCGTTGTGCCTTAGCTGCTCAAGAAATTCTCGCAGACCGTTACGGCGTTTCGAGTGATGCGTGGAGCGTCACCAGCTACACGCAACTCCGTCGAGATGCTCAGGAATGCGATCGATGGAACATGTTGCACCCGGACAAACCCATGCGAAGGAGCTACATCCAGGAAGTTCTCGAAGGAGTTGAGGGGCCAATCATTTCGGCGAGCGATAATGTACGGGCCGTCGGCGAACAATTACTTCCCTACTTGAGCCAGGATTATTTTGTTCTCGGAACGGATGGCCTAGGGAGGAGCGAGACTCGAGAAACATTGCGGCGACATTTTGAAGTGGACGCCGAGTCGATCACGATTGCAGCATTGTACCGTCTTAGCCGGTTGGGCAAGATGGATATCGGTACGGTCGCACAAGCAATCCAAGACCTCGGATATGACAGCGAAAAGATCGATCCCATGCTGGCTTGATCTTGGCATCGATCGCGGTTTCTGGCGTGAGAGTTCATTCACAAACATTTGTTAACTTGTGTTTTGATCAATAATATGGCGACTGAAATTAAATTACCATCCTTGGGCGAAGGTGTTGCTTCGGGAGACGTTCTTGAAATCCTTGTCAACGTCGGTGATCAGGTAAACAAGGACGAGGGGTTAATTGAACTTGAAACGGACAAGGCGACGGTCACGGTACCTAGTCCAAGCTCAGGTCGGATCTCAAAAATTCTTGTTCAGCCCGGTCAGACAGTTGCCGTCGGACAAGCCTTCTGCGAAATGGAAGTTTCTGGTACCTCCGCAGCCCATGTTCAGCCCGCCGCTTCTCCCAACGCGTCGCCTGTCGCACCAACTGCACCGGCTCCTGCGACTGCGGCATCGGCCCCCGCTCCAAGTTCGGCATCGGAGACCGCACAAACGGTTCAAACACCTGCCCCGAGACTTGCGGTATCCCCATCAACAGTTCCAAATTCAGCTGGAATGTCTTCGACGTCAGTAAGCGATCAGCCCCGCGCGATTGTGATGCCTCAGGCATCTGCAACGATTCCTCCTCCGTTCATTGCAGCTCAAGCAGGATTGGCGAATGTGGACGTGGTCACTTCCGACGATTCGATTCCTGCGGGACCGGCCATTCGTAGGTTTGCACGAGAAGTCGGGGTCGACCTCTCTCAAGTTGAAGGGACTGGTGAAGGTGGCCGCATCACACGCGAGGATGTATTAGCGGAAGTGCGGCGGATCAATCAGGCGGCCAAAAACGGCGGAGGTTCGATCTCTGCGGTCGCCACGTCGGGTTCCAGTGCGAGCGTACAGACGACCGCTTCGAACAGTGCTCCATCTCAAGATGACTTTGGTCCGGTTCGCATCGAAAAGATGTCGAAGATTCGCAAGACGATTGCCAATCAGATGCTCAAATCTTGGAGCACTGCCCCGCGAGTCGTCAACTTCGATGATGCCGACGTCACGGAACTCGAAGCTTTTCGACAGGCTAGCAAGGACGACTATTCTGCTCGCGGGATCAAGCTGACCACGATGCCGTTTTTGATCAAGGCCATTGCCACCGCTCTCCGTCATCATCCGGCGATCAATGCATCGATTGATTCTGAAAACGAACAGATCATTTACAAGGACTACGTCAATATTGGTATTGCGGTCGACACGGATCGCGGGCTGGTCGTTCCCGTTCTCAAGAACGTCGACAAGATATCGATTCCGGACATTGCAATAGCGTTGAGCGAACTCTCGGGTCGCGTTCGCAATAACGATTTTGGGGTATCAGATCTGCGCGGTGGGACTTTTACCATTAGCAATCTGGGAGCAATTGGCGGCACGTACAGCACTCCGATTATCAACGTTCCCGAAGTTGCGATTCTGCTTGTTGGTCGCTCTCGCAAACTGCCTGTGGTGATGGACGACGATTCGATCAAGCCGCGATTGATGATGCCGCTCAGCTTGGCTTACGATCATCGTTTGGTCGATGGAGCGACAGCGGCGCGGTTTTTGAATGATGTCATCGCATACCTCGAAGCACCGAGCCGGCTCCTCCTTGCGGTCTGACCCAGGAGTACCAGTTTTTAGCGCCAGCAAGCTCACCAAGGTCTATCATATTGGCGAGGTTGATGTTTTCGCGTTGCGCGGCGTGAGTCTTGATTTGTACGCCGGAGAGTTCGTCGTACTGCTTGGGCCATCAGGAAGCGGAAAGTCCACCCTTCTCAATATCCTTGGAGGCCTGGATGTACCAACAGAGGGGACGGTGCAATATGCAGGTACGGATCTGACGAAAGCGAGTGAAGAACAACTGACTCGATTCCGTCGCGACAATGTCGGATTCGTATTTCAATTTTACAATCTCATTCCGAGCCTGACCGCGCAAGAGAATGTGCAACTTGTCACGGACATCGTTCCGAAGGCCATGCCCGCTGAAGAAGCACTCCGACTTGTTGGAATGGCAGATCGGCTTCATCACTTTCCTTCACAACTGTCAGGAGGAGAACAGCAGCGAGTTGCCATCGCCCGAGCCATTTGCAAGAATCCTGCCGTGTTGCTGTGCGATGAACCAACCGGAGCGTTGGACGTTCGCACAGGCATCACGGTCCTCGAAGCCATTCAGCAAATCAATCGGCAGCTAGGAACACTGACCGTTGTCATCACTCACAATGCGGTGATTGCAAAGATGGCTGACCGAATCATTTCGCTGAAGGACGGCAGAGTCATCCAAGAAGAAGCGAATTCGCATCGTGTCACTCCAAGCGAACTAGATTGGTGATAACGATGCAGGCGTTAAACAAGAAAGCCCTTCGCGACCTATGGAATATGAGAACCCAAGTCCTAGCTGTCATTGCGGTGATGTCATGTGGGATCGGGGTCTTCTGCATGTCAGCCAGCACCCATTTTTCTCTGGAATCGACTCGCGATAGCTACTATCGAGAGTTTCGATTTGCGGATGTGTTCGCACGACTAAAGAGAGCCCCTGAGTCTCTCGCTGATCGGCTCAGAGAATTGCCGGGCGTTCAAAGCATGTCCACGCGAGTGATCGCGTCTGCTCGTTTGCAGGTTTCCGACATGTTGGAACCAGCGCAAGCCCTCTTTATCTCATTGCCACCCGAACAAGAAATCGCACTGAATGGCGTTTGTCTCCGGCGAGGACGGTGGCCCTCGTACGATCAAGAGGACGAAATTGTTGTCAGCGAGACCTTCGCGAACGCCCACCATTTGACAATTGGGGATGATCTCCTCGCAATCCTACATGGACGTCAGCGCACCATGCGGATCGTTGGCTTTGCTCTTGCTCCGGAGTTCATCTACGAAATACAGCCTGGGGGAATTTTTCCCGACAATCGAGCGTTTGGCGTCATTTGGATGAATCGAAAGTTTCTTTCTGCTGCCGTCGACATGGTAGGCGCTTTTAACGATGTGGCATTTCAGAAGAGTCTTTCAATCCAGAACGAGCGTCTCATTACTGAAATCGATGAGATACTGAAAGCCTATGGTGGTCAGGGAGCGATCACCCGCAAAGATCAATTCTCGCATCGTTTCATTTCGAATGAATTGGATGAGATTCGCCGCATGGGATTAATGATCCCGGCCATCTTTCTTTCGGCGGCAGCGTTTCTCATGAATATGATCCTTTCTCGATTGATCGCGGCACAGCGCGTACAGATCGCTGCGCTTATGGCTTTTGGATATTCTCGGTGGAGCCTTGCGAAACATTACTTTCTGTTCGCCATGATCATAGCCGTCGCCAGCACATCCATTGGTTTGCCTCTGGGTGCCGCGATGGGAACCGGCATAACAGCTATGTACTCTCGGTTCTTCCATTTTCCCAGTTATGGATTCTCAATGCCTTCGTACGTCGTGGTTCTTGCAACGGCCATCGCTTGCCTGGCAGGATTGGCAGGTGTCTGGACGAGCGTGCGCGCTGCCACGCGATTGCGGCCCGCTGAAGCTATGCGGCCTGAGTCGCCAGTCGTTTATCGCTCGTTCGGA
Source organism: Pirellula sp. (assembly GCA_037440405.1). GTDB lineage: Bacteria > Planctomycetota > Planctomycetia > Pirellulales > Pirellulaceae > JANMGV01. The sequence continues at coordinate 20,062 of JBBIUE010000058.1, read as the reverse complement.
ATTGAAGGTGTCATCCGCTGGATATCTCGATCAGTCACATTACTGATGATCTTTCGGCATCTGGTGCGTCGCCCATGGCGAGCCTTGCAATCTGTTTTTGGAATTTCGCTTGCCGTCGCCGTTCTTATTGTTGGAGCGTTCATGCAAGACGCCATATACTCGTTGTTCGATGTCATGTTCCGACAGGCGCAGCGGTTTGATTTGCAGTTAGTATTTATTGAACCACAATCGAAGGACATCTTGACCTCATTGCGAGCGATCGATTCGATTACTGCATGTGAGGGTTTTCGCGCGGTTCCCATTCGGATTTCTCAAGGTACAAGTCATCGCCTCATATCGTTAATGGGCGTTGATGGCGAACCCCAGTTATCGCGATTGATCGATCACAAAGAAAGAACTCACGATGCTCCCATCGAGGGATTGCTCCTTTCGAACAAACTCGCCAAACTGCTGCGAGTGCGGCCCGGCGAGCCTATCTTCATCGAAGTTCTGGAGGGCCAGCGGCCCGCATTCGAGATGTCTGTTGCATCGACCATCGACGATTTCGCTGGCATGGTCGCTTATTGCGACCAAAGTGTTTTGGCCAGACTGCTGGACCAGTCGCAACAGGTGTCGGGCGCATACCTTCGCGTCGATCCGGATCGGCTTGAGGAGATCTTTAGTCGACTGAAAACTTACCCTCAAGTCGCCGAAGTTCTTGTTGCCAGAAGCATGCGAGAGAGCTTTCAAAAGACACTGCTTGAGAACATTAGGATCTTGCGCTCGATCAACTTGTTGTTCTCCTGCATCATCGCGATCGGTGTCGTCTACAGTACTGCCCGTATTTCAATGAACGAGCGGAGCCGCGAACTCGCCACGCTGAGAGTACTCGGATTCTCGCAAAAGGAAGTCGTGTCCATCTTGTTTGGCGAAGTTACGATGTTAACCTTTGTTGCCTTGCCTCTTGGGTGGCTGTTCGGCACTGGCCTCGCATTTATCATCGTCAGTTCGATCGATCAGGAACTATTTCGCATCCCCTTGGTGATTCGTCTCCATACCTATATCTTTGCGGCGAGCGTGGTGCTTTTGACGACGTACTTATCGCTTATCATGATTCGGCGCGAAGTCGCGAAGCTTTCTTTGGTTGAAGTCCTCAAATCTGCGGAGTGACATTGGTGAAGGTCCCCTGGAGTAAGATGATCCTGATGGTCGCGGCCCTCGCCGGGATCGGCTTCTATCTTTGGTCAGTCTTCCGAGTTGTCGTCAGTGTGGAAATCGGTGAAGTTGATCGAGGGCCACTTGCGGTGGTCATTGAGGGAGAGGGAAAGACTCGCATCCGTGATCGCTATGTCGTTTCAGCGCCGATCGCGGGAACGCTTCGTCGGATTGGGCTACGCCCTGGTGACGAAGTGCGCACTGGTGAAACGTTGTTAGCCACGATCCAACCGGTTTCCCCTGGTTTATTGAACGCTCGAGATCTGGCTCAAGCGAAAGCCCGCGAAAACGCCTCGGAGTTGGCCGTTCAGCAAGCGGAGTCGATGAAAGCCTTGGCATTCGATCAGATGGCATTGGCCGAAAAGAACTTCGGTCGTCTCAGCAAACTTGCTGAGACAGATTCCGTCTCGCAACAGGAACTGGATCAGGCAGAAACAGACTTTCGAAATGCGAAAAGCCGGTATGCTTCAGCAGTTGCTGCTGAGCAAATTGCGAGGTTTGAGTTGGCCCAGGCACAAGCTGCCATGGTCCATGCGGGTTCCATTGAAGCGGAAGCAGGCTCGTCGGATTTTCAGATTCGCTCTCCGATTCACGGACGAGTATTGCGAGTGATCCAAGAGAGTTCTGTTGTGGTCCAACCAGGAACTCCGTTGCTTGAACTCGGTGACCCGAACAGTTTAGAAATTGAGTTGGACGTACTCTCGACCGATGCTGTGAAAATTCGTTCAGGGAACCCGGCAGTGGTTACTCGTTGGGGAGGTCCTCAGGATCTGATGGCCGTTGTCCAGCGTGTCGAGCCAGCGGGATTCACCAAGATTTCAGCTTTAGGCGTAGAAGAGCAGCGAGTCCTTGTCTTGCTGGATTTTGTCAGTCCATTCGAAGAGCGAACTCCCCTTGGAGACGCTTACCGTGTGGAATGCGGAATCACGATATGGAAGGAAGACAACGTGTTGCGAGTCCCAACGAATGCGCTCATACGTCACAATCAAGACTGGGCCGTATTTCGAGTTCAGCAAGGTCGCTGTGAACGGGTGAAAGTTGTGATTGGTCAACGCAGTCGTGATTTTGCCCAAGTCATTGCGGGACTCGAAGCGAACGATCAAGTCGTTTTGTATCCATCGGATCAAGTGCAGCCGGATGTTTCCGTGCGAATCGCCAATAGATAGCGGCTCATGGAAAAACTCATCGACTTCGTTGAACGATTGCGAACCAGGGGGGAGGGAATAGTTTTCGCTGAAAGTTGTACGGCTGGACTACTAGCCGCCACTTTCGGCAAAATCCCTGGGGTTTCTGACGTATTCTGCGGTTCGATGGTCGTGTATCAAACAGAGACCAAGGTGGATTGGCTTGTTCTCGATGCAATGATGTTAAGCGACCCGAACGTGGGGCCAGTTGCAGCAGAAACGACGGATGCTCTAGCAATGGCTGTCTTGGCCAAAACTCCGAGAGCAACTTGGTCTGTCGCCGTCACTGGCCATCTTGGCCCGAATGCACCTCTCAGCCAAGATGGCATAGTTTTTGCCAGTATCGCGAGGCGATTTGGGAATGCTAACAAAACGGAGGTTTCTCCATCAGCGGTTGATGCCGACTACCAAAAGATTGCCTCATGCTCGTTTCATTTGAGAAGTCCTGCCCCCCGCGACGCCGGCGACATCGAAGCAAGAGCTTGTAGACAGAGTGAATCTGTCTCACTGGTGATCGATTGGGTCATCACAACAATCTGTTCCCACTCGTGACCAATAATCTGAGTTGATGTAGGAGACTACTCGGTCTGAGCTTTCGTGACGTCCTCGGCTGCAGCATTCGTCGTGCCACTGCTCGAATTCCCAGGTTGACTCTGCGGTTTCGATATGTCTGCAGGGGCAACGTTCGTGACGGTACGATCTTCAGAAGGCTTGCATCCAATCGAAAGAAGGCCGACTGTGGCGAAAAGTACAAATAGGTAACGAGTCATGTCTCAATCCTCTATGATCAATGGAAAAAAATTGGGATGTGTGACGAGATGTCACCGTCCTGGATATGAGACTCTCAGAGAGTGAGGAATATTCCCACTCGTTTCGACTTTGAGTCGTAACTTGACTTCGTGCTCACGGCTCCTCAGGTTGCGGATCAGAGTCTTCTCCTAGCGTGGGCTCGAGAGCGCTCAGTGACTCGAACCGCAAGCATCGATACAATGATCACCTGCGAAATGAGCCAGTCATTTCTCAATCTCGGTTCGGGTGAGAAACTGAAGACTGCCGTGGCTGACATGTTCGGACATACTTTTGAGCTTCATCAAACATGATTGCCAATGTGGACTTCTTCCTGTCGTGCACAGCAATCCTACGTTGCATGCCGTCTATGGGAGGTGGCCGAACGATTCGCTCGAAACTTGAACTGTAACTACCTAAGAGTGCACTGCAACTTGAGGACGGAGCCGTAACTAAAATGTCGGACGACAAAATTCCAGACTGCTTGCTCGAAAGCAACTCTCAAGCGATTCGCGTTGCAATCGAGGCCGCCATGGAAGCGAGACGCGTCCTGCAACATTACTGGGAGCACGGCGTTGAAATTCGCGAGAAAGGGCCCAAGGATTTAGTCTCCCAAGCTGACACGGAATCGGAGACAGCAATCACCAACCGAATCAGGGACTGCTTTCCCGATCATGCCATCTTAGGTGAAGAGAGTGGATTCACCGGTCCGGAGCGGTCCCCGAACTGCTGGATTATCGATCCTCTTGATGGGACGACTAATTTTGCCCATCGCATTCCCCACTTTGCCACTTCGATTGCCTTCTATCATGAAGGGGAGCCGCAGGTTGGCGTCATTGTCAATCCCATTACTGACGAATGGTACGTCGCTGTGCGAGGCAAAGGAGCCTGGTACAACGGCCAACAATGCGGTGTCTCCTTGGAATCGGAGCTGGGCAAGACCGTGGTCGGATTTGGTTTCTATTACGATCGCGGAATGATGATGCGTTCGACCTTGGAGACGATTGCTGATTTTTTTCAGGCTGGAGTTCACGGAGTCCGTCGGTTCGGTACCGCCTCACTCGATTTGGGCTTTGTCGGTCGCGGATTGTTCGGCGTCTTCTTCGAGTATCAACTTTCACCGTGGGACTACGCTGCGGGGAGATTATTTGTCGAAGAAGCTGGTGGCAGAGTCACCGACTGCAGCGGCCGCCTCTTGCAACTAGTTGGAAAATCGTCCGTACTGGCTACCAACGGTCGACTTCATGAGGCAGCCCAGCGAATCGTAGCAACTCACCACGCTAGGAATGGCTATCAGCAATGAGACTGAAAAAGCATGTGTATTTGATGGGAATGCGAGGTAGCGGCAAATCCACGGTCGGAATGCTTTTGTCTCAACGTTTGAATGTGGAGTGGATCGATACCGACGTCTGGGTCGAACAACAGGCGGGTCTCAGCATCAAAGAGATTTTCGAGCAATCGGGTGAAGCCGGTTTTCGGGACCGCGAGACGCAAGCGCTCGAGTGGGTTAAAACGATTGCTCCATCCGTTGTGTCTTTAGGAGGCGGGATCATTTTAAGAGAGAAGAATCGTTGCATCCTGATGGAGACCGGCTGGAGAATCTGGTTGACGGCCAGTCCTGATTTTCTGCTGGCTCGGATCAAAGCGGATCTAACGACCGTCGATCGGAGGCCCGCGCTGTCACAACTTTCCGATTCTGACGAAATCAAGCAATTGTTGGAGGTACGTACTCCGATTTATCGAGACCTTGCGGATTTCATTGTCACCACCGACCATCAAACACCCGATAAAGTCGCGATGCAAATTTTTGAATGGCTAGCGGCTAACTCTGCAGTGGCCGGATAGTCTTCCTTCGTAGTTAGCGCGAGAACCGCTCCGCTCATTTGCTCTCGGTTTCGAACGGATCAGAAATCTCTTTTGGAAGAAGCATGGGATTCACGACGCTCATTCCGCCCTGGCTGGCCATGCTGCTAGTAGGTTTGCTTGCGTTGTGTATCGGAGTTTTGATCAATTGGGCAATCTATCGGCTAGCCTACCATCGGCGAGCGATCGGTCCCTGGTATCCATCGCCAATTTCATCGAGAGCGCGAGCATGGCGAGATTACCTTCCGGTCTTCGGCTGGTTTTGCATGAGAGCCGAAAGCCAGGTTCATGGAACTCGGTTTTGGCTCCGGCCATTGCTCATCGAGGCCTTGTTCCCATTGTGCATGATGCAGCTTTATTCGTATGAACTGCAGGGCGGTCTGCTGCCGGAAGCCTTGCGTAGCAGCACTCCTTCGTCTCATTTCTTCATGACGGAGGGGAGAATGAGCCAACCAGATCTAAATCCGGCACTAAGTTCACCAGTTGTTGCATTGCATGCTCAGTTTGCGTTGCACTTCTTACTGATCAGCTTGATGATGGTCGCTTCGTTCATCGACTTCGACGAGCGATTGATACCGGACTGGATCACCGTCCCTGGAACATTGATGGCGATCGTACTAGCAGGAGCAATGCCACAGGGGCAACTGTTGTTCGAGCAGCTTCAGATGGGATCGCAGTTCCTTGAGCGGCTGCACGCCGCGAGTCCCGATCACTGGCCCGAAGCTTGGAACCGAGAGCGAGGGTTGGCATTGGCGTGCATCTGCTTTACTGGATGGTGTTTCGCCTTGGCCGATCGACGGATCATTTTGCGTCGCGGATGGAAGAAAGCCATACAATACTTCTTTGCAGGGTTGTTTCGACATTCGAGTTGGAAAGTGCTTGCAGCGATTTGGATCTTGGGAATCGCCGCCATCGTCGCAGCTCATTCCATGTTGCCGCCGGAGAATTGGATTGGAGTATTGTCATCTCTTCTTGGCTTGGCGTTGGGTGGGGCAATCGTCTGGGCTGTTCGCATCGTTGCCTCCCTCGCTCTTCGTATCGAGGCACTGGGATTCGGCGACGTGACGTTAATGGCCATGATTGGCGCATTTCTTGGATGGCAGCCGACATGGTTAGCGTTTTTCTTAGCTCCAATGATCTCCATCGTCGTCGTCTTTGCGATCTACTTGGTGACTCGCGATCCAGCGACCCCTTATGGACCGTACCTCTGCGCGGGCACACTTGCCGTCATCGTCGGTTGGGATGCACTGTTCAATCGCTGGGCATTTAGTCTTTTCGCTTTAGGAAGCACGTTAGTGCTGATTCTGATCGCGTTCCTTTTGTTGATGGGAATAGTATTGTGGGTGTGGTACTGGATCAAAATGAAGTTCATTCTTCGGGACGAATGACGTTCAATGAGCATCTCGATGATTTTTCGAGGTTTGATTCGCTCTCAAAGATGCTGGAAGAACTGAAGTTCGCTTTAACCCGCTCTGAGCTGAAATCGATTCCAAGATACGGGTGGATCGAGGTCAGCCGTGGTGAATTGCGTCAGATTCGGGCCACCTGGACCCCAAAACAAGCGTCTTATTTGCATCAATGGATCGATCAGCGATTTCGATGGCTTCCTAGCGATACGTGCAGACTCTACTTCAGCCGTCCTCTGCGCTGCCCTAAGTTTGTAACGATCAACTACTTGCGGTCCGGGCCGGACACCCGCTGGAAATCCGTCGAGCGTGTAAACCGCGCCATCGAAGGGCTCGCAAGGTTGTCGAACGCCGATGCGATTGTATGCCAGTCTATCCATCCGCGACTCAACGATCGAGTTATGGCGCGTTTAGGCTTTGACCGTCACGCCTTCTCGTTACCGGGCAGGCACTACATCAAACGGTTGACGAATCAGCTTCGCGGCTATTGAAAAGGAACCGAGCCCCCTCGCTTCCCCGCTTTACTTGCAAGCAGAAGTTCGCCAGCACTCCGGTCCTCGTGCGCTGGCACACTGGTCCTCGTGCGCATGCCCCTCGGTCCTAGAGTCTCTTTCAAAACCGTCCGACGTATGCTCGAAGCTGAAACGAGAAGATAAATTGGGAACGGCACCAAGTCCGCGACTGCTCCAAATCATCGTTCACAAGTATTCCGTCTTCCTGCCCTTGGCGGCCTGCATGTTCTGATCATCCTTTCGCGATGCACGACCTTTTCACGACAACTGCCGCGATCGCCAAATGATCGTTCGATTCGTAAATGAAATTGGAACCGGGACTCTTGCGAGCGGTCGCGAGCGTTCAAATTCGCTTCTGAATCCGGGTTTGGATCGCAAACATGGACGGAACAAGAATGGTACGAACCAGGAAGGTATCAATCAGTACTCCCAAAGCAAGGGCGAATCCAAGTTCGACAATGCCACGCAATATGGGGAACGGCTCACTCTGAGTTGCCAACCACGGGCTCGCAAGTTGTTGCAGTTTGGGAATGATCGCGCCGCTTGTCATCGACAGGAAAGTCGCGGCCATCACAACACCGCAACTGGTAATGATCCCCCCGGTCAGCACCAGAGCGCGAATTAGTCCACCAATCGGGCCATGCTTCTTTTGCTCCTCAATTACGCGAGTCGTTAGGTAGACGTTATAGTCCTGTCCTACCGCCACCAGGATGACGAACAGAAATAGGGGAACCTTCCAGTCCAGTCCCACGAACTCGTCCTGATAGCACCATTGGAAGAACCACTGAGTTAGACCAAGGGTCGTGAGATAGCTCAGCAACACGGTAAAAATAAGGTAACCACTGACCCAGACTCGGCGCAACATCAGAAAGAGCACAGCCCAAACACCTAATGCAACCAAGAGCTGGATTCTCCTTTGGTCTGCCTGGGTGACCACTTTAAGGTCGTGAATACCAGGAGTTGTGCCGGCAAAAGCGAATTCAGCTCCATGCCATTCACTATCGGGCGACTGAACGATTTGACTCATCTTCTCGCGCACTCGGGCGAGAACGTCCTCTGCTTCCGTGGAAAATGGGTTGGGAGCGATGATCAAATCGAGTCTGACCATGCGTCTGACAAACGTTGGCTGCGTAGCGACGAACAACTTCTGAGTCCGCTTGTGACCCTCGAGAAGTCGCCGTCTCCAGGAGTCTTGCCCAAAAAGTGCCATGCGGCGGTCCGGAGGAAAATCTCCCAAGGGATCGGTCAAGGTTCGAACCCCCAAGACTCCATCGACGTAGAGTGCCTCACGAAGCGGATCAATTGCAGCTCTTAGTGCCTTCTCGTTCTCAAACGGCTCGTTGCGCGAGACCATGACAGTTAGCGGGCTCGCATCGCTGGTCGGGAAATAGCGGACGATCATGGCGGTTCCCCGCCGACTTGGTGAATTGGAATCAAGTTCGTGTGTGAAGTCATACGTAATCCAGCCGCGATGGACCCACCCCTGAACTGCCGGAATCAACAGCAAAAGCAAACAAACGGCGAAGGTTGGAATGGGCCTCCGCACAACCACTTCTGCCAGACGTTTCCAGAACCAATCCATGGGACGATGACCGGCTCGCTGGAGATTCTTTGGGCTGAGGAGAGGCCAAAATGCGCGGTGACCTAGCGCACAGATCAAGGCAGGCGTAAACGTCAAGCAGACCACCAGCGTAATTCCAAGGCATATCGCGATGATCGGCCCGGAGTGCTGAAACTTTTCAAACTTGGAAAAGTACATCAGCCCCAGTCCAATCATGGTCGTCAACGCACTGAGTGTGAGCGCGTTCAAAACGCCACGCCAACTGGAAGCTACCATCCGTTGAACGTTTCTACGGTTTGCCTTGGGGTTCTCCGTGAGTGCTTCTCTGCATCGTGCCAGAAAGAACAAGCAGAAATCTGTCCCTGCCCCGAACAGCAGTACCACAATGAAGATTCTCGTCGTGCTAAAGACGCGAAAGCCACTTCGGACTCCCGAGTCGGGCACTTCAGCCAGAAGTGCAATCACCGACAGCGAAACGACCAGGGACAAACCTATCGTGAAGAGAGGTATCGCAACCAAGAGTGGACCGCGATAAACGATCGCCAGGATCAAGAGGATCATTAATACGGTGACCCATTCCGTTTGCTGGACGGCAAACGCTGAGGCCCGAAGCATGTCACCGCCCACGGCAGCGGAACCGCTGGTACCAATTTCGGTCGGATTCCCCTCGAAGTGCTTTTCATATCTCGCTTTGGTCGAGCTGATCAGTTCATCGAGCGCTTGGATTAACGCGATATTGCTAACGGCGATGAACTCCGACTCCAGTTGCATGAGCAACATCTTGGCATTCGCGTTCTTGGAACCCAGCTTGGAACCGACTACATCGTCCTCCCACGTCCATAAATCCAAGGCGTGAAGCCAGGGATCGTTCTCCAGCTCTTCGATGCGAGGAAGCTTCTCGACGCTTGGGTCGAGAAGCAAAGCCGTTTGGCGATCGGCCTCTGCTTCATTTGTTAATTCCATCCGAGAGAGCAATTCAGCCCGGTACCAGTGAGCGTCGGCTAACCGATCAGCGGGCAGCTCGCTTTCCGGAGGTATGGCCTTCCGCACGGCCTCAAACCATTTCTGGTCCAGCGCGATGCAGCTATCGAAAAGCGTTCGCACATTTTCCCACGCATCGTCGTCTTCCATCGCTCCGACCGGTTCGCCAGCGGACTTGTGGGTGCTTTTGGTACCTCGCAATTGGCGATAGAAAGAAACGACCGCCGTCTTGTGCATGAGTTGGCGAGCCAAATCATAGCTTAAGGCTAGGTCGATCTTGCGAAGAGGTTGCTTGCGGTTGGCCAAAACGATCACCAACTGACTTCGCGCCCGATGATCTGGAAATCCTTCTTCGAGCCATTGCTGTCCGATGCGGCTGGGCAAATCCCCTGGAAGAAACTTGAAGTCACCATCTTGGGCGATCGAGTTCCAAGAAGGAGCCACCAGCCGCAAGACAACCACCGCGCAGACCCAAAAGCCTAGGACCCATCCCCAATAGTTGGTAATGGTTCGAGCCGCTAGCAGCTTAAATTTCTCGAAGGGTGACAAGTCCAAAACCTTCCTGGATTGCGCTGGATTCGGCATGAACGCTTAATTGCGATACGGGCTAATGATAATCAACGGCGATATTTTCGAAAGGTAACAGGCGATTCATCGGAACGGAAGCCTTCGCGAATTCCTCATCGTCCGAGGTCGAGAGAAAAATCTACGGCGGCAGAGAGTGCAACTTCGTATCAAGCTTGCTAAAGCTCGAAGTCAATATGCATTGATTCTTTCTCATCGATCCTTGGACTTGTCGGGTCCGGCACCCTTACGACCTGGGCGGTATCCAGCAGTGCGTCTCTGCCGTCCCTCTTTTTTCTGATTCTGGCTGGAACGCATCAACGAGGTCTTGCCATCCTTGCCAACCTGATGCACGTAATTTCCCTGAAAGCGACGATTCGCATCTTGGCGACGACGCTCGATGGCTTCTTTGGGAGGCTTCGATGGAATCAAGCAATCGCACCCTTCTCCGATCAAATCTTGTCGACCACTTTGCATCAACGCCTCCCTTACCTCGAAATAATTTTCGGGTTTGAAAAACTGCATCAGAGCCCGCTGCATTTTTCGTTCGCGCATGGCTTTGGCAACGTGAACCGGCTTCTTCGTGAACGGATCGATGCCGGTGTAGTACATCGCGGTCGCGACATCCATCGGGGCCGGAATGAAGTCCTGAACTTGGTCAGGCCGATAGCCATTCCGTTTCAAAAAGAGTGCCAAGTCAATCATGGCTTGCAGATCGCTCCCAGGATGCGAGGCGATAAAGTAGGGCACGATGTACTGCTTTTTGCCGGCAGCTTTTGAAGCCTGCCGAAACTCATCGGTGAAATGCTCAAAGTCATCATTCGCGGGCTTTCGCATATAGTTCAAGACATCAGCGTTCACGTGCTCCGGAGCGACCTTTAATAGTCCGCCGACATGGTGCTGAGTCAGCTCGCGAACATACTCGGGAGAGGTTCGAGCCAAATCCATGCGGATGCCGCTAGCGACCAGTACTTTGCGAACACCTGGTAGTGAGCGAGCTTCACGCATCAGCTCGATGACCGGCGTATGATCGACTCCCAGCAGTTTGCAGATCTTGGGATGGACGCAAGACTGACGACGGCACACAGCCTCCACCTCAGGTCGAGTGCATCGCATCTGATACATATTTGCTGTGGGGCCGCCAATGTCGCTGACGATCCCTTTGAAATTCTTGTCCTGCGACATGGACTGGATCTCATGCAATACGGACTGTTTGCTTCTCGACTGAATGATCCGGCCTTGGTGTGCGGTGATCGAGCAAAAGGTACAGCCCCCGAAACATCCTCGCATGATCGTGACAGAATGCTTGATCATTTCATACGCGGGAATCGGCTCCGTGTAAGATGGGTGCGGTACCCGCGTATAGGGTAAGCCGTAGATGCGGTCCATCGCTTGTTCTGAAATCGGTAAAGAAGGTGGTGTGCAAACGATGGCTTGGTTGCCGTGTGGTTGCATCAACGATCTTGCATTCAGAGGGTTGGTTTCGTGATGGATGATTCGGGTTGCTTCCGCAAACCCATACTTGTCCGATTCCACCTGTTCGTAGCTTGGAATTTCGATGACATTCTTGGGACGCTCTTCAGACGCGCCGAGCGCATAAGCCACCCCGCGCATATTGCGTAGGTCGTGGACTGTTTCACCAGCCTCTAACCGCTTGGCAATTTCTACGATAGCGTTCTCACCCATGCCGAACCCGATTAAGTCGGCTTTGCTATCGAGCAGGATCGATCTCCGAACTTTGTCGCTCCAATAGTCATAATGTGCTAGACGCCGCAGTGATGCCTCAACGCCGCCCGCGATAACCGGGACGCCCCGATATGCCTCGCGAGCACGTTGACAGTAAGCGAGAGTTGCTCGATCAGGACGTCTTCCGATCCGGCCTCCAGGAGAGTACGCATCGTCATTCCGAACTTTGCGATTAGCCGTGTAGTGGTTGATCATCGAGTCCATGTTTCCAGCACTGATCGCGAAAAATAGTCGCGGGCGACCAAAGGTCTTCCATGCGTCGCAAGAATGCCAATCCGGCTGACTGACTATGCCAACGCGATAGCCCGCCGCTTCTAAGACGCGCCCCAAAATGGCCATGGCAAAACTGGGGTGGTCAACATAAGCATCGCCCGTAATGAAGACGACATCCACTTCATCCCATCCGCGGTCCTTCGCCTCTGCCAACGACATCGGAAGCGGAGATTTGGCCTTTGGGCCGGTCGGCTGGCGATTGCCCCCTAGATTCGAGAGAAAATCACTCGCATCTAAAGTGTTGGCGTCTTGTAGGATTGGTAGGGGGATCACGTCAAAATCGCCGCAAACTAAGCAAACAACGGTATCTCAATCACAAAGGGAAACCAAAATCTTCCGCTAGCCGAAGACCTGCTATTGTAGCCAAACAGGGCACTTGCTGCATTCATTCGAGTTCCATCAAACAAGAATCCATACAGATTGTGGGTTATGCCTGCCCACAAACATCATGACTTAGCAGTCGTAAGCCGAACTCGCGCACGTCGTTCACAGTTGTCACAGGCACATTCCAGGTGCAGTCGTTAAGCGATTTCGCACGGTTCAACCGTTTTCCAAAGCCCACTCATGCAACTCGGCGAAGACTGATGACGACGAGCGTCTGGTTGGAGCAAAAATTGCGTTCCTTAACGGTTGAACCCGTTTTTCAGAGCGTTCCCGTTTCTCCGATTCCGAAGGCGAGAGAAAGTTGATGATTGCCCAATCATCGATAGGAAGGTCTGAATCTGATCACCGGTTCGCGCTTCGCCAACTGTTCGGTCTTGAATATGTTCAACAGCCAACAGTATCGTGGTCGCGTGATCAACACCACGGGTGAACACGCACTGGCTCGCGCGAGAGCTAGCTCTGACTGACATTAATCAAAACAACATATTTTTTTATGACCGAAATGGAATTCATGGCCTTCACTCAGGGACACCGGCGAACTAATAATAATGATTGAATCCAGTTGAGTCGGATTGTTGAGTCTGGAAGGTGCGATTGATCCCATGCTACGGAGCCTTTGGAGTCAGAACTTTCGCGTAGGCGATCCGGTCGTCTTTCGGATGGCAAAGCATGGAACACGACCATCACCGCGAGCGATGAACGTCAGTCCATCTCGCTTTGGCGAGGAGTATTACTACGAAGTCGAAAAGTATTGGACTGTTGAAGAGATATCCGAAACAGCTCTCACTGTTCGCACCAGACGGGGAAAACTGCATGTCATCGAGTACAATGACCCTCGGCTCCGACCAGCTCACTGGTGGGAGAAGCTATTCTTTCGAAGCCGATTTCCGATTCACACTCGGAACCAAGACGTGACGGCCTAGCAGTCGAGTCAATCAAGCCGTGAGTAGCCTGAATAGAGAGGTGGCTGCTTCCTGGCACACCAACTCGTAATTGTTCTGGAAGGGCTCACACTGTCCAAAGCAACTACGTTCAACGACCTCTTATGGGCTAATTACGCGATACTGGAAATCCTTGATTTCGACGCTCGAGCGGAAAACTGCGTAACCGAACGGACGACTGTCGCGCATTTCGCCACGAATGCTAAAGCGGCGATCAGCCCTCGGCACATTGATCACTTGCTTGTCATCAATGGTCGCCGTGATACGTTCGGCATCGACACGAATCCAGAACGAATACCATTGCTCATTTTTAAAGGTGAAGAATTCCGTTGTTTCATTCTCTGACGCATCGCTGCTATTGATGGAACTTAGTCCGACCAAGCTTCCGCCCCATCCACCAGCAATCCAAGAGCAATGTGTATCCTGCATTGGAAACGTCAAGCCAACGAGAAAATCCGAACCTTGCATTCGGCGAGCCTTCCAACGCACTTCGAAGTTGTCCTTGGGAAACTCACCCTCAAAAGTAATGCCGGTCATGGGTTCACCGACAGCGAGATGGATGACACCGTCTTTGTCACATTGAACGGCTCCTTCACCGCCGAAATTCGTTTTCGTCCAGCCGTCAAGCGATCCTGGTTTGATCAAATCGACCCAACCTTCCGAGTTCTTCGAGGTCTCGAGAGACGTCGATTCTTGTGCCAATAGCAAGCTCGGTAGCAGCGAAGCGAAAAACCAACTCAGAGCGTGCGTGACGATAGAGTTGCGATGCTGAAAAGAACGACGGTGCCAGAATTGATAGTGCTGGGATTTTGAGAGTTTCATGTTCACGATGGAATGGGGTTGAATTTTTCGGCTGCGGTTGGAGAGTGAACAACAGATTTTGAAAACGGGTTGGTATAGCCTGGGAAGTCGCCAAAGGAAATTCCCAAAGCGCGTGCGGCAGTGACGGCGGAGCCGTTCGGGTCGATTGTCGAGATTTGGGTGACCGCTTTTGCGATCGGTGTACTTCGGATTTCCGGGGGATCGGCGTAGACCATTTCGCCGAAGCTTCCTTCTTCGACGAGGCGCATCGCATGTGCCCCAAATTGAGTCGCTAAGGCTCGATCGAAAGCAGTCGGTCCGCCCCCTCGCTGAAGATGTCCAAGAACAACACAACGTGTTTCGACGTTCGTGCGAGCCTGAATTTCTCTCGCAACCAATTCTCCAATGCCACCTAATCGCATTTGCTGATTTCCCTCCGCCAGCTCTTTCGCAACGAGATGGCCTCCAGGAAGTTTGGCACCTTCCGCCACAACCACAAGGGTAAACTGTTTTCCCATGTTGCGTCGCTGTTGGATCTTCGCGCAGACGTTTTCAAAAGTCCAATCAATCTCAGGGACCAAGATGACGTCCCCTCCCCCGGCGATTCCTGCATGCAAAGCAATCCAACCCGTATGCCGTCCCATAACTTCAAGCACGATCACCCGATTGTGGCTGGCCGCCGTCGTGTGCAATCGATCTAAGGCGTCCGTTGCACAGGCGACGGCGCTATCAAATCCGAAACTATAAGCTGTCACGAGCAGGTCATTATCAATCGTCTTTGGTACTCCGACCACGGGTATGCCGACTTCATAAAGCTGTTGCGCAATGGTCAGCGAACCATCCCCACCAATGCAGACGAGTCCGTCGATGCTGAGATCATTAAGGTTCTCTTTGACTTTCAACAAGAGTTGCGGATCGATCCGAACCCGTTCCGATTCGTTACGGATCGCACCGAAGCGTCCCTTGTTTGATGAACCGAGTATGGTCCCTCCTTGGATCAGAATGCCACACGTATTTCGGAATTCGAGGGGCATGTAACGAACGGGATCGGCCAGTCCCTCAAAGCCCTCTAAGAAACCGAAGACCTCATAACCTAGGTAGTGAGCTGCTTTGAAAACACCTCGAATGACGGCGTTCAAGCCAGGGCAATCACCCCCGCTGGTAAGGACTCCGATTCGCCTCCGTGTATCGAACGTCATGCAAGCCTTTCAAAGCTAGTGGTTGAAGAGAAATTCGCGTGAGGTCATCAAGCTCCAAAGAAGATCCTCGATCAGTTGCCGCAGCGGAACCGCGGAATCCTCGAAAGAGGCCTGAATCACCTCGGCAACTTCACGATCGGTGGGATCTCGAGCAAAGCACATGCGATAAGCTCGCTTGACGAGCTCTGCATTGAATTCACTGTACTCCGTCAACAAATGATCGACAACATTGCCGGACTGCGCGAGTTTTGCGTTTAACGTCTCGCCATTACTGAGGTGAAGTACCTGCACGATTGTCGGTTCGTCGCTGCGTTCGCATTCGCAAACGATCCGACGCTGATTACGGCCGAAGGTCTTCAGAAAATAGTTCGCGACTGCGGAATCGTACAGTTGCGTCGCTCGCGTCCCCTCTGCATAGAAGTTGGTCGCACGCTTGTCAGCTCCAGGAAATTCAATCTCGGTGAATTTGCTCGGCACGCCAGTTACCTGACATACCGAATCATGGAGCACCTCTGCCATGAGCCGTTTCGGATAGTACCGCGAAAAGTACTTCTTATCACCCTGATTTCCTGGGACCGGACCGCTACTGCGTTGATACGTCTCCGAAAGAAGAATGAGCCGCATCAGACTCTTCAGGTCATACTGATGATCGATGAGGTACTGACTCAGCGCTTCAAGCAGCCGCTTGTTCGAAGGCGGATTGCTGACGCGCAAGTCATCGACTGGATTGATGATTCCGATGCCAAAAAAATTTGCCCAAACCCGGTTCACAACAGCTTTGGTAAAGTATGGGTTTTCCGGCGAGGTGAGCCAACTCGCCAACGATTCTCGGCGATCCTGCTTGCTCTCCGGGTCGATCGGGTCAGCATCCAGCGGTGCGGGGAGTTGTGGACGGCCAGTTGATGGTTGAATCAGTTCCCCACGCTCCGAAGTGACAATCGATCGGCGCCCATCTCCTTCTCGACCGTCACCGCCCCAGCCTTTGGCACGAACTCGCGCAAACATACCAGCCATCGCGTAGTATTGGTCGTTTGTCCACTTTTCCAGTGGATGATTGTGGCAGCGAGCACATCCAATCGATAATCCCAGGAACGCCTGACTCGTATTTTCCGTCATATTTTCCGGGTCTTGGAACAGTGCATAAAAGTTTGTCGCTCCGTTCTCAAAGGAATCACCGCGAGCAACAACAATTTCTCGAACCATTTGATCCCAGGGCGTATTGCGTTCGACGTGGGAGCGAATCCAAAGGTAATAAGACTTCAGAGCCTCCGGGAGGAGTAATGTCCCGTTGAGCATCAAAACATCCGACCAACGATATGTCCAATAGTCGACGAATTCCGGGCGATTGAGGAGACCTTCGACCAGCCGGCTTCTTTTATCTGGTGAGCGATCGAGCCGAAACTGCTCGATTTCCGATTCGTTTGGCAATAAGCCGATCGTGTCGAGATAGGCTCTGCGAAGAAAGGTCTCGTCCGAACAGCGTTCGGAAGCGGTTAAGCCCAGCTGCGTTAATTGTTCAGCTACGGCAGCGTCGATTAGATTGGCGATTGGAAGTCGCGTCAAATCACCTACTGGCTCGGAGAACGGAACGACTACCTCAACCAACTCGACCCGACTTGCATACCAAACAATAATGGCTCCAACACCTGGGCCGACAACTTGCATCGTGCCCCGCTCATCGACAAGAGCGATCGACTCATCCGATGAACTGAACTTGCACCACGATGTAACATCCTCGATGCGACCGTTGTCGAAATGAGCGAGGACAACCAACTGCTGCTCATCGCCGGTTCCCAATCGGACGCGGCGCGGAAGCGGTTCGACTGACGTTAGCCTGGGTTCTTCGAGCCGTTTTCGGGGCGCTCCATCTGCCAACCAATCCGCGACCACTTGAAAATCAGGAGAATTGGCAGAGAGTCGCAGTCCGCCTTTGTGCGGAAGTAGACCGCTGGGTTTCAGCAACAAAAGCGATTGCCCTGGTTCAAGCAATTCGACACGCCGTGAGCGATCGGCGCGCGTGATATTGAAATGATCAGCGTCGGCATCATAGCCGCGAAGCGATAGGCGAAATCCACCTTTGCCGGCAAGAGCCCCGTGACACGCTCCTGAATTGCACCCTTGCCGAGCTAAGACTGATTGTACGTGGTTCTCGAACTCCCAAGGCTTCGGGGAATCGCCAAAACGCACAGTTACAGGTACCGACGCCGAGCCTAATGCAGAAGTGACGCGAATGGTCGTTTCCCCGGTTCCCACCGCGAAAACCTGTCCATTGCTTACCGTCGCGACGGTTTCGTCGGAACTAAAAAAATCGATTCCGCTCGTGATTTGGAGACCGAGAACTCCCTCCGCAGCGACCGATTGCACGATCAAGCTTTGAAAGGCACCACGAAAATCGAGCTGAATCGTTGAGGGAAGCACCACGATCGAGGGTTCAGAAGCTTGCGCAAGTGACATCAGCACACAAACGAGAATCGCTAGGACTCCTCCACAACCGGCAAAGCGCGACCGGTTGAATTCAACATGATTAAACAGTGGCAGGCTGCAACAACGTCGGCACATAGGAAAAGATGATTTCAAAGTCAGGATGCTAGAATAATTCGTGGATTTCATGGGCACCGAAATCGACGATGGGAAAGGGACGTCCCGCTGGACCAGGGAGAAGCGTGTCAAGCTTGAGACCGAGAGCATGGAAGATCGTGGCAACGACCTCAGCAGGTTCGACCGGTCGGTCAGCGGGCACGGCACCAATCGGATCGCTTGCTCCAACCGTCCGACCTCCTTGCACCCCTCCGCCGGCAAAATACACCGAATAGCACTGCGGCCAGTGATCGCGACCACCGGCTGGATTGACCTTCGGCGTTCGTCCGAATTCGGCAAGGTTACAAACCATGGTCGAGGGAAGCATGCCACGTTGATCAAGGTCTTCGATGAGAGCCGAATAAGCTTGATCGTACATGGGAGCGACGATATTCTTCATCCCCTCGATCGAAGTGAATGGTTTGCTTCCATGGATATCCCAGGTGATTTCATCGAAGACGGTGAGGAAGGTGTTGATCGTGACGAAGCGAACGCCGGCCTCGATCAGTCGACGTGCCAGCAAGCAACACTGACCAAAGCGGTTCATTCCGTAACGTTCTCGTACCAGATCCGGTTCCTTGCTTAGGTCGAACGCAGCCAGCGCTTGTGGACTTGTCATCAGACGATACGCGGACTGGAAATTTTCGTCCAAAAGCTTAGCGGAATCGCTGGCCTCAAATTCCCGCGTGCTAGCATCGATTACCGATCGCATGCGACGACGTCGATCCAATCGAACCTCCCCGATCTGCTCAGGAGGCAATAAATCGGGAACTTTGAAGTCCTTCTGCGATGGGTCTGCCATCAGCGAAAAAGGATCGTGAGCCTTACCTAGAAAACCACCAGCCTGACCATTCGGAAGGTTGCCGCCACCGCGCCCCATCGTTTCGGGAAGGACGACATGCGGGGGCAAGTCGCTGCGCCGACCGCGCAAATAACCGACGACCGAACCCGCGTGAGGTGTATTGACACCGCCTGTAAACTGTCGCCCAGTCTGCATGATCTGCCACCCGGCATCATGAACAGCAGCCCCCCTATGAAAGCACGAACGAACGATCGAAAATTTATCCGCAATTTTTGCGTGCTTTGGAAAAATCTCGGAAATCTGAATGCCCGTCGCGTTCGTAGGAATCGGCTTGAACGGACCACGAATCTCAGCTGGAGCGTCCGGCTTCATGTCGAAGGTGTCGATGTGACTTGGCGCACCAAGGTTGAAGATCATGATGCAGGACCGATCATCGTGACCAGACTCCACACCTCCAAAAGCCTTGGCACGGAATGCATCAGCGAGGGTGAAGCCGATAGCTCCCAGGGCACCCACTTGCAAAAAATCTCGGCGTATCATTCCGCCGCAAGTGTGGGTGGAACCTTTACCTTGAAATATCCACATGGTCAGCCTTAGTGCATCGTTGGGACGGAGGGTCTTCGTGGTAGGACAACAGTTTGCTCAGCGGTTCCTGCAGGGGGATCT
>JBBIUE010000058.1:0-612 GCA_037440405.1 Pirellula sp. | reverse complement strand
GTGAGAATTGGCCTCGCTCATGAAGCCGCTGCTCCCGCCTGCAATTCCTAGATTCTAACCAAGTTGCTCCTCACATGCTGCCATGATGAGGAAAATCGCTTCTGCGTCCCCGAAATCTGAATCTGGTAATCAAGTATTGGAATCCGAGAACTTGTCCAGAGCTCAGAACAGCATCATCGTCAAATCCAAGAGCTGAAAACTATTTCTGAGAGTGTTTCGACGCGGGAAGTTGTCAAACAACGAAAAAATTTTGGCCAAAACTGTCTGGGCTTCTTGTAATCATGGGGAGATGAGTTTACATTGAGAGAGTTGGTTTGGCGATTATTTTCACCTTCCGGCACTTTCGCTGGCGAAAGTCGCGAATTTCGGATGGAGCCGAGTGCTTGGACCCAGAGGTGATGATTAGCGCTTTCCAACCCAAACGATGGTTCATCCCATCGGCACCACCTCCTTTCACATTTTCCCTTCCGCACTCCAGTTTGGCTTTGGCTGACTTACTTCTTATCTTTATGCGTGGTACCCTCGCCACGATGAAGTTGAACTGGAGTGTTTATTTCTTTGCGGGAAGTGCCTCCGAAGTTCAACGGACTTCAGAATCTCTTGAGAACCTAG
>JBBIUE010000057.1:23390-35045 GCA_037440405.1 Pirellula sp. | reverse complement strand
CTTACCCTCTGAAGCCCATGTAACTTCAAAACTCCGTTTCGATCATTTTGAGGCAGAGCTCTTGGATCAATCGGGGATCACCGTTGGGGTTGCGTTTTTTGGCATGGCCGACGACGCTGCCAAGAACTTTCGTGTTTCCCTGTTTCACTTTGGCGATTACGTCGGGAAGCTCCTTCAGCACATCTCGGCAAATGGCTTCGAGTTCATCGGTGGAAACCGAACTGAAGCCGAGAGCCTCAATGGATTGTTCGAGGCTTTCTTCTGCGACCACGAACCATCGCTGAAAGACGAGGCGGGCTCGTGCCGTATCGAGCATTCCCGACTCAACGGCCTTCAAAAGCTCTCCAAAACGGCGTGGAGCAATGGGAAAGTTTTCGATGGTCTCGGACCGATCTTTCAAGCTCCGCAAGACATCCTGTTGCAGCCACGCGCTGGCTCGTTTCGGAGGCGCTCCTGCCAAGATACTCGCTTCAAAATAGTCGCAAAATGCTCGCCCTTGGTTGACGATCACGTCTGCGTCATACGGCTTCAGGTCATATTGAGTTTCATAACGTCGGCGAAGTGTTCTCGGGGACTCGCCAACTTTTTTCTCAAGGGCCTGGAGCGTTTCCGAACTCAATCTTATCGCAACCAAATCAGGATCGGGGAAATACCGATAATCGGCTGATTCTTCCTTTTCGCGTTGCGGCTCGGTAATTCCTCGATCATCGTTCCAACCCCGCGTTTGTTTCGGTGATTCCCCTTTGACCCGTCCGTCTGCTTTCCACTGATCGTATTGCCGCTGAGCCTCGTAATCGATGGCTCGCTCGACGGCTCGGAAACTGTTGAGATTCTTGATCTCCGTGATCGGGGTAGTGATCATCCGGTTCCCTTCCACGATCTCGATGTTCACGTTGGCATCGACTCGGAGACTCCCCTCTTGCATGTTGCAATCGGACACTCCGAGATTGGTCAGCATCAATTTCAGCTCGTTCAAGAAATCCTTGGTATCTGAGGAGGAGGTTAAATCGGGCTGAGTGACGATCTCCAGTAGTGGAGTGCCAGCGCGATTGAGGTCGATTCGACTATCAGCGATGCCGAGCGACTCATCGTGCATGCTTTTCCCAGCATCCTCTTCGAGATGGGCGCGTAGTATGCGAACTCGCTTGACTTGGTTGTCCGCAGACGCATCAAATTCCAAAAATCCGTCGGCGCAAATCGGCAAATCGTATTGGCTGATTTGGTATCCCTTGGGAAGGTCCGGATAGAAGTAATTCTTTCTGTCCCATTTGGTAAACTCAGCAACACGGCAATGGAGCGCCAGCCCCGCAATCGCGGCGAGTTCGACGGCCTTACGATTGAGCACGGGAAGTGCTCCCGGCAACCCCAGGCAAACCGGGCAAACATGCGTGTTCGGCGCGGCTCCGAATTCCGTCCGGCAACCGCAGAAGAGCTTTGTCTGCGTCGAGAGTTGGACGTGAACCTCAAGGCCAATAATGGTTGCGAAGGTGTTCGAGGTCATGCTTAAATGGTTTTCGGACGATAGTCAACTAATTGATGGAACCAATGAGCGATCTGCAACAAGCGTTCCTCTTGCATGGGCGCGGCTTGAAACTGCAAGCCAAGAGGCAACCCCTCCGAGGTTGTCCTATAGGGGATACTGATGGCAGGCAGCCCGCCTAAGTTCGCTCCAACCGTGAAAAGATCCTCTAGGTACATTTGCACCGGATCGTTCAATTTTTCTCCCAATAAGAAAGCAGGACCTGGGGTAGTCGGGCCGAGCAGTACGTCGACTTGCTCGAATGCCCGATCGTAATCCTCGCGAATTTTGCGGCGAACTTTCAATGCTTGCAAATAATAAGCGTCGTAATAACCGCTGCTCAACGCATAGGTTCCTAACATGATCCGGCGTTTCACTTCCGCCCCAAATCCTTCCGAGCGGGTTCGACAATACATGTCGATGAGCGAACTACCAATCGTCTCCGTTTGTGTCAGGGAAGCGCGATGACCAAAGCGAACACCGTCGTAGCGAGAAAGATTGCTGCTTGCCTCGCTCGGTGCAATGATGTAGTAGGCCGGAATCGAGTACCGCGCATGGGGCAAACTGATGGAAACGATCTGGGCACCAGCCGTCCTGAAAACGTCCATGGCCGCCTCCACGGCCGATCGGGTTTCTGGATGGAGCCCCTGATGGTCGAGGTGTTCTCGCACAATGCCAACACGTATCTCCTGAGGACACGAAGGGACTGCGAGTCGGGCGGACACTTCTGGTTGATCAATCGACGTCGAGTCTCGCGGATCGTGGCCAGAAATGATCGAAAGGAGCATCGCCAAATCCTCGACGGTGTGGGCCATCGGCCCAATTTGATCGAGACTGCTGGCAAAGGCGATGAGTCCATATCGACTGACGCGGCCGTAGGTGGGTTTCAATCCACAAATGCCACAGAAAGAAGCCGGCTGGCGGATAGACCCGCCCGTATCCGTACCAAGAGCAACCGGGGCGAAGTTAGCTGCGACGGCGGCAGCGCTGCCACCACTACTTCCTCCGGCAGTTCGACCTGTATCCCAAGGATTTCTCGTCGAGCCAAAGATGCTCGTCTCGGTGGAGCCTCCCATGGCGAACTCATCAAGGTTCGATTTGGCGAGCGGAATCAATCCGGCGCTTGCCAGTTTCTGAACAACGGTGGCATCGTAAGGGGGAATAAATCGCGAGAGGCTTCGGGATCCGCATGTAGTAGGAACGCCTCTTGTGCAAATAATGTCCTTGAGAATGATGGGAATACCAAGCCACGGAGGGACCGATTCCCCTCGTTTGTTCGCTTCCATGCGGAGCTGATCTGCAGCGCGCGCTTGCTCAACAGCTCTGCCCTCGTCGCAACACACAATCGCGTTGAAACTAGGATTGAGGCTGCGAATGCGATCAAGGTAGGTCGTTACCAACTCGAGACTTGTTGTCGCCCCCTGGGCAAGTAGATTGCTAAGCGCAGTCGCTGTTCCTAATGCAGATATCATTTCGATTCCAAATGCTGTTCGCTGCGGATGTCACTGCGCGTTGCTTCAAAACTCCCTTTCGAGCAGCTGAGATCGCCTGATTGCAGGGAAACCAACTTTGAATGACGCATCCTACGAAGGAGTTTGAAATCGCGTTTCATCCCAAGTACTTGTGACTAGCTTAGATGTTCCGCCGAATTTGGGGAACCACACGTCACAAGCGGCACAATCGGCACCGGTTGTTGGAGACTGGCTCGACTATGAAAGCCTGCGAAATTTTAGCGATTGTCCAGACATTGCGGGGCGATTACACTTTGCGATGGGTGAACTTTGCTTATTTCGAGCGGTGAAAAGCACCTCTTCAGAGAATTCAGTGTACAGATAGCATCTAGATTCGCATCCATGGAAACCACCAAAGAATTGCCCGAGGGCAGTTGTTTCGATAGCACTTCCCCCCCTGAGCATGTTGAACCGTTTGCAAGCCGCAGGACGACTTTTGTTCGAGTTGCACTCCCAGCATACAACGAACAAGATTCGGTTGGACTGCTGATAACACGCCTTTTGCAAATTCTCGAAGAGGAGCAGTGGCTTTACGATATCGTCATCGTCGACGACGGAAGCACAGACCGAACAGCCGAGGTCGTCCGAGGATTCAGCGAGCGATTTCCAGTCCGGTTGGTTCAGCACGAGGTGAATCGGGGCTTGGGTGCTGCTATTACAACGGCGCTCACCGCTGGCATGGATGGACTCTACGACGACGACATCATCATCACTATGGATGCTGACAATACGCATCCTCCTCAGCTGATATCGCGGATGGTTCCTATGATTCGCGAGGGCCGGGATATCGTGGTAGCGTCGCGATATCAGGCAGGTGCTCAAGTGATTGGCTTATCTCGATTTCGCGAGTTTTTGAGTTTGGGTGCGAGTTGGATGATGCGACTTTTGTTCGGCGTGCGCAACTGTCGCGATTACACCTGCGGCTATCGTGCTTACCGGGTTGGCTTTCTACGTGATTCACACAACCGGCTTCAGGGTCAGATGATACGAGAGGCCGGATTCGCCAGTATGGCGGAACTCCTTTTGAATCTCTCTCGATTCAATCCGGTGTTGGGTGAAGTTCCCCTGCTCCTGCGTTACGACATGAAGCGTGGAGCGAGCAAGATGCGGATCGGCAAGACGATTTCGAGAACCATTCGCATGGTCATTCGACATCGATTTGGCCTCTGAGATACTCATGAACGAAACTTCGCATCGCTGGGCGGTCGTCGGTGGCGGAATGCTCGGTTTAGCAACCGCTTGGCGTTTACTTCAGCGGGGTCAGCAAGTAACCCTTTTTGAAGCTGCGCCGGAGATGGGTGGATTGACCAGCGCATGGCGATTGGGCGAAGTGCAGTGGGATCGTTTCTACCACGTCACCCTCCTTTCGGACACGCGTCTACGCGAACTGTTGGATGAAATCGGTTTGGAAAAGGAAATCGAGTGGGTCCAAACCAGAACGGGATTCTACTCCGGCGGCCGGCTGTATTCGATGTCCAACTCACTGGAGTTCCTGCGTTTTCCCCCCTTGAACTTACTGGAGAAACTTCGGCTTGGGGGTACGATCTTCTTCGGATCGAAGATTAAGAACTGGCGAGCATTGGAGGCAATTCCGGTCGAAATTTGGTTGCGCCGATGGAGTGGAAACTCGACGTTCGAGAAGATTTGGTTGCCATTGATCCAAGCGAAGCTAGGCGACGCCTACCAACGGACCTCCGCTGCATTCATCTGGTCCTACATCGATCGGATGTATAAAGCTCGACGTAGTGGCATGAAGAAGGAGATGTTTGGTTACGTCCCCGGCGGTTACGCGCGCATTCTTGCGACACTGACCGACGCTTTGCGGCAGCGTGGTGCTGAATTGAGAACGAGCAGTCCCATCCACAAGGTAACACGTGCTCAGTGTGGTCGCGAACTGATCGTCGACATCGATCGATCGGGCCAGAAAGAATCTCATCGATTTGATCGTGTCGTCATGACCATTCCCTCTTCGATCATCACTCGAAGCTGTCCTGGCCTATCGCATGATGAGCATCAGCGGCTTTCCTCTGCTGAGTACCTGGGGGTGATTTGTACCTCGCTCCTGTTGAAGCGACCATTGGGAGGCTATTACGTTACGAACATCACCGATCCAGGCATTCCCTTGACCGGCGTCATTGAGATGGGATCGATCGTCCAGCCGGAGAAGCTGGGAGGGCATTATTTGGTCTACTTGCCTCGCTACTGCTTGGCTGACGACCCACGATTCGACGAAACCGATGATGTGATTCACGAGCGGTGCCTACAAACCTTGGAGCGCATGTATCCGCAGTTTGATCGTTCGCAAGTTTCGGCTATTCAAACCGCCAGAGCACGACATGTCATGGCCCTGCCCACCTTACGCTATTCGGAACAGCGACCACCGATCGTCTCTAGTATTCCAGGATTGTATCTCTTGAATTCGGCTCAGATCGTCAAAGGAAACCTGAACGTCAATGAGACCTTAGAGCTATTGTCAGAGCACATCGATGCGACGTTGTTGGCAGACCATCGTCGTCTTCGTTCTGATGAGAACCTTTTACTCAAAGACAGGGGGCACGAGGAAACACTCTCCATTGGAACTGGGAGCATTCGCTAGGACATCGTCGCGAGAAAGGGAGGCGTTCAACGAATCTTCGCGAAGGACGTTTTCGCGATCGATCGCATGGACCATGGGCTCGCAATCCACCGTATCTACTTCGCGGAGCTGATTCACGAGCTCCACAATGTTGCTGAGCTGTGCGGCAAACATTTCCGTTTCTTCGTCATTCAATCGTAGCCGCGCGAGATGAGCAATGCGCAGCACTTCATCGCGACCGAGCGCCATGGGAAAACGCCCTTAGGACTTTTCGGTGAGCTGAAATGGCTTTTGCTTCACGGCCTTGCGGACCACACCGCTACGTATGCATTGAACGCAAACACGAACCGATTTGACCGAGCCGTTCGGTAGACTCGCTTTGATCCGTTGCAAATTCGGATGAAATCGTCGCTTGGTAATACCCGTGATTTTGGTACCAACGCCACCGAGGTACTTCGCTTTCCCTCGCAATTCAACGGAATTGCCAACAATTGGAGACTTCCCGCAGACTTCACAAGTTCTAGCCATTCTCAATCACCTCGCTCAACAGTCCAAAACCCAACCATCTGGGGGTCGTGCCTCTCGCCGACAAATCATCAAAGGACAGAGAAGTATAATGAGAAATCCAGCGGAATCAACGGCAAATTGGGTGGATTCAAGGGCCAACCAGAGGTGGCTGAGGCGCAATCTAGAGCGGATTGGGGCTGGGGCGCCCATAGAAGAAGCCCTGGCCGGATTTAAAGCCCAACTCGCGGCAAACGGCGGCTTCTGCGTCGGTTTCGATGCCTTCTGCGAGAGGTTCGATGCCAAGGTCGACAACCATGGTGACCAACGTTTTCAGAAATTTCTGCCGTTCGGTGGAGGCTCTATCGATGTCGCGAACAAGCGACATATCGAACTTGATGATATCTGGCGGAGCTTCGCCAAGCTCAGCGATTCGTCCTTGCCCTGCACCGAAGTCGTCGTAAGCAATACGGATATCGAGATCGCGAATCTTCTTGGCAAGTTCGCTGACTTCGGTCGGGCTGGTAACCGCAGCCTCATGGATTTCAAGGACGAGCGGCTGATCAGGAGCAAACAGACGGAGTTGCGTCATCGACTCAACGAGCCCCTCCGATCCCAGTTCTTTCGGATGGGTATTGACGTACAGAAATCCCGATATCTTCTTACTGATGCCTTTTTGGACTCCCTCCCATCGGAGCATTTGACTGAGCGCGACCTCTTGATTGAGCTTCGCGGCTGCTTCGAACATGGCTGCCGGAGTTTCCAGGCCGAAGAGTCGGCTGCGAGCAAGTATTTCGTATCCGATGGGTTCGGAATTGCTCATCCGTACGATGGGTTGGTAGTGTGGAGTGACCAATCGTTCTTGCAACATGCGGTCAAACTGAACCAAAGCCAGCGCCTTATCACACACATTTTCAGCCACGGTTCGAGAGGCATCCGAATCCTTATTGCGTCGAACACGAAACGCAGCATCCGCGAATTGAATAATGTGATCTTCCGCGAGAAGAACAGGGCTTGCCACGCGTTGACCATTGACAAAAGTGCCGTTCGTGCTGCCGCGATCCAGCAACATGAGCTTGCCGTCCTGGAGAAGAATATCCGCGTGATGTCCCGATACAGCTCTCGAACCAAGTTGCAATGAACAACCTGGTCGGCGTCCCACCGAAAAGGGAAAGCTTTCCAGGGAAATCGTCTCACCGCCAGCTCCGTTCGTTCCGATGGTAGCTAACATCCAGGTGAAGTTGGATGCTGTGGAACTCGCAGCGACGGATTTCACTTGGCCTTCCCTTGATTCCAATTTGCGGTTTAGCATCGAATCTCTTCCAGGACTGAACAGCTCGTTTGCGGAATGGGCAACTCTGGATAGAGGTTAGGTTACGTTTTTACAAGTAGCCTGTTCTTGGTCAAAGAACGATCGTTAAACGGTCCTTATTATCCGAAAGTTCCACAGAATCCGTCGTTCGACTTCGCATTGTATGGATTGAGAGAACGTTTCCGTCACGAAGTTTCTATTTCTAAGCTGGTTCTCAACGCTGACATCGGTCACATCGCATGATGTGTCCCAAACTTACAAGCCCAGTTCCGTTCAAATGCCATTCATTACTGTAAGGGAATGGAACAATCAGACATTCGATTGAGAATCATGAATCATGACTTCCTCGTCTTCACGTGAACCCATTCGCCCCGTTGTGCGAACTCGTCATGCTTCGTTGAGCGACGACGCATTTGTGCCACCGGCTCCCCGTTCGATCAAAGAACTTGGAGTCAGCGAGACCTTGATCGAATCGATTTGTTTTCAGATTTTGATCAACGTGGGCTCCATGTCCGGGCGCAAGATCGCTGAACGGATGGGGATTCCCTTTCCGATCCTTGAAAAGGAACTGGCGCAGTACCGAGCAAGGCAGTTAGTGACTCACATACGCCCAGCGGCCTTTGGGGACTTCTTCTATAGTTTGAGCGAGGCAGGTCAAAAGCGGACTCTCCAGCTACAAAAGTCTTTCACCTATACGGGTCCGTTGCCAGTTCCATTGTCGGATTATCTACTAAGCGTCGAGGCACAAGCAACGAATTTCGATCCGATCGACCGCCAAAAACTAAGCGTGGCGCTTCAGCACATTACCTATGATCCAGCCTGGCTGGACTTTCTCGGTCCAGCGATTAACAGCAATGCAGGTATCTTTCTTTGGGGGCCGCCGGGCAATGGCAAAACAACTCTGGCTCGCTGCCTAACTGCTTGCCGCGGCAATGAGATTTGGGTACCTCACGCCATTATTGATGATGGATGTATCGTCAAAGTATTCGATGCTGCTTACCACGTCGCATCGAAGCCGGTAGGATCGGAACCGGATAGCGTCGGAGAGGTCGATCTTCGGTGGATTCGCATTCGCCGCCCGACGGTAGTGGTTGGCGGCGAATTGACGATGGACAACTTGGAAATCCGTCATGATCCTCGATACAACTTATGCGAAGCCCCGCTGCAGATGAAAAGCAATTGTGGTTGTCTGCTCATCGACGATTTTGGCCGTCAACGGATCGCTCCCGCCGAGTTGCTGAACCGATGGATCATTCCGCTGGAAAACCGGATCGACTTCTTGACGTTGCCTAATGGCAAGAAGATTCAGGTCCCGTTTGAGCAATCGATTCTGTTTTCCACGAATCTTCAGCCGGAAGCCCTGGTGGATGAAGCTTTCATGCGACGGGTACCATTCAAGATCGAGATCGGTGATCCGTCGACGGCCGAGTTCCTGACGTTGTTGCAGCGAAGTTGTCAGTCCTTCGGAATTGTCTGGCGATCCGATGTTGCCGAGCAATTCGTGGATCGCTTTTACCGAATGGTGGGACGATCACTTCGTCGCTGTCACGCTCGGGATTTGCTCTATCAAGTGCGCTGTATTTGCCTGTACCGCAACGAAAAGCCGGAACTGAGGATGGACTTGTTGGAGCAGGCTTGCCGCAATTACTTTGGCAACTCTCCTGGATTGTCTCGCCTCTCCTACCGACCAGGAATGGTTGCCGTATCGGGGAATTCGGTTCCAGTTGTTGGAACTGCTGGGCATGATGGTTTCCGATTTGGACAGGAGCAACTCGAATCTCAAATCGAACACACCATTCAGATCGCGGCAAATGCGGCCCTCGTTGCTGGGGACTCCATGGGGCAACCAGCTGCGATTCCCAACTTGTCTGCGAACTGAATATCGACGGAACAACGTAAGAGGTCAATGCGATGGCAGCCACATTCGTTTCCACCGGCCAAGAGATCATCCCAGGATACATTCTCCAACACAAACTGGGGTCTGGCGGGTACGGTGAAGTCTGGATGGCCGAAGCACCGGGTGGCCTAGCCAAGGCCATCAAGATCGTCTTCGGTTCGATCAGTGAGATGCAGGCGGCAAACGAACTTCGCGCTTTGAAACGCGTTCTCGGAGTTCACCATCCATTTCTACTGTCTCTGGAGCGGATTGAAATTGTCGATGGACAGTTGATCATCATTACGGAACTCGCTGATGCAAGCTTGTTAGATCGCTTGCGCGATTATCAAGCTAAGGGGGAACCTGGAATTCCTCGTGACCGACTTCTGACGTATATTCGCGACGCAGGCGAAGCCCTTGATTTCTTGTGCCAACGCCATGATCTTCAACATCTGGACGTGAAACCGGCCAATCTTTTGTTAGTCGCTGACCGCGTCAAGGTCGCCGACTTCGGTTTGGTCAAGGATATCTACAACCACTCGATTTCCATGATGTCGGGGATGACTCCGACGTACGCCGCGCCTGAACTTTTCGACGGTCGACCAGGACGGTATAGCGATCAGTACTCGCTGGCATTGGTCTATCACGAACTGCTCACTGGGCGACTTCCTTTTGCGGGAAAGTCCGCCGCACAAATCGCTTCAGATCATTTGCATCGAGCACCCAACCTATCCGCACTGGAGCCCAGGGATAGGCCGATCTTGAACAAAGCTCTTTCGAAAAAACCGACGCAACGTTTCGCCTGTTGTAGCGAATTCGTCGATGCCTTGATCCACGCTGGACTGGAAGAAAGCGCCGCAGCATCGAATCGCTCCAGCCAAGACTCTCGATCCCGATCCGGCTTTCACTACACGGCTCCGATGACTTCGGAAGCTGAGCGTAGCGACGGTACGAGTGTCCCCTCGGATTTCATTGCTCCTCGGACGCTTTGTCTCAATCCCAGCGACGTGGAAGTGCTGAGCCCAGTGCGACATAGCGATCGTCACGCCCTGGAATTATCGCCAGCGCTTTTTGTTGGTATCGGCGGAACTGGCAAAGACATCCTTCTTCAGTTACGGAAACAGTTGATTGATGTTGGACTCGATCTTGAGAAACAACCCTATTTCGATTGGATGTGCTTTGATACGGATATCGACGCGCTGGAAGATCTCTGCGATCCTCACACCCAAGGCTACTTGAGTCGTCACTCTTCGTTCGAGTTCCCCATCCACAGTGTCAACGAGTATCGAAGTCGTCCTGATGATCGATTTGCTCCTATCTCTCGACGTTGGCTTTACAATGTGCCGCGAACCGGCAAGACGGATGGGTTACGCCCCATCGGTGTTTTGGCATTTCTCGATCGCGCAGTGGAATGCCATCGCTTTATCGAAGAGCGACTAGAGGACTTTAAGCGGCGGTTCTATACGGAAGGCTTCAAAAAACCGGTGCGCGTCTATTTGTTGGCTTCCTGCCACGGTGGAACGGGGAGCGCGCTCATTAACGAGATCGCCTTCTTACTGCATCAAACTTTTTCAAAACTTAGTCTAAACACCATCGTCCATGGATTGTTGACCATCGCTCATGAGAAAGATGCGAGTCTGGTGGGCATCGAGAGCGCAGCTGCGGTTAGTTGCCTATCGGAGATTTCTCATTTCATGCATAACGGCGGCCTTTATCCGGGACTTCCGACCGTTCCTGTGTCTCAAGCTGCAGCCCGTCGCCCATTCGATCATGTTTATTTGATC
Source organism: Pirellula sp. (assembly GCA_037440405.1). GTDB lineage: Bacteria > Planctomycetota > Planctomycetia > Pirellulales > Pirellulaceae > JANMGV01. The sequence continues at coordinate 23,964 of JBBIUE010000057.1, read as the reverse complement.
GATGGTGGCATGCTCCGCGATGAGGAAGATCGAGCCAAGGCCATCAAATCCGCAGCGGATTTCTTACTTATGGACGGATGTAGCGGATTTGGAAACCAACTTGACCATCAGCGAGCTGATACCTTACGCATTGCGGAGGAAGAAACGGATTGCGATTGGACGCCGTGGCTCCGCACGTTATCCTCCGGCCTACTTCGATTCAGGCTCATGGACTCCGCTCAGAATCTAGCGACGCGGCTGATGCATGATGCTTTGGCCAATTTCATCTTGAGATGCGGTCTGAAGCAGCCTGACGCCATTCACCATCGGAAAATGGACCCGGCAGATCTCGATCACCTTCGAGCATCCGTGCGCAAACTCGTATCGGAAAATGGCTGGACAGCACTGGCTTGGCTGGATCAGCTGAGTCGGCACATCGTTACGGACGGTATGTCGAAACAGCGTCCCCAAACTTCGATTCCAGACAGTGAATCCTCCAATCAAGATCAAGACTTAAACACACTGCTTACCGAATTGGCACAACCCTTGAACTCGGATGATGCTGGGCTCCAATCCAGAATCCGAAACTTTCTAG
>JBBIUE010000057.1:0-23363 GCA_037440405.1 Pirellula sp. | reverse complement strand
CGAAGTTGGCTCGAGCGTGAATGGCTTTCTGACTTTGAACGCTGGTCTAAGCTGGGCTGCGTGTTCGACGAGGTTGTTTCTGCCCTATCCGAGCAAGCCGAGAAACTGTCTCAAATCGCCGAGAGGTTGATTCTCCAACTGCAGCTGTCTGATGCGGATCACACGAACGGCTCCAGTGAAGCTTGGGTGGTCGGGCAATTGCATCGCGTGGGGGCACTAACTCTAAAGCGATTTGCTGGATACGTCGACGAATTACAAGACGCTTGGCGTGCGGAGTCCATGGTAACTGCACGCCAGCTCAACCAGGAAATCGTCCGTCTGAATCGTTCGGTTGCTAATAGTTTGGCGTCATCGAACCATGTCGAGCAGGCCATCTTAAACAAAATCATCAAGTTTCGAATCGAACCTCAAATCCACTCTGCCGTGGTAGGTAAAGTGAAGGCACAGTTTCACGAGTTGTGCTCGACCATCGATCCTGCGAGCCCAAATCAGCATTCTGTAAAGCAGCCATCGAATTCCATTTCCCAAAAAACACTTGGCCTTGAGCAAATCGGACGATACTGCGCCGATCAAATCGTTCGTATCGCTTCGGAATACGGCTGGGAACATAGTGCCACACATCATCAGGATGAATGCAGCCCGATGGAGAAGCAAATTGAAGAGCTAAGACCAAAGCTTCTTAAATTCGGAGGGGCGAAGAGTAACTATCTCGCTTGTCCCGCAGAATTGGCTCCTGAAAAGATCCAGGCCACCTGGCAGGATATGTTCTCGGAGCCCGTTTCCATCCTACCGGGATATGGGCTTAAGCAACCGTTGTTGCTTTGCGACGGTGAACGCATCCAGCTTTCGCGAATCCTCCTGTCACTCAGTCCTCCCACAGAGGAATTTTCCGCGATGACGAAGCGACTGCATGGTCGCGCTGACATCGATTGGCCTTCCATTTTTGAGGTTCTGAGCATCTCCAGCAATTTGAAGTGAAGCTGACTCTGTCGCAAAATGATCTTCACATACCACCTAGAGTGGTGGTTTTTTATGCGGAAAATCGCAAAAGCAATCGACCTTCGATAGGATTTCGATTGTTCTGGGTTCCAACTGAGTGCGGACGATCTTGGGTTGATATTGAGTATCAACTTTCGATTGCATTGAGAAATGGACCTGTCTTCCTTTAGTTAGTTATAGCAACGAATGCATGAAATTCGAGCAGCCAGACTATCGTTTACGTGACCCTCAGGAACGAATTGACCGCGACGCACTTATCCTCTTCCACTCGCTTGGGGAGGCCGAGTCACGTTTCGTCGATGGTGCGGTGATTCTTGACGCTGAGTGCCGGGCCGTATCATCTTGGGACCAGGCCGTCCAATCGGCTTCTCAATTTGCCGGATCTTGTCTAGTTATGAAAGCTGAGCCTCCGAGCATGTTTGCTCTGCTCGATCAAGTCAATGACAGCGAACAACCCATTTGTCTTGCTTTCTTGCTCGATCCTTGGGACTCCTCGTTCGCCATTGAGTTAATGCAGAGAGGAGCTGTCGGCATCTTTTCGATAAGCGATTCCCTTCCTGGGATTGTCGAGCAATTGCGGCGAGTGTTTGGACGCAGCAGACATCTTCAGGCAGGGTGGGAACTCGTTATCCAGCAGCGCCAGCGACTTGCGCGACTCAATGACAAGGAACAGGTCGTCCTGAAGAACGTACTAGCTGGACTACCCAATAAGTCGATTGCAAAAAAACTTGAGGTTAGTCAGCGAACCGTGGAATCTCGAAGGCACGAGATTTTTCGCAAAACGGAAACAACAAATCTTGTTGCCCTCGCGAAACTTGTATTCGAGGCGAAACTCCCGCAGTTACTGAATGGTTATGATTCATCGACGGACGAAACGGGCCAAGAAGATGAAAGTCTGATCGGCTCGGAATCGACGGATTCGTGAGATCGGCTCGAACATCAGTCGTCGGCATGGCGAAGAAAGGCGATTAACGACGCTAATTCCTCATTGCTCATTCGGCTGTCCAAATCGGATGGCATCATGGATGTGCCTAAATTGCGGATCTGCTCAATTTCAGTTCTGGTCACGACGTTTCGTTCACCGCCATTGGATCGAATCTCTATGGAGTTTGCCGACTCGCTGGCAAGTACTCCCGACAGGACGCGACCATTGAGGGTCAATACGGCATGGAGCTCATACCTGGGATCGATTTCGCGGTTGGGATCCAGTACGGCAATCAAGATTTGCTCCGTGCTCTTGTCGATGACCGATTTGAGCGGTGGGCCAACGTCATGTCCAATTTGTTTGAACTGATGACAAGCGGCACATTCGCGAGTAAAGATCTCTCTTCCAATCTCGTGCCGTTGACGGGAAACTTCATCTTCTCTCAACAGGGTTTCCAACGCGTCCGCTTTTCTTGCGATCTGATCGTCCGTCCATCGTGAAGATGTTGGACGATCCTCGTTCCATCGTTCCTTTTCTTCAGGCGACAAGACGATTTGAAGACGTTCCGACTGACTGGAGTTCAGCCATCGTTTCGGCAGGCTTCCCGAAATGAATTCCTTCGCTAGTTTGCTGGATGAATGATGATGCTCGAGTAGAACGTCCAAGACGATCGCTCTCTGAGCTGGCAGCAAGCTGGGAAGTGATTCCAAAACGACTTGAACACCCACTTCCGGTTGATCTGCGAGAAAATTGCGGAGGAAGGATTGCAACACTCCAGCTTCCATCCGTGGGTGGAGGAGCGTTTCCGCGATCGATTTTTGATCCTCCATGGCAAGCAACCAGGACCAGCGGATCGCTTCGACCTGCGGTAACTTTCCCTCTGGCAGAGATTGCAATTCTTCTTGTATCCGCGTTCGGAGGTCTTGGGCAACATCCTCGATCATCAACTTGGAGAAGGTCGCTCGTTCTTCGGTAGGCAATAAGCTAACGATATCTAGCAATGTCGTTCGCCATAATTCATCTTTCAGCAATTCGTTCAAGAGCAAGGAGAATCGCTCGCGGAATTGGGGTCCGATCATGGAGTCAACATTCTTCTCGAGCGCTTTGAGCCAGGTCGGCAGCAGGAGACGAAACCATTTTTCCATTGGCTCCCCACCAGAGACCTGCTCCATCGAATATCGACGAAGAATGTCTAGGGCGAGAGCATCGTCCTTAATCATCGAATCGACGGCGATGGCAGTGATGATCGCATCCCATTCCTTTCGAAACGCTAGACTCATCCACGATCGGCGGATGGCTTCAGGAGCGTCACCGATCAACTTGGCGATTTCCAGATTGATACGCTGAGATTCGATCTTCGTCACCGTGTCCTCTAGCTGTTTTTCCAAGTCTTCCAAGGCAGTCGGTGGCGTTGCCTCAATCCATCGCAAGCTGGCCGCTACGATGTGCTCGTCTTTGTCTTGCAGACCACTGCCAGCCAAGGCGGTGTTCCAAAATCCCAATCGAAGAAGTGTTGCATAAGCAAGCAGCCGACTTTCAGGCTTTTGGCCATGCAGTGCAATTTGCTCTAAGGCATCTTGCACATCGAGCGCACTTAGTTCAAGGAGTTGTTGCTGCGCCGCGAATCGTTGCCAAGGTAGATCGTGTTCGAGAAGAGATACGAGCTCTCGATTCGACTTCGGGCTCAGTGAAACTGGTTGCACATGAAAGGGCGGCTTGGGCGAAACCCGGTAAATCCTGCCACGATCGCGACCACTCGTAAGATCAAGATGTTGTTTTATGATCGGAGGAAGGCTCAACGGATGCTCAATCACCTCGCGATACATGTCGGCGATATACAGATTGCCATCAGGGCCATCGCCAAGTTGCACTGGACGAAACCACGTGTCTCGCGAGCGAACGAACTCCGTGTTTGGATCCATTCGGTCACCCCGAAAATACAGACCTTCTTCGGTCAACTTTTTTCGATGGACTAAATTGCTTCCGACATCGCAAATGAAGGCGACATCGTGGCCACCATAGCCAAAGGGACCGTCTCCGGGCATCACCCATGTTCCGGTTGCACCAGTGAAATAACCTGCCGCGCGACCTCCTCCTTCAATGGGACCGGGGACTCGTCCTTCCACCCTCAGACGAGTTCGAACGATTCGCCACGGCTCCATGGGACTGATGCGATAGACATCCGCTTGTGTTCCATCGGACGCGATGCTGCGGCGCGATGATGGTATGGGAATGATTGGTGTTCTTCTAGTTAACCAAGATTCCAAGTCGATGATTTGCTGCAAGTGGTCAGAATTGCTGGTAACAAACTTGTCCCCCCAGACATTGAAACACATGCCATGTTGTCCGCCGCCTGACGTCGCGGTGATCGAACGGTTCAAGGGATCGATCCGAAAGTCTCTTCCTCTCAAGTCGACTCGGTTGCCGCGTGAATCGACGATAACGCCACCATTGGAACTGCTCGTACCTTCGATGTATCCTTCGATGGACCAACGTAAGCTGTTTGCCATGCCTTGAACGTTACTTCGAGCGAATCCGGTAAACCATGTGTCGCGCTGATCGCATACTCCGTCACCGTCCTGATCCCGAAGAAAGAGAAGATCTGGCGGTGCAATCACGAGCACCCCATCGCGCCATCCGTGAATGGCTGTTGGCCAAGATAAGCCTTCCGCATAGGTTGTTCGGCGATCCATCCTTCCATCGCCGTCATCATCATACAGCACCGCAACTCTTCCGAGATGCTCCTGATCCTGTTCGCTGTAGTCGATCATTTCGATGACGAAGAGTCGACCATTTGGGTGAAACCAAAAGGCGACCGGATCGACCACCAAGGGTTCGGACGCAATGAGGTCGATTTGGAAGCCCTCGGCAACTTCGAAACTGTGTATTGCGTCACTGACCGCCAACGGCTCGAATCGAGGTAACTCGCTGCTCACATCCTCTTGGTCGAACTGAACGGCAAAGACGACCCCAAAGTTCGCCCCTGACAGAGCTCCGACCAAATGCATCAGAATGAACGCGAGTTTTCGGACCATCGGTAAACGGTTCTTCGCTGGCGGCATGGGTCTACCGGTGAGTCGACATAAAAGATGGATTGGAGGCATTGATACCATCCTTCAGTTTTAGTTGCTGACTTTGGACAGCAGAAAGGTCATTCCTAGTTGAACTCAAGTGAATCGGGAACGATTACAAGATCCGCTAAAGAATCTCTTGCCCTGAACGCTGCCACACGCACAAGCCTCAGAGAAGGCCCACGGGGTCCAAACCATCTCTCGTTCGGTACGTCAGACGTAATCCAAGGCAAACGGCAGACGCGAATCAACGAAGCATCATGCGAGCGGCAGATCCGTACCTACCGGCATTGCTCGCTGTGTGAGCGAAAGAACCTACGCTTCGTCCCTCACTTACCTTTCGGGCTGGCATAGGTTCACTTGCTATTCGCCTGAAGGTCAACTCAACGGCGTCCTCCCTTGCATTCCGGACCGCAAAAATTGCGGGTCGAGCATCACCAAGACACTAATGGGTCGATGCGATGTGAATATAAGCGTGAACATGCGGGGCACCTCGGAAGTGGATCACACCGCTCGGTCCTTCGATGCGCCATACGTCCCAAATCTTGTCATCTTCTAGGTCGTCCTGTTGGAAGTAGGCGAGCCGCAGAGCGCCAAGTCCCCCGCCCATCTCAAGCAAGGAAAAGGCTTCATCAGCATCTTCTTCTCGGTACGGAGACAAAATCGTTCGAAGAGCATCTTGGAAGAGCCCGAATTGATCACTGCTCAACTCCGAAGCAGCAATACCCATGAAGTTGCCCGAATCACCTTGAATTCGGACATCATCTTCGCGAGGTGGAGTAGAACCAACCAATGCCCGCTTTCGCTGATCCGGATCCAGCGAAGAAAAAACCTGATTCACCTTTTGAGTTTGGAAGTAGAACAAGTTTGCGGAGGGACTCGATTCCTCTCCATGCCCGTACACAATTCCCCCGCCGAAAGCCGTTCCTGGAACTGTATTCCCGTCGGCACGAAGCGTCAGGTGGCGACCGGTGAGCATCCATTCAAACGAATCTCCCGAAGGATCGCCAAAAATCGCCATGCTGTAGGCGTCCAATCCCCCGTCGTCTTCGTCCATTTGTTGTTGGATGCGACGATATCCTTCATCGCTGGTGAGGGATTGCACGATCTTCTCGATCATCGCCCGCTGCGACTTTGAATAAAATTTGCTTCCAATGAGAGGCTTAGTAACATGCCAATTTGCATTAACTCGAAGTCGCGAGGGATCCTCAACAGACTTGCAAACCTCAGCACGCTGATCACTTGTCAAGCTCTCGAACAACTCGGCGACAACGGACTCCGCAATACTGGTTCGAGATGGTGCTCCATGGACAGCGGGAATGATGGCCGGAACCGCTAGGGTCGCAGCGGTTGCCTTCATGAACCGCCTCCTTGTCAGGGAGCCACATTCAGTACATCGAGCTTGTCGATCGGAAGACTTCATCTCTTATCCCTCCACAATTGAGTTCATTCGAGAACGCTGATTTAGGCAACCTCCGTTGCGGACATCACGGTTATGACATCAACGGGCACGTCGCTGTGGCCAGACCGACTTGTCGTCGCGACGTTCTCGATAGCGTCGACAACATCCATCCCTTGCACGACGCGTCCAAAAACCGCGTAGCCGACGCCGTCTCGGGAATTTTCTCGGTCCAAAAAATCATTGTCCTTCGTGTTGATAAAGAACTGACTGGTTGCACTGTGCGGATCGCTGGTTCGAGCCATGGCAACCGTATAGCGCTGATTCTTCATCCCATTCGCAGCTTCATTCTTGATGGGAGCCCTGGTTTTCTTTTGAACCATCCGAGAATCAAAACCTCCTCCTTGGATCATGAAGTTCTTGATGACTCGATGAAAAATACTGCCATCATAGTGACCCTCGCGAACGTACTGCAAGAAATTTGCAGAGCTAATAGGAGCTCGCTCTTCATCCAGTTCGATGTGAATATCACCCAAGTTTGTTTTGAAAATGATCACGCTTGCCTACCTATTCCTTCGTCTCTTCGATGCTTGCCTTCTTGATGATGATGGTGTCTACAGGAACATCGTCCATTCCTTTTTTTCGCGTCGTGCGAACTTTCTCGATCTCGTCGACGACCTTCTTTCCTTCAACGACTTTGCCAAACACCGCATAGCCGTAGCGATCTCGGGCATTTTTCCGGTCTAGAAAATCGTTGTCGGCTGTGTTGATAAAGAACTGAGCCGACGCGCTGTGTGGCTCGGAAGTTCTCGCCATGGCGATGGTGTATTTCTTGTTCTCCAAGCCATTGTCGGATTCATTCTTGATCGGTTCCCTCGTCTTCTTCTCCGACAGCTCTTCGGTGTACCCACCCGCTTGAATCATAAATCCCTCGATGACGCGATGAAAAATGACTCCGTCATAGTGTCCATCTTGAACATACTTGACGAAATTCGCGACGGTCGTCGGCGCCTTCTCCGCATCCAGCTCCAATCGAATCTCACCTCGTGAAGTATCCAAAATGACAATGACCGGATCCGCCGCTCGAACGGACCCAACCATCCATCCCATCGCTACGAGACATCCAATAAACCACTGGTTCCGTTTCATCTTTCTCAAATCCCTATCGGCGTTTGTACAAAATGAAATCACTTTCTAGGTCCGAATGAACGCATCCGCTCATTCGACTTGTTCCAACCGTGAACTCCGTTGATTCTACTTGGATTCCGCACTCTTGAACATCGCCATCGCTTTGGTTGAAAAGTCGTCGGTAGTCTGTTCATCGCATTGTCAACTATCGTGCATACCTGATGCTATTTCGACGGCACCGCTTCTTTCGCGTTGATAACCATGCGACTTTTCGGTTTCTATGGACATTTGACCGACAGTCCATCAACTGGTTTTGCACAGCAGTTGGTACGTCGACATCGGAACCTTTTCTCGTGAAATTAGGTGGTTTGGCCACTCTTCTACTCTTGAGAATGAGCAAATCGCGTCGCCTATACAACAACAACTATAAAATACATTATTGATTGTTTGGTAGAACGACGGAGACGGCCTCGAAAGGACCAACCCGAAATCGCGATTGGTCATCTTCGCATGATGGCTATTCGATAGTAAAACATTACGTTTGCTAAATGGGATATCGATCATCCCAAGTCGCTTTGACGAACTATGGAACTCGACGGACATGAAGATCACTTGTAATCGCGAGAAGCTTTTGTCGGCATTTCAATTGGCGTCATCAGCCTCGTCGGCTCGATCGCCCAAAGAGATTCTTCAGAACGTGAAGATTGTAGCTGGCGAAGAAGTCGTTACCCTGATGGGAAGCGACATGGATGCGGGCATCCGAGTCAATGTCGAAGGGGTCGATGTTCAGACACCTGGCAAAGCATTGCTATCGGTTCAGAGAATCGGCAGTATTCTGCGAGAAAGCGGCGACGAGCAATTGTTGTTTGACCTCTCCGACTCGACCCTTAGCATTCAAGGAAAGTACTCGGAGTTCAATCTTCCCAGCGGTAATCCCGACGAATTCCCTACGCTGTCGGCTTTTGAAGAATCTGCGTATCACGAGATTCCTGGTCGCCTTTTCCGACAGATGGTTCATCGAACTTCGTTTGCGATCGACGTCGAGAGCAGCCGATATGCCTTAGGGGGCGTTCTCCTGGAGCTGGAAGGAGATCAAGTCGTTGCTGTTGGGACGGATGGTAGGCGATTAGCAGCCATGCATGGGAAAGGAACGAGTGTACACGATCATAAGACTCAGCCAGCACATACGATCATCCCATCGAAATCTTTGAACCTGATCGAGCGAGCCATTTCCGATAAAGACGAGGTCATTCACATCGCGGCTCGCGCCAATGACATTCTCATTCGGACGTCACAGAGTGTCATTTATTCCCGTTTGGTTGAAGGTCGGTTTCCCAATTGGAAGCAAGTGATTCCCAAGCGGCCAAATGCCATTCGTATCTCCGGTACATCTGGACCGTTCCTTCAAGCCATTCGGATGGCGGCCGTCGTTGCGGATGCGGAAAGTCGCGGCGTGGATTTTCAGTTCGGAGAAGGTTCCTTGGTACTCGCTTCCAGAACAGCAGAGATCGGCCAAAGCCGAATCGAGGTCCCCATCGACTACAGTGGCGAAGTCATCAAACTGATGATGGACCATCGATTTGTTTCGGATTTCCTTCGGGTGCTCGATGTCGACGCTCCTTTCACGATAGAAATCAGCACCGGTTCTGAACCAGCGTTGTTTTTGACCAACGATGGTTATTCTTACGTTGTGATGCCCATGGCTCGGGATCACTAGGCCAAGTCGCGAGTAGCTTCAGTCTCGGAGAATATTGAATGAACGTTAGCCAGTTCATGGAGTTGCACTATCGACACTTCAATGCTCGTGAAACGTTGGATGCAGCTCGTTGTTACAAGCAGTTTATCGAGGAGAGAGACGGCAAAATGCTCGTCGCCATGGCTGGTGCCATGAGCACGGCTGAGCTCGGTATCTCGCTCGCGGAAATGATTCGCCGCGATAAGGTCCATGCTGTCAGTTGCACGGCTGCCAACCTGGAAGAGGACTTGTTTAATCTCTTTGCCCACAAGGAATACCAAGTCATTTCGAATTGGCGAGCTCTCTCTGCGGAAGATGAAATAAAGCTTCTCAAAGAGGGATTCAATCGTGTTACCGATACCTGCATTCCAGAATCGGTCATGATGCACATGCAAGAACGATTGACCAAGCTGTGGTGTGAACAAGCAGATCAAGAAGAGCCACTGTTTCCCTACGAGTACTTCTATCGATTGCTTGATGATCCAGAACTACAAGGCCTGTTCCAGATTCCGAAAGAACACAGTTGGGTTCTCGCCGCGAAGGAGAAAGGAATTCCCATCTTCTCCCCAGGAATTGAAGACAGCACGCTGGGTAGCATGTTCACGGCTCGAGTGATGGATGGCACAGTCAAATCCCATCGCGCCTTGCGAAGCGGTACCGAACAACTCGCCAAGCTTGCAACTTGGTATAAGGAATTATCGGCCAACCATCCCATTGGCTTCTTCCAAATCGGTGGGGGCATCGCCGGCGATTTCGCGATCTGTGTCGTTCCTCTTTGGATTCAAGATTTGGAAGAAGACATTCCCCTTTGGTCCTATTTCGCTCAAATCAGCGATGCGGTAACAAGCTATGGTGGCTATTCAGGAGCCGTGCCGAACGAAAAGATCACTTGGAAGAAATTGTCCCTTCAAACGCCCAAGTTCATGATTCAGAGTGACGCGACCATCGTTGCGCCACTGATCTTTGCTTACGTGTTGGGTGAATGACGGTTGAGTACGAAGAGGGATGACGACGTTATCACCTTCGAACTATTCCTCGATCGTCCATGCATCGATGAAAAAAATATTCCGATGCGAATTACCCTGCAGTCGAACTTGGTTGCCAACCAATGATTCTAAGTTCGGGTCTAGCATTGGGTGGCCACCTCGCATTCGCAACACGAATTCGGTGCCGTCATCGGTCGTTAGAACGACCGCCGATCGTTCACTTTTCGATCCAGCGGACAGCACTTTTTTGGAGACGGTGCCTTGCAAATCCATGGTCCATTCTATCGGCTGTAGTACGTCGCAATCTTTCCCTCTTCACCATCGGATTCTCGAAGGATGGCTACAACGAACTGAGGGACTTTTAAGCCCTTGGTTGCTCGCTTACCCATGCAGACATGAATGCGAGTAGCCGCCAGCAAGGATGGAACTTTGGCGGCCGTCTTCGCGAACAAGGTGGCTTGAGGTGAAACGACCTCCAGCTTTTCGTAACCAAGGTAGTCGATGTCCTTTCCCAACGCTTGGTGCAGTTCCTGAACAACGCTAGACTTGGCATCCACATCCAAAATCGAATCGCCGTCCGCATAATTTGAAGCCATGCCGATGGCTAATCCATTCTTGAACAACGCTTCGCGTCGCACGCGCCGATCGACCGCGTTCGCGGACGATTTACGGATTGCGGACCTTGCCGGAGCGGATTTAGACTTGGGGATGTTTGAAGCATCCGATGTTCGAGCGACGGCATGAATCGACGGGTCGCCCAAGAGATAAAATTGAGCTAGCGTCTTCAAGTCGATCTTCGTCATGACGGAGTTTTTCAGAACATAATCCTGCCGTGCTTGCAGAGCGGCACGACCGAGCGATGCTCCTGACAGTGCATGGCGAATAAAATCCTGAGTAATGATATCAGCAGCTCCGTTTCCATCTGCCGGGCCGTAAGCGATGGTCGTGCTGCCGAAGAAACCATAAGCGCCACTGCGAAGATATTCACAACAAATGCCGAGCGCTCCGCCGGAAAGTGTCGGATCATACAACTCGGCTCCGTAACAGCACTCGGCAGCGACTATGGATCCCTTGGAAATCTTGCCGGCTAACTTGGTAGAATCATGAGCGATTGGATAATTGGCAGGTTCACCCAAAAATCGGTGGTCCGCCGGCGAACCATGGCAATTGATGAAATGCGACAGCTTTGCCAAGTCGTTCGACGTCCAGTTGGGACCATCGTCTGGCGACGTTTTCAGCGAATCTGCATTGCCGAACATCTTCTGAAGGCTCAAAGCCGTGGATTTCTTCCAGACCTTAGCACTCAGTCCAAAGTACGCTTCGTAGTCAGAGCGAGGTCGCGGTTGGTACCTCGTAGCCGACTCAATCAAACCAATCAAGTATTTGGGATCGGTTGCGTTAACGAGATCAGGAAGCCGACCGACCACTCGAGTCGGAGCCAAAAAGTCGCGAATGCGGCGGCTGTATCCCGCTTCGCATGCGTAAGGCAAATCGCTCGGAACATCGGCATCTTCATCACGCACTGGATTGATCAACGATTGATGGCATACCACATCGGGACCACCCAGGATCACAATATAGTCGGGCGTGTAGTGGCGATAGACGGCATCGATGGCGTTCTTCGTCTGTTCGCCTTGGACGGGATCGGCGACAGCGATTCCCCCGAACTTGCTCATGACCTTCGAACTGGAAATGTCAATAACCGCCGACTTCAATCCCAGAGCTTTGTCCGAGCTCAGCCATGATTTCATGGCAGCAGTCAGCGCTTTATATTTCGATCCATACTTTTTCTTCAGCCTGGATAGGTTCGCAATCACAACTTTGTGAACGACGGACGTTGCTTTTGGCTTGCTGGATGCTTCGTTCTGCTTCTCTTTTCTCTCGATTCGATGCGCAAGTTCGTTCGCGCTTACATGCCTCAAGTCCGCCGCGTGAGCTCGTTTGAACGTTTGTATATCCTTGAACTTCCCGGACTTATCCCGCACAGCATACAATTTGGTCCCTTTGGAGCTGCGGTGAGTGGTGCGTCGACGTTTGGCCATAGAAACTCCCTTTCAAGGATGGAGAGAATGGATCGCGTGAGGAAGGTGGAGTATAACACGCTCACCAACAACGAGCAAAAATGGGTCGTGTGCTGAACGAACGTTGGATCGAGTTCCACCATCCAGGTTCACATCAACCCATCGTCAAGCCGGCACGATCCAAGACTGGAGAAACCGGGGCTGGCTCTGAAGCATCCTCAGTCATCCAACCGTAAAATTGATAGAATACTGGGACCTGGAAGAGAACCAGCGTTGTTGAGGCAAGCAGCCCAAATGCGAGGCTGGTTGCCATCGGAATGAGGACTTGGGCCTGGAGCGAGGTCTCCAGCAACATGGGTGTCAACCCGGCCACGGTGGTGGCACTCGTCAGGAAAACGGCACGCAATCGCCGCGATCCCGCTCGCATCAATGCCTCGTGCAGCGATAGGTTCTCGTCATAGTGATGGTTGATAAAATCGACCATGACGATCGAATCGTTGACTACAACACCCGCCAAACTGACCAAACCAAACATGCTGAAAAGCGTGAATGGCAACCCCATGAGTGCGTGTCCATAAACAGCACCAGCGAACGAAAAGGGGATGATCAGCAAAACGATGAACGGCTGAATGTAGGACTTGAATTCGAACGACAGAAGGACATACATGCCGAGCAAGGCGACCGCAAAACCGATGACCATGCTCTGAAAGGACTCGAGCGTTTCTTGCTGTTGTCCTTCCCAACGCACTTTGACGGACGGGAAAATCGTGGCTAGCTCCTTAAAAACCGTGTTATTAAGGTTGCTTGCGACATCTTTGGCTGAAGTCTTCGTGATATCGATATCCGCCGAGATCGTCACGGAACGCAGTTGTTCGACGCGATTGACTTCCGAGTATCCCTGTGCAATATCGATTTCAGCCAGTTCGAGGATCGGAATTTCAACTCCATCCGGTCCGCGAACTTTGAGCTCCTGAAAATCTGCCAACGACCGGCGTTCATCGATGGGATAACGAACCATCAACTTCACTTCGTGCCTCCCTCGCTGCAATCGCATGACTTCAGCTCCGTAGTAGGCATTGCGGATGGTTTCCGACAAGTCGGATTCGGTTAATCCGAGCGACTGGGCGCGCTCCTTGATGCGAAATTGAAATTCGTATTTTCCGGGATCCGAATCGTCTCGGATATCGGAAACACCCGTAAAGAGAGCCAATTCCTTCTTGACGTATTCGACCGCCTCATCCAGTTCGGCGGCCTTCTCGCGCGAGCCCAGGAGTTTGAACTCCAACGGCTTTCCCCCCGGACCGATATTGGCGGACTGAAATACGACGCGTTCTGCTCCTGGAAAATAACCAGCTTCCTCTCGCCACCAGCGAATCAATTCATCGCAGGTAACGTTTCGATCTTTTGATTCATGAAGTTGAACAATCACCTGACCGACGTTCGATCCCGTCGCAGAGTCTCCGGTCATGCTCGCCGCGTTCATGGCACTACCAACCGTCAAGATCGTCATGGTGACGGGTCCCTTTGGTTCGCGTTCATCGGTGGGGAGCGGCGTAATGGCCCTGTTGGCGGCTCGCTCCTCCGTATCGATTCTCTCGCTCAACCTTCGTATGGCGGCTTCCATTCTTTGAGTCGCTTCCAGCGTAAGCGAAGCTGGCGTCCCAGCGGGGTAAATCACTTGACCGATGATGGTCGTACCATCTAGCTCTGGGAAGAAGATAAAAGGAACTTTCCCAGATCGAACAAAGGCGACTGCAGTGCAAGAGAATAGTACAAGGAACGCGAGTGGTACTCCCGGATAGTGCAGGCAGAATCGCAGTAGGGGAGCGTAAACGTTGGTCGCAAAGCGGTCGAGTTTGTCGTTCATAAAGCCAGTGATGACGGCCAGAAGGCTCTCGATCGGCTGGATCCGACGCGCAAACCATCGTTGCAATCGGCCCCATGTCGACAAGGATTCTTCCTGCTCGTGGGCCATGTGGCTCGGGAGAGCGACGGAGGCTTCCACTAACGAAAACAAAAGCATGGCGATGACAGCCGCTGGCATGACCGCAATAAACTTCCCCATCACACCCGAAACATAAAACAGAGGCATGAAGCAAATGATCGTTGTCGAGATACTCGAACAAACACTAGGAAGGACCTGCAAGACACCGTCTAAAGCCGCCTGCAGATTCGATTTCCCCAGCTTCCGATGCGCGTGAATGTTCTCACCGATCACAATGCCGTCATCAACCACAATGCCCACAGCCATCAAGAAGGCAAACATGGTTAGCATGTTGAGCGTCTGATCCATCAGCGATAGAACGATTCCAGCACCAGCAAGCGAAATCGGAATGCCCATCGCTACCCAAAACGCCAGACGGAGACTCAAGAAAAGGGCAAGCAACAAAAAGACAATCACTCCACCTTGGGTTCCATTGGAAAGGAGCATGTTGAGACGATCACGAACCATGGTGCTTTCGTCGCCCCACACGACCAGCTTATAGCCTTCCGGTCTTTCTACATTTGCAATGACTTTATGAACTTCATCGGAAATCTTCAGTAAGTCTTCACTGCTCGTTCGTTCAACGACAATGACGACTCCGGGCCGACCATTGATCTCGGTAATGGCTGTGACGTCGTCAAAGGCATCCTTGACCTCACCGATGTCGCGGACACGGAGTACCGTGCCGTTGCTCTGGGTTAGCACCGGCAACTCTTCGATGCCTTCTCCAAACTCTCGTTTGTTCTTGCCACGGAGGAGAATCTCTTGGCCGTCGCTCTTGATTTGGCCACTGGGGAGTTCGATGTTCTCGCGTCGCAAGAGTTGAGCCACTTGGCCGAGCGTCAACCCATATTTCTGTAAAGCCGACTCATCAACTTCGACATCGATTTGGTAAGGCTTCGCATTGTCGACACGAGCCAAGGAGATATTTGGTTGTTCGATGAGTCGATCGCGAACCGTCTCCGCATATTCACGCAGTCGCCATTCGGCTTCGGCAGTCAGTTCTTCGCTCGAGATCACAGCGACACGTATGGCGGGTGATCGAAAAGTAATCTGTTCGACCGTATGTTTTTCGCTTCGTTCCGGAAAAAAAACGGAAACGCGATCCACGGCTGATCGAACTTCCGACAACACCTTTTGAGGATCGCGAACGTTCCGATCCAATTCCGCGAGCGTGAATCCCGATCCCTCGCGGCAAATACTGGTAATTTTCTTGATACCACTGAGCGGCTGAAGCACTTCCTCGATTCGCTGGCAGATACTGCTTTCGACTTCATCAGGAGTGGCTCCCGGATAAGGCACCGAAACCAGCAAAACATCCAATTGAAAGTTGGGAAACGTCTCCCTTCGCATCGTGAAGAAACTGAACGCTCCGACCGCGATGATCATCAACAGAAGAATGTTGATGCCGGCGACGTGATGTGTGGCCCATTCGAGGATACGTCTCATCACTTGCGATCCTCTTTTGGATAGCGGACGAAATCCTGGCCCCCACCGAGGATCGTCGCTAGGGGAGTAACGATTACCAGATCCTGCGGATTAAGCTCTTCATGGGCCTCAATCACCCAATAGTCCGAATAGCGTGACTGGGCGAGCTTGAACGTCCTTACCAACTGCAAACCGGACACAACCTTGAGACCGCCAACGGCCCAAGCATCCGGTTGAAGTGCCGTCGCATCCGTCTTCGATGCTTCGTCAGGAGCGTAAGGAAGGGCCCCGTCATCGACTGCGGGTGAGTCCACGGATTCTTTGATGGAATTGGCTGGAAAGAAACTTGGTTGTGGTTCGAACAGCCATAACTGTCCCCCTGGCCGAATGGCGATTTTCGGCACCAGCAACATGCGGCGCTTTGGTTTGGTGTGAATGGCACATTCAACAAACATGCCTCGAACTAGAGCCGTCGGCGCGCCAGTCATTGCCATTTCCGACTCAGAGCCCCTTCGTCGCATGTCCATGGGATTATCAACGAGAATCCGAACTGGAACCGTACGACTTTGCGGATTCATGCCAATCCCCTCATAACGGCTCAGATGCCCTTTCCATTCATACACTTCGTTTCGCCGTCCAGACAGCCAGTAGGAAACGGTCACCTCGGTTGGTGGAAGCTCATATCCTTGACGCTTCCCTTCATCTTGCGGCGGGTAGGCATCTCGCTGATTCAAGATGTAGAACATCTGATCCGCCCGAAGATTAGTCGATATCTCGACGTGCTGGGTGTCTTCAATCACGCATAGCGTTGCCCCCTTCTGTACGAACGAATCGGCCTCAACCGACTCCGACGCAATCACGCCAGAACTGGGAGCACGAATTTCTGTTCTCGCCAGATTTACCTTGGCTTGCTCCAACAATGCCGTTGCGAGCCGCTCGGCTTGCATGACGCGATTTCGACGAGTCGACAACAGATCAAGCTGGTTCAGCAGGTTGACGCGGGCATTTTGTGCTACCAGTCGTGCTCGCCGAGCTTGATCGAGCTCCGTCGCACTTGCAAATCCTTGCGGCAATTCTTCCAAACGAGCGACCTCTCGATTCTGAATCGCTAGCTCCTCATCGGCCAGTTCAATCATCCGTTTGACGTTCGCGACATCTTGGTCCAGCTCCTGCTGCTGAGCCTTCTCGGAATCTCGCTGAGCAGTCAGACGCTCGACTTCCCATTCGTAATCCGTCTTGTCGATCGAAAAGAGAAGTTCACCTTCTTCGACATAACGCCCGATCTTGCAATTGGGGCTCTTGTACGAGACACGACCAGCGACTTCGGCTGCCAAGGTCACTTCTCGAAAAGGTACGACCACTCCGTTGACTTCGATATCCAAGGGTATCTCATCAGGGTACTCGAGTATCCGATCGACCTTGACAATTGGCATTCGACGAAGCTGCGAGATCAGATCTGTCCCATCGTCGACGTTCTTGGCAACCTTCGACGAGCCCATTCCCCAAATGATGCCGATCCCAGATACGATCAACGCGATGGGAATGACGAGGCCAATAAGCCACCTCAACAATATCTTGTTCAATTCATTCTGCATGTCATAGCAACTTAACGGAGGTCTCGAAGGTGAATTGCGAAGAACACTATGATAGCTGCCGAAGTAAGCATTCCGAAGAGACAATTTCTGGCAAGTTCACTAGCCGAGTATGGCATTTCGACGCAAAGTTTTCAGCCTTCGAATCAGGTGAACCTAGCTTCAGGCTCGATTGTCTGACTTGGGCGATACTACAAGAATACTGAAAGAATGTGTACTTCCAATGTGGGCCTCCGCGGATGGGACAATTCGATTCGAGGTTCTGTCTCAAAATTGGAGTTCCGCATCTCCGATTTGTAAGGATGTAGCTCAAGCCAAGCTAGCTCTCCGGGCGAACTTTTTCTAGTTTGAACACGCCGACCTCCAGAACAGCGAAGAATCGAAATCTGGCTTAGTTCGCGTCCGCAGAGGAGGCAAAGTTCCGATGGACCATCTAGATGAACCTGAATCATGAATTTGAGAGGAAGATGCCAAATGAAGCCGAGAGAACTGCATAATCTGGGTGTTCCTAAGGGTGAAGCGATGAAAGTGGCCGTGGAAGCCGTCCGCCAAGCTTCGAAATCTGGCCTTAAACGTGAAGAGCTGCGCAAACGAATTTCGGATATCGTCGCAAATCCATCGAGTTGGGGAGCCGACCCGGTTTGGGGCTCTCTGGCTAATTCATTACAGTCCGTGTTCAGCGCCCAAGATCGCTACATCGCTCGAGAGAAGCCTGCTCCGTGGCGGCAATGGGGAGCCGATCTCGACCAGGCTGCCCTAGCTCAGATGAACGATGCCTGCAAGCTGCCGGTGACCGTTGCGGGCGCGCTCATGCCAGATGCTCACATTGGTTATGGTCTGCCGATCGGAGGAGTGCTGGCTACGGAAAACAGCGTCATCCCCTATGCCGTCGGGGTGGACATTGCCTGCCGCATGAAGCTGACCGTTATCGATTTGCCGATCCATGCCCTGGAGCAAGATCAGGATCGACTCCGCACGGCTCTCGAACGCGAAACCAGATTCGGGATCGGTGCTACCTTTCAACGCCCCCGCGAACACGACGTCATGGATGCCGATTGGAGCGTTTCGCCGATCACGCGCGAAAACAAAGACAAGGCCTGGAAACAGCTCGGAACCAGCGGCAGTGGCAATCATTTTGTCGAGTTCGGCACTTTGACTATGACCAGAGATGAGCTGGGTTTAGCATCAGGCACCTACCTGGCTTTGCTGAGCCACAGCGGATCGCGCGGGACCGGTGCTGCGGTGTGCGCTCACTACAGTAGCATCGCCAAGCAAAGACATCCAGAGTTGCCGCGAGAACTTTCCAACCTCGCATGGTTGGATTTAGACTCGCAGGAAGGTCGAGAGTATTGGGATGCGATGAACCTGATGGGTCAGTACGCGGCCGCTAATCACGACTGCATTCACCGGGCGATCGCCAAGCACCTGGGTGCGGAGGTGTTGCTGGACATCGAGAATCATCACAACTTCGCCTGGCGAGAAAAACACGGTGATCAAGAGCTGATCGTCCATCGTAAAGGTGCGACCCCAGCGGGAAAGGGAGTCCTCGGCATCATCCCTGGATCGATGGCCTCTCCGGGATACGTGGTGCGAGGACGCGGCGTCGAAGCGGCTTTGTTGAGCGCTTCGCACGGTGCGGGGCGACGCATGAGCCGGACAGCGGCGATGAATCAATTTCGCTGGAAGGAAGTCAAACAGCTCCTCGAGCGAAGAAACGTCGTTCTTCTGTCCGCTGGGCTGGATGAGGTTCCCATGGCCTACAAGGACATCGATGAAGTCATGGCCGCGCAACGAGAGCTTGTTGAAACCGTCGCTCGCTTCGATCCTCGCCTAGTGAAAATGGCTCCCGCAGGTGAGCGCGCCGAAGATTGATCGTTGCCGCATGCTTTCCAATCGTGCCTTTCTCCGATGTTGCCGGTCTCCGATCGCGCCCGCCTAGCTCCGTTGGTAGCCGCGCATCAGATGAGAAGTCTCGGTGCGCTCACTGTCGATGCGGTCCGTCGAGCTTTGATGCGGATATAAGGAGGGATGAGCGCGCAGCGATGAGCGAAGCTGCCAACCGGTTGGTTCGGGTCCCCATGTCGCGGCTCGACCAGGTCTTCGATCAGCATTCCCGCCCGGACAATTCCCCCAATCAGCGTTTCGAGCGAGTGAGCGAATTCCATCGTGCCTGGTTCTCGCAACCGATTGGGTTGAGTGGCTGCGGCGACGGGCACGATACTCGATGGTACCGATTCGATCCAATACCTCCCGTTTGGAGCTTCCAGGCTGGCTTGAAGATTCATCGGCTGCTTGTGCTGGGAAACATAAAGCCCGCCTGGTCGTAACACCCGAGCCACCTCGTGAAAGACCCGTTCCACATCACGCAAGTAACAGGTCGAGACGGGATGAATAACAAGGTCGAATTCCCCGTCGCGCAACATCGGCATGGAGGTCATCGACGCTTGGAACAAACGTATGTTGAAGTGCCGCTGCAAAGCAACCTGACGGTCTAATTCCAACATGCCCGGACTCTGATCGACGACGGTGACGTTCGCTCCGGCGGCAGCGTATAGGGCACCGTGCCTGCCACCCCCGGCAGCTAAGCACAATACCTTCCAGCCATGAATGTTTCCCCCCAACCATCCAACTTCATCGACCACTTGAAGCGGATGTCGCAGTTCATCGTCCTCAACCGGACAAGCCAATGGGTGGGCTTCTCTCGCCATGCTGTCCCAGGCACGCCGATTGGCTTGCTCTTCATAACCGAGGGACTCGTCAAAGAAATCTACAGACATGGCAAATCCAGCCCAAACTGGCGAGCACAATGCTGAGCGACTTCATAACCAGCATCGGCATGACGCATCACACCAGTAGCCGGATCGTTCCAAAGGACGCGCTCGATGCGCTTGGCTGCTTCGGGAGTTCCGTCGCACACGATGACGACGCCAGCGTGTTGCGAATAACCCATGCCGACGCCTCCGCCATGATGGATGGAGACCCAGGTTGCTCCGCTGGCACAATTCAGGAGCGCATTCAGCAGCGGCCAGTCAGCGACCGCATCGGATCCGTCGCGCATCCCTTCGGTCTCGCGATTGGGACTGGCCACACTGCCTGAATCCAAATGGTCGCGGCCAATGACGATCGGTGCACTCACTTCTCCCCTCGCCACCATTTCGTTAAACGCTAAGCCCAACCGATGCCGATCTCCCAAGCCGACCCAGCAGATGCGCGCAGGCAGTCCTTGAAAATGAATTTGCTTCTCTGCCATGTCCAGCCATTGCATCAAATGCGAATCGTGGCTCATCAGCTCGCGTACTCGAGCGTCGGTACGGTAGATGTCGGCTGGATCCCCCGACAACGCAACCCAACGAAACGGGCCAATGCCTCGACAAAACAGAGGGCGAATGTACCTGGGCACGAAGCCCGGAAAATCGAAGGCGTTCGCAACACCGAATTCCCGAGCAACCTGGCGTATGTTGTTGCCGTAGTCGGTGGTTGGCACGCCAAGTCGATGAAACTCGAGCATGGCTGCCACATGTTCAGCGATCGAGCGACCGGCCGCATCTCGCACGGCATCGGGGTCCGATTTCTGTCGTTCCTCCCATGCTTCGATGCTCCAACCTTTCGGCAAATAGCCGTGCAACAGATCGTGAGCCGATGTTTGGTCTGTCACCAAATCTGGCCGAATGCCGCGGCGCAGAATTTCGGGTACGACCTCGGCGGCGTTTCCAAGGAGCGCGACTGATACGGCGTTACCCTGACTTCGTGCCTGATCGATCATCTGCAAGGCCTCGTCCAGCGTTTGTGCCTGTCGGTCAACGTAGCCAGTTTTCAATCGCATGGCGATGCGAGAAGGCCGGCACTCGATGGCAAGACAGCAAGCTCCAGCCATGGTTGCTGCTAGAGGCTGGGCCCCCCCCATGCCTCCCAATCCCGCGGTTAGGATCCAGCGACCTTTCCAATCTCCTCCATAGTGCTGCCTACCTGCCTCGACAAAGGTTTCATAGGTTCCTTGCACGATTCCCTGAGAACCAATGTAAATCCAAGAGCCTGCCGTCATTTGGCCATACATCATCAGCCCGGCTCGATCGAGTTGGTCAAAATGCGCCCAATTCGCCCAGCGTGCGACAAGATTGGAATTCGCGATCAACACGCGTGGAGCATCCGGATGCGTCTTGAAAATGCCGACAGGTTTGCCGCTCTGAATCAGCAAGCTCTGATCGGACTCCAGCCGAAGCAACGCCGCGACGATGCGATCAAAGCACTCCCAATTGCGAGCCGCTTTGCCAATACCTCCGTAGACGACCAAATCCTCAGGCCGTTCGGCAACGTCCGGGTCGAGATTATTGCAGAGCATCCGCAAAGCAGCTTCGGTCTGCCAGCTTTTGGCGTGCAACTGGTTTCCACGGTGAGCACGAATCGGTGGTCGCATAACACATCATCAGGCAACGGAGCGTCGAACTGTCTCAAGGGTAAACTGCCGAGTACGATTACGCTATAGGGCGATCGTTCGGTTCACAATGGGATCCATGTTCGATCGACGCTCGGCTAGTCAACAGAACTCACGGAAAAAGAATCAGTCAATGCAATTTGTTTTCTCACAGCCCGTAGAATTGGCAAGACGAGACACAACCTGTTTCTCTTCCTGTTTCTGGGTTCTGAACGAAAAAGCCAAATGCATCGGAGACGTTTGCGTTAGGGAGACTCTACTTCGCGAGGCCATCAATCGTGGCGAGAAAGTCGGTGGGCGCGTCGATCACCCCTTCCCATGATGTTAGCGCCAAGTCATTGGAGGCTACACGGCTTTCCAATGCTGCAAGATTCGACTCTGGCAAAGCGTCAAATCGACGTCATTTCGTTCTCATCATCCAAGAACTTCAGGTTTATTTCGTTGAAGAGTCATTCGCAATATTTTGAAGTCTTGCAATCTCTGCAAGAAAAACAGGTGATTCAGCAAGTGGTTCAAGCTCGGGTTCCTTGGACAAGCGAAAAGGATCACTGTAGCCATCTTCAATGGCCTTCCTGATCTCCTCCAGTGCAAGAGCTAACAGTTCTTGTTGCTGTGGTTCCGCGACGAAGCGGGAGATTTGCGCTAAACCTCTGGCCCGCTCCAAATGTCGCTCGCCACTCTTTCCCTCCCACTCGGCCAGCCGATGGTCCAATTCAAGAGCTCGCTCTACGTTCCCCACTCTAGCTTCTGCCAAAAATAAATGGATCGTATTCTTCTCGTCGGCTGAAACTTCGAACAATTGTTGTCGGAGACTGCGGCAACGTTCGAACAGGCTAACCGATTCTCCGTCGCGCCCTTGTAGGTTGCGAATCGAAGCGAGACGATATAGTGCTGTGCTATATTGGCGTTTATAGTCCGCCTTTTCGGGGTCATGTTTGTAAATGTCTTCAAAAAGATTGACACTTTCGTCCGCTAGTTTCTCTGCTGTGTCTAAATCTCGAATCCAGAGCATCGACTGAGCATAGTTTCCCAAGTGGCCAGCCAGTTCCAACTTCAATGGCAGCATTGTCGGGCGTCGCTCGTAGATCTCTCTTCGAGCCGCTATAGCTTGCCCATATTTTTCGATCGATTTTTCGGTCTCGCCCAACCGCATTAGAATATAGGCGAGACCGATAGCAGATTTGTCGTGACTGATCTGCTTTGCGGCCGTCCGACTATCTTTACCGTTGTCGTCCAGTGTTTCAAAATCAGGCTGCGCGCGGATGTCAGCGAGCACGTTTCCCATCAAACGGAGTGCCTCTTCAAACGACTCCGCAGTCGCTCTCAATCGACCTTGCTTCAAATGTTCAACTCCCTGATTCTGCAGAAGGGCGGCAAGCAACTCGCGAATATCGCTTTGGGAGGGGCTCCCAGGCTCTGGTCGGGGATTCTTCAGGACATCACGAACGATTTCTACTGCTTGCTGAAACAGCTTCATCGTTGCCTTCGGGTCTCCGTCCAATCGAGACTTGACCCCCGCCCACAACATGCACACTTTGGCCAGATTGGTTCGGCTGGAGTCGCTGGCACGTTTCAGTTCGACGCGCTGCTGCGCTCGTTGATAAAGTTTGTAATTGATTACCGGATGGCGATAGCTGGAAGGGTATCGGTGAGCGTTTTTTGC
>JBBIUE010000056.1:0-37053 GCA_037440405.1 Pirellula sp. | reverse complement strand
GCTTCTGGTTGATCGATACAATACGTGGCTAAGTCTCCTCGATTTGGATACTCAGGAGGAGATTTATAGATCAACGAATTTGAAGTCCCGATCGAATGACGGCACGTTTGCGATCAGTCCCGATCGCAAATTTGTCGCAATCTTCAGCGACTCCAACCAACCAAACTATGCAAGTTACTCGCAATTCATCGACGAATACGTCCAGGCAGCGATTGTCACCATCTTGAATGTGACCTCTGGTGAAGCGCAAGAGGTTCGCCCATTCGCATCGTTCATCGAATCACTTTGCTTTTCGGCGGATAGCACGCGGTTGGTTTACGGCGGCTCGAACCTAGCTCAGCAAACACTGTTGGAAGTTCTCGATGTAGCCAGTGGCAAACCCATTGCCTCGTATCCTGCAATGCCTGGACGCATTCTCGACGCCGTGTTTAGCTATGATGGCAGTCGCATTGCAAGCGCGAATTGCAATAGATCTATTCAAATCTGGCGAGCGCCGGCGCCAGGAAGCAAACCGATTGTCCTACAGCCGACTGTTTGTTCTCCAGTCCCTATGCCGATGGTGGATGAAACCATGGGGGGGGGCGGATATTCGCCCTCCCACGGACCGATGGCATTACCTCCGGTACTCGACTCTCCTCCCATTCACGATGATGTAGGAGTGCCACCGATACCCAGCTCGAATATGGAGCTTAACGAATACCCAAGTGGGCCTTCAGTATCGAAAAGAAGTGTGCTTTATCAACCTCCGAATGTGTTCGAATGGCAAAATGTTCGAGTCACCACAAGCGCCAATTTCACCGAGCCGCAGGGGCCAAAGACGCTCGTTCCTGGAGCTCACGAAAACGCTCGTCCCACATTAGTCACGCATCCGATTTCACGACAATCTCCCGCGACTGTCGATTTTTCCGCCATCACGTCGTCCAAGAAAGGAATACTCAAGTTGGCGTTGCGATCGGAAAACGACGAACCGATTATGGGAGGTGGAGCAAGGCTGGTGGTGAAATCAGGATCGGATGAACTGAAAGAAGTCCATGTGAAAGCCGCCAAGCCTGTCGTAGTAGAAGTCCCGTTCGATCATCAGGAAATGATCGTCGAGCATCACGCGACCGGTTGGAATCACGAGTTCAACTTCATGCAGTTCGTAGTTGTACCGTCCCCTCCGCCACCTTCGGCATCGCCAACCAGCGCTCCCGATTCTGCTCCGAATCCGGCCCAAAACGCTGTCGATGGAGAGAAGAAGTCGACCGATGCACCAAGTGGGGCCGAGCGAGCGCATCTCGAGCATGATCCCTTATCACCTGTGGAAAAGGAACTATGGGAAAGGACCAACGCCGAGCGCGCGCGCCTCGGGCTTCAACCTCTTCAAATCAATCAAAAGCTGCTGGATGCTGCAAGAAGCCATGCGCAAAACATGGCTCGGAGGAATCAGCTCAGCCACACTCTTGATGGCTTGACGGCTGCAGACCGGGTTGCTCAAAGAGGCTATGAGTTTTCAAGATCGGGCGAGAATATCGCGTTCAACCAAAATTCTTCGAAGGAGGTCATCCAGAACTGGATGACTTCTCCGGGCCATCGTGCGAATATCCTTACGGCGGAGTACATGGAGATCGGCATCGCTGTTGCTGAAAATGCAAACAAAGAAAACTACTGGGTACAGGTTTTCGCAGCACCATCCAATTGAAGTCTCAAAGAATGGAACCTCGTGAAACTGCGATTGAAGGTCATTGATGGTCCCCACTTGGGAAAAGAATTTGTTTTTGACAGCCACGATACCTTTTTAGTTGGTCGAGTCGAAGACGCTCACTTACGGCTATCCTACGATGATCCTTATTTCTCACGACGCCACTTCTTGATCGAAGTAAACCCGCCGCGATGCCGCCTGCTCGATCTGCGAAGTCGCAACGGCACCATGGTCAATCAGGTTCGCGTCGATTCGGCCGAACTGCGCAATGAAGATATCGTTTCCGCTGGTCATACCGTTTTCAAAGTGTTTGTTGAATACTCAGATAGCGTCGAGGAAACGCTTTCTGCCCCGATGGTTGTCCATCAACCGAAGCAGCCAGAGGTCACGCTTCCACTCCCAGATCGAATCTCCTTGCAAGTGCCTGGCTACGAAATTCAGGAGGAGATCGGACGAGGTGGAATGGGGATCGTCTACAAAGCCGCTCACAAACGAACCCGCAAGTTGTACGCCATCAAGACGATTGTGCCTGCTGTTGGTGTTTCGCAGCGACAATTGGAATGCTTTGTACGAGAGTGTTCTATTCTTGCCGAATTGTCCCATCCCAACATCGTTGGTTTTCACGAAATCGGTGAGGCTGACGGCATTCTTTTCCTTGTGATGGAGTACATCTCTGGCGTTGACTTAGCGTCGATTCTTGAAAGGCGAGGGAGGCTCGATGTCAAATCAGCAACCAGGATTTTATGCCAAGCGCTCGCTGGGTTGGGACATGCCCATTCACGAGGTTTCGTTCATCGCGATATTAAGCCGAGCAACATTCTCATTTCGACCACTCCTGGCCAGAGAGTCGCGAAGCTGGCTGACTTTGGCTTGGCTCGCGTTTACGAGGCATCGAAACTCAGTGGCCTCACTTTGCAGGGGGAAACGGGAGGAACGCCGGCTTACATGGCCCCCGAGCAAGTCACCCATTACCGCGAGGTCCGGCCCGCTGCTGACCAATATTCCGCTGCGGCGACACTTTACAAAATGCTCTCCTCCAAAACACCTCACGATTTGCCTATCGAGCCCGCTCGACAACTCATTCACCTCTTGACCGAAAAACCAATTCCCATTCTCGAACGAAGAAGCGACCTACCGAAAGCTCTGACGCAGGCCATCGATCGCGCCCTTTCGCGGGAACCTCGCGATCGGTTTCCAAATGTGATTTCGTTTCGCAGCGAATTGCTGAAGTTCACTTAGCTGAATGGCGGGACAACGTTGTCCGTCTGACGTCGAGCAACTACATCGCTCGGCTGACGCTCTTGCCTGGATCGATCATCGAATCCGCATTTGGTAATTTCATCGCGATCTAGTCGGCGGAATGCCAACATGGTTTCTCGTTTTCCAAGTCCTCCTGCCTTTTGCGGACTTTGGGCTTTCATCAATGCTGGATTAGCTTTTGGGGAACATACCGAAGCGTCGGGGCTATTCCGAGATAATTGACCGCGACATGAACAGACGCTGACGCTTTGGATTGAGAGTAACGCAAATGCAGAAGCATACGAATCTCGATTTGTGGTGCCCACCCCCGACGATGAGGTGCAAAGCACCTTTGAAGTTCTTGGTCGAATGGCGACGGAACCTATACCAGCCCTATACGATAGTGAGGGTCAATAAATTGATTCGTCGCAGTTGCAGCGGGCTATGTTTGATCGATTTTATTTACCGCTCGCCTTAGTTTGCGAGCGCGTCGATTTGTGATCGTCGGGATTGTACGGTCGGTTTTTGCTCGCTAGCAATAGCGGCCTCCACCGTCACCTTTCCGGGCAGGCGTGGTCGAACGGTTAGGTTCCAGGTCACCGTCTCGCCAGGTCGAACTTCACGGATTGGGTCGAAACGGACGCGGCGAGCGTCGGTATAGGATTTGCCCAGGTTTGTTCCGATCACCGAGATCGAGGAGATTTCCGCTTCATCGCTGACACGGAGTTCAAGAATGAGGTTTCGATCAAACAAATTTTGATCGTTACGGACGGTGATGGTGAAGCGAGCATCTTCTCCAACTCTAGCAGGATTGGTTAAAGGTTGGATTTGGAGATTCCAATCC
This sequence comes from Pirellula sp., assembly GCA_037440405.1. Taxonomy (GTDB): domain Bacteria; phylum Planctomycetota; class Planctomycetia; order Pirellulales; family Pirellulaceae; genus JANMGV01. Next base: position 33,289 of record JBBIUE010000056.1, on the reverse strand, counting down.
CCAGCTCGAATGGCTGGGCCTGGTTGACCGTCCGCAGGGGAAGCATCGGGAGGTAAGACACTTCCACCTGCGTCGATCGTTAGATTCAAACGGTCATTGCCGACGGCTTGTTCTTCGGATACCACGGAAGCCTCGACGACCGTTTGCGCTGTAAATCGATCTGCTTGCAATTCAGCTTCAACGGTTACCGACTGCCCTGCCGTGTTACCGAATCGTGGCTGTAGGGCAGGGATATTCCAGACGACTTGTCGCTGCGAACCGACGAAAGCTCCACCGGGAGCTGACGTAACCGTAAGTTCGGGCCCAATTCTCAACGAGATTTGTAGATTACGCAGCACAATTTCTCCTGTGTTTTCGACGATGGCTGAGACGACGAATCGCCCGTTGGCAGGGATCGTCGTTCGTCCGTCGCGCGGGACCACTCGGATGGTGACTCCCGGAACCTTCGGAGTCGGTGTGACTGCCTGGATGCAAGCGCTCGTTTGAGCGATCACATTTTGGGACCGATCCATACCATAGAGAGCTTTCAATTCGGCACAAAGATCGCCAGCTCGAGTTGCTTGAAATACGACGCCGACCGAAGCTCGTTGCCCCGGTCCGATGGGCCCGATCGCTTTCGTGATGCTGTTCCGTCCCGATTCAACTTCCTGTAATCCACTTGCGGAATTGAGATCCAACACCACTTGCTCTAATGCGCGATTCCCAGTGTTTTCGACATCGATCAGGAATCGCACCGTCCTACCAACTTCGACGGTCGTCGCGTCGAACTCTGGGTACATGCGAATTCGTAAACTTGGCTGAATAATTTCGGTCCGAATCGAACGCTCCGCGCGAAGGGTCTGCGTTGTCTGAGCCCCAGAGGAGCCTATGGCAAGGAAAGTAAGTACAGGCGCACCTGGCCCATTCAACTGAAGGTTCAAGTTTGCAACAAATTGTTGGCGTGGAGGGATTGTTCCGATGTTCCATTGAACCATCTGGTCAGTGCGAAGATTCGGAGGAGGAACGATGTCCATGATGTTCGCCGTCACGGGAAGATTGGCTTGCAAGACGACGTTCGAAGCTTGGACGTCCCCGATATTACCGAGCTGCACCGAGTAAGTGACGGCTTCGCCGGGCCTCGCGCTTCCCGGTCCTGCCGCTTGAAGCAACAATTCCGCCGTGCTCCAGGTGACCGACGTTTGTCCCTTTCCGAGCGGGAGAGACGGCATTCCATCGGACGCTTGAGCAGCACGGACGACTTCGACCTCTACGATGGCGGTTCCTGCTTGTCCCGTGAGCTGCTGAATCTGAATGGATGCTTTGGAGTCTCTGCCGACTCGAACTTCAGCTACCTCGGCACCGGATGGCAGGAAGCGCGCAACTTCTGGGTTGAGAATTCGGTAGTTGACGAGCCAATTTTCGGCAGCGACAGCAGGGTCTCTGCTGCTGGTAACGGTGGTAGTGAGAGTCACCGTTGCTCCTGCGTCAGCCACAACGGGTTCGGGAAAAGCCCATTGCGCGTCAAGCCAATAGATCACTGCTGTTTGCCGACGCTTATCCCAAATTTCGCTTTCAGGAGCCAAAGCCGTTACTCGACTGACACCTTCGACAGGCGAGCTTAAACTGATGTAGGTTTGTCCCTTCCGCAGCGGCAAATCATCGCGAGGATTCATGCTGCCTCGAGTGATGACTGTTTCGATCGAGCTTGTGCGTCCCTTCGCGAAATTAACACCCAGTTTTTCAACTTTGGGTTTGGCGTGGAGCGCACTGAGGAGTTGTCCCTTCGAGTCGTCGCCGACCTCGATGAACGTGCCAACACTTTCCGGAGTCAGCATCCATTCGATCGGCTGCTTTGTGATAAAGTAGCCATCGGTTCCGCAGATGCCAGCGAGCAGAATGACTTCGCCACCTACGGGAGCAACGATGCGAGTTGGCGTCAGCAGCAACTGGCCGGTCTCACCGCGTTCGTGCTGGCATAACGCGCCAGTCCCGACCGGCCCTCGCGATTGCTGGCCAGGAGCATCCAAACAGGGAGCGGGAGCGGGAGGGGTCGGAAAAGCGGGTTGAGGAGTCAATCGGCCCGTGCCAGGCGAGATATCGGGATTGAGTTGAGTCCGATAGGGGCTCGGTAGAAATATTCGTTCGCCGGAGGGATCGATGGCAGGTAAACCGAAACTTCGGCAGCCGACGAGCGAGCCGAGCAGAATCATGAATCCAAACCAGATAACGACGAGGCAACGAACCGGCCGCCAAGCGCTTGAGCAGCACTTGCCGGACATGTCGAATGTTCGGAAAGAAGAGGCTTCCCGTGCCATGAATACGTTACCTTGGGTCAAGTCCTTGAACAGGTCATGGAAAGGTAGCCCACGATTCGCGATCGGAGTTTCAAGAGCACCTGAAAATGAGTCGATTTGCAGGTCACACAGCCCGGTCAACACAGATTTTGGCAAGGAAACATTTTCACCGAACTTAACGCTAATTCGTGTCGTTCGCTTCCTTACGGTTGTGAGCCGTGCGGTTATAGTAATGGCGTTGGCCCTGAATCCCCGAAGGAACTTACTTTGTTGAACGCTTTGGCACGACTCGATGAGTTGATTGGTTTGCTGAAAAACGGTGATGATCGATCGCCGTTTGGTCGCCGAGCAACCGAAGGAAACGCTTCCGTCTCAGCATGGGAACTGCTGCAGAAGTTGTCTCGAAAGTCTGCGAGGCCCTCGACTGGCCGAGATTGGGTCGGCGAGATCGAATCCCTTGTCGCACAGATTCGATCACTCGAACGAGCCGCTCCTTGCCCGATCGTCGCGATCACTGGATTGCTGAATGCGGGAAAGTCCAGCTTGCTGGCTGGATTCCTATCCGATGCCGGTCGTGCTCGCGTTCTGATTGGTTCTGCGAACTCGCAAGGGACCCATCGGTTTGTGTTGTGGCTTCCATCAAGCTGGCGTGCAAACACCGAATTGTGGCAGACGGTGCGCGAACAACTGATCCTTGTGTTCGGACACGAACCAGAACCGCTTTCTGATAAAACGGAAGAAGCCTTTGAGCAGTACAACGGTCGCGTTCTTACACCAGGATTCGATCCGAACTTCGAATCAGCTCGGATACCGCTGTTGACCGTCGATGATAAGCTGGATGAACTCGGAATTGGATTGATGGACTGTCCGGATATTCAAACAGGAATGTCGTGGCTCTCGAATGGCACGTCATCGGATCAGCTTCGTCGTGACAATTTTGCAGAGCGATCGATGGGAGTGGCGGAACATCGTGCGATGCTCATGTCGCGTGCGTCTCATTTGTGCTCAGCATTCTTGTGCGTTGCTGCAGCAAATGCACTGCGCGATCAGAAGTTCGTCGAACTGGTCGAACTACTGGCAGTCAGGATGCCAAACGTCCCGCGCTATATTGTCGTCAATCGCGTGCCTCGGCGGTATCCAACCAGTGATATCGCCAATGAAGTTACTTCGGGATTTACAAGCATTGGTTTTGAGCGTGCTTATCTTGCTTACAATTTTCACGGTCCGTGGGACCGCGAGCGACTTCCTTCGGTGCCTATCGGTGAAACAGCATCGCAATGGGAGGCCTTGCCGATATTCTTTCAAATTTTGCCACCTCCGACGCCGCAGCCACCCGAGGAGGTTCCTTCGGAGCGTTACCTCGTTCATCTTGGAAGGTCTCTCGACGCAGGACGATTGGCAACCGCCTGCCGAGAGTCGCTGAACTTGCAACTAGCATCCCTGCTCAATGAAGCCGTCGATACGATCTTCCGTAATCAATTGAATACGCAGCAGTGGATTCAGCGGATCCAAGAAACGATTGTCCTAGCCGTGTTGGATGTGTCGCAGGGTGCGTCGAACGGGAAGCCAGGTGAAGCATTTCGGATGCATTTGTCTCGAGAGATCGTTCGCCAGTTCTCTGATAGCTTGGACCGCACCGCACCATGGTGGGCAAAACCTAGTCGGTTGATGGTGACGTGGATCCGTTCCGCCAAGGAGTCGGTCGACTCTCTTCTGATGCTGAAGAAGCTCGGTGACAAAGCCAGTTCGGTCGTCGAGAACATCCGTGAACGGTTTCGGCAAGGGGAAATGGGCGAGGTCATGCGCGGTAGTGACTTGGCAAACCGTCTTCGCAGTTTTGACTATCGCGGCGATTTGCTCGGCAACTCCGATGACCATCGAATCGCCGAGTTCGAGGTTCGATGTCAACAGATTATTCAACGCTTCCAGCAAGAAAGCCGCGCCCGACTGGACGATGTTCAACTCGATCAATTTACCAATCAAATCTGGACCAAGATGCCGTGGAAAAAGAGGCTTTGGATCGGTTTCATGCCAACGACGCTCGTTTTCGCTCCGCTGGTAGCTGTCATCTTGTTGCCCTTTGATTTTGGAGGTTCCAGCGTGCTTGTTCTTGCCTCAGCAAAGGAGTTGCTACTGGCCGGGGTAGCAGGACTCGGACTTGTTTGGCTGGGGGGCGACCAGCTTCCGAATTTGGCAGAGCACGAAGTCGCCGTTCAACAGATCGCGGATATGGTGGCGATTGCATGCGATGAACTTGGTCTACCACGTATCGAAACCAAGACCCTCTCCAATCTCGTCAAGCCTTACGTTCAAGGGACGATATTGGAATCCACCGTCGATCCGCAACTCAAACCGGGGTTGAGCGAGAATCGAGACGTTGTTCAAATCGACCCGAATTTTCGACGAAATTTTGATCACCACCTACAGCAGTGGTTGGGAGAAGCCACAAGCATATGAGTTCGAACCCGATTGCTTATTATGAGTCGTCAGCAAACCGTATCGAGCATGCTGCCTCGGCAGTCTTTGGTGATCGAGCTGTGGCTCACGAGATTCGAACGTTGTGTGCCGACTATTTGACTCAGTGCCGAGATGTGCTGGATTCCCGAGGAGTCTCTTGGCTGACGATCGCCATCGTCGGAGTCAAAGGACAAGGAAAGACATGGGTGGCGAAGCAGTTCTTGAAGCGACCCGAACTGCGATCGCAATTGGCCAGTGGCGTGCTGTCAAGCGAAGCGACAACCAAACTTTGCTGGATTGGTCCGAGCCGTCCCGAGTCTTTCAGTGAGGAAAGCGAGCGGACCATCCTGTGCGATTCGACCGAGATGGAAGACCTCGGACAGCCATACATGCTGCTTGATACTCCTGGAGTCACGGATGCGAATCGCCGGGCCGCACAGATTGCTCGTGAGGCTCTCTCGCTCGCACCGATCAAGCTGCTTGTCATTCGCCGTGATCAAATGCGCGCGGCTTGGCACAGCCAGCTTTCCTATTGGATCGAAGGTGCGATCTGCATTCCGGTCATCACGTGCGTCGATCCAAGTGAGCTGGACGAAGAGAGGTCATCCGTCGGCCATCTGGAACGTGATCGACAAAAGTTGATCGAACAACTGCGAGCAGCGGCGCCTCAAACTCGCTTATTGGAGTCCATCCTCATACCTGATTTCGACGCCACGGGAGACGAGGCGACCGCGGGGACCAATTTCCTGGCAGCTTTGAGACTGCGATTGCAGGACGAAGCCCTTGGATCTCTCGCTATGACGAAATCAAACCGACTAAGCTCGCTGACCCAACGCTTACATCATGACGTACGTGTCTTGGTGGAAACCAAAGCTCCAGAACTCGCGGGTGCGGTTCGCATGTTGTTGTCTGAGGCGGACCGCTTGCCCGTGGAAGTCGTGGATTCACTGCTTGGTACTCAGGTGATTCTCGATACCGCAGTTCGGAGTCGTCTACGTGCTCAAATGATCGCCGACACGAGCACGTTGTGGTTTCCTTATCGGACTACTCTTTCCGTTCTCGGACTGACTCAGGGTGCCTGGGACCGAGTCGTGATGGCGCTCAGCGGAAGCATTCCCTCTCTTTTCGGCGCTCTGGCTTCCTGGGCGAAGAACTTCAGACAGGCAAGTGAAGCTGGCGAGGAAATGCAGAACGGCATTCGGGAACGACTGTCCAGGCGTGTCTCCGATCGCTTAGAACCTATTAGCAGGAAGTTTCATGTGGTACTGTCGAGATTGCGGACCGGCGATACGGAGCTGATTCCGGCGCGCCAACCTTCGGCAGCCAGACTGGGTGGCATCGATGAACTTCAAAGTCAGTCGGTTGCGATTTTCGAGCGGGCCTTGGCAGAGTCCGCGACGCATCGTGGCGTTTTGCAAGTTCTTGGACTGATCGCAGTTGGGCTCTTCTGGGGGTTTCTGTCCGGACCAATTGTTTCTATCTACCGCCAATACATCGCTGCAAGCTATGACGCAGTTGTCCTGTCTCAAGCGGACATCGAGAAGTTTCCTAAATCCATGGGGGGACTCCTTTGGACAAGCATCTTGCTCTCCGCGATACCGATGATTCTATTTTCGATGATCTGTATGGCGTATCTGCTGCGGCGGAGCCGAATTCAACGCGTCTCCCTGCGCATTCTCGGAGAACATCGAACGTTGATTGAACGTTTGAAGTCCGAAGGCGTCCTCCACTTGAAATTCTCTGATCCAGCTCTTGAAGAAGCCGAATTCCTTCTGCGACTCGATCGGCGCTCCAGTGACGAAATCGAACGCGGCTTTTAGCGATATGCACGAGGATGTTGCAAGACTGTTAACGTCGAATGCGCCGGCTGCCATCGCTGTCATCGAGCTGGCAGGCCCCACGGCGTTTTCCGTGCTCTCCTCTCATTGGTCTCCCAAGACTGAAACGGATACAGAGTGGAGCATGAATCGAATACGCCTCGGCGAGTGGCGCAACTTGGTCGATCGTTCCCAAGAAGAGGTCGTTACCTGCAGGACCGGTGAGTTTTCCTTCGAGTTGGTTTGTCACGGTGGAAAGCAAGCTGCCAGCCGGATTCTGCGCGATTTGCAATCGTCCGGCGTCGAGATCGATGCATCTCCATTCAGTGAAGCTCCCCTCCGAACAACGATCGGTCAGATGCTTTCACATCGAAGCGCATGGGACGCACTTCTGCCAGCGAACATCTTGAGAGCGGCGCACGAAGATATTCGTTTCGCTCTCACGGAAAGGACAACAGCGATTTTGTTGGATCAAATGCGCGGTGCCTTAATCACTGAAATTGCGAGGGTTCAGAGTCTCGTCGAGAAAGGATGCATCAGTGACGCGGTCGCTGGATTGGAGCGTCTGATGGACTCCTATTCTGTCGGCAAGCACTTAATTCACCCCTATCGAGTCGTCCTTGCAGGTCCGCCGAATGTCGGGAAAAGTAGTCTCATGAACGCCTTGTTAGGTTATCGGCGGTCCATTGTCCACGATCAGGCAGGAACAACGCGAGACGCCATCCAGTCGAACTTCTATGTCCATGGATGGCCCATCCTATTAAGCGACACAGCCGGCATTCGAGAATCCAACGAAGAAGTCGAACAACAGGGTATTGTCAAGTCCCGTTCTCAACTGCAATACGCGGACTTGGTTTTGTTGTTGGTGGATGCAGCTCAAGATGGGATAGAAGTTTACTATGCATTGATGGAATCCACGTTGGCTTCCACGCTTTTCGTGGAGACCAAGACGGATCTGGCTGAAACCCAGAGGGACGCCCCAAACGCGAAAGATTCTGCTCTCGAAGGGCTGAAGGCGAGAATTCATCGACAAGGAGAAAAGTTGCTTCGAACTTCTGCCGTCACGCGAGAAGGAATCGACCCATTAATGGATGCCATGATCGAGCGACTGGTACGTTACCCGCTCAGCCCGTTTCAAGCGGTTCTGTTTCGAGAGAGTCAATGGCGCGCTGTTGCAGCCTGGAAATCTGAACTATGCGTTCAGATTTCCCATCGATCATACTGACGCACCACTTATTTCAACGAACGCTTCCATTGAGTGAGGACATCGGACGCAAGGCTTGCGATGGTGTCATCGACGTTGTTGTCAGAAGATAACCAATCGAACTCCGTTTCGACCGACATTGCATTCGAAGATTTTGGCAATGGACCGTAATTCATCGAATTCCAAGCCGATTCGGTTTCCAGTGCGACATCCTCGTTGCCCGCAACACTCAAGACCGCAGTCGAATTCCGTGGCAGATGATCGAGGGCTCCGCAAGCAAGCTGAGCAAAAAGATCCGCGCTGCTTTCTCCTTCACCTCCGCCACCACCGTTGCCTCCACGGTTATTCAGCCGATTGATGACCATCAGGGCATCTTGCGGAGTCAGCTTGCCGTCGTTGTTCGTGTCGATGAAGTACTTCTTGGAAGCTTCGCCTTCTCCGCCTCCTTTTCCTCCGCTGCCCAAGTCGCGAATGCCACTCTGATTCAATTCATTGATGACAAGCAGCACATCGATTGGCGACACACTTCCATCGCCGTTGACATCATGGGGATTGCTGAAGTTATGGTAGCCTTCTCCGCCACCGCCACCGCCGTTTGCAGGGAGAATCTTGATTGCTGCGGAGGTGTAGACGACATTCTCAAAACTCACCACCGTCGGCGGTTCGAACAGCAGAGTATCGTGGAACGGACTGATGTCTGCGGGATCGCCGATAAACGTCAAGTCGCCAGTTCTTCGAGCCGTGAGTGTAATGATGAATTGCAAGAAGCGATCACCACCCAATGGACCTTTTTGATCATCAGGAACATTTTCAATGTCCTGCACAGATCCGATTTCATTGATGATGTGCTTGGAGGAAATGTCACCAGAGACAACAGCATCGTAATTTTGTCCAAAGCTCACTTGGAATCCGAGCGGGTTGGTCGCGGAAACGTTCGGAGTCGCCAAATCGGAGTTGTAGAGAATGTCCTGATACGCGGCAAAGACTCCCTTCGCCGGGACATTGCCTCGGGTATCCTGCACAAATCCACGCAGTTGGAAGGTTTCGCCAACGCGGATTTCGTTAATCGGTTGCCCCTGAGCGTTGGTCGTCAACAGCTGTAACGTGACATCACCGGTTTGAGCACCTACCGATACTGTGACGGTCGCACTGGAAGCAAAACCACGGTTGTCGCGAATCGAGTACGTGAACTGGTCCTTCCCGCGGAAACCCACATTCGGAGTGTAGGACAAGAAGTCGTCGTTGGTGTTGTTCGGCGTGCCATTGTTGTTGATAAAGACGGTGCCATTCATCGGAGTCGAAACCGACTCGATGCGAATGTTGTTGGTCGATCCGCGACTGTCATTCGCGAGCACATTGATTCGATTGTTGACGCTGTTCACGGCAATTGGTGGCAACACCGAATCGTCGATGGCTTGCGGGAATTCAAACCCTTCTGGCACGATTTCTAGTGAGGCTCGACCAAATCGGATTTGCCGCACGGGAACGGGAGTATTTGGGCTATCCGACATCAGCACATCGGTGAACGGCGGCGAGTCTGCTGGGTCAGCGATGAACGTGGCAATACCAGCTGCAATCGCTCGGAATTGAATGGTTGCGAATAAAGTTGGATCGGGTCGGTCAGGCGGATTTGTGGTCTGTAAAAACGCGCCCACATCGTCGATAATGCCTGGAATCTCCGCCGATCCTTGACGTCCTGCCGTGAACTGATTGTGGAAGGTGATCTGGAAATTGAGTGGCGAACTGGCACTTGGCGGCAGGGGACTGACGATAAATGCATTGTAGAGCAAGTCCAAGTACGCCGCGAACACGCCGGGCTGGGAACTAGCCGACCTCAGATCATCAACGAACACTTGGACGCCGAAGGTATCGCCCTGACGCACACGAGGATTCGCCAGAGGTTGTCCAGAGGCATCGACGAAGTTAAAGCTGAATTCCATCACGTCGTCGGCACGCGAACCAGGAAGAATGTGTATGGTGACCTTGGCCGACGTTAGATTTCCGGAGCTATCCACTGCCGAGTAGGTGAAGGTTTCCGTTCCCTCGAAGCCACGGGCCGGAGTGTAGCGCAGGCTCTGGTTGCCAGCACCGATGACGACGGATCCACCCTGGTCGGGAGTTTGCACTGACGCAATCTGCAATGCTCCTGCTCGACCTTCGATATCGTTGGCTAGAACGTTCAGCGGGACGCCGATTGCGTCTCGACTGATATCGAAGGAATCGTCGACAGCAACCGGCTTGTCAAAAACGATGCTGACGTCTGCCGTGACGGTTGCTGTAGAATTAACTCCTTGGGAATTCCGCATCGTATAGGTGAACGTTTCCGTTCCAACAAAGCCATTGACTGGCGTGTAGAGCACACGGTCAGCTGCGGTATTGATGACGACTCGGCCTCCACGAGACCCCTGGGAAACGCTGACGATTCGGAGAGTCTCACCGGGAATGCGGAAATCGTTCGCCAGGACGTCAACGACGTTGTTCAGCGAATTTCGAGCGACCGACACGGAGTCATCTCGAGCTAATTCAAGCTTGTCGACTACGGCCACTTTATAGTCTTCGACCTCACCGGCGCGAGCCCGGCCGGTCGGGGCGGTGTTCAGCTCTTGCGACAACCGAAAACGGGCAAACGTATCGCCAATGACTGCACCTGCCGGAGCGGTGAACGTAATGACGTTGTCTCCCGTCCTGACAACGTGATTTCTAATGATCTGTTCGCCTGCGTCGTTCCAATCTCCGTCGTTATTAAAGTCAATCCATCCGTGCAGGTAAGCGGTCACGCCAGTCGTGTTGGTTACATTGACCAAAAGCTGATTGCGAGTATCTCCCGCTACGATCGGGCGAATGAAAATGACACCATCTTCGTCATCGATCACTCGACCATCGCCGTCTACCGGACCATTGCGATCATCGCCCAGCGCGTCCGGATGAGGTTGCCCGTCATTTTCGAAATCGATGAAGTTACCCAGACGCAAGCCTTCCACGAATCCATGCACGGCCCCATTGCGCGCTGCGGTAACCGGGTAGCGTCCTGGGGTGTCCCCCCAATCCAACGCTTCCCGATTGCCAAAATCGAAGCCGACTAGCGGCGTCGAGCCGTCGTATTGAACAACGTGTCCTCCCGACGCCGGATAGGTCATGATGTAACCAGGTTCCAAAACTTCTCGGATCGTGTAAGTCCCAGCCGAAGGCGGACGAAGCGAATAGCTTCCATCCGTCCCCGTTTTTGCTGCGGGTTCGCCAATATCCATGCGCCCGTCGCCATCGAGATCGAGATAAATCCAAACACCCGCTAAAGGTGGTTCGCCTGGATCGCGAATGCCGTCGCCATTGAGATCAAGCCACTTATACCCAGTCGCGGTGGGATTTGGCTGAATCACTCCAAAGTTCACACCGGTTCGAGTCTGATTGGGATTCGTCGTTACGGTTTGAGAACCGGTGGCTGGATTGGTTGCCTGAAATCCGGCTTGCAATTGGACGCGAACCGTTTGAGTCCCTGATGGGACCAGCAACGAGAACTTTCCATCATTTCCAGTCAGCGCTCGAGGCTCATTCGAATTTCGGATGCCATCGCCATTGATGTCCACGAAAACAGTCCATCCCGCCAAGCCTGGTTCGCCGGCATCTTGACGCCCGTTCCGATTCTTGTCATTGAACACCAAGCCCTCGATGGTTGCGCCCTGCTTTCCGGTCGCCATCCCAAATGCAAGAGTATTATCAGAATTGGCAATTCCTGATCCCGAAATCGGCATGCCAGGATTCAATGGTGAAAATTGATCTTCTCCAAATCGTACCGGCACATCATCGGGAGTGCCAAAAATTCCGTCGACACCCGAACCGCTGGAAATGATCGGATCATAGAACTGATCCATGATGTGGAAAATGTCGTTCGTGGGGTCTTGATGCCAACCGCCGAGGAAGTGTCCTGCTTCGTGCGCGGCCACCATTGCCGTCAACTCGGCGAACCCTTCGAGGACCGAGGAACCTCCTGCATAGACCAAGTCGCCAACGGCACTGGCTATCAGAATATCGACCATGACCAGGGCCGATTCTTCGCGGTCGAAATTGCCGACATCCACCGATTGAGCGATGCCCAACAATCCAATATCGCCGCCGAGAATTTGGGCCTGCGTTCCACCAACAATGACTCGAGAAACATTGGGGAGCCCCCAAGGGTCAGGATGGTCCTTGCTGTTCATGACAACAACATTGAATTCGCCCGGGATGCCCGAGTTCGGGAAGAATCCATTGTTGGCAGTTTCAGCGATCTTGGTTTGAACTTTGTCGGTGAAGCGCCGAACGATCTCGTCGATGACGCGACCTTCGTCTCTCGGTGAAAGACCAAGCTGCGCCAAATTATTTCTCAACGGTGGTATACGAATCGTTCCTCCGACACCGGCGATCAGATCAATGTTGATGGCCTCGCTGGGAATGGTTGCACCGTCGAAATCAAGAAAGATCACTTGGGACGTGCCGATCGGCTCCGCCTCGATGGTCGGACGGAAGGCACGGAAACGAGCAGTGTAAAGCCCCTGAGTGTCGGAGAGACGAACAAAGTAACGACCGTCGGTGTCAATCACGTAATTGAGATTGGCAGAACCGTCGGTAGACAAAGGATTGACCGAAGGAGGACGACCAGGCGGATCGGGAGGATTCGAAACTCCCGTCGTGAAGATCAGCTCCGTTCCACGACTGTTCTCCAACAAAATCGTAAATGGGAGCGTTCCAAATGAGGAGGTAATTCGAACATCGAGAATGTCCCCTTTGCGGAGATCAAACGCGTAAAAGTCCTCGTCAAAGCGAGTCGGTAAACTGCCTCCGACATTGACTTCATCGTATTTGCCAGGTGCCGTACCAAGTGGTAGAAAGTTAGCCTGAAAGCGGTTATTGTTAGGTTCCGATTCTGTCGTCGAGAACGAGTTGTTCGGTGCCCCCTCACCTCCTCCACCGCCCCCGCTACCCAGTCGTTGCTGAATGCGCTGTCCAGCGGCGTTGTAGGCAGCTTCCCCCGTGAAATACATCGACGAGAGTACACCCTTGGTCATTGGGCTGAAGTCCGCTGCCAACATCTGGCGAGCTTCCAAACGCTCGACCATTTGCAGTCGCGCGTTCTGACGCTTCCTCGTTGATTTCTTCCCCATACTCCGAGACCGATTTGAAAAGACATTGGTCTTTCGTGACTCTACCATTACGTCCCCAGCCACAGAAAATGAATGTTGGTGCTGAATCTTGCCGATGAGCAGCGGTCAAAATCTCCACGCCGTTCGAACGAACCCACGTCGAATCCAATCTCCGTAAAACCCAGAAAATAGGGCAAGATGCGCAACCTGGGTTAAATGCGTAGCAGAAAAGACTCGCGAAATCGATTCTAATTCCTGCTCTGCAAGTGTCAACAAATTGACTCAGTCTCAGATGCAGCCGCTATTTCCTGAGTTCCCAAGGATACCGGAAGTTTCAAGCCTTGCACCAATAATTCCGATTGGGAAAGCCGCAAGAGGGGGGAGATGGTGAAAATCGGGGCGATTGTATCGGGTTTGGCGAAGTTTCACCCAACAGACCGCTGTTCCCACCCCGGTTGGCTTTTTCGGATCGTATCCTGACGAAACGTCGCGGAATAAAGTCGGACGGTTCCATTGCTGAAGCTCTCCGATCGTATTCGTTCATGGTTGGTGGTCGATATCTGTTCGATTCGTGTGATTTGCAAGAGCATAGTCGTCTGCCGAAGGCAAACGAGATTGCAATCGCTGAATAACTCGTTGCGCGTGAGCCCTCGGCTGACTGCCAAAGGACAGATTGCCGAGAACGACTTGGCAGATCTTTGAACAAGATGGAATCGAGATTGAGACGATCACCGCGATTCGAACTGCTGCCGGGGTATTCACTGTCCTAGCCACTGATGATTGAGTCTATTCTCTGTTCCTTCATGTATCGTTCAGACGCGACAATCTTCATTACCCTGTGCCAATCTCATCAAAGCAGATACACTTTCGGACATTGTGAGGGGATATTCCCTGCCGTCGACGAACAGGTTCCAAATGCGTATGGAACGTATCCTTCGAACCCAAGAAGACCGAAAAGAACTATGGCGAGTGGTGGTCCAGGCGTAGATCCGAAACGATTCGGCGAAGCTGCGAAGTACACCGCTGCAGTTGCCATCATATTTTTTGCGCTCTACTTGCTTCGCAAGAAACTCGGCGACGTGACATGGGAGCAAGTGAAGTCTGGCATCCAAAGTATCCCCACGCTCGGTCTTGTCTCAGCCTTTGTCCTCACGTGTTTTAACTTCGTCATTTTGACGGCCTATGACTGGATCGCGTTGCGCTATCTCAAAAAAGAGATTCCTTTGTCGAAGATGACGATTGGCGCGATTGTTGGTTATGCATTTAGCAATGTCTTCGGATGGCTTTTTGGAGGCACGGCGGCGAGATTCTATCTGTACTCGAATTGGGGAATGCAGATTTTCGAATTCGTTGCATTTATCTCGGTGCTCTCGCTAACTTTCTGGTTAGGTATGTTCTTGCTAGCCGGCGTTGCGTTTGTCGCTTTGCCAGTCCATTTACCCGAAGAGTATGCTGACGCGATGTTTGTGGAGCCGCATGTTCTCGGATGGATTTTCATTGCTGTCGTTGGGTTGTATCTCTTGGCATCGATGTTTGTTCGACGCCCGATCAAATGGAAAGACAAGCAATTCTCGATTCCACCGCTGAAGATGTCGATCATGCAATTGTTAGTCTCGGCAGGAGACTTCTTGCTCGCATCCATGGTCCTCTATGTGCTGCTGCCTCACCAGGGCATTAATTTCAGTACCACGCTGGTCGCTTATCTTTCGGCGATGATCGTCGTTGTCACTTTGCATGCTCCAGGTGGAATTGGAATTCTCGAAGTTGTCATCGTCTACATGTTGGCTCACGAGAACGGAAAGGCCGAATCGACTGAATTGAAGGTCGCCGTTGTCTCTGGCCTATTGATTTTCCGTGTCATTTATCATTTGCTCCCTGCTGCCGTGGCGGCCGTTCTGTTTCTGTGGCAAGTATTTACCATTAAGAAGCAAGGACAAACGCTACGCGACAAAGGCTCAGGTTAATCGAACAAGGTTGGCGGGCATGGAAACAGTCTTAAAAATTGGTCTGGTCGCTATCGGATCAGCCATGGGGGGCTTGCTGCGATGGACGGTATCCCTCATTTGTCTGAGGTGTTTTGGCATTGGATTTCCCTATGGCACGCTATTTGTCAATCTCACCGGAAGTTTTGCTCTGGGCTGGTTTTTAACCTGGATGAACCATCGAGTTGCCATCGAGCAGTTAAGTTGGATTCCACTGGAGCAACTCCGGTTGCTCATCGCCGTTGGTTTCCTCGGAGCATTCACTACCTTTTCGACGTTCGAATTAGAACTGCATGACATGTTTGATGCGGCCGCCCGATGGAAGGCTGGCTGCTACGTCGTCGCAAGTGTGGCTGTCGGATTCCTGACGCTTCATTGGGGAATCGAGTTCGCCAAGTGGATGGACGGTAAAGTTTGATATTTGGTGGAATGATCGGCGTTGGAATCGTTCGGATTGTGCGTGCTTCCGCGTTCCTGCCTCTGCCAAGGATTTCGCTAATTGCTACCATGAACATCAATTGATTGAGCCACCAATATTCGGAGAAAGCACTTACTTCATGAAAGCCGTAGCCGTTCGACCAGGAACACCCAACAGCGTTCATCTTCGCGATATCCCGAAACCGAGTCTTTCGAATTATTCCAGCGGCAAGGGCATTCTCGTCAAATTGCTGAAGGTTGGTGTGGACGCGACCGATCGAGAAATCAATGATGCCCTCTATGGCAACCCTCCCCCTGGAGATGACTACTTGGTCATTGGGCATGAATGTTTTGGGCGAGTTGTGGAAGTGGGGCCAGAGATCCGGACAGTTAAACCTGGCGACTACGTGACGGCTACCGTTCGGCGACCGGGCGGTTCGATCTACGATCAGATCGGAACGTACGACATGACGAGTGAGGAGACCTATTTCGAGCGCGGCATCAATTTGCTCCACGGTTACATGACGGAGTATTTCGTTGACGGCGAAGACTATGTCGTTCGGGTTCCGCAGGGGCTGAAGCACCTGCACGTTTTGATGGAACCGATGAGCTGCGCAGCAAAAGCCATCCAGCAGGCGTTTGAAGCTCAACGACGCATGAAGGTTTGGTCTCCAAAACGGGCGTTTGTCATGGGCGCGGGCCAGATCGGGTTATTGTCCACATTGATTCTGCGACTTCGTGGAATCGAAGTCTTTACCCTAGCTCGAGGCCAAGCCCCAAATTTGAAGAGCGAAATTGTCGAAGGACTGGAAGCCCACTATGTCTCGACGAAGGATACCTCGCTTGGCGAACTCGCGAAGCGGCATGGCAAACCCGATTTGATCGTCGATGCGACTGGCTCATCGACTCTCGCCTTCGAAGCGATGCAAGTTCTCGGCCACAATGGCGTTCTAGTCTGGACCAGCATTACCGGCGGTCAGCATCGTGTCGAAGTACCTTCAGACCGAATCAACATTGAATGGGTCCTCGGGAACAAGCTGTTAGTCGGTTCGGTAAATGCCAACCGCGAGCACTTTGAATCGGGTATCCGCGATCTTGCCATGGGAGAAGTCATGTTTCCTGGAGTGATCCAGCGAATCTTGACAAATCCGGTTTCCGGGATGGACAATTATCGGGAAATGATGCGATTGCTGGTCGAGGATAGCTCCGCACTCAAAGTCTACGTCGATATCGCTGAAGATTGATTTTGACTCACGAACGAACGAGCAATTTCCTCATGTTGTCGATGCTGACCTGCCTCTCGATGGGGTGCAGTTCGAGCAGCGATCGCATGGCTGACAGTCAATTGGACCGCTCAGTCGAGGTCGAGGATGCAAACGAACTGTCCTGGGATAATCAAATTGCTCTCGTGCGGCAGGGCGTAGCGACTTCCATTCGCATGCTCCAACGTCCAGTCACCAGCCAACAACTTGGGCAGTTGAAGGGCATCTCTGGATTGCGGGAGATCGTTCTAGACCAAGGTGTGGTTCGAGACGAGAACATTCTCGGCAACTTCTTCGGCTTTCAGCTCGAGCATTTGCGTTTGCGCAACAGCTCTCTGACGGACGCGAGCGGTATTTTTCTTGCACAGCATCAGTTGGACTTGCGAATACTGAATGTACCTTCGGCTTACTGGACCATTGAGAGCATTCGGGAAATCTCCAGATTACCGAAACTGACACATCTTCGGTTGGGTGGCCCTGGCGTCGATGATCAATGCGTCGAAGCGATTGCACAATCGGGCAGTCTTCGATCGCTGCACTTGATCGGGCCAAGACTAACGGAAGCTGCGCTCGGCCATCTCGGGCAGATGGAATCTTTGCAGTCGTTCTACCTCGACGACTGTGAATTGCCCTCCTCGGCTTGGGAAAAGCTCTTCTTAGCAAATCCTGCACTTCATGTTCATATCGATCAAGCCCACCATGATCGCGACCCTTCCAAACACCAGCACTGATGGGCGCTCTAAACATTTCCCGACTTGATGTATATTGTTCGATCTGGATCGCGATCCACTCGTTTCCAACTTCCTACCTTTACGCCATACCTTTCCACCCATGAAGCACATCTTAATTCCAGCCGGACTTCGACCACTCATTTTCCTTCTCTCTGCGTTAGCGTGTGTACAGGCACGCGCGCAGCTAGGAGCGACCCCTGCCGAGTCGTTTCATTTTCCAGATGGCTTCGAAGTCGAATTGCTGTACGAGGTGCCTTCGAAGGAACAAGGGTCTTGGGTCAATCTATGTGTTGACTTGAAAGGACGATTGATCACCAGCGATCAATACGGCAAGCTGTATCGCGTTGATGTCAGTCAAACGCCTGTCAAGGTTGAACAGCTCAGCGTCGATATCGGAATGGCCCAGGGCCTACTCCACACGAAGGATGGCTTGTATGTCAACGTCAATGGAAATGGTCCAAGCGGTGGCGGCGTATATCGTCTGCAAGACCTTGACGGTGATGATCAGTTCGAAAAAGTAGACCACCTCATTCCGTTGAATCCTGCTGGTGAGCATGGTCCACACGCCTTGGTGCTGGGGCCTGACCAACGCATCTACATGTGTGCGGGAAACGCGACCGATATTCCTTCCATTGCGACAAAGTCTCGGGTGCCTCGCAATTGGTCCGAAGATCATCTGCTTGGTCGCATGCCCGACGGTCGCGGCTTTATGAAAGATCGGCTGGCACCTGGTGGATTCATCTTGAGTTTCTTGCCGGACGGTTCTGACGTGGAAATTTTTTGTACTGGATTTCGCAACGAGTACGATATCGCTTTCAATGAGCAAGGCGATTTGTTTACGTACGATGCCGACATGGAGTGGGATATCGGAACGCCGTGGTACCGACCAACGCGAGTCAACCATGTCATCAGTGGTGCGGAGTTCGGATGGCGAAACGGTACAGGGAAGTGGCCGGAGTACTATGCGGACAGTTTTGGAGCCGTTGCGAACATCGGCCCAGGGTCCCCAACCGGCATTTGTTTCGGTACTGGTGCTCGATTTCCCGAGAAGTACCAACGAGCTTTGTTCATCGGTGATTGGAGTTACGGAGTCGTGTATGCAGTTCATCTTGAGCCACAAGGCAGCAGCTACACGGCGTCATTCGAACCGTTTCTCTCTGCCGCTCCACTGCCGATTACGGATTTGGTCATTCATCCAGCAGATGGCGCCATGTACATGACCATCGGTGGTCGTCGAGTCCAGTCGGCTCTCTACCGCATTTCCTACCGCGGCATCGAATCCACTGCTCCGTCCGTCTCTTCGAACGATCCGGAATCAATGATGTGGCAGAGGGTACGCAGAAAGCTGGAGGAACTACACACGGAACCGAAGATCGATTCCTTGCCATTTATACTTTTGCACCTAGGCGATATGGATCGCGGTCAGCGCTTTGCCGCTCGCATCGCGCTCGAACATCTGCCAGTCGAACTCTGGAGAAACGAAGTTCTCAATGGCGCGACGCCGCAGGCGGTCATTACTGGCGCGGTCGCCCTCGCTCGCCGAGGCGTTCCGGAAGACCAACGATCAATCCACAAAGCGCTACTGAGCCTGGATTGGAACAGCCTTTCGAAGACCGAAAAACTCGAATTGCTTCGAGCCTACCAGCTCAGTTTTACTCGTCTCGGGGCGGGATCGGCAGAAGCACGATCGAACATTGCACAGAAATTGAACGATTACTTCCCCGTGGCGGATGACGATACTCAGATCAATCGCGAATTAGCAGTCGTGTTGATCTACTGTGAAGCACCCGGGATCGTGGCTCGCGCTGTCGAACGAATGAAATCCGCTAGCTCTCCTGATGAGCAAATACACTATGCGATTTCGCTTCGCGACGCCAAGAGCGGTTGGACGATGGAAACGCGGCGCGATTACTTTCAGTGGTTCTCCGATATCGCGGCGGCGCGCGGCGGCGCCTCCTTCGGTGGGTTCATTGAGAACATTTGGAATGCCGCGAAGGCGAATTTGTCGGAAGCCGAGACTCAAGAGCTCGGAGAGCTAGTACGGTCGCTGCCACCGCAGCGCGATCCGCTCGTGGATTTGGCCCCACGCTCACTTGTCAAAGAGTGGAAGGTCGAGGATTTGGAGGATGCAATCGAAGAAAAGAAATCCGGCTACGATTTCGAACGTGGTAAGCAGATGTTCGCCGTAGCGCAATGTTACAAATGCCATCGCTTCAATGGCCAGGGTGGAATTCAGGGCCCGGATATTACCGGAGCGGGAAATCGCTTCAATGTCCATGACCTGCTGGTCAGCATTCTCGAGCCCAGCAAGGAAATCAGCGATCAGTACCAAGCGACGCAATTCTTGACCGAAGACGGCCAGATCGTGGTTGGTCGGGTCGCGAATCTCAATGGCAATGACCTCAGCATTTTGACGAACATGCTTGACCCTGGAAACTTTACCAACCTCAATCGTAAGTCCATTGTAGAATCACGCCCGAGCCCATTATCCATGATGCCGAATGGACTTCTCGATACGTTGACTCAAGACGAGGTCCTGGACTTAATTGCATACTTGAGAAGCGGCGGCAATCGCGAAAGTTCATGGTTCCAACCGTAGACCGAGAAACACCCATCGGACCGCCGATTACCATTTTCTGTCGTCGCTCGGCTGAAGCGTTTCGGAAGAGACATCGCATTCAGCCAGACGATCTGCGGCGAGTCAAGTTCGCGTACTGCCAGTTGCTCGAATCTGCTGAGTCTGCTCTCACAAGATTCGGTCCGGAGTTAGTGCATGACGCCACGAACTTCTTCGATTGGAATCACCTACAAGTCCTTTCGGAACACCGATCCGCCGTCGATGATTCCAGCAAGATTGTTTTGCAGACTCGAAGCGGTGACCGAATAGAAACGGTACTGTTGCAAGCCGCGACATCCCGGACCAGCGTGTGCGTTTCAACCCAGGTCGGCTGCCGGGCAGGTTGCACATTCTGTGCGACTGCAAGAATGGGACTCCGTCGCAATCTTCACGCTTCAGAGATCGTCGATCAGGTTCGCATCGCTGCGCAACGATCGTTGCAAAGAGGACGGAGACTTCGAAACGTGGTCTTTATGGGGATGGGAGAGCCGCTTCATAATGAAGCTGGATTGCATCAGGCAATCGAATGGCTGCTTGACCAACAACTGTTTGCTTTTCCCCCTCGCAAAATCACCGTCTCGACGGTCGGCGAGCCCGTCGCCTTGCGTCATTTGGTTGATCGATTCCCGGGGATTCAAATCGCCGTCAGCTTACATAGCGCCGATCCGAAGCTGCGAACCCGACTCGTACCATGGACTCGACAAACGGATTGGGACGAACTTCGTGACACGATTCGCTGGATTTCCCGACAACCTCGTTCGCATCGCCACCAAGGTCCGATCATGATCGAGCACATCATGATCGAAGATGTCAACGATTCTCTCGAAGATGCTCAGAAGCTCTGCACCTATTTGGATGGCGCGTTTTGTATCATCAACTTAATTCCGTTTAATCCAATTCCCTACGTTTCGCAGTGGAGGCCTACTCCGAGGCCGAAACGTGAGGCCTTCGCCAATTATCTTCGTCAAGCTGGTTACTTCACCACCATCCGCTACTCGATGGGAGGCGATGTGGGAGCCGCTTGCGGTCAGCTCGTTCAGTCACCGGCCATCGCTTTACCATCGACTTAGCAATTTGGAGATGATGCGGCGCTCGTCCTGTGGATGAATAAGGAAATGTTCATCTTCATCGCTGAGTATCGCCTCATCAGCAGGCAACAATTCCATCGCCGCTGCCCTGACTTCGAATGGACTGGGTGTTCGCTGATGCGAGTTGATCTCCGTCGCAGCGACTTGCGCGAAAGCACTCGTCAGGCTGCGGTCGTCGTTTCCAATCGATTCGGAGTTGACTTCCCGTAGAAGCGTTGGCTGCGTGCTCTCCGTCGGATCGACGGCAAATTGCTGTAGATTGAATGAGTTCGCAGCTTGGACGATGATTTCGTGGTTCGCAAATCCTTGGGTCGTTCGTATCCAGTTCCCTTGAGCGAAGTTCAAATTTCTCGCGTCGATCTGAGATACCTCGGACGAGTCTTCAGCAAAAACCCTGACCACATCATTGCCTCCCGCCGTGGAGTAAGCTTCGACACGCTCGAATCCTTTCGTGGAACTAAAAAAGTTGGATCCGGTAAAGGTGGCCGTCGAGCCAGAAGTGAAAAACTGATCCGCTTCCGGTGAATCGTACAATTTGGCTGAGTCATATCCTCCGGCGGTCGCGTACACATTGACTCTTTGGAAGCCCGTCGCGTAATAAAAGAAATCATCCCCGCGCAAACTCGCGAATTTCGGCCAAACGGCTAGCGCATCGTCTCCTACACCGTCTTTCAGGAAGGCAATATTCTGTCCGCCGGCCTCGGCAAGAAAATAGCTGCGGCTGACATCGACTAGCTCGAAACGATAGCCAACCCCGACCAATTCAGCGTATCCTGGTTTGGCAGTTAACGTATCGTTTGCAGGACCGTCGTAGATCGTTGCTCGATCCGTGCCCCCCCCGCCTTCAAAGCGAACAAACTCGAAGCCGAGTGCGTTCAGCCGGGTAAATCGATTTTCGATGAATGCCTCTTCCGGTCGCAGTTGCAGACTCTCGCCATGGGGCGTACCCATGACCACCAAATGATCATTGCCGGATCGACCGTCGATCGAGATTTCCTGGAAGACTCGATCAAACGCATATTGAATGTTGCCAATGGTGAATTCCGTTCGAACATCACTGAGACCGATGGTTACCGAATCGCTGGTTTCCGTTCCGAAAATTCGAAGCGACTGATCGGTCTGTTGAATGAGATTAGCGATTGTAAGTTGGCCGAGCCAATCAGGGCTCGCTGGTAGCTCAACTTGAAGTCGGTCGCCTGCCCTAACGAATTGGTCTAGTCGTAGGAGCCCTTGCTTCCATGTCGCATCGCGATAACTCTGTCCGTCGGAGTTCGTTAGTTTTACTTCACCATTTTCGATCGATGACTGAACCTGGATCGTTAACCAGCCATCGCGCTCAGATTGAAAGGCCAAAGCTTGGCCGGCAACAACTGTTTGTTGATGGTAAGCAAGCGTTCCGAGTTGTTCCGGCAAATTCGATGTCGCCGAGCCTTCCGTTGCATTTTGCCAATCGATGTTCAATCGATAAGGACCAATCGAGCTTCCGTCAGCAATTCCAAGATGATAAGTTCGTCCCGCCTGCAGTTCGATACTTGCATCGTATCCTTGAGTGGCCGATACCTTTACGCCGTTTTCCCAAACTTCCCACCGCAAATCATTGAGGGAATCGCTAGCCGCAGAAACCTGAAGCGTGCCGTGTTCCTCCGGCTGAAAACGATAAAAGTCACGATCCTTTAGAGAATTGATCCAGCCATCGAAAGTTTGATCATGGGTGCCGAGCAGCATGCTCGATTGCAAGTTGTCGCCGACGGTATCCGGAGGAAGCAACGCCTCGATAGCTCTTCCCAAGTTCAGTCGTTGATAAGATGCTTGCGTTACTGCATCCCAAATAGAATCAGAAGTCTGCATCAAATGCTGATAGATCGAATCGACCGTAATTGGAGAAACGCCCGCCAGTTCCATCGCCTGTCGCACGAGAACAGTAGCTCCGGCGACATAGGGCGAAGCCATACTGGTTCCGCTTGCTGATGACCAATCGTTGACGATTCCGTCCTTGCCGAGGACGTGATCCGGTACCGTACTCAATATCGATTGCCCAGGCGCGGCAATCGCTCGCTCGTGCCGCTGGCTAAAAGAGCTCAGAAGTCCGCTGTCGTCGACGCTGGCAACAGGAATGACGTAAGGACTAACTGCCGGGTAGCTTAAACCCGGGGATTGATACTGTTGGAATCCGTTACCTGCCGAAGAAACGACGATGATGTTGCTATCGTGGAGCTGTTTCAGTTCGTCTTCGAAGCGTGCGAAGTCAGGGACGTCACTCGAATTCCACGCTCCTCCTACAGAGATGTTGACGGTCGTGATCGGGTTTGCAAACGAATTCTTGTTGTCAACGATCCATTGGAGCGCCTGTTCCACCCATTCAATCTGGCTTACGCCCCGATCGTTGAATACTCGTAGCGCTACCAAGTCCACCTCGGGCGCGACACCGAACTGCTGCCCATCGTTGGCTGCAAGGATTCCCGCGATATGCGTACCGTGAAAGCCTGCGGGAGGATCATCGTAAGGATTCGGGTCGTTCTCTTCCGTAAAATCCCAGCCTCCGACAACTCGATAGCCAGGTCCGAAACCACCTCCTAAAGCCACGTGATCCCAAGCGATTCCGCTATCGATCACCGCAACCGTTTGCCCTTGCCCGCGAAGACCATACAGCCTCCATGCTTCATGCAATCCGGTCTGTTCATGCGCTTGCGAAAGCGATCCGGCTGGCACCAGCTCGAAGGGCGACACGGTGTGAATCGAAGGCTGAATTGGCTGGCATGTCCATTCGAGCCGATGCAGATCCATGTCACCAGGGTCGGGATGCATCGCATGCAAAAGGTCATTTAAACCTTGAGCGGAAAGCACAAGACGAGGTTCGTAAGCATCGAAAGTAATTTCGTGATTCCAGACATCGCATTCCGGAATGGGCTTCGGTCGCTTGCCTGTATGATTCGCGGCCATTGATCGGTTCCAACAGGTAGCATCTCAGAGATAAGTGGTAACGAACAATGATAGGTCGCGAATCAGAGGTCGGAACAGGAATCGTTAGAACCCTCAAACTTGCTACATCCGGTACTTGGACTTGATCGGCTCGATGCTGAAGTTATTGCGGCAGGCAACACGCCTCGCTTCAGCAGAGATAGACCATCTCGACGCAAGTGTTGGAGATCAGGTATTCGTGGATCGGAATGAGCGGTCTGCAAAGTTGATTCACAGCGCAGGCATTCTTAGATTGCAATGGACATGAACTTCCGTCCTTCAAAGCATCCTTGGGACCACCGCTCCCTCATTCGTGTGAAGCGACAAATCGAAACTTCAATCAGAATGAGTTCATCATTCTCGTTGAAGTCACCATTCGGGCCACTTGATTAGGCGATCGGCAGATTGGAATCTGACAAACACAACACAAGGCGTGAGAGAGGCATCAACGTCAAGTGCCTCACTAACGTTTCGGGCGGATAAAATTTCACCCGTCGCTCTCCGTACGCCATCTGTCGCTACAATTCTGACAGTAGCTTAAGTTGAGCCGAACCTCAATTTGTCCACTGGAGCACGCACTTCGGGCGTCTTCTGGACTGTTTCGAGACCATTTCGAATGTTAAGGCAAGCGACAGATAAAGATCAACCTTTCATAACCCGCTGCGAGATCGAGGGATCGAAGTCTCGTTCCTCTTGAACCTTTCGGGCTGGTCTATTTTGTTCTGCCGCTTCCATTTGATCACACAGAACAGCTTTTTTTGTTGGAAGGTATTAGTAAGTCCATGAAGGAAGTGTTGTCCAGTGTTTGCGCACTCGATTGTCCAGATGCCTGCGCACTTCGGATCACGGTCGATGATGGCCGCGTGATCAAGCTTGAGGGTTCAGCAAATCAACCGATCACTCGCGGTTTTGCGTGCGCAAAAACGTATCGCTACCCTGAACGTCAGGAACACGCTGATCGATTGCTGAAACCGCTCAGGCGCGTTGGAGCCAAGGGGGAAGGAAGATTTGAGCCGATCAGTTGGGATCAGGCGTTCGATCAAATCGCCGATCGCATGCGCGGCATCCTCGAACAGTATGGCCCTCAATCCATCCTTCCATACAACTATGCAGGAACCATGGGGCTCTGCGAGGGCAAACACGCGCTCACCTTGTTTCGCGCATTGGGAACGCTGGAATTGGACCAGACGATCTGCGCGACCACAGGGGGGGCCGCATGGGAAATGAACTACGGTCCGAATAAGCTCAGCCCTGACCCCGAGGACGTCGTCCACGCTCGCTTGATTATCCTGTGGGGTATCAATGTCGCTCGAAGCAATTCCCACATGATGCCCATCCTAAAGGAGGCGAGAAAACGTGGAGCCTACATTCTTCACATCGACCCCTATCGGAATGAAACCAGCCGCTTTGCCGACGAGCATTGGCAAATCCGGGTTGGAACCGACGCAGCTCTAGCACTCGCCTTTGGTCGTGAAATTCTTAGAAATAACTGGATTGACCGAGACTACTTGGATCGTTTCGCGGTCGGCATGGAGGATTACCGAACCACCGCAGAGGATTGGACTGTTGATGCGGCGGCGGGCTTTTGCGGCCTCGATGCAGCGCGGATTCAGGACATGATTCAGCGCTACGCCAAGAGCGAGTCGAGCTTTATCAAGGTCGGCTATGGCATGACCCGCAACGAAGGGGGCGGAAACGCCCTCCGAGCGATTACCCTTTTGCCGGCACTAATCGGAGCATGGAAGCAGCTTGGAGGAGGTGCGGCCTTGTCGACGAGCGGTGGCTTCGTATTCAACTATTCGCGCTGTGGCGGCGCACACTTGCTCCAACCGAATCGGCGGCATGTGAACATGAACCAGCTAGCGTCTGAGTTGGAACGCTCCGAGGATCCCATCAAGGGCCTGTTCGTATTCAATTCGAATCCGGCCGCCGTCGCTCCCGATTCCTCACGCGTCCGTGCGGGACTGCGCCGAGAAGATTTGTTCACAGTGGTGCTCGAACATTTTCAAACCGATACTGCCGATTACGCGGATTTCTTGCTCCCCGCGACGACGTTTTTGGAACATCCCGATTTGTACCTGTCGTACGGTCACTATTATCTCCAGTGGGCCGACCCAGTGGTCGCTCCACGCGGTGAGTCACTTCCCAATTCGCGAATCTTCGCAGAGCTAGGGCGTTGTCTTGGGATCAATGAACCAACCTTGTTCTGGCAAGCCGAGGACGTCGCGCGAAGCCTTCTCGACACGGTTCATCCCTTTTTCCGTGGCATCAGTTTCGAGTCGCTGCGAGAACGGAAGTGGATTAAGCTCAAATTACCGAGTTCTTTTCGACCTTACGCTGATGGTTCAAATTTCGCGGATCTGAAAGTGCGATTCTCGCCAGCCCCTCGACAACTTGAATTCCAGTGCCAGCCAACTCAAGAATATCCGCTCAGACTGATCTCGCCGCCTGGCGACTTTATCCTCAACACTTCGATGGGTAATCTGGAGTCCATTCGGAAGATGGCTGGAGGAGTGCCGAAGGTCCTTCTCAACCCAGCCGATGCAGCGCCTCGCGGGGTCAGCAATGACGATGACGTTCTCATTACGAGCAACCGCGGGGAAATTGTTCGTAAAGTCATCGTTACTGACGATTCCCCGCTCGGAACGGTCATTGCGTTGGGCCAATGGTGGCCGAAACTGAGCCCCGATGGAAAGAGCTTGAATGATCTGACTGACGAACGACTCACCGATTTAGGGGGTGGCAGCACGTTCGGAAATCAAGTTGTCGCGGTCGCGAAGGCTAAAAAGTAAAGCTCAGCTGTCTCTTGAAGTCCCAGTTTCTTCGATTTTCCGTCTAGCAGCTGGGAAATTAGTCAGTCCAGACGCAATCACCCCTTCGCAAGTTGCAATTGTCGGAGGCTTTCTTCCTTCAGTCTAGCTGTACACGTTGATTCTCCATTTATTGGCTTTTCGCTCGCTCAAGTGCTAGCCAAATTGGAGGGCGAACAGTTCTCGAATTGTCCTTCCATGCGGCGGGAAAAAAATTGCCCATCCTACCCAAGTACTCTTTAATTCACGAAATCTTCTCGTATTCTTAATCTTCATCGGATGATTGCTTTCCTTCAAACTACAAGGATAAGGTTTGGAAATATGCTTCGAACAATCGCATTCTTGCTGGCCATTGCTAGCTCTTGCAGATGCTATGCTGACATCAGCTATAGTGTCTACGGCTCCTCGTACAGTCAGAGCTTTGATTCGCTGTCTAATACTACGGGGACTACATTGCGTGGACCGATGACACCACCTTATTGGGCTGGTTTTCAAATCGAACAGTCTATCGCGGTGCGAACGGAAGTGTTAACACCGGCGCTCTGTACAGTTTTGGCTCAGTCGGTTCGACGGAACGAGCTCTTGGAAGCATCGCATCTGGCGGTACTGGCACAGTTCTTTTTGGTGTTCGATGAACCAATAACACGGGCAAGGCATTGACGACGATTCTAGTTACATACGATGGAGAACAATGGCGCAATGGTGGCAACACTTCACCTCATTCTTTGACGTTTGATTATCGAGTTGGTCCATCGGTTGCACTTACTGATCCTGGGTACACGGCGGAATCGAGCTTAGATTTTACTGGCCCGATCGCAACAGCGACCGCTGCAGCTCTTGATGGAAACAACCCAGCAAATCGAGTTGCGGGGATTTTTGCCAAAGTGAAAGTTGGAAGTTGGGCTCCGGCAGAGCAGTTGATGCTTCGATGGTCAGACATCAACGACACTGGTAACGATCACGGACTTGCAATCGACAACTTCAGTTTCTCTGCGATACCTGAACCCAGTTCGACCGCTGCGATTGCTGTTCTGAGCTTGATGGGAGCTGCCTTCTAGTATCGACGTCGAAGAAGATAATTGATCCTTCGATTTGAGTCGGGGCATTCTTCCAAGAATCCAAAGGCCGAGGACGAACGTACTCGGCTTTTTTTGTCACAAGAGCCGGCACTTCCGATTCCGCAGTTATCTTGATTCCGCGTATAATGAGCGACCTGGAAGTGGAGTTTCAGATGGTCGCTGAGTCGGTGCAAATCGGCTTGGAGGAAAGTCCGGGCTCCAAAGGGCAAGGTGGTCGGTAACGCCGACCGGCCGAAAGGCTAGGGAAAGTGCTACAGAGAGCAAACCGCCGAACGACGGCTATTGCCGTGCGTGGTAAGGGTGAAACGGTGAGGTAAGAGCTCACCAGAGACCAAGGTGACTTGGCTGCTTAGCAAACCCCACCTGGAGCAAGATCAAACAGAATGCCGGGGCCTTGTGTTCCCGACGTGGTCCGCGTCGCTGTGCATTCGGGTAGATCGCTCGAGGTCGCGAGCAATTGCGATCCCAGATAAATGGCCATCTCCGGTGATGAACCGCAGACAGAACCCGGCTTATGACTCTCCACAACCAGGTCTTTTCTTCCACTACATTCAAGAGGAATGGGATGCATCCGAACCAACACGTACAGCGCGTCGTCAACTTCATGGATTTCGTCACGGAACTTTTTGTTCAACATGGGGGCTGCGGAGGCGGAAGAGCGCGTCCTTTCCGGCGACCCAACCATGGTTGCAGAAATCCAAGGTCAATTTGCCATTTGCGCCCGCGATGGCCGATTCGTTCGAATGGCAAGGTCGATTGGTCGTCCAATGCGCTACTTTTTAGCGAAACAAAAGGATGGGCCATGCCTGATCGTAGCAGAGCGTATGGAACATATTCAGCAGCAACTTAGCTCGGACGGATTGGCCGACCAATTTCATCCATCCTATACTCGAATGGTCCCGGCTCATTTTGTCGTCAGTATCGAGCTTGTTGGGTGTCCTGATCCGAATCCCAGTTACGATCGTTATTTTGCGCCAGTTCGCAATCGCTGGTCCACGGACTTGGATGCCATTGGCGAGCGGTACATTGGTCAGCTGAGTCATGCCTGCGATCGATGGCTTGATCAAATTCCGCGAACCGATCCGATCGGCGTTCTTTTCTCGGGCGGCATTGATAGTGGTGCCGTGCTTTTGACGCTTTACGATTGCTTGTTAAGCCGCGGTGAGTCTCCCTCACGGCTGAAGGCATTTACGCTTTGCGTCGATCAAAATGCCAGCGATGTTCGGCAGGCCATGGCATTCGTGGAGCGTTGCAAGATTCCGATGCTGCTTGAGGTTATCGATGTCTCTTCGGACCGACTAGATTGGCGGCGAGCAGTTCGCATCATCGAGGATTACAAGCCGCTCGATGTGCAGAGCGCAACGATGGCGATGGCGTTATGCGAGGAAATCCGCCGTCGCTACCCGTCTTGGCGTTATCTCGTTGATGGTGATGGTGGCGATGAGAATTTGAAGGACTATCCGATCGAGGAGAACCCTGAACTGACCATTCGAAGCGTTCTTAACAACACGATGCTTTACCAAGAGGGTTGGGGCGTAAACGCCATCAAGCACTCCTTAGTCCACACAGGCGGGCAGAGTCGCGGTCATGTTCGCTCCTCCGCGACGGCAGCTCATTTTGGGTTCCAGGGATTCAGCCCGTTCGCTTTGCCTCAAGTCATCGAAATTGCCGAAGGCATTCCCTTCATCGAGCTGACCGGTTGGGACCATGAGAAACTGTATTCGCTGAAAGGTAAAATCGTTCGCAGGGGCGTGCTTGCAGTCACCGGAATGGACATGCCGATCTATGAAAAGCGGCGTTTCCAGCACGGTGCAGTCGATCGCGAGTTATTTCCCAAGATTTTCCCCGCGTCGGAGCAGGAGTATCGCCAAGCATTTCTCGACAGCTTGTAATGTCAATGCAGGATCCTCCATGCAGCGTGCCGAAATCCTGATACGACGAGAACCCAAAAACAAGGTGGATGCGACTGTTCCAATCGCAGTTTTCAATGAGTGGGAACCTGATCGCTGCGGTGGGCTGGTACTGACTACCACGGTATTGTTGACCGGGGCTGAATGTCGATTCGCTTGCACCATGTGCGATTTGTGGCGAAACACGTTGAACGAGCCAACGCCGACGGGCTCCTTGGCAAAACAGTTGCGCGTAGCCTTATCGCAGATAGAACAAGGGCAGTGGATCAAACTCTACAACTCAAGCAACTTCTTTGACCCTCGCTCAGTTCCAGCGGAGGATTTAGCGGAGATCGCTGAACTGTGTCGGCCATTCGATCGAGTGATCGTCGAAAATCATCCACGGCTGCTGCGGCCTTCGATAGAAATCTTTCAAAAGTCACTTCGAGGAAAACTTGAAATCGCGATGGGATTGGAGACGATTTACGAGCCAAGCTTGTCGCTGCTGAATAAGGAAGCAACGCTCGACGACTTTAAGTACGCTTGTCGATTCTTGCTGAATCAGGAAATCGACGTGCGAGCTTTTGTGCTCCTACAGCCCCCAGCAACTCCAATGGCCGAAGCAGTTTCTTGGGCCGTCAATTCGACGCGCTTTGCATGGGAACACGGTGTTCGCCATGTAAGTATTATTCCGACACGGGGCGGTAACGGAGCCATGGAGTACTTGGCCGACCAAGGTTTGTTTTCACCTCCAACCGCGCGGCAATTGGAAGAGTGCTTGACAATACTCTTAACCGAATACGATGGCGGGACAGTAACCGATGATCTGTGGGACTGGGATCGTTTGGTTGGGCATTGCGAGAGGTGCCGAGACTTACGAAGAAACCGCCTTGATGCAATGAATCGGACCCAACGAATTGTGCCGATGGGCTCCATCCAATGTGGATGTTTCGATTCGTGATAGCCCTCGATGAGTAAGGTGATGCCGCGAGACACGAAATTCGCTTTGATTGCAGGAAATAGTTTCAGTGGGTCTCTACTCGCTTGGATCCTACAGAGAAATGGATACTCTGTTTACCTCGTCGACCGGGGAAAGCATCCTCGTTTTGCCATCGGAGAATCGTCGACACCAACGGCAGACTTCTTGATCGCGAGCATCGCAGACCGTTGGCGTCTCCCCGAGATAGCTCCATTGGCTTGCTGGGGAAGTTGGAAGAAAGCGCATCCGCAAATTCGCTGCGGCAAGAAGCGAGGCTTCAGTTATTTCGGGCATGAAGAGGGGAAGCCCTTTAACGATACGCCCAACCACGATTGGTCGCTCTTGGTGGCCGCAAGTTCAAGTGATACATACAGCGACACGCATTGGTTGCGAGAAGACGTCGATCATTTTTTCTTTCAGAGCGCGGTCGCGGAAGGTGCCACCCCGTATGAGAATGCATGTATTGTCTCGGTGGAATGGAATCCCAAGCGTTCGGAGTGGATCGTTGACATCCAGGTTGTGGATGGAAGTACGCACCGCGTGAACGCGCGTTGGCTGGTCGACGCCAGTGGAGGAGGGGGCGCCTTCGCGAAATGGCTTGGGCAAAGTGACGATAGCGATTGGATGCGAACTCGCACGGGAGCTCTTTACGGGCATGTGGAAGGTCTTGCCCCTTTCACTCCGGTGCACTACCCGGCGCACGAATTGGCCGTCGATCCCTTCTGCGGCGATGACTCTGCCCAGCACCACGTGCTGAACAGCGGATGGTACTGGGTATTGCGCTTCGATCATGAAGTGACAAGCATCGGATTGGTCCAGCCCAGCCACCATTGGCCTACAGACTTTGGCTCCATGCAAAGACGCGATGAGTATTGGAAGTCAATGCGAAAGCGGTATCCATCCATCGATGCAATGTGTGCCAAAGCACAATGGCAAGACTCAACCAAACAATTGTTGTTTCGTCGGCGATTGAGTCGTTGCGTAACACCATTCGTTGGGCAAAATTGGTTGGCACTGCCGACGTCAGCAGGATTCATTGATCCTCTGCACAGTTCTGGAATTGCTCACGCACTGAGTGGTGTTGCCCGAGTTGCAGAGATACTTATTTTCAGCGATGTGCAACCATCAGGAACGAATGCATCGCTGCGGCGGTATTCTGAGGACTTGCAAAGCGAACTTCGGTGGCTCGACTTACTTGTCGCCGGGTGTTACCAAGGCCTACCGTCATTTCGCCGATTTCGTGCGTTCGCGTCCTTTTACTTTGTCGCTGCGATATTGTTCGAGAACCAAATGGCGCAAGATCCATGGGATTGGCAAGAGGGATTCATGACCTGCAAGAATGGACCACTTGTTCATGCAGCCGAACAAGCTTATGCAGCCAGCGAACACGATCACCAGATCGAAGATGAGGAGTTTGAGTGTCTGGCTGCATCGATGATTCGTCCCTGGAACCGAGTTGGTCTATTGGACAAGTGCCACCTGAGTCGGTTGCAACATACAAATGCGCCGAAATACAAACATCTCGTTCCGTAGCTCCATTGGGGAATGGACAGTTTTCAGCACCGTCGTCAGCGAGACTGCGCATTTTGTTGGCAGATTTCTGACCAGCATTCGATCAAGCAATAGAGAAACTTCGTTTTCCAGAAATCAGCTGCCAAAGAGTGAAACTTATTATGAGCACTGCAGCATAGGTTTTCGATTGCCTGTGCTCGCTCCGAAATGCTAGATTCGAAACCTCCTTACATAAGTGCTGCTTCTGCAAGCAAGGTCTAGCCATTCGAGTCGAGAGCAATTCTCAAATTCTTAATGAGAAGGGGCCTTGGGGTATTGACAAGTATTTCGAACTACTACTAATCTATAAAGTGTTTCAAATTGTGATTCAGTCCGTCTGATGATTCCCAATTTGAGACTGTTCGCATGGTGATGTTTGCCACTCATGGATTTTACTTTTCCGTCCACTTGCTACGGAGACTTTTCTGGTTGGCAAAATGATGTGCGTCTTGCAAAAAGCATTCGTCTTCATGATTTTTTGGCTTTTGAGAGAGTCGATCGCCATCCGACTGCTTTTGCATCGTCCTATCTTGTTTCCCGTGATTCGGGCTATCAATCGATTACTATTTCGCGTTTTTCTACGTTCTGAGGGTATTTCGCCTTCAGCGTTCTCATTTCCTCTTTTGGGAGATTCTTTCCTATGTTGAATCGAATGGGTATGTATGCAAGGCGAGGTTTTACCCTCGTCGAACTGCTGGTGGTTATCGCCATCATCGGTATTTTGGTTGGTTTGCTACTTCCAGCGGTGCAATCTGCACGCGAAGCCGCACGCCGCATGACTTGTCAGAAGAACATTCGAGAAATCGGATTGGCTTCGCACAATTTCAATTCTGCGTATCGACGGTTTCCACCGGGAGCGCAGATGACTGATCGTCCCAAAGCGGACGGAGGGATTCCGCAACAGAACTGGGGTACGGACTGCGGTGTCGGTCATTTGGTCTACTTGTTCCCTTATCTGGAAGCAAACACTGCTTATTTGCCATTCAATCAGTGGTGTGAGTTGAATCCAGATAAGAATGGAACGATGGTCGATCCCTCGAATACTTTGGAAATCCAAA
>JBBIUE010000055.1:26010-37289 GCA_037440405.1 Pirellula sp. | reverse complement strand
GGTCGCTGGCGCCGCTTCCCAATCGCCGGAGAGAAATAGCCGCCGTGCCGCTAGTCCGAAAGATTCTTGACACTTTCGGTGGTGATTTCATTAGAATCGATGGGCCCCCGGCATCTTCCGGTTCGGGATCCGCAGCGACTCAACATTCCATCAGAAAAGAAGTAGCCTCGAATGTTTAAGAACTTAACCAACTTTGCCAACCTTCTCCGCAATGCTGGTCAGCTTGCTCCGAAGCTGCAGTCGATGAAGAATCAGCTTGCCCATCGACGCGTCCATGGCAGCGCGGGCGACGGTGATGTTTACACGACATTCGACGGAATGGGACGAATGGACAGCGTGCGCATCGCAGATCACTTATATGATCCGGCGCGTCGCTCCGAGCTTGAGTCCTTGTTGACGGCTGCCGTCAACGATGGCATCCGCGAGGCGAGGAAGCTGCACATCGAAGCGGTGCGTGAAGTCGTCGGCGATCTGGACATTCCCGGCATCGATCAACTCATTGAAGAGCTCTCAGAGTAAGAGGTCACGCTACGGAGTCTATCGTGCATCGGATGCAATCATGATGAATCGAGAGTTCATTCCCTTCGGTCAGTGCCAGCCTCCATTCTTTATCGGAGTCGATGTCGGGGGCACGTCGATTAAGATTGGCTGTATCGATAATCGTGGATCAACTTTTGCCTTCGATGAAATTCCAACTCGCGAAAACGAAGGTCCCGATGCGGCAATGCAACGAGTCACCGAAGCCTGTCGTGGCATGCTGCGTCCGCTTGGATTATCTCTAGCTCAGATCGCGCGAGTCGGCTTAGGTACGCCGGGTACGATGGATGTTCCGAAAGGTATGTTGATTCAGCCACCAAATCATCCGAATTGGTGGAATTTTCCCATTCGTGACTGTTTGTCTCATTGGATGCAACTCCCCGTCAGCTTTGCCAACGATGCGAATGCTGCTGCCTATGGCGAGTACTGGATTGGGACCGGTGAAAAGCACGCGAGTCTCATCATGCTGACGCTAGGCACTGGGGTCGGAGGCGGAGTCATCGTCGATGGTCAGTTGGTTCATGGTGCATCGAGTGCAGGTGGAGAGTGCGGGCACGTGATCGTCGACAGCAGTCCGCAAGCGCGGTTGTGTACATGGGGAGGCGGGCGAGGCCATTTGGAAGCGTATGCCAGCGCCAGCGCCGTCGCAGCCATCGCTAAGGAACGAATAGCCGCCGGTGCAAAGAGTTTGCTATCGGAACTTCCACCCCCGGTCACCGCAAAGCGAGTCTATGAAGCTGCTCTTCAAGACGACCAAGTGTCTCTCGATCTGATTGACGAAACCGCATTTTATTTAGGTATCGGCGTCACGAGCTTGGTTCATGCGATCGATCCGGGCTTAGTTGTACTAGGTGGAGCCATGAGTTTTGGGGGAAACTCGTCACCCATCGGTCAGCGCTTTCTCCAGAAGATTTGCAAAACGTTTCGAGAATTGACCTTTGAGAATGTCTTCGAAGGAACGACAATAGCATTTGCATCGCTTGGAGGCGATGCTGGCTATCTCGGTGCCGCAGGGATCGCCCGACAAGACTATCAGCGATTCCTGGCTAATTCTCAAGGCTCCGCAACTTAAGGCTATGAGCGACGCTTCCATTCAATCCATTCGCAATTTCTGTATTATTGCGCACATCGACCATGGGAAGAGCACCTTGGCAGATCGGTTGCTTGAACGGACAGGGACCGTCGAAGCACGAAAGATGCGAGAACAATTGCTCGACGGTATGGAGCTGGAGCGGCAGCGTGGAATTACCATCAAAGCCAAAGCCGTGACGCTCAAGCACAAGCATGAAAGCGCTGAATACGAGTTGAATCTCATCGACACTCCTGGGCACGTCGATTTTCATTACGAAGTTTCCCGATCCCTTACCTGTTGTGAAGGAGCTTTGCTGCTCGTCGATGCGTTTCAGGGGGTCGAAGCTCAGACCGTCGCGAATGCTTACGCGGCCATGGATCATGACCTGAAGATCATCCCAGTGATCAACAAAATCGATCTTACTCATGCCCGCGTCGAGGAAGTAACAAAGGAGATGGAGCAAATTCTCGGCATCGATCCCGACGAGATCATTCTTTGTTCGGGTAAGGCTGGAATTGGAATCGACGAATTGCTCGAGGCGATCATCACTCGCATTCCACCACCCAAAGGAGACGTCAACGCCCCGCTCCAGGCCATGGTATTCGACTCCCACTATGACGATTACCGAGGAGCGATCACCTATGTTCGCGTCATGAATGGTCGAATCGAGAAAGGACAGAAGGTTCGATTCCTACGAGTTGGATCGACTTATGATCTACTGGAACTTGGCCATTTCGTGCCCGATCGCAAGTCCGCGCAAGTGTTGCAAGCTGGCCAAGTCGGATACCTGATCTGCAATATCAAGTCCTTGCAAGACGTTCGCATCGGCGATACGGTGAGCGTACCCAGCGAAAACGCTCCACCGCCTCTTCCGGGCTATCAGCCTCCGAAGCGGATGGTTTATTGTGGACTGTACCCCAGTGATGGACAGGATTTCAGTGAGCTTCGTGACGCGCTCGAACGACTCTCCATCAACGACCCGAGCTTCGAGTTTGCTCCAGAAACGAGCGAAGCGCTCGGTTTCGGTTTTCGTTGCGGATTCCTCGGCCTCCTGCACATGGAAATTATCCAGCAGCGACTGGAGAATGAGTGCAATCTCGATCTGGTTCAGACGGCTCCCAACGTCACTTATGAAATTGTTCTGAATTCGGGTCAGACCGTCGAAATTCATCGCCCGCAAGAGGTTCCCGATAGTGGCCAGATCGATGAGTTTCGGCAACCGATTGTGCGAGTCAACTTTGTGTTGCCGATCGAGTACATCGGCACGGTTATGAAGCTGTGTCAGGATCGTCGAGGGGTCTTGAAAACGAACGAGTATTTATCCGCCACGCGAGCTATGCTCGCCTACGAACTCCCGCTGGCCGAGGTCATCTACGACCTGCATGATAAACTGAAAAGTTCGACGCGCGGTTACGGAACGATGGACTATGAAGTCATCGGATACGAAGCCGCTGACCTAGTGCGCATGGACATTCTCGTCAATGGGAAGCGAGTCGACGCGCTGAGTGTTATTTGCGATCGTCGCGATGCCGACCGTCGCGGCCGCGCTGTCGTGAAGAAGCTGAAAGAAGAAATCGATCGCCACATGTTCGAGATTGCAGTGCAAGCGGCCATTGGCAGTCGCGTCATTGCTCGCGAGACCGTTCCTGCCATGCGAAAAAATGTCACCGCCAAGTGCTATGGCGGCGACATCACCCGTAAACGCAAGTTATGGGCGAAACAACGTGAAGGCAAGAAGCGCATGAAGTCGATCGGCTCGGTGGATATTCCGCAACGAGCCTTCATGGCGGTACTTGATTCCGGTTCCGATCAGAAAAGCTAATTCGCTCCGCCGGACGTGCGATTGACAATGCGCGTCTTCCTCGCGCCGCAGTTTGCTGCGAGAATATGTCTCTCGAACCCGCATTTCTCGCAACCCAAAACACAAATGAGGGATCGCTCAAGTTTTCTCTCACTTGTGTTTGCGTTCAGGAGAGCAGACTGCTTGGACAGGCGGCGACCTGTGAGAAATGCAGGCTAGGTGTTTCTCGACGAGTATCGCTCCCGTTCGCACTTTTTCCGATTCGACGACCTCCACTCTTGGAATCCAGGATGACTATACGAGCCTTCAAAAAAATTCTCGTTGCCAATCGAAGTGAAATTGCGACCCGCGTCTTTCGGAGCGCTCATGAATTGGGGATTCGAACGGTCGCCATTTACTCTCATGAAGACCGTTTTGCTCTCCATCGTTTCAAAGCAGATGAAGCCTATCCGATCGGCAAGGCTGGGGAACCGATTCGTTCCTATCTCGATATTCCGGCCATTGTCGCCTTGTGTCGAGAGGTCGGCGTCGATGCAGTCCATCCCGGCTACGGCTTCCTTTCCGAGAATCCCGATTTTGCTCGGTCACTGCGTGATGCTGGCATCGAGTTTGTGGGACCGAGCGTCCAAGCGCTTCAACAACTCGGTGACAAAGTCGCGGCACGAGAAATCGCGAAATCGGTTGGTGTTCCTGTGCTTGAAGGTTCGCGTCACGCCGTACGGTCGCTGGATGAAGCCCGCGAACTGGCCGAGACGATGGGCTATCCGATCATGCTGAAGGCCTCCAAAGGGGGCGGTGGACGTGGGATGCGCGTTGTTCAAGAACCATCACAATTGGCAGGCTCGTTGGAGCAAGCACAGCGTGAGGCGAAGACAGCCTTCGGAAGCGATGAAGTCTTTCTCGAAAAACTAGTCGCAAAAGCGCGGCACATCGAAGTCCAAATTCTGGGGGACGATTTCGGGAATCTCATTCACCTCTGCGAACGCGATTGCTCGGTCCAACGTCGGCATCAGAAAGTCGTCGAGATCGCACCGGCTCCTAATCTCGATCGAACCTTGGCCAAGAAGCTGCACGACGCAGCGGTCGCGATTGGCAAAGCAGTCGATTATCGTTGTGCTGGAACCGTCGAGTTTCTGCTGGACGTCGAATCGAATCAGTTCTACTTCATCGAGGTGAACCCCCGCATCCAAGTCGAACATACCGTGACGGAGGAAGTTACTGGCATCGACCTGGTGCGAGCTCAGATTCTGGTCGCTCAAGGCTTCGGACTCGACAGCGAGCAGGTAGCAATCTCACCGACCATCGATGTCCAACCCAACGGCTTTGCGGTGCAATGCCGCGTAACAACCGAGGATCCGACCAACCAGTTCCGACCGGATTACGGCCGCATCACCCATTATCGAAGTGCCGGCGGGATGGGAATTCGCTTGGACGCAGGAAGTGCATTCAGCGGTGCCGTGGTGAATCCATTTTATGATTCGCTGCTGGTCAAGGTGACAGCCCGCGGCCGCAACTTGCAAGAGGCCGCGGCCCGAATGGAGCGAGCCCTTCAAGAATTCCGAATCCGTGGCGTGAAGACCAACATCCCATTCCTGATCTCGTTGATCACGCATCCGACGTTTCTCGCTGGAGAGGCGACCAAGCGGATGATCGACACGACCCCTGAACTCTTCGAGCTGGCGCGCCGTCGAGATCGTGCAACGCGGTTGCTTCGATTCTTGGCAGAGACGATCGTGAATGGCAACCAACATGTCGCAGGACGTCAAGCCACTGTGCGACGAGAGCCAGCTCAGGTCCCCGCCGTCGATCGCTCCAAGCCGCGAAGCGAGGGATCCCGTGATATTTTTCTACGTTCAGGAGCGAAAGGACTTGTCGACTGGATTCGCAACCAGAAGGAGTTGCTTCTCACTGATACAACGATGCGCGACGCGCACCAGTCCTTGCTGGCGACGCGCCTGCGAACCTTCGACATGTTGGCCATCGCGGATGCCTATTCGTATCTGACGCCGCAGTTGTTTTCGCTTGAGATGTGGGGAGGCGCGACATTTGATACTGCCATGCGATTTCTCAAAGAGAGCCCATGGCAGAGGCTCATCGAGCTTCGCCAACGCATTCCGAACATCCTTTTCCAGATGCTTCTTCGAGCTTCCAACGCAGTTGGCTATACCAATTATCCAGACAATGTTGTTCGACTCTTTGTCAAGGAAGCAGCGGCGGCGGGCGTCGACCTATTCCGCGTTTTCGATGCTCTCAATTGGGCGGAAAACATGCGTGTTGCCATGGAAGCGGTGCTGGAGTCGGGCATGCTGTGCGAAGCCGCCATTTGCTACTCCGGAGACATTCTCAATCCGAGCCGACAGAAATACAGCCTAAAATACTACGTGGATCTGGCCAAGCAACTCGAGAAAATGGGAGCGCATTTGCTTGCCATCAAGGATATGGCCGGACTTTGTAAACCGGACGCCGCGCGTCTGCTGGTGAGGACCTTGCAGCAAGAGATTGGAATACCCATCCACTTCCATACCCATGACACTGCCGGTATCCAAGCCGCCTCGATTCTCGCAGCGGCCGAGGAGGGATTGCCAATTGCCGACGCTGCCTTTGCACCACTTTCCGGCGGCACGTCTCAGGTCAATTTGAATACGCTGGTGGAAGCGCTTCGATTCGGACCTCGACAATCGCGTTTGGACTCGAACGCATTGACCTCCATCGCCAATTACTGGAAGGGCGTTCGCGACATCTACGCTCCCTTCGAAAGCGAGATGCTGGTCGCTGGAGGTGATCTCTACGAGCACGAAATGCCCGGTGGACAATACACCAATCTTTATGAGCAAGCCCATGCGTTGGGGCTCGCAGAAAAGTGGCCGCAAGTCTGCCGTCTCTACGCCGAAGTCAATCAGATGTTGGGGGACATCGTCAAAGTGACCCCGACCAGCAAGGCCGTTGGTGATTTGGCGTTATTCCTGATTGCCAACGATCTGAAACCCGAAGACGTTGTTCGTGGCACTCGCGAGTTGACCTACCCGGCCTCCGTGCTGGACTTGCTGAGTGGAATGATGGGACAGCCTCCCGGAGGCTTTCCGCCTGCTGTCAAGAAGGCGATTCTACGCGACCATCCCGAAGTTCAGGGACGCCCTGGCGAATCCTTATCTCCCATCGATTTCGAAGAGGTCCGCCAGCAACTACGAGACAAACATCAAATTGAATTCACGGAACGCGATGCCGTGACTTCGGTCCTGTATCCCAAAGTGTTTGACGAGTACATCCAACACGCTAAGGACTTCGGGAACGTGAGCTTGTTACCAACTCCGGCCTTTTTCTTCGGTCCGGAGCCCGGCGAAGAAATTGCCGTGGACATCGAACCAGGCAAGCGGCTGATCATCAAGTTCGTTGCGGTGGGCCAACCAAGAGCGGACGGCACGCGGGCAGTTTTCTTCGAGCTCAATGGACAACCGCGAGAAGTCGAGATCGTCGATCGCTCCCTCAAGAGTTCTGTTGTTGCCAACGTAAAAGCCGACGCCAACGATCCAACTCACATTCCTGCTACCATGCCCGGAATGGTCATACACGTCGCAGTCAAAGTCGGCGACCATGTGACAAAAGGTCAAAAGCTCGTTGCTCTCGAAGCCATGAAGATGGAGACCGCCATCAACGCGGAACGAGACGGAACGATTGAAAAGTTGCTGGTGCAACCAGGTGCTCAGGTCGATACGAACGACCTTCTGGCGATCCTCAAGTAAACGACACGAAGTGTCGCCAAGCGCCAGCACCGATGAATCCGTTTTCGCGGACAATCGTTGGTGCCTCACAAGCAACCAGCAGCTTCCGCGAGTAATCAATCCTCGATCGGTCGTCTGAAAACATCCCAGCCGCATCGTTAGGTCTCATGGCCACGTGCGTAATCGTTCGACCCTTCCTGGCAGGAGGGGCCGAACGAGCTGGGAATGTTCAGAGTCCGCCGCGGAAACGATCCGTCCGAGAAATTTTTCTTAAGTTACAGCGATAGGCTACGATCATTGAGGCACGGCATTGGCATGGTGCAGGAGTGACAACATGGTTTCTGCATAGCGATTACCGAATTCGCGTGAGCCTTCGGAATTGAAGTGCAGTCGGTCATCGGTCTTACAACCGGAAGATGAGATAACGTGAGCCGAAGGAATGATCTTAGGAAGTCTCGCCAAGATATCATTGAATGCCGCGCACACTCCCTGCTGATCTGCATGGACCAATTCTCCCACCAACAACGGAACCTCAGAGGGATTCAAGTTTAAGTCTGCTATGAGACTGTCGTAAACAGACTTCACTTTATTGGGCCAATCTTGATCGCCGGGATTGGATTCGCCTTGGTGCATGAGGATGCCTCGGATGACTCCATACTTCTGAGCTTCCTTTGCCATGCTCACAAGGTACTGATAGGGA
This sequence comes from Pirellula sp., assembly GCA_037440405.1. Lineage (GTDB taxonomy): Bacteria > Planctomycetota > Planctomycetia > Pirellulales > Pirellulaceae > JANMGV01. The sequence goes on along the minus strand of JBBIUE010000055.1, from coordinate 29,460 downwards.
TGATCGTCGTAACCTTTTACAATGTTCTTCATCCAGTCCCGCTCGTTCGCAAGGTACGATTGGAAGTGATCCTTTTGAAACAATTCGATCTTGCAACCTGGCACCGCCACCTTGACCACTCCGACCTTTGCTTTGGAAGGAAGCCCGGCCACGAGCGATTTGCCGAAGGAATCCACTAAGCAGATACCTCGCCCCTTGGCAGAAAGAGGGGGGACCGCGTGGTAAAAGTTGTTTTTCTTCCAACCGCGACCGGCATGATCAAAGTCGGCAAGGACGAAGAACCGTTCATCAACGATTCGATCTTCGGCACTCATGTTGCCGCCGCTCTCCATATTCGACTGGCCGAAGCACAAGAAGATGTGGAAATTGGGATCGGGTTGATCGGGCACAGGAAGTGCTGCGGGGATCGTAGGAACACTCGCGGAAGCGTTTGGTCCAGCAACAGCAGGCTTCCCTGCATCGACTCGTTTCGCGACAGCTGGCTCATTGGCAGCGTCGCCGACGCGACGGTAAAAGGTGATCGAATCCTCTGAAATCGTCCCAGTGAAATCGATGCGAATCTCGTTCTCTCCGAATCGCAACATTTCCCAGAAGCGAATCGTATCGCCATCAAGCTCCAAGTCTTTCAATTCGATTTGACGGGTGTTTCCTTGCAGCACGGCTTCGGCAGAGCCCGTCAGGTTCTGTCCATCGCGTTTGAATGTGAAAGTATAGTTCTGAATCCCGAGACGAGTATCAAAATCGACTTTCCACACACCGCTCAGCTTGTCATCCGGGGCGAACAACAAGGGCGCGAACTCACGCAGACTGCGCCGCCAGGATTGCCATTCATGTGCTGTATCCGGTGATAGGTAATAGTGGCTGTTGACACCGAGTTCCTTGATTGCTTTCGTGTTGGCTTCGGGATCGCCACCGCGCCTTGGACGATCTCCGCCGACTTCCTTGCTACCATAGCTGACGAAGACTAGTTTGACTTTCTCCTTGAATCCTTCGGTGTTGTTCACGTCATCTGGGGTAATGGTTGCCCCGCTGAAAAGACCGATATGCGAGAACTTATCGAGGTTACGAAGGGTGATGGCTTTGGTTTCCATGCTCCCCATGGAAAGCCCCGCCATGGCTCGATTGGGCTGATCCGTGAGCGTTCGGAAGTTCGAATCGATGAAGGGAATGAGCTCGTGAACCAGCACCTTTTCAAAATGACTGATGTCAAAATTCGCCAAACCTCCCATTCTGACATCGTTGGTCATTCCGTAGGTCATGACAATGATGAACGGCTTCGTCTTTCCTTCGGCGATCAAGTTGTCCATGATCAGACCAGCGTGACCTTGAGCTCCCCATCCGTATTCGTTTTCACCCCATCCGTGCTGAAGATAGAGAACAGGATAACGTTGCTCGGTATTTTGATCGTATCCTGGCGGGGTATAAACAAATGCTCTCCGCGTCGTCTCCGTGCTTGGTGAGTAGAAGAGCACCTCGCGAAGCTGGCCGTGCGGGACATTCTTCACCGCATAAAAGTCCTGATCCTTGGCGGGTACTTCCACACCGCTCCCCCACCGCATCGCTCCAAAGTAATACTTGCTGTTCGGATCAGGGACTTCTGCTCCATCGATTTTGAGCATGTAATAATGGAAACCTTCATCCAGTGGGCGAGTAAATCCGGTCCAATATCCCTGGTCATCCTTGATGAACTCACTGCTGTCTCTGAAAGTGCAGGAGACGCTCGTCGCTTCCGGTGCGAGGACTCGAAATTTGACTCGCCCCTCAGAATTCACTTGTGGGTAATCCTTGCCGTCCTGATTCGTCGAGGCAGGTTTCCAGTCGTCCACGGGAACGACTTGATCGGCCCTCAAGGAATCATTCATCAACACCAGCAAAGCCGAAAACAACAGAAGATGCACTTTCACCATCTCACGCCCCCATATTGAATGATCGAGTAGAAAGAAGAGTCGGCTGAAGGCCGGAAATTCCGGAAAGGAATTCTAACACCGTGCCGGAAGGAAAGTATTGCGAACTGCATTCCATTTCCAATCAGAAATGGAGATATCCATTCACAAAGCTGTTCTAGGGTGTACGACGCAAATTATCGCTATTCGGTGCGTAGCGAAAACACACGGACTAGCAAACCTGAAAATGCGGAACAGGTCTTCTAAGGAATCTCGCAACTCACAAATGCGAAATGCGAATAGGACTCACCCAAACTGGTCAGCCCCCTTCCGATCAGGGAAAAGTATAACAGAGTTGGCGGTGTCGATGTTTCGAGTTGAAAAGTTTTACAGCCAAATGCGAAACCGAGGAAAGACAGGAATTTCGCTTATCTATCCGAGAGTTATTGCGTTCATCGAACAAAATTCAAGATACCAATAGCGCGGTCTGAAAAATCGATGACTCCCGTTTCTGGTTCGGACCACGAAACATCGACGATTACTGGTTCGCCGACGCCGATGCCGAACGTGGTAGCCAAAGAGATCGGTCGCTGCGATTCTTCACAAATAGAGTGTGCTCATTGATGACGCGGCGGCCGTTAGGAAGTTCCATGCGAACGTAGACCACGATCCGATCGCCAGAGGGGCGGGTATCCTGAAACGGAAGAGACAAGTGGATGCCTTGAGCTGTTCCTGTCAGTTGCATCGATTCGCTGGCTTGCGCGGCAGATATCTCCCAGCGAGCGAAACGAGGTTCTTCACCTTCGTTTTTAGGCTCCGCCGCAATGATGGTAAGATTGCCTATTTCAGAGATGACCTCACCAGCCTGGTTCTTCGGCTGGAGAACGAGATAGATTCCATCATCCTCATTGCCTTCGTCAAAGTTCTTGCCACGGCACAATGGGGCATGGAACGCAATTTCAACAACGCGGCGATCTTGAGGCGACTTCTTAGATTCCGAGTTCGGCTGACTCGAAGAATTTGCTTGGGTGTGGAGTGCCTGCTGCACGGAAGTTGAAACAGGGAGCGGAATGCGGCTCGATCCAATGGAGTCGTTTTCCGCGATTGACGGTGGAGCGGAGGCTTTCATCGTTCGGCCCTTCGGCTGCTCGTTGCCGAGCGAGGGGGGCGAGACCAAACTGCGTTCCGACTGCTTCGTCGGATTGCCGATCGGTGGATTCAGTGTTGGCGAGGCGTTTCCTCCATCCGATGTGTCATCTGCTCCCGGAATAATGACGGACGGTGGCGAATCCAGATCAATATCGATGTCGGGTCTCGTTGGTTGATTTTTCGGACTGCCTCCGTTTCCAAACAGCCCAGAGGTGCTACTGCCGGAGCGAGCGGAATTGTCCGATTGCTTGACGCGTTCTAGTTCTTGTTGCGCGATAAGAAGTTCATCTTCCAACGCTCGGTATTCAGCATCGTATTCATAAATGCGATCTTCCAGCGCTCGGATCTCACTGGCCATCTGTTCATAATAGAGTTCGCTGTAGGCTTGACGGCGGCAGCCCGCCATACCAACAAGAGG
>JBBIUE010000055.1:0-26000 GCA_037440405.1 Pirellula sp. | reverse complement strand
ACGCAGATGATGATCGAAACGGAATTTTGGCAGCATCTTCGATCAAGCTCGCGGGAGCCGTTTCGCCATAGCCTCGTGGAGCAAAAACGGCGAAAATGATGCGGGCGGATTATCGAGGGTTTCAACGTTGAACCTACCTTGGGGACTTGCGTTTTCCCAGCGTTCTGCGATATACCACCAGTCACGAAACGACGAAATCGAGGATTCAGCGCCCCCAAAATGAAAACGACTTCTGTTGGGGATTAACGAAAACAAGTGATTGGAGTCAAGATAACTTTGATGCAGCGAGAACTCAGATCGTGAACCAGGATGCTCGAAGCTACTATTTTGAGCGTTCATCGCAATGCCAGCAAAACATTTCGGAGATTGAACAGAAGCTGAGGTACTTTGTATGGTTGAGGCTCGTGACATTTTTGCCTGCATTGCTCTTGCTTATCGCAGGCTACACGACTTCTGCAGGAATGCCAGCAGTATGGATCGGGTGGGGGCTGGCAGGAGCGTTCCTAGTAACGATTACGTTCCAAGATTCTCTCGAGCGGAATCTGATTGGGCAAAGGATACTTCAAAAACTCTATCGTCGACTCATCGCAAGATTGGACCGAGACTGGAGCGGGCTTCCGGAACTGACCTGTCCTGAAGGAATTCAGCTCGACAGCACCCAGCTCTCCTATTGCGAGGACCTCGACGTCTTTGGCCCGAGGAGTCTATTCGCTTGGCTTTGCTTGGCGGCAACCAAGTTAGGGCAGCGCACGTTGGCGGAGTGGTTGGTAAATTTGGCACCCATATCCGAGATGTTGCGACGCCAAGAAGCCGCTCGCGAGCTCGCAGGTCATCGATTGCTCATGGAACAATTTCTTTGGCATTCGAGCCAAATCAGCGATAGCTCCGCAGATCCTGACAAGTTCGTTCAGTGGGCAGAGGGCGAGAATTGGCTTTCCCGTCATCAAGTCGTCCATCGATTGAGCTGGGTGGGGCCACTCTTCATTCTTCTAGGAATTGCGACTTGGTGGCTGTCCCAATGGAATGATCTGTCCACGGGAGAGTGGATGGGAGTTGCCCTGCTAATCACTGGGGCAGCTATCAACTTGTTCATCGCTGCAACCCAGCTCGGAAACATCCACGACATCTTCTCTCGAATAACGTCTCATCACGGCGAGGTTCAGCACTACCGAGCACTCTTCGATTGCATGGCAATGTTGCCAAGACAATCGAACATGCTGAAGGAAATCTATCATCGCTGCTTCGACGGAAAGGCGATCGCTCCGACTGGATTCGATCAACTTCAAAGGGTGGTACGATTGGCCAATGTGCAGCGGAGTCCCCTTTGGATGATCCCCTACGTGGTGGTCCAACTTCTCTTTCTCTGGGATTTCCGTGTGATGGAACGGCTGACCCGATGGCAACGTGCGTACGGCCACAATGTCCGAGGTTGGATGACCGCTCTTGGTGAGTACGAAGCAATTCTTTCAACCGCAACGATTTGCGATGAATACCGCTCCTGGTGCTATCCCGCTTGGACCGAAGAGGGACCTGTACCATTCGAAGCCAAAGGCATAGCGCACCCACTGCTTCCCGATCAACAGCGGGTTGGCAATGACATTACGCTCGAGGCAGCTCGCCCCATTCTCGTTGTCACTGGATCGAACATGGCCGGCAAAAGCACTCTCCTACGTTCCATTGGCGTCAATATGCTGCTGGCCCGCACCGGTGCGGTCGTTTGCGCTTCCGAGCTGAGAACGCGCCCCTTTTCCTTGGCTACCAGCATCCGCGTTCAGGATAATCTTCAAGATGGGGTTTCCTTTTTCTTCGCCGAGCTGCTGCGGTTGAAGGAAATCATTGCATATTCATCTCAGCACGTCCGATCTTCGGAAACGCCGGTGCTCACGCTGCTGGACGAGATTCTCCAAGGCACCAACAGCCGAGAAAGGCAAATCGCCGTCCTTGAAGTGATTGAACAATTGGATCGACTGGGCGTGATCACCTTGATCAGCACTCACGATCTGGAATTGGCTGATCGACCGGAGATCGTCGAACGCAGCCAAGTCGTTCACTTCCGCGAGTATCTGGAACGAGTAGGCGAACGGGAACAGATGCGTTTCGACTACAAAATGCGACCGGGCCCCACCCCGACCACGAACGCTCTGAAGTTGCTTGAAATCGTCGGGATCAGAACCGCTCCGCCCAATCGCAACCCTGATTCTTCTCTCGACTAAATTCCAGTGATGCGACCAGCAGTTCGAAGCAGCAAATCATAGCTGACTGCGACGGCATGGCATCAACATTTGTTGGCCCATTTCAGTTTCGAGCTGGCAGGCCTGCGCCTGTCGCTCCATTCAGCTGAACAGGCCGAGTTGCTTGAACTCGGATTTCTTTTCTGATGGTGTGCCGAGAAGTCGACCTGCCGCAGCTACTCCGCTCAGAAACGCCGATTCGATGCGAGGGCCGCAGAGCCAATCACCGCAGAGCTGAATGCGTAAGTTTGGCAGGCTCAGGCAGCGATGAATCGATGTATTTGGAGACTTCGTTGGAATTGCATAGCGCCAGCGATGGGCGATCGAACGACTCATTCTGGGCCGTTGCATTTGCAAAGCGTCCCAAGTGGCATCGCAAATCCGTTCAGCGACCGCGTCGACCGGCATTTCCAGATTGGCGAGAGACCACTCATGCGTGGCATGGACCGTCAGACACTCGCCTTCCATTTTTCTCCCAGGCTTGGTTTGGTTGCGGGCAATCCAAGCAATCATTGGATGAGCCACAAATGCCGCTTGCCAATCGACATTCCATCGATCCTCCAGTTCAATCATGACCGACCAGCAAGGCTGCATTTCGTACGGATGCAAAGCAGCGGCTTGCTCCGCGTGAAACCGCAAAAGCTCGATGGCTTGGTAGACCGGCACAGCGATGATGCATTGGTCAAAAGTTCCGAGTCTTTGCTCCGATTTTGCGATCAACGTGACACCCTGTTCATCGCTACGAACTTGGTCGACCTGAACTTCATTGCGCACATCGATGGACTTGGCTAGATGCTGACAGATCACTCGCATGGATGGAACACCGACGTAACGTTTTGATTTCGGCGCGGGTTGAATGGTGCTGTCAGTTTGGATGGAAACCAATCGCTCCGGCCATAATGCCACTAGGCCCTGATCGATCCAGCTTTCCACATAGCGATGGAACAGTGAATCTCGAACGGTGAAGTACTGCGCTCCGTGATCGAAGACAGGTCCAACTTCATAAACTCGCGATGCCATGCGTCCGCCAACAGCTCTGCCCTTGTCGAAAACTTGAACCTCGTATCCTTGGTCAACAAGCGTTCTCGCTGCGATCAAGCCCGAAATCCCGCCACCAATCACCGCGACGGAAGGTAATTGGCGTCCCCGAGTTCGAATGAGAAACGAGCGAAAGGACCGAGGTGCAAGTCGCTGCGCATGGTCGGCGGATGGACGCGGCCGCACTCGTCCAAGAATCGGTTGTTCCGGTTCAAACGGGCGATCAAACTGACCCAAGCACCATAGAAATCCGCCATAGGATGCGGGATCGCGACCATCCAAGGCGTATCGGTGATTGAGATCGACAAGCAATCGCAGAGCATCTCGAGGATGCTTCGTCCACTGCAGTAATGCCTTGCCCCAAGTCATGCGAACGTTGTTGTGAAGCTCGCCGAATCGAAGCAAGGACATCTGAGCGGCGTCCCACAGAGGATCGCCCGTTTTCCCCCTCGCCAGTCCTTCCCAACTCATGATGCGATCTCGCGGATCGGACGCATGCGTTTCGAGCGATTGTCGAGCCCATGCGGGAAGCGTACTTAATCGACTAAAGTCGCTGCGGTAATGGCAGTAGGCATAAGCGAGCTCGCGCCAGATCAGTAATTCATCCAAAAACTTCTTTGGGCCCTCCCCCTTGAGCGCCGCCGCATCCCGAGCAATTCTCATGGGCGAGACCATGCCATAATGCAAATAAGCAGAGAGCCGACTCGATCCATCTTTGAGCGGATCGTTCCGGTCTGCGGCGTAGCGATGGATTTTCTTTGAAAGGAATTCATTCCAGCGAGCGTATCCGTTCGTTGCCCCCCCCGGTGTGTCCCATACGGGCCCGATCGAATGGTCGATCTCGCATGCCGCAATGAGATCAGGTATCGCATCATGTTGGACTCGCAACGGAACAAAAGAAACCAAATCTTCATCGGCAGTAATTTTCAAGTCTGGGCGAGCTGGCCATGGCGCATCGATGCGATTCGCCAACGCCTTGCGGGTTGCTTCGCGATACTCGAAGGCTCGCGTGAACGGGCGACCAACAATTTGCATCGGTACTACACAAGCAGTATCGACGAAAATCACCGAAAGGCTCGGGACGGAGCATGTTAAAGCTCGAAGAAATCGCCTTGGAGGATCGATCGGTATGTCCTCTGTGATGACGACCGCCGCCTTTTCAGCAAGCGAGCGAAGGTGAGGACGACGATCTTCTGGCCGCTCAAGGTGAAACGCATAGAGGATTTCCAACGCTGCGAATTGCTCTTGAAGATCCGCTACGCCTTCAAGAATAAATCGATGGTGCCGATCCGATGCGTAAGGATATCGTTCCGAAAGCCCCTGATAGACAATCAGCGGAATTTGCAGTCGGTTCGCCAGCAGCATTGAGACGTCCAGCGCAGGGTTCTCGTCGACCCGCATCGCAGTTCTCATCCAATACAAAATAAACTTGCCTTGAAGAGAACCCAATTCCCCAAATCCGCAGCAACGCTCTCTCAGGTGTTCTGGAAGACTTGCGATCAACTCTTGGCTCATGACTGCTCCGCCGCAGGAAAGGGTCTTGGTCTATCATTCCAATACGTCAACTAGGTTTTGCCATTCAAGGCCATAATGCGCAGGCAGTGTCCAGATCGACGAATCCAATGCCCTCGCTTTGGGAGAAGCATCGCATCCTGCAAAGTAAGGGTAAAGGACAAATCAATGAGTTCGAGCGTCCGCAGAAGTGGAGGCGTAAAGTATTCGACGAATTTGAAAATATTGGATGGAATACGAATCGCCGCTACATGGCTGGTGCAAGCGGAATGGGTCAAACACGATACCATTCCATGAACAGAATCTTGCAGCGCCAGCAACTGAACTTGTCCCCTCAAACGGGATCACTCACTAACGCTCTTTGAGGTTTTTCACACTGGGGGCGCTCGCAAAGATGGAGCTCGCGCAAAATCGAGCCTGACTGGTTACAGACGTTTTGCTGAAGGAATGTCGAACCAGAAGACAGGCAAGCGTCACTTTCGCTGAATCAGCCCATCGATTCAAGGCATCTGTTGAGACTTCCCCGATCAGTGTTTTCACTCGTACGATGCTCCTTCGGTTGGAACTGGCATTTATCACGCATCAGGACGGATGAGCTGTTCTAACGCAGTTGGTTGCATTGCTTCGGAATCGATTCACCGAGGAGAACTCACACGATTCATGGCTCATCCCAGATATAGAAATCACAACTTCAGTGAGCCCATCATGAGTTTACGTCTGTCCCAAGAGAAAGAGCGGGACGAGCTCGTATGGATGGTCGATGCTGCCCTGATTGCGAGAGCTTGCAAGAAGACTCAGAATTTTCTTCAGCGCCGGCATTTGTGGGTGGAGTTCGGCCAAGAGAAGCCGTTGCAACGAGAAGAAGGTGATTTCCAAGATGCATCACAACTTCACCATTGGCTTGTGGCTTACTCTCTCGGGAACGCTGATTTCTTTGGAGAATCACCATCTGACTAAAGATTACTTCCAGCAGAATCAGCTCACGCATCTGACGACGGCGCAAGCTTCCGCCCCGATGGCAAGAACGCCTGCGCCGGATAAGAGTGCCGGGGTTATCGTTTCGGGCGATTGGGCCTATGAATCGTCGGTGGTGGAGCAGGCTTGTTAAGAAAAAGGAAACCTATGGAAATTTCCGGCTAACCCTGTGCAGGGCTATGGTAGACCACTATGGAAACGACCTAATCTACGGGACGAGTTTGTCGCTGGAGGCCATTAGGCTTCGAGCGCCTGCGGGCAAGTATGCTTCTTATCGGCGGCATTCGAAGTGGTATGTTTGGACGAAAACGAAACATCGCGCGTATTAAGCATCCCTAGCGAATACCGAACTGCGGCCTTCATCAGCAACCAAAAAAACGCAACTTGAAAACTTGCTTTCACTTCGGGCTCGCACGACACATTGATAAAAATGCCTTTGAAAGCCGATTCGCTGCGTCCGTTTCAACCTCCCGAACTCGAACTGCCCTGCTCGTCAGCGTCTCCGGGCTGGGTTGGAGAATCAGAGCTTCCTGCATCGGCATCTTCGTCTTCAAGATCAGTTGCCATAATCTTCATTTTCTCTTCAGCCGTAAAGGCTCCTGGATATTCCCGAAGTGCTAGTAACAAGTCTTCGCGTACCAGTTGCGTGTCCGACATCATTCCACGAATATCTTGAATCGAGGTAGATTTCAGAGCATCTTGAAATTTCCCCAGTTCGTCGAGGATGGCTTTGACGGCGTATCCGTTGTCATGACGAGCCAACAGCGGCTGCAGTCCGCTACCTTCTGGTTGATCGAGGTTCTTTGCTGTTCCGTCCATTCCCATCCGAAGGTCTTCCAACATCTCATGGACGAAGCGACGGGAAACGCGGACTTCTGCCGGTTGCGTTGGTCCAGTTGTCCTTTTGGGTGCCGTGGCTCCGGCACCTGGGGGATTGTAGGGGCTGGACGGCGCTCCTCCTCCCGCAGGACCACCGAATTCGTCACCGAAGCTGCTGCTGCCTCCGGCTCCACCACCGCCAGGGCCTCCCATTCCAGGACGAAATCCACCACCACCTACTCCGGGTCGCCCAGCTCCTCCACCTCCACCCGAACCTTCGGCGATCTTGTAGAGTCGTTCAGTCGCGTTTTCCCAGTACTTCATTCGTTGGACGAAGACTCGGACAACAGACCGCATCAGCGCGTCCGCGTCGTCCGCCGACATCGAAGCACAAACTCCTGAAGCCCCCAACGCCCGCACGCATCGTTGCCGCAGAGCCGCATCCGCCGATTCATCTTTTATCGTAGCGACCAGAAAGGTAGAGACCTTGGCATTCGCCAATCCTTCGCAAACTGCGATCAGATCGACAACGCGGCGCTGTATGTAACCGTGAACCTCATTGGTCCGATTCAAAGGTTTGGGCTCTTCCAGGATCGCCGCGAGAGGTTCCACATATCCTGCTTGTGCATTCTTGCTCATTGCGGCGAGGTGTCTCTCGAATGCAGAAAGGGAAGCTAAGCGGAGGTAATCCGGGAGCTTTGAATCAAAAAGCCAAGTGGTGAGTGCCTTGGTCGCCTCTGCGTAAGGCACACGATTTCGCCCTTTTTCACCCGAGCTATCAAGCTCTCCGATCATGTGAATCCAGTTCGTGACCGTTGCTGGATGAAAATTTCCTTGATCGATTTTGGGCTTGAGCTCTGCCAAAATCATTCGAGAGAAAGCAGGCCGGTTGGATGAGGAGCAATTGTAGTTGTCTTGCGTAAACATTTCTCGGCAAACATTGATGTTGCCGTTGGCAGGCGTCGTCATCGCGGGGATGATGAAACCGGCATAAAAGGACCGCACGGCCGCTTCATCATATGACTGCTTCAAAGATTCAGTCTTTCGTTTCTCGATTTCCTTTCGCTTCTCGGGCGAGTTCAATTCCGCAGCTAAGGGCAACTCCTGATACTTTGGAGCCTGTCCAGGAGCTTGAGCCTGGGATGCGGGCATACCCGTGCCAAAAAGCAACATTCCTCCAATGACCACAAAGGAGATTCTTGTAGCAAACGTCATGGACATCCTCGACCGATCAAAAACAATCGTTGTGATGAGCTGGAGAAACGATCTAGTGAAACAGCATTCCCAGGGTCGGAATGTACCCAAGGCATTTCGAAAAAACTCCTTATCTAGCTTACGATGAGTAAAGTTGTAGTGTCAATCTTGCGACCCAGGAATTATGCACAACAGCTTGAGTTTCCGCAGCCAAAACGTCGAAACCGTCGCCGATTGAATCGAATTTTCTATTCGAGGTAGGTACTGGCGTTAGCTGCACCAGCATACTCCATGGCTACTTTTTCGGCCTCCTCGGTAGAAATCTCTCCGGCAGTGACCCGATTTTCGAGCATTCGCCGAAAGATTTCCACCAATTGAACCTTATCATACCGAGCATACTGAAGCATATCGTGAATCTTGCTGCCAGGCACAATTTTCGTGACGTGGAATCGTCCATCTGCCTCGATCACGACTTGGGCTTCGTTCGGATTGCCAAACAAATTGTGTTGGCTGCCCATCACTTCCTGATAGGCCCCGACCAGAAAGATTCCCAGGTAGTACGGTTGCCCTTCCTGCCAATCGTGCAATTCCAATGTCTGCTTGACGTCTTTGATGTCCACAAATCGATCGATCTTGCCGTCGCTATCGCAAGTAACGTCAACCAAGGTTGCATAGTCCGTCGGTCGCTCCGTCAATCGATGGATGGGAACGATCGGGAAAAGCTGCCTGATCGCCCAACTATCGGGTGCAGACCGGAAGAGCGAGAAGTTACACAAATACTTCGAAGCAAGAATCCGCTGAAGCTGTTCAAACTCCTCGTCAGCGAAGCCGTCTTCCTCCGATTCACGAAGAGCTCGGGCGCAAGTCTCCCAGAAGAGAACCTCTCCCTTGGCTCGGTCTTCAAGACTGATCAACCCCAGATTGAATTGTGTATGCAGTTCATCTTTATGTTCGAGAGCGTCGTGATAATACTCGACGTAGTTTTTGTTGTTGATGCTATCGCAGAGTTCCTTCAATTCCGTGATGACTTGCGGGTCATCCTCGTCGATGGTCACTTCCGGTTTGTCGTCAGCAAACGTTTCGATCTCATCGCGGATCGAGGTGATTAGCACGGTGTGATAAGCAGTCATAAACCGCCCGCTTTCCGTGACGATGTGCGGATTGGGAACGCTTTCCTCGTCGCAGATTAACTTGATCGTGTAGACCACGTCATTCGCGAATTCTTGTGCGGTGTAATTGACGCTGGATTCAAATCGCGTTTTCGATCCGTCGTAATCAACTCCCAGACCGCCACCGATATCAAGAAACTCGATGCAACATCCGATCTGCCGCATTTTGGCATACACGCGGGCAGCTTCCTTCATGGCATTTTTGACACGTTTGATATCGGTAATTTGCGAGCCGATATGAAAATGAAGCAACTTCAAATGGGATTCCAGTTTCGCTTCGCGGACGAGCCGGACGCAGTCAAGAATTTCGGAAGTCGTTAAGCCAAACTTAGCGGAATCTCCACCGGACGATGCCCATTTGCCCGAGCCTCGCGAATAGAGTTTGGCACGGAGCCCGATATAAGGAGCCACGCCAAACTGCTTCGACAATTTGATCAACATCTTCAATTCGTTTTGTTTCTCAACGACGACAAACACCCGTTTGCCAGCTCGAATACCCAGCATGGCCAGCCGAATGAATGCTTCATCCTTGAACCCATTGCATAGCAAGATCGAGTCGCGCGTCTGATCTTGCCCAAGAGCTGCGTACAATTCCGCTTTGGAACCGCACTCGAGACCAATGTTGCATCGCGTTCCGTCCCGAAGAAATTCTTCGACAACCTCTCGCCGCGGATTTACCTTCATGGGAAAGACGGGATAATGATGTCCGGTAAATCCATACTCTGTGATGGCGTTTTGATAGGCTTTCGTTAGCTCCCGAAGTTGACTAGTGAGTATCTGTGGAAATCGCAACAAGAGGGGAAGCTGCATCCCGCGACGCTCAACAAGATAGTCGACAACCTCCTTCAGATCGCAATAGCGGTTGTCGGTACCTGATGGACGGACAACGATATTTCCAAAAGGATTGATGTCGAAGTAGCCCGATGACCAATTTTCCACGCCGTAGATAAGCTGTATTTGGTTGAGCGTTTCTTCGTTCATTTCACTTTCAGGCAAAATAAGTTGAGCGGTGATGCAATTTGAATTCGAACCCAGCATTGTAACTAGAACGCGATTCGCGACGAGATAGAAACGAGCGTTTTGTCAAAGATTTCATTGAGTTTAGCCGTCTTCAGACGGCTGCTTTCGGTACGACTAAGCTACGCAAGGAACAGAATCTTCGATGCAAACGAATGGAACATTAACCCATGTCGAGCCTTTGCGGATTGGTCCACAAACGCTCACCAATCGGCTCATTCTGGGTACGGGCAAATACGATTCACCAGAGCTCATGCGGGATTCGCTGCTGGCGGCGGAATGCCAATGCGCGACGGTTGCCGTGCGGCGCGAGCGACTTTACGATCGAAAAGGAAAGAACCTTTTAGATTTTCTCGACTTCGATCGCTTGACTCTCCTTCCCAATACCGCTGGATGCTACAGCGCCATGGATGCTGTCCGAGTCGCCCGCTTGGGACGCGAAATCCTTCGAAATCTTGGCAATGCAGGAGCTGACTGGGTCAAGCTGGAAGTGTTGGGAGACAGCAAAACGCTCTTGCCTGATCCATTAGCCACGCTGGAAGCTTGCAAGATGTTGGTCGATGAAGGCTTTCAAGTTCTTTGCTACACCAACGATGATCCGGTGATGGCGGTTCGGCTCAAAGCTGCTGGAGCCGTAAGCGTCATGCCGGCAGGTTCGCCGATTGGCTCTGGTCAAGGCATCCTCAATCCAAATAACCTTAGGATCATTCTGGAGTACTTGAAGGGAGACGATCCAAACTACCCGGTGATTGTCGATGCTGGCGTCGGCACCGCGAGCGATGTCGCGATTGCTTTTGAATTGGGGGCCGACGGTGTGTTGCTTAATACGGCTATCGCTCATGCTCGCGATCCGATCGGAATGGCGAGAGCAATGTACCACGCAGCCATCGCCGGTCGCACCGCTTTCCTTTCTGGACGCATTCCGAAACGACTCTACGCAACGGCAAGCAGTCCCGAAGAAGGGAAAATTACTTCTCGACCATGGTAAGGCATTCTAGGAGCTGGCCGAGCTCGCGCGGCCCGATCGCGTGAGCATCGAAACAACCACAACGGTCACGAATCCGAGCGGAATCGTCACGATACCCGGCTGGGAAAATGGGACCCAAGCGCTGCTGGCAGGCAATCGATAAATGGATGTGAACGCGTCCGAGCTGAGCAGAATCCAACCGACGGAACCGATCATGCCCACCAGCACGGACGCCACAATGCCTTGCTTGGTGGTTCCCCTCCAAAAAAGTGTGAGAATCAACGAGGGCAAGTTCGCCGACGCAGCGACGCAAAAGGCCCAGCCGACGAGATAACTCACATTGAACTCTCGAAACAGAATTCCCAGGCCGATAGCAATCGCTCCTACAGCGATGGATGCGATTTTGGCAACGCGAACTTTTTGACTATCGGAAAGTGATCTTCCAGCTCCGATGGAAACCAAATCATGGGCAACAGCTCCTGAAGAAGCGATGATCAATCCGCTGACTGTTCCCAAAACCGTTGTGAATGCGATGGCGGAAATCAGTGCAAAAAGCCATTCGCTCAAACTGCGCGCTAGCAGTGGCGCAGCCATATTCGAATCGGAGATGTCGAGGGCACCGCTGGTCATCGCTCCTAGTCCAATGTAGAGCGTCATCACGTAGAAAAAGCCAATGCTTGCGATCCCGACGATCGTGCTCTTCCTGGCGCTCGAGCTGTCCTTGACCGTGTAGTACCGAATCAAAATGTGCGGCAAGGAAGCGGTTCCGCCAAACAAAGCCAACATGAGCGATAAGAAGTTCAGCTTATCGACCAATCGCCCGCTTCGAATTCCCGCAAAGGTCGGCGACTGGCCAGGCAGGAGAACCTGGCCTCCCTCCACGGATTTTGGAAAGTACACGATCGTGCGTCCTTCCTCACTCTTGATTTCCTGTTTTTGCCAAAGGACGACGCGACTATCTTGAAAGATCTTCAGGAAAGCGATCGGGCCCAGCGGCCCCGTCGATGGTGCATCGGTAGGGAGATTTTCGAGGAAGCCGACTGGGTGCAATTCGTTTTCGCCACGCTTCGTTCCCTTGGGAGCACCGTTGATCCAAATTTGCGCATCAACTGTTGCAATCGTCTGGCACTCGCGAAGGAGCACTCGACCATCCGATTGTTCATCTCGGAGCCAGGCCGTGATAGGGCCTGTCGAACCATGACGCAATCGAACAAAAGGCGCATTCACCCAGTCCCCGCTGGCAGGAACAACTTCGCACAACTGGCCTCCCGCGCCCGTGAGCGAGCCGCTCTGCAATTGTTCCGCCGTGAACGGTCCCAAATTTCTGAATTCATGACCGTCGCGTCCACCGCTTCGAACTTCTAATCCGCGGTACAGTATCAACCCGGTCAGCCATGCACTAAAGAGTACAAGCAAAGAACCTTTGAGAAATTGGACCCACGTTGTCGAAACCATACCCGCCGAAACAACGATACCAATCACGATGGTTCCGACCAATACGACACCGAACCAGTGAGGTAGATTCAACAGCGGCTGAACTAACGCCCCAGCACCAACCATTTGCGGAATCAGATAGACGATACTAACAACCAAGGTACTGATTCCGGCTGCCAACCGAATTCCCCGACTATGAAAGTTGGCATCAAGTACGTCCGCAAAGGTGTATTTGCCGAGCCTCTTCATCGGCTCGGCGATCACAAACAACGCGACGATCCAACCTGCAAGATATCCAATCGAGTACAAAAAACCGTCGTATCCAAAGAAGGCAATCATGCCGCAGATGCCAAGAAACGATGCGGCGGACAGATAGTCACCCGCAAACGCGATTCCATTGATGAACCAAGGAATCTGACCATGAGCGGCGAAGTAGCCTTGCGACGATTTGGCTCGGCTACCCAGGTAGAAACTGAGACCAAGGGTGAATCCGACGAACGCTAAAAAAATGGCGATGGCCAGCATCGATGTGTCATGAATCATCGGCGCGCCACCTCGACGCTACTTGTCAACGCGAGATACGTCATGGAGTGTTGGACGAGCCCTTTCTCTCGCGGAGATAGCCGTACAGGGCGGCCATGAAAAATGCCAAGAGGATAAGGCCAAAGCCGTAGAGAACCGCCAAGTTCAATCCGTTCCAGGGCCGCCATTCCATCACTTGAGGAATGAATGCGCTCAATCCAACGAAGCCAACATAGAACAGCAAATAAACGACGAACAATGCGTTGCCGAGACGTGACGACTCCATGACTAGGCACCTCCCTGCGTCTCACCAGGAATCGGAATCCCCATGGCTCTCATCAGCATCTTCATGTCCTCCCAAGTGTACTTCTTGGCGGATTCGGTTCGCAGCAAGTAGGAAGGATGGTAGGTGACGACGACCCTCGCACCATAGGCTTGATGGAATCGCCCCCGAAGGCTGCCCACCGATTGAGTGCTCCGCAAGACTGCTTTCACTGCGACGGCACCCAAGCAAACGATGAATTCGGGTTTCAGTACAGCTAGCTGGCGCTCGAAGAACGGTCGACAATTCTCAATTTCCGAATCCAAAGGCGTGCGATTGTTGGGGGGACGGCATTTCACCGCGTTCATGATGTAGACCTCTTCCCGTTTGAACTTGGAAGCCTCAAGAATCTTGTTGAGCAGTTGCCCCGCTCTCCCGACGAACGGCTCTCCCAAGCGGTCCTCGTCCGCACCAGGAGCTTCGCCGAAGAAGACGACTCGCGGCTTCAAATTCCCGACGCCAAAAACGGTTCGCGACCGATTGCGTACCAAATCGGGACACCGTTCACACTGGCAAACGATTTGCTGTACGTCTTCGAAATGAGCCTGGCGCGCATCCACTTCCATTTCGCCATCCGCAATCACCGGCAGCGCGATGATCGATTCCTGTTTCGTTCTTTCTTGTTCGGTTGCCATCAGAGTCAACATTTGCTGGGTCAGCGATGTCCCGTCCGCAACCATCTGCGAAGATTTCGGAGCTTGATTCGCATCCGCTCTTGGGGGAGGGGCTACCGAAAGGTTGGGTGGATTGGAGCGAGGTCTCAAAGAAACACTTTGCGGCTTCGGAGCAGCGCTCGTTCGGGCTCGGCGAATCTCAGCCAAGGCGGCTACTCCACCTGGCCAATGAACGTGAGTTACGCCGGCTCTCTTGGCATTCTCAAGGTACTGCAAACAAGCTGCGTGAAGCTGGCTAGGACTCGGCGGGCTATCCAGATCGGTCATGGCAAATCTATCAATGATTTTGGCGGCTGCGTTTCGTTACGACTCGCTCCGAAGCGGGCTTCCAGTTACGATAAGTTGTCATAGCCTAACCAGTTCTCTTGTTGAATCCTAGAACCCTAGCGGTCAACTCTAGAAGAAGCGCTATTCTCGAACTTTTGCCGATCAGACATTATGCCCATTCCTCGCGTTGCTATCGTCGGACGTCCCAATGTTGGGAAAAGCAGTATTTTCAATTGGCTCGCTGGGCGTCGTCTGGCCATTGTCGATCCAACGGCTGGCGTAACCCGCGATCGTTTGACCACGCTCATTCAGCACGGAGGGCGTCATTTTGAGCTGATCGACACAGGCGGAATGGGAATCGAGGACGTCGACAAGCTCACCGATGAGGTGGAAGCTCAAATTGAAACCGCGATCGATGAAGCCGACGTGATTCTCTTCGTCGTCGATACACGAGCTGGATTGGTGCCGCTGGACCAAAGTGTCGCCGAACGACTCCGCAAGGTCGATAAGCCCATTCTTCTCGTCGCTAACAAAACCGATCACGACGGGTTGGATGCGAATGCCGACGAGTTTCATGCGCTGGGCCGTGGTTGGCTTGTTCGTACCAGCGTCGAGCAGAACCGAAATCGGGATGAACTTCTCGAATTGATCCTCCAGCGGTTGCCGGAATCCGCCGAATTGCCTGAGGACGTCGCACCACCCGTAATGAAAGTCGCCATCGTCGGACGCCGAAATGTGGGCAAAAGTACGCTGGTCAATACGCTGGCCAAGGCCGAACGTATGATCGTCAGCGAAGTTCCCGGAACGACTCGCGATAGTGTCGACGTGCATTTTGAATTGGATGGACACCGCTTCGTCGCCATCGACACTCCCGGCCTCCGCCGAAGCAAGAGCGTGAAGACCGATATCGACTTCTACGGCCTGCATCGCGCGCAGCGCAGCATCCGCCGAGCGGACGTCGTGCTGCTGTTCTTCGATTGCAAAGAACAGATCAGCAAGGTCGATAAGCAACTTGCCCAGTACATCGTCGAACAATACAAGCCGTGCATCCTTGTCGTCAACAAATGGGACCAACTGCACGGCAAGATGCCGACCGAACGATGGGTGCGCTATCTTCGCGAAACGTTCCCCACGATGGCCTATTGTCCGATTGCATTCATCACTGGACAAACCGGTAAGAATGTAAAAGCTCTGTTGAACCACGCTCAGATGTTGTTCAAGCAAGCTTCGATGCGTACATCGACCTCGGTCATCAATCGCTACATCAAAGAAGCCATTGAGCACAACGAACCCCCTCTCTATCAGCTCAAACGCCCCAAGGTCTTTTACGCGACTCAGATTGGCACTCAGCCTCCGACGATCGTCATCATCTGCAATTATCCATCCGGCTTCACGCCCCCATATCGTCGATATCTCTTGGGGTTTTTGCGGGACAAGCTTCCGTACTCGGAGGTTCCCATCAAGCTGTATCTCCAGCAGCGTTCCCGCGAAGACCAACGCGATGATCTCCGGGCATCGACTTGAGGCGTTGTAACGGAATCAGGCGGTATTGTCGAAGATGGATCCCGGTCCGACGTGTCTCGCGTCATGAATTCACAACAACCGTTCCGACGCAGCTCCTTGACAATCGGGAAGCCAACGGCTGATTCCCCCAAAAGACCAAAAGGACGCTGGGGCACTCAAGTCCATTCAGCGCGATGTTCCGAGAATCGTTTCGTTCATGACTTTGTACTCAAGTTGTTCGAGTAAACTCGCGATCTGTGACGACGTCGATTCCCCGGTGAGGGCATTCCGGCCACGAATCACTCGCTCTGCTTCCTGCCTCAGCAAATGGACCTCGATGATATCGAACCATGGAATAGAGATGAATTGATTATCCGATTCGTCTGCAAGTAAATCGCTAATCCACTGGCTCTCGATTTCTTCTGCAAGTTTCAGATAACGATCAGCTTCCTCCGCTTCACCGAGAGCATGTTCGGTCATCGCGAGAACCGGATAGGCCAAAGCGGTCGACGCGAAAAATCGCTGCTGATTGGCGACGGAACGGAGCAGCATTTTCGCGTCGGCAAGATTTCCGGTTCGATATCGGACCAACCCGAAGATGTAGTTTGACAGCTGCATCGGAAATCCTCGAAGGTTCATTCTCCTCATTTCGCCGAGAGGGCCATCTCCGGGATCGCGGCGCTCGCGGCGGTTGAATCCTTTGCGAATGTCATCGATTGGAAATCCGTTCTGCGGATTGCCAGGTCCCGCAAAAGGTCGTGGTATTCCTGACCACTCTTGATTTCGACCACGGATTGGATCTTGATTATCCAACCCTTGAAGATTCGGACGATCGCGTCCAAGCTCCAACTTTCCAGGAATGCCAAGCCCGGGAAGGATATTCTGAGGAAAAGGGGCGGGCAACCCGACTCCGAATATTCCTGCATCGGGTATGAACGGAAATTGGCCCTTTAGATCCTCGATGACGCGAGTCAATAACGCCTGTCGGTCAGATGAGCAAGGAACCAATGCTAGACTTCGCACGATCATGCCGAGCTGTGCGAAGTCATCAGAGTCTCGGAGCTGTTGCTCGAATTCGTCGGCCAGCCGTTCAAACGCTTCCGACTTTTCAGCATGGAGAAGGAGATGTGGCACTCCCCACCAGCCAGGATTATTGGCTTGAGCACCCAAATCGAGCGCCTTCTCGAAATCCGAGGCAGCGGCGCGCCAAGCTCCAAGCCGAGCCAACATCGAGCCACGCCCCGACCAGGTCAGGTAGTGGTTCGGCATGATCTCTGTGGATCGAGTGTATTGCGCATAAGCCTCGGCAAATCGTTGCTGATCTGCGTTAGCTCGGGCGCTGTCCAACAAAACGTTTGCTTCTTTGAGATGATCGGCGAATTGGATGGCTTCGTTGCGGAGTTGTCTCGCTTCGGCCTCCGCATTTCTCGCTTCGATCATCATCGCCACGCTGACCGCCGTCCCAACGATGAGGGCAAGCATGACCGAGGTCATGGAAACGAACGCCAGCTTGTTGCGACGAATCATTTTGGAAAGCTTGTACAACGGCGACGGTGGCCGTGCGACGACGGGTTGCTGACGAAGATAGCGCTCGACGTCGCGCTCGAGATCACCAGCGGACTCGTAACGTCTCCGTCGATCCTTTTCCATCGCCTTCATGACGATCCAGTCCAAATCGCCCCGCAGCTCATGCGCTAGACTTCGATGATCGGCTTCGCGAGTAGAGCCCATGGTCAGGCTGCTTTTTTGATGGAGCGTCGTGATCCGAAGACTCGGTCTGAGAGGGTCTTCTTCCCGAATCATCCGTCGCATTTCGTCAAACGAAGCCGTTCGAAGTCGCTGTTCATCAAATGGAGTCGTGTCGACGAGTATTTCGTAAAGCAAGACTCCCAGCGAATAGATATCGCTTCGCGTATCGACGTCCAGTGCGTTCATCTCCGCTTGTTCGGGGCTCATGTACATCGGAGTCCCGATGAATTGCGCGAACCGCGTATAAATCGTCTTATCCGTCAGTGGCTCGTTCAAAGCTTTGGCGATGCCGAAGTCGATCACTTTCGCCACTGGCGTTGCGTCATGAAGCGTGACCAGGACATTCGAAGGTTTGATATCGCGATGAATCACTCCCTTCTGGTGCGCATGCTGCACGGCATGACAAACGGAAACAAAAAGTGCCAGCCGTTCTCGCAGCGACAATCGCTGCTGTTGGCAAAACTGGGTGATCGGAACGCCACGAACGAGTTCCATGACAAAATAGGGCTGTCCCTGTGGCGTCGCGCCAGCATCGAAGACCTTGGCGATGTTCGGGTGATCCATCATCGCCAACGCTTGACGTTCCGCTTCAAAGCGAGCAATGACCTCTTTGGAATCCATGCCAGGCTTGAGCAGCTTGATCGCCACGCGACGCCGAACCGGTTCTCTCTGTTCCGCCACGTAGACTTGGCCAAATCCCCCTTCGCCAATCTTTTCCATCAGGCGATAACTATCGATCGTCTCGCCGGTGCGGTCCAAGGCGGGTCGAGCATCGAGGCTGGGCCTGTGGAATCGCGTCAAATCAGGCTCCGACGGTTCTGCAAAACGATAAGCATCTACCAAAGGACGCGGTACCGGCGAACGATCGATCACATTGGCCGTCTTGTCGTGTGCTCGCAGCAAGGCTTCCACGGAAGCTCTTAAATCCGGATCGCCTCGGCAGGCCTCCGAGAGGTAAGCGTCCCGTTTTGTTCCCGAGGGAATCTCAACGGCATTGAGAAAAATGCTCTTTTCTGCGTTCATCCTAGTCCTTGATTTAGTCACACTCCAGTTCCCGTTGCAGCCATGCGCGCGCATAGCTCCAATTTCGCTTGGCGGTCCGTACGGATACTCCCATGACTTGTGCCGCTTCTTCGATGGTCAGGCCGCCGAAGAACCGAAGCATGACGACGCGATGTGCTTCCGTATCTTCGGATTCGAGCCGACGTAGTGCTTCGTCGAGCGAAAGAAGTTCCGCTGCGTCGAATTCCCGTTCCCGTTCGAATAGATCGGAAGCATCGACCCGATGGAACTCGCCGCCCCGCTTCAATGACATTTTACGGCGAGCCGAGTCAATCAAGATGCGTCGCATGGCCTCCGACGCGGCAGCATAAAAGTGTCCTCGGCTTGCCCATGCAACTTCCGAATCGCCAACTAATCGCAAGTAGACTTCATGCACCAACGCCGTTGCTTGCAACGTCTGGCCCGGACGCTCGTTCGCCAGCCGCTGTTGAGCCAGCCGCCGCAATTCGTCATAAACCTTAGGCAGCAACTGTTCGGATGCGTATTGCTCTCCACGCTCGACTGCTTCAAGGAGTCGCGTCACATCGGTCCTCGTCAAGCCTCACCTCCCCTTCAACATCCAAAAGTCTCGTTCCCTTGCCGCGCTCTCTTCGAAACCCGAACTTGGTCGTCCTTCAATAAGGTAACCGACGGCGCAAGCAATTTCATCCGCAACAAGGGTAACCGTTCAACGTTGGGGAGGCTGTCATTGGTGGACCTCAAGGTCAAAACAAATTTGGCGCCTCATAACTTGGCGATGAGTGACTATCCTGTTCGCCAAATCAATGGCGGTCCGCGCTCGGAGCGTCAATGCTCGCCAATGAGCTTCTCCTCTGGCGTTCACAAGCATCCCGCAGCTTGAGCGAGGAAAACCACATGAAGTCCGGACGTAGCGCTCGTTCTGCAGTCGCGTCGGTACAAGTCCGAAGGGCCAGATGCGTGCGAACGCGCTTTTCCAGACGTTTTGCTCCACGCGATTGCCTTTGTGCTCGTATTCCGGAAGCAGCAAACGCCCGACGGGATTACTCCGATTTGCGAAACATCAGGAAGGTCATCATCAACCTTCCACCGTTTCGAAACCCCAACCGCACGAAAAAATCCCGCGATGACGCGAAAGGATAAGTGGTTTTCGTGGAAAAGCTCGAATCCTCGCGTCAAATCATTCCACCCCTCAGCGATTGAATTATCCTAAATCCATTCCGAGGGAATCCCTCCTTTTCCTTCTCGAAGTTATCTGGAAGTGAATCATGGCCAAGAAACATCGTTTCGATCATCGCGATTTTCGAGTCCGCGAGGGTGAGAAGATCCAGCTCCATAAAATAAGTACAACGAAGGGCAAAGAACTAGGCAAATCGTCCAACCTGCGAAAAGCTCTGGAAGAAGACATTCAGACGTTGCAACTGGCCCAAGAACGGCTTTACGCAGCCCAAAGACAATCGCTGCTCATTATCCTTCAAGGCATGGATGCTTCTGGCAAAGACGGTGTTATCCGACATGTCATGACCGGTATCAATCCGCAGGGATGTCGCGTCTACAGCTTTAAGGCGCCAAATTCCGAGGAGCTGCAACACCATTTCCTGTGGCGTCCTATGCGGTTCCTCCCCGACCGCAGCATGATCAGCTTATTCAATCGTTCGTACTACGAGGAAGTTCTGGTCGTTCGAGTGCATCCGACATTTCTCGAACCGCAACGCCTCCCGAAATACAAAAAACTGTCGGACCTGTGGGAACAACGATTTCGCGAGATCAACCAATTCGAAGCGCTGCTGACCCAGCACGGAACCTCCGTCATTAAGTTCTTCCTGCATGTTTCGCCGGAAGAGCAGAAGCATCGGCTGCTGGAACGACTGAAAATGCCGGAAAAACACTGGAAAGTCAATGAAGGCGATCTTCGCGAACGCCAGCTCTGGCCACAATATCGGCAAGCATTTCAAGAAATGCTGTCCGCCACCAGCAAAAAACACGCACCCTGGTACATTATTCCAGCAGATGATAAGTGGTACGCACGCGCGGCGATTGCCGACATCTTAGCGGCCCATCTTGAATCGCTGGAGCAAGAATTTCCATCAGTCACCACGGAGACGGCGGAACGCTATGCGGAACTTGCCAAACAATTGGAAGCAAGCGACTAGCGGTCGAGCCTTTGGGCAACGCAGCACCCTGTCATCCGGCGACACCGCTTTCTTCGTTTCATTGGCGCTGACGCGCAGCCTGATGATCGTTTTCTTCTGCTGTCTTGGATGCTGCCAGCTTGCCGCCCATCCATCCGACGAAATTCTTAACGATGATTCGTTTTCCGGCAAGTTGGTTGACGCCGCTCCGCCCGCCTTTCGACGGCTGATCGATCAGGGGATGGTGAGCTTCGCTCGCGACGATGCCGCGCTTGCGAAGCATGGCAAACGAGCCCTCACCGAATTCCATATCGAAACGAATTACGAATACTCGTACCGAACTTTTCCCGGCAATCGTCTCGATCAAGCCGGCGCGATCGAGGTCTCGCTCAAAAACGTTGATTTTCGAGTCTCGCATCGAGTCGTGCTGCCAACCGACTTTCAAGCTGATCCGTCTGCCTGGAACGGAATCGTCCTCATTCACGAGTTCGACCACGTCGCGATCAGTACCGATCCACGCATTGGCATGTTGGCCAATCAGATTTATCCACGCAGGATGCGGTTGTCGGCACAACTCGATGCGGTTCAGGTTACGGAGAAGGAAATTCAGCTCTTCATCAAACGCGAAACGGATCAACGAGTGGACGAGATTCGGCGGATCATTCAAGGGAACTACGACGCCCTCGATTCCAGCACTCGTGACGGTTATCAGGCCCTAGACGATCGAGCGGCCTTCTTTCAGTCCCTCTATTCGCAGGAGAACCTTGCCAAACACGATTTTCTTTACCTAAGCAAGTCGTCTTCCCTCATCAAACAAAGCAAGTATCGGGACGTCTCGAAGCACTACGCGCTCATCATCGACACAATGAAATGAAATAAGGACATCTTTCGGGAGCAGGGCTGCGGCTATCGTTTAACCGCAGGACCGCCGCTATCGTTTAACCGATGGACTGCTGTTCTCGTTCAATCGCAGGTCCGCCGCTATCGTTCAATCGCAGTGCCGCTGTTCTCGTTTAACCGCAGGGCCAGAGCAAATTTGGCGAATGGCAACCTAGTTGATCAGCAAGGATCCCGTTCGCCAAATTTGTGGCGGCCCGCGCTTGGAGCAAGTACCATTACATCTATCCCGCCTCAACTTCAAAGAGCATTAGCCTCCGTGCGCAAGCGCGCAGTCATCCGAGGGTCTGATTGATTCGCAACACTCCAGTGGCACCAGACCGCCCGCGCCATACTGCTGAAAACGGGACATTACTTCGAGACAACTTCTTGGACCACGAACAATGGTGCCCAATCTCATCACGTGTTATGCATGATGATGGGAGTGGCAAAGTTGCACAACTCGGATTAGGATAAATAGCGGCTGCGTGATCAGGTCCGCAAGCCTTGCTGCCGATGGTGATGTTGATTGGCAGTCCCGCCGTTTTTCTCCTTCCCACATGGAGTTCCGATAGTGAATCGGTCGATCTTTTTCCTTCATTTCCTAGCGATCGCTCTTGTCGCGTTCCCTGCTCAAGTGATGTTGGCGGACGATTTGTTTCCTGACAAAGCACTCGAAGCGGCGGTGCGCAAGGAAGTTTTTGCCAAACGCTATAACACCGAGCCCCTCACGATCGACGACGTTAAGAACATCTCGCAGGTCGTCGGCAAGAAATCCGGCATCAAGAGTTTGGAAGGTCTACAACACTGCAAAGCCGTCATGCTGGTCGATTTCGAAAACAACGAGATCACCGACCTGGGCCCCTTGCGAGAGCTCAAGCACTTGCAGTCGATCAATCTCGCCGGAAACCAGATCGAGTCGATCGAACCGCTGACGAATCTGAAGGGAGTGCAGTATCTCGAACTATCTCGAAACAAGGTTGCCGATATCGAGCCATTGCGGGCGATGTCGAACATGCGGTCCCTTTATCTTTCCGAAAATCAGATTCGTTCGCTCGAGCCTCTAGCGGAGATGAAGAAGGTCTGGACCTTGTATGCTGCCCGCAATCCGATCGAGAACTTTGCACCGATCGGAGGTCTTCGCTGGCTGTCGTCGCTCGACCTCCGAGGTTGCGGCATCAAGAACTTGGAATTCCTCAAACCGCTCACGGAGCTCAAGTATCTGATGTTGGCCGACAATCAGATCGAAGATTTAAGCCCGCTCGTCGAGATGTGCCGGGCCGACAGCGAAGGGGACAAACGATTCGCCCCCTTCCTGCGGCTATTCCTGTACAACAATCCTCTAAGCGACCAGGCTAAAACCGAACAAGCAACCGCCCTCAAAGAAATCGGCATCCGCCTCGAACTCGCCCCCCCATCAAAGTAGTATGAGACCCAACCAACAAAACACTAGCCCGCAGCGTCACCGACTATTGATCTAATCAGCCGGAACGCGGAACGCGATAGCGTCCGGTTATTGCTTAGAACCACAGTGAATTTTACCGAGGCTAACACTCGGCGGCTGTTCAGGGGATTAAATCAACAAGTTGGTGAGCCGGTGCCGAATGCTCGAACCTCACTTACGTTTGGGGGCTGGTGAATTGGTAGCTGCCGCATGCCTAACCGCTGGATTCAGGCTGGCAACGCGATTGATCATACTCAACCCAAATCAGTGCTCGGGAAATGGCGAATTGCAAAACAGCTTGCTGAGGATTGGATATACCGGTCTCCTGAAGGTACCTTTCGAGTTTGACGGTACCAACCACCGCATCGAGGAGTTCGGATAGGGCAGCCTGGTAGGCGAGTGGAAAGTTCTGAAACTGTTGAGCAAGCTCCAAACGGATCGCCTGCTCCTCCTCTGGCTTGAGACACATGACGAAGACTCCTGATATGTTCAACAAACGTGACGACACTCTCATAAAGACACTTAAAGACAGCGCAGCACGCTTTGCTGAAGATCCTGAAAGGATTTTGTCCGATATCGGAACCGCGCGACGGCTCAAACTTGAACTTGCTGCTAAACGGCTTTGTAAGTTTTCAGCTACCTCATCGTGTGCGACTAATGATTGAAAAGCAAAATGCCGTCCGATGCCCACGTGGCACGTCGGGGCAAATCTTCTATAATTCGCCGCATGAATCTGTTTGACTCCAGTTACTGTAAAGGTCCATTTATTGCCGATCAGCGATTGCGGTTGCTGGTATTGCCCAAAAATGGCTCCGTTCAGGCGATGGACTGTTTCGATCCCGCCAAGTTTCGACTCGCCAGACGTCGCGTGGAGGAACAGGGTCTGACAGGTGAGGTCGAACTCCCTGAAGGTTGTTATTGGCAAGAAATCAACACGGTCGAAGAACGCGTCGAATTGCTGGTTAACGGGACAAAGCATCCTCGCATGGTCATCACTATCGAAGCCGGAATCGGCAAGACCACCGCCGTCCAGCAAATTCTGTACCTCCGAAATTGCTATGACCCCAAGCAACTTGCCATCGGCGCCAAGCTGGTGGAGCTCCCTGGCGATGTCAGGCGGTACCTTGAATCGCGGAACGGTCACCATCCCTGGCTGGTCGAACAGTTGGCCAATACCGAATCGTTGGCCGATGCATCAACCGTTGGATTGTTGCAGTTGCTCCACAGAAAATTGCACCTCGGTCAATTGACCCTGGTGGTTGATGCCTTTGATCAGACCGGTTCCAAGGATGCTGAGGTTGTCGACGATCAAGTAACTGCCTTAGCCAACTTGATCCGTCGATATCCCAAAATTCATCTGGTTTGTGCCGGCCGGCCTAATTCGATCCTTGACCGTCGGCAAAGTTTGTTTGGCCAGGGAGTCTGGAGCATCGTGCAGGTCGCGGAGTTTTCGACCGAGCAAATCGTACGGTATATCGGAAAATCGCGACTCGATGCAATCAAAGAAACGATGGATGTGGAAATCCAATCTCAACCACGCATGTTGGAAGCTGTGCGGAACTTGTCCGTCGAAAAACTGAGAGGGCTTCGGACAGGTACCGCACTGCAGTGGACAGTCATTCGCGATACGGTGGAAAAATCCTTACGGGATCAGCCACGCACGCCAAGATTCTATGCGCTCTTCAAGCTCTTGTCAGCCATCGCCTTTCAAATGACCGTTGAGCGAAATTTCGACGGCGTATCCGAGGATGATTTTGATGAGTTTGCTGAACGATTATTGGATCAAAGGCCATCGATCGGCAAACAATTCCAGAACGACGTAGGTAAGCTTGGTCGCGCTGTCCTTGAAATAGGCAGGCTCAATGTAATCCTCGACTTTGCCGTCCTGGAAGCGGGGGAACGGATCCAAGTCTATTTTCGCAATCGAACCCTTCAGGCCTTTTTTGCCGCCATGTGGGTAACTCGGTTTTCCTCTACTGACAAAGAACGTCGATGGTTGCAAGCCAATCCCTACATTCGCGGTGGATTTACAGATCACAATTCAAACGGCGACCTTTACGAGTTCTGGAAATTTGCCACGGAAATGCCATTTGAGGCGAGGAAAGAAAGCGTTTATGCCGCCACGATGTCCGTGCTGTATGTTCCGCAATCCGGTGCGAGTTCAAGTTCGCAATTGCAGGGGGAACTGTTTCGGCGATCGACCGAAATGATCTGGCGTTCGTGGTGGGGACTGTTGGAGATGGTCATCGGACGCAAATTCAAGGATGAAACCGAGATGTTTTCGGAAACCACGCGATTTCAACGGGAAACTCGAAGCGCCTTCAATCGCAGGGAGACTTCACGAGACAGTCAATCGATTTTGAAAGAAATCCTAAAGCGTCAAAATCAAACAGAATCAACGGCAGGGGCAGACCTGGCAAGACACTTGTTGCAGGAATTCTTGCTGGAGTTTCCAGCCTTGGTTGCCAAACAGTTCGGTACTTCGGAACAGCAATCCTTGGCCGCCGAATTTGATCGGCAGATCGACAAGGATTTTGAAGCAGGCAAACATGGCCACGGCTTCGTGCGCATTCCCAAAGGCGATTTTTATTTTGGCGACGATGGAAGGACAAAAACGCAAAACGAGGACTTCTGGCTGGCTCGGTTTCCCGTCACGAATGAATTGATTCGGCTTTTCGATCCAACGCACGGGACGGACGATGATTCAAAACGATTTCATCATTACGAGCGATACAGCGAATTTCCGAAGTGTCCAGCTATTTATTGTGATTGGTACACCGCTTGGTGTTTTGCGACTTGGGTTCACGGAATGTTACCTGACGAGGAGCAGTGGGAGAGTGCCTCGCGAGGCGACTTGCGACCACCTCAATATGACGTTACCGAGTACGGGTTTATCGGGAGTGACGAAGCATTGACCAAGTATGCGTGGTACGATCAAAACTCGGGGCGCCGTTTGCAGGTAATTGGCGGCCCCAAGGAATCCAAGTTACCTAACAGTTTTGGCCTGTATCACATGCATGGCTCGATTTGGGAGTGGCAGTCAAACTGGATCGAGAAGGAAGGGTGGTTCGACGAGAAACCGTCTCGTTGTTTGCGTGGCGGTTCCTTCTACGACGGCGCAGCGTACTGTCGTTG
>JBBIUE010000054.1:10860-37353 GCA_037440405.1 Pirellula sp. | reverse complement strand
CGAGATCAGAGAGAAGCCGCCTAGTCAGGTCTCGGGTTCATCTTGAAGCGGTAGATTGGATCATCTGTAAATCAGAACAGTCAAAGTCTAACATCGCCGTTTCCTCGAGTCAATCAGAGAATGCTCGAATGAAAAGAATACGCGATGAGAAGACTTGTTAATCCCTTCAACCCGAATGCCTTCACGCAGGTGGCCCATAGGTACTGCGAAGCGATCCAAGCCGATTACGAGCGATTCTGCATAACACTTGGCACTTCACACTTAACGCCTCGAAGGGAGTTTCATCGATCCGCGATCAATTTTGTCAATCCATACCAAACGACTTGATTTGATTTTCGCCGACGGACTGGCGGATCTCTGATGGAACAGCCAGCAGAATGGTCCAGATTTGTCCGATTTTATCTTTGCTGGCTCATCTGGGTGCGCGATCTCGCTGATGCATCGGATGAACATAAGTGCAGGCCGTTTTGTGATCGACCAAGTGCCTATCCTTAAACCGTCAACTCGCTTGCGCTTGGGGCTTTGAAGCGACGGCTTTTGGGGAACGTCTAAAAATCAACTATTCGTTCACGCCTCACGCGCGGGCCGCCGCAAATTTGGCGAATATCGTGACCCAGTCGCTTCCGAGGATACCACGCCAAATTGGCTGTAGCCCTGAGGTGAAACGAAGATCCTGACTCCATTAGTGAACGCCTACCAAAATCAATGTCGCGCCGACGAGTGCCATGTCTTCCGAATGGATCGGGGCGAGAACGGTTAAGCTTCGGCGTCGCACTATAGATGTCGCAGGTGGCAGGGTGTATCTTCTGCCCGTAAATACCAGTGTTGGGGAGGTGATTGAACGGAATCCGAAGGCCCTTTTCCGTTAGGTTGAATACTGCTAGAAAATAGTCGTTTGGGCCGGCTTGTGTCGCTGGCTTTCACAGTTGGAGGCAGGCCCACGTGGGCCTGGATGTTGGATGGCGGCAGAGTACGCAATTGGAATTGACCTTGGAACCACGAATTCCGTGCTGGCGTACACGCCGCTTCACGCAGACAAGCCGAGTGTTCAAGTCCTCAGGATTCGGCAGTTAGTGGCTCCCGGTCAGGTCGATTTCTTCGATGCGTTGCCGTCCTTCCTTTTGCAGACCAACGATGAGAGTCTGCATCTCGATTGGCAAGCGGAAGCGTTAACCGTCAGCCCGCCCCAAGTAACTGGTACACCCCATGTGGTCGGGATGTATGCGCGAAGTCAAGCTGCCGAACAGCCAGAGCGAACCGTTTCCGCTGCTAAAAGTTGGTTGTGTCATCCGCAAGTGGACCGACGTAGTCCGATCCTTCCTTGGGACAGTCCCGACGACTCGGCCAAAATTTCTCCAGTGAACGCTTCCGCCGCTTATCTCGCTCACTTAGCAGCGTGTTGGAATGAACAGTTTCCCGACGCTCCGTTGCGTGACCAGCTCGTGGTATTAACGGTCCCAGCATCGTTTGATGTGGTTGCTCGAGAGCTGACGCGCGAAGCGGCATTATTGGCGGGGTTACCGAATGATTTTGTCCTACTCGAAGAACCTCAAGCCGCTGTTTATCACTGGATTCTGAACGTCGGTGACCGATGGCGGAAACATGCAGCCAAAGGGGACAAGATTCTCGTGGTCGATATTGGAGGTGGCACGACCGATTTGACTCTCCTTCAAGTCGATGAGAACGAAGGCGATCTCGTGTTGCACCGCGAAGCCGTTGGCGATCACTTGCTAGTCGGCGGCGAGAACATGGATTTAACGTTGGCTCATTATGCGGCGCAGCGTTTTCGAGAGAATCAAGTGCGTCTGAACGCATGGCAATCCGTCTCCCTTTGGCACGCTTGTCGAGCCGCGAAGGAATCCCTCTTGAGCGACTCGGAACGTCATTCGTACCCGATCACCGTACTAGGTCGTGGCACCAAACTCATTGGCGGAACAACATCGATCGAGTTGACTCGCGACGAGGCCCTTGCCACGCTGCTCGACGGTTTCTTTCCGGTTTGTTCGTTCGACGACAAGCCGCATTCGCAGGCTCAGAGCGGCTTTCATGAATTGGGATTACCCTTCGAAGCGGATACCGGCATCACACGGCATATTGCGGCGTTCCTGAACCGCAGCCTTCAAGATGGCCGTTCCCTGGGCCGCATCCGTCTTCTATTCAACGGCGGAGTTTTCAAAGGCAAGGTGTTGCGTCAACGATTGATCGACACGATCGCATCGTGGGGAACAAGTGAAGCATCCCCCACGGTGCTCGGCGGCCCCGAAGATTTGGACCGCTCCGTCGCTTGCGGCGCGGCGTACTATGCTTGGATGAAACGGCACGGCGGTATCCGAATTCGCGGCGGAACGACGCGAAGTTACTACGTCGGAGTCGAAGCCTCAGGGTTGGCAGTTCCCGGAATGCCGCGACCCCTGCAAGCCCTCTGCGTCGTGCCGTTCGGGATGGAAGAAGGAACGGAACAGGATGTGCCCGGCCGCCCCCTCGGTTTAACCATCGGTCAGCCATCGCGATTTCCGTTCTATCACAGCTCGTTGCGCAAAGACGACCGACCCGGCACGGTGATTCGCTACATCGATGAAGAAGCATTGCATGAAGCAGCGACTCTCGAACTGTGCCTGCCCGGCGACGAACAACAAGAACAGTCGGTTGTCCCAGTGCGATTCCATTCGAAAATCACCGAATTGGGAGTCTTCGAACTCTGGTGTCACAGCGTTCAGGATGATCGCCGCTGGAAACTCGAATTCGATGTTCGCCGAGTCGAGCATGCTCCGATGGAGAGTTCTTCTTGACGGCATCCACCGATGAATGAACAGTTAGGCGCTTCAGTCACCGAAGCCTTGGATCGGCCACCAAGCCGGTACGTCGTAG
Source organism: Pirellula sp. (assembly GCA_037440405.1). Lineage (GTDB taxonomy): Bacteria > Planctomycetota > Planctomycetia > Pirellulales > Pirellulaceae > JANMGV01. Next base: position 34,485 of record JBBIUE010000054.1, on the reverse strand, counting down.
GAATCGATCTCGGTACGACGAATTGCGCGATGGCCTTCGTCGATACGCAAGAGCCAGGCAAAGGAGTCCAAGTCTTTCGTATTCCGCAACTGGTGGATTGGGGAGCTGTGGAAGAGTTGGATACGCTCCCTTCTTTTCACTACCAATTAACGGACCAGGAGAGCACCTCGATTCGCTCACCTTGGCTGAGAAGTCGAGGCGGCGCACAAAGTGTCGTAGGTGTCCTGGCTCGCGATCGAGGCATGCAAATGCCCGGAAGGCAAATTGCATCGGCCAAAAGTTGGCTATGCCATGCTGGAGTGGATCGGACAGCCTCCCTCCTTCCCTGGCATGGCGACGAGGATGTTCAGACGCTTTCGCCGGTTGAAGCATCGAGCCAGTATCTTGCGCATCTGCGGCAAGCCTGGGATCGGCGGTTTCCGCAATCACCTCTCGCCGAACAAGACGTGGCCATCACCCTTCCAGCTTCCTTTGACGAAATTGCTCGAAGCCTGACGGTCGAAGCCGCCAAGCTGGCGGGACTCGAACGGATCATCTTAATTGAAGAGCCGCAGGCTGCGTTCTACGCTTGGCTCGCGCGGCATGAATCGGACTGGACCGAGAAGATTCGACCAGGTGAATCCGTTCTCATCTGTGATATCGGCGGCGGCACGACCGATTTCACCCTCATCCGGGTTTCCAAAGCGGAATCGGGAACCGATGCCAACCCGTCCGATGTCATCGCGGAAAGCGAAGTCGTCAAGCTGCAACGTGTCGCCGTGGGCCAGCATTTGATTCTCGGCGGAGACAATCTCGATCTGGCGCTCGCTCACGCAGCCGAAGCCAATCTAACCGACGGCGGCCAAAAGCGTTTGACCTCCCGTCAGTGGGATGCCTTGAGGCTCCATTGCCGCGTTGCCAAAGAGACCATGCTCGGTCCGAATCCTCCAGCCAGCTACACGCTCACCATTCCCGGTTCGGGGAGTCGCTTGCTGGAGAATTCCCTCACCATCGAGCTCGACAAGCAAACCATCAAGACGGTTTTGTTGGACGGCTTCTTCCCGAAAGTTCAATTGACCGATCGTCCGGCGACCGCGACTTCAGGATTCCAAGAATTTGGACTTCCTTATGCTTCCGATCCCGCCATCTCGAGGCACCTGGCTTCTTTCCTCTGGGATCACCGATGGGACGGTCGCAGTCCAACCGAACGATCGAGCTTCACCGATGTGCAGGCAGCCAGACCGGACTGGATTCTTTTCAATGGCGGAGTGTTGGAATCGTCGCAAATCCGGCAGCGGATCGTCGATCAAGTCATTGCCTGGTTCCGAACCGAAGATCCGTCCCTGCCTGACGGATGGAAACCAGGCATGCTCGAAGGGAATCGGCTAGACCTGGCCGTTGCGATCGGCGCGGCCTATTACGGCATGGTGCGGCGCGGCGTGGGTGTTCGCATCGATGCCACTCTCGCCAGGTCCTACTATCTTATGATTCAGCAGGATCCGCCCGAAGTCTTGTGCATCGTTCCCGGCAAAGCCATTCCGGGTGATCAGTTTCTGTTGCAAGAACGTCCCTTGGAGCTGCTGCTCAATTCGCCGATTCAACTCCCCCTGTTTGTTTCGAGCACTCGCTTGGTCGATGAAATCGGTAGCGTTGGTCCACTGGACGTCGAACAGATGTCGTCGGTTGCTGCTATCCGCACCGTACTTGAACTTCCCAAATCGCGACGTCGCGAGTCGATCCAAGTTCTGCTCCACGCGGAGCTTACTGAGATCGGAACCCTGCATCTGAAGTGTTTAACTCCAGACCACCAACATCAATGGAGGCTGGAATTCGATGTTCGATCGAGTTTCCTTCCCGGACAGGCGGGGAATCTGGGCGTAGGCGAGCTGGATGGCATTGTCGATGAATCGCTCATCGAAACCGCCCGTTCGATCATCGCAGAGACGTTTTCTCCCTTGGGCTCGTTGCCTCCCAAAGAGCTGATTGGGAAGCTGGAACAGGCACTGACTGTACCGCGCGCGGATTGGAAGCCGAGCCTGCTGCGCGAGATGTGGCGAGAATTGATCGAGCTGGATGAGGGGCGCAAACGGAGTCCCGCTCACGAGGCCCGGTGGTTGAATCTGGTCGGATATTGCCTCCGCCCGGGATACGGTATGGCTGCAGATGATTGGCGCGTCGCGACCACCTGGCGCAAGGTTCAAGGGAAGCTGGCTTTCGCGAACGCGACTTCTGCGGCGGAGACCATCATCCTTTGGCGCCGCATCGCGGGAGGATTCACGGCTGGGCAGCAGAGGGCACTTTATCAAGACCTTCAGCCTCGCCTTCGATCTACTCTGGTACCTCATTCAAAGGCATCTATCTCGACATCCACAAATGAAACGATGGAGCTCCTCAGGCTGGCTGGTTCGCTTGAGCTGCTCCGAACCAACGATCGGCTCGAGTTGGGAGCATGGTGTTTGCAGGGACTGAAACGAGCAAAACTTGTTCCGTTGCAAGGCGCGATGCTCTGGACGTTGGGCCGACTTGGAACACGCGCGCCGGCTTATGGACCGATCCATCAATTGGTTCCCCTCGATGCCGTCACCCGCTGGATTACCACCCTCTTGGAATTGGATATTCATCGTTCGGAGATGCAGTTTGCCGTGGTTCAAATGGCAAGAAAGACCGGTGATCGCTATCGCGACATCGACGAATCGCTTCGCAACCAGGTTCTCATCTGGTTGGCTCAGCAGCAGGCCGCCGACTCACAAATCTCCCTCGTCCGCGAGGTCCATTCGCTCAGCGACCAACAGCAAACCGAGATGTTCGGCGAATCACTACCGCTTGGATTACGAATGGCCAGGTGAGAATGTGACAAAGTGAGAATGTGAGAATGAACGGTCCCAACTCGATTGGTTAGCACGATGGCAAGTATTCACGATAGGACAAAGAACGTTCGTTTAACCGCAGGGCCATCGCAAATTTGGCGCGGTATCACTGCAGGTGAACGGACCAAGTTATTCGCCAAATTTGCGGCGGCCCGCGCGTGAATCGCAAACGGTTACGAAAGAAAAAAGGCCCATTTTCAGCATTAACCAATCAACGCCGGTTCGGGGCAAACGGTAGCTCATTGTTTCGAACTTGGAAGAAGTACCAGCTTCCCTCGCTGCTTATGAGGAAGATGAAGAATGGAAGGCACGTCGTCGGCCGTCAAGGCTCGAATCCCGCGAGTTCAGTGCATGATTCTACAGCATTACCAATTGCGAACAGCCCCTCTTTCAACAAAGGATTTTTTGAGCCTGAACTCTCCCAGAAATTTTTTTGAGAAAATTTTCTCAGACCTCTTGACTTACCCCCCCCCGTAAAATTCGTGATGTGATCCTAAAAGCGGCGGATCCTTCAACGCTTTTGAGAGCATCAAATGGAAACCTCGGTGCCTCGAAACCGAATCCCGATTGGATCACCGCTACCCTTCAATTCCTTTTCGCTTGCTGAGCGACGCGAGCATAACGGTTGTCCGTTGAAACGGAATATCCAACTCATGAACGACGCGCTGTTGCTTAGTTGGTTGAATGCAGCTCGTCATCGCCGTAAAATGCGATCGAGCGGTGAAGCAATTGCACAATGATCATCTTTTCTTTTGAGATAGGCGCCATGCACTATTTCGGAGTTGAATGGTTGCGGGGAAGTGTATTTGTTGCGTTAACCGGGTGCTTGCCAAATTTCCTGCCCCTCCATGCTCAAGAATTTCAAGAAGCTAATGATCCTGTTGCGGTCCAGTTCCTGCAATCGTACTACGACTCCTACCAGACCGATCCTGGCCGATGTTGGAAAATCAAGTGGGTGGTCGAAACGGATTCGTCGAGTCAGTGCGCCCTTGCCAAGGACGACAAAACATGGCGTGAAAATCATGAGCTGCTCATTCGTCTCGGCGAGGGAATGCGTTACGAAGTGGAGCATCCACTGACGAAGAGTATTTCCGTCATGGATTGGAAAGAATACATCACGAAGACGCTCGAATACAACAAGAAAGTCGGATCCTACATGGGGCAATTAACAAGCGCGCCGACCATTGTGATTGTTGGAGGCTCATGCAGTAGTCCGTTTGACCTAGGATTTGTCCAAACCTACGCTCGAATGCCGAAAGCAGACGCAACTTTTTACGGTTCGGTACGCTTCGAAATCGCTTCTAACAACGATCCAGTCGTCACGTTTTCCATCAAGAACGGCGAAAAGCGAGACAAGTTTGAATTCATTTTCAATGCCAATGCACAGGGCAACCTGAAGAAAATCCACCAGGAATACAATTTTCCTACTGGTTTTTACCCAGTTGATTTCGAATTTGAAAATCAGTTGGTGAACGACTTGTGGTTTCCGAAGAACTTGGTGGTACGCACGAAAAAAGGGCTATTGAAGTCTTCCTTCGAGCCGGTGGAGTTGATTACAACTCCCAAGGAATGGCTCCAAATCACCTTTCCGAAAGGCACGACGGTCGGTGATTCCATCCAGAATATCGTTTATGTGGTTGGAGGTACCAGCCTCAGCGAGGAGGATTTGGCCAAGGCGGCCGAGCTGGCCAAAATACGCAGCGGCCCCGACGCTTCGATGCCTGTGTTTACCCTGTCAAATCCAGTTCGTTTTTGGTCGTGGATGATATTGATCGCCATCATTCCGATTGTCGGATGGGCTGTTTATCGCAGAGTCAAGAAATCGTAAATGCGATCATTGGGTAGATGTATGTTCGGCTTTTTCATCCTCGGTAAACGCATGTCGCTGCTCCAATCGCTGATTACGACGATCTTGGTTCTCGCGCTCTCTGGGTTTCCTGAAGTAACGTTTGGCCAAGAACTTTCGGAATCACGGCAGGATTGATCCGGCGAGATCATTCATTGTGGTCCCGCTTCCGCCTACTTATTTCTAAAGTACCTCGAAAAAGATGTCAGCATGAAAGATATCATCAGGAGTGGTCCGCGAAGCGAGGACCGACCAGATGGATGGTCGCTTCAGGACCTCAGGAACGCCATCGAAGCTCATGGCTTTAAGATGGAACCACTCGAAACGACACTTCGCGATACCTTGCGAGCACGCCAACCCTTCATATTGCATACCAATCTGGCGACGGGTGGACATTTCATGCTGGTCATCCCAGGAGCCACGAGCATGACCTTGATCGATCCCCTGTTGGCCAAACCGCACGACGTTCCAGTGAAGAAGTACCTGGGAGTGACCCGTCTTCAAGACAAGTTTTACGGACTATTTGTCTCCTCGGACGCCGAACGTATCGTGCAGCGTGGTTCGCTCCGCGCACTCCCTTGGATCGCACTGGCTGTTGCGATATGCACGTTGGTAATGCTTTTGATCAAGCGTTGGAAACGAGGGAAGAAGGGGGCGGCAGTGCTGGGCATCCTCTTCGTTCTCACACCAACGATGGTGAGCTGTACCAAAAATGTCGCCACGGATTCGCTCGAAGAGCTGGCTGAACAAGCCATTTCGAACATGCCATTTCAGATCGAAGAAGTTGTCGAAAGCTCCTCCGCGTCGGACGGTCGTTTCTACTCGCAGCGACCCTTCACCAGCAGGCTGACTATTCGCAATACCAGCCGGAAAACAATCAAGCTCTCTGAGATCAAAATCGCCAATCCGTGCTGTTCTCCGGCGAAGTTGACAAAATACTCTCCAGAAGAACTGGAACCAGGCAAAGTTGGATGGGTCGAGTTCGAAGTCAATCTCGAATCGCCGATAGGCAAGGTCCCCTACTCGATCATGTTGTCCTCGACCGAGTTTCCCGAAAGTAGCATCAATGTCAATCGGGAAATCAACATCGTTCCTTCCGAAAGCCGGTTGCGATTTGTGAAACCGGCGGACTTTGGTGTGATCGATCGAACGAAGGAGAAGGCGGAGACCATCGTCATCGGTCTGTTTGATTCGGCACAGCGTCCTCAATCTTTACAACTGGATTTCATCCAGGGCCCTGATTTTATCCAAACGGCATTGATGGACGACGAATTCACGGTCGAAGAGAGTGTCTACGGAGGCTATACGGTTCGCGTTCCGATACGCATCACCGTCCGTTTCGAAAACCAGCAGCTTCAACAATTCTCTGAGTCCGTGTCGGTACGGGTGAATGATGCTATCGGCACGTTTCAATGTTTCGGAGTTCGGACCGGCGCGGTTGTCGTCAATCATGGGAAGGAAATGACGTTTCCCTTGATGCATGGGCAATTGGTTCGCAAGCAATTCTCTCTGGGGTTGCTGACGGGTAAGCCTTGCAGGGTCGTCTCCGTTCGAGAGGCGGAAAGCCAATGGCTGAGCTACGAGTTTGGGACGGCAGCAGAAGTGGAACATCTGGTGAAGACGAAGCTAAAGGCGGCACCGGATATGCTTCCCGCAGAAAGTGCTGAATTTCGAGTGATCATCGAATTGGCTGACGAGGATGGAAATCAGTATACTGAAGAATTCCAGCCACTCTTGACCGTGTATCAACCTTCAGCGAGCAAGGGGAGCAAACAATGAAGAACCGACAACGAGCCTTTACATTGGTCGAACTGATGGTGACTATGGGTATCATCGGCATTCTCGTTAGCTTGTTGCTAGTGGGAGTTTTCGGATCGATCGAATCAGCGCGGCGGATGTCCTGCCAGAACAATCTCCGGCAAATCGGCTTGGGGCTCTTGAGTTACGAATCTGCGTATTCACACTTCCCGGTTGGTGGTAAAGATCCGGAACCCGCCGAAGTCCAATCCATGGATGCACGGGGCCTGTTCTTTTTTGGGCCGCACATTCATTTGCTACCTTATCTCGATCTGGGTTCTCACGCGGTCGATTTAAATATACATTTTCAGGAATCGATCGGGCGACTGAGTAAGGTCGATGTGCCCGTCTATTCGTTGTCCCAGTGACGGCAAGGGGACGCCCCTTTCGGTCAACTATTTCCTAAATCAAGGCGTTGCGGCTCTTCTTGTGGATGGCCCAGCCGAGATTGGTTGTGGCCCCTTTTTTAGGAATCGACCGTTGAGCACGGCACTAATCACCGATGGAAGGACGACAACCGTCGCAAGCTCGGAACGATTGCGGGGCAGCGATCCAGCGGAAACTTACAGATACCCGACAGGCGGTTACGTTCCCAAATCGCCATTCGGCAAGCCGGAACGCGATCTTTGGGTGATTCCAGAATCGCGGCGCGACTACCCCGGCATTCACCAAGTCAATTTATGGACCAAGTACTGTTCGGAGAATTTTCAGCCGGGATCCTTGTATCAAGTTACCTCGGGAGTTTTTTACTTCGAGAATGACTATCTGTATTATTCACATATTTTGCCGCCCAACTCGCCCGTTTACGATTGTAGATTGTTTGATTTGTACTACGACTACGGCTTGAAGACCGCCCGCTCTCATCATCGCGGAGGGGTCCAATCGCTATACTGCGACGGCCGTGTCAGCTTCTCTTCGAATTCGATCGACTATCAGGTGTGGCGAGCCGTCGGGACGATCGCCAACGGCGAAATCGACCGCATCGAGTAACTCAACGCATCCGCAAGTCGATTGCCTCGACCCCTATCGGCGTATTGATCTAGTCGCTCGATCAGCCGCGAAGCGCCGGCTCTCGCATAAAATTGCAGCGGTTCTTAAGCAACAAGCGGACGCTACTGCCGTCCAGCTGATTAAATCAACAATCTGTTACGGAGGCTTTCGATACTCGCAACCAATAATCGATCGCTGATATTGGAGATGTAGTCGTTGGGAGCAAGTACTTTGTCCAACTCAAAAATGCGGGTTGCTGTTGGTTCGTGGTGAGGACTCGAACCTGCGAAAATGCGGAAAATTACAATCTTCAGCCAGGATGCCCGACGTTCTAGATTTGACAAAGCGCTAGACCGCGACTGGGGCGGGGATGTGTGGGTGGGGAGCGTAGTTCAGCAATTCAAAGTCGTCGACGGAGTAATCCGTCACCGAGGCCGGTCTCCTTAGAATTCGAATCGACGGAAGTGGTTTCGGTTCGCGCGACAACTGAATACGTGCCTGCTCAAAGTGGTTGCGATAAAGATGCACATCCCCGAAGGAAAGGATCAATTCTCCAGGCTCCAGGTCGGTGGTGTTGGCCATCATGCAAACCAACAAAGCGTAGGAAGCGATATTGAACGGTACTCCGAGAAACACGTCTGCGCTTCGCTGATAGAGATGGCAGGACAAACGTCCGCACGCTACGTAGAACTGAAATAGCAGATGGCAGGGTGGCAGGGCCATCCGATCGAGATCGGCGACGTTCCAGGCACTTACGATCAATCGTCGGGAGTCAGGGCTCTCGATGATTCGTCGTTCGACATCCCGAATTTGGTCGACGATCCGTCCATCGGGGCATTGCCAAGCTCTCCATTGTTTCCCATAGACGGGACCTAATTCACCGCGCTCGTCCGCCCACTCGTTCCAGATCGTGACTTTGTGATCGAGCAAGAATTGGATGTTCGTATCGCCTCGGAGGAACCACAAGAGTTCGACGAGCACGCTTCGGAAGTGAACCTTTTTGGTGGTCAATAAAGGAAAACCTGCTTGCAGATCAAAGCGCAATTGTTCCCCGAACAAACTCCGCGTTCCGACTCCCGTCCGATCGGACTTTTCGATGCCGGTTTCCAGTAACTTCTTTAGAAGTTGCAGATAAATGTCCATAAATCCTTTTCAGCAAGCGGTTGGAGATTGGTTTCGAGAACAGGTTTAGCTTAACAGCATCGAGTCAGGTTTTGACGGCGCACCAGGTCCAATGTCGATCGGATGTCATCTGAACGGATTCACTTGAGAAGCCAAGGGTTTGAACCATCTCGCGAATTTCGTCGAGATTCAGTGCGGCATGGAGGCTTTGCCGGAAGAGTTGCTTGGAATAATCGGTCTCGTTACCGCAATAGCGTTCCACGAGTTGCTCGAGTTGAACGTCGTCGTCCGGACGGCAAAGGTCGCGCAGAAAGACACGTCCATCAGGCTTGAGAACACGAACCACTTCGACGATCGCGTCCATGGGCTGAGGAAGATGATGAATCAAACTGTTGGAGATGACTGCGTCGAAATAGGCATCAGGAAAACTAAGTCGTTTGGCATCGCCGTGGTGCAGTTGAACTCGACTGACCAACCCTTCAGCCTCGATATGGTAACGGGCCAAGTCCAACATGGCCGTGGCAGCATCGCTCGCCATGACGCGGATGTTGGGAAGGTGGCGGCAAAGCTCGACAGGAATTCTAGCTGTTCCGGTTCCGAGATCCAAAATATCCGTGCCGACAAAACCGACTTCCAGAAAGTCGGACACGAATTTCCGATTCACCTCGGAGTGATCCATTTGATCGTACTCCCAGGCATCCGTTTCGGAGTCCATGACCTCGGGCTCCAAAACACGCGCTAATTTGGCCACGATATGCTCTCCAATCTGATTTGGGCGGGACGCTGAATCAGCGTTGCAGGTCTTTCAATCGCTTCGCGACTTCCCGACGTTGGACAAAAACTCCGGATTCCTCCGCCGCCGTTTCAAAGAGCTTCAGGGCATCTTGGTTTCGACCGCGATATTCCAGCATCTTGGCGATGTAGTAAGCCGTTTGCGGAGTAATGCGACCAAGCTTGGTGGCTTCGGTCAGGAAGCGCTCCGCCAAATCCGTCGAACCCAATCGAAAGTGAACCCAGCCTGCAGTTGCGAGGGCCGTTTCGGCTCCGGGCGCTCGGCGCACGTTGGCTTCGGCGAGTTGCAGTGCTCGTCCACGCTTGCCCTCGTCCGCAGACTCGATCAAGACCAGAGCCAACTGATCGGCGACTTCCATGTCTTCCAAATTGGCCTGGTGAAGGGATGAGAAAATCGACTCGGCCGTGGCAAGATCGTTATCAAAACGTGCTGCCAGCCCGAGGATAAACCGGAGGTCGCGGCTCTCTTGCATCTCAGCCGGACTCTTGCTGACCAGTGCTTTCGCATCGGAGGGTCGATCGCTCATCAACAACCATTTGGCATATTCGACCCAACAAGCCAAGGATGCGCTCGGTTCAGCGATGGACTTTTGGAACCAGGCTTCCGCTGCGGCATCGTCCTTGCGGTTAGCGAAGATGACGGCGAGGGCCAATTCTGGCTGCGTCAGGGCACGGTCCTTTTCGAAGGCTTCCTTCATTCGCTGGAAGCCAGCGTCCGTCTTGCCCATCAAGACTTCGACCTTTCCCAGCTCCCAATTTGCGGCCCACAACTCGGGGTCATTCGCAAGATGATCACGGTAAATTTTGGCAGCGTCTTCCAACTTCTCGCGGCTCTGCGCCGTTGCTCCGCGAAGTCGCGTCAAAATCCGCAAAAAGTCTTGCCTCCGCTGATCGTCCCATTTTGCATTTGCCGCAAGAGCCTTAGCTCTTTCAAGCAATAAAAACGACTCCGTAAGACGTCCCGAACCCAACGCGATCTCACCTAACCGGAGAAATCCATCTGGATCATCGTTCTTTGCAAGATACGTATCGAGTTTCGAAATGGCATCGCCAAGTTGGCCATTCGCGGCGAACAACCTCGATAGGATCACCGCGGGAGCTTCCAGTTTTGGATCGAGCAACTTTGCTTCGACGAGCACCTGTTGGCAAGCCGCAAAGTCTCCGTTGCGAAACTTCTCTGCGGCCCGATCTAAAAGTTCGCCAACTTTTCGCGTCGCTTCTTCTTCCGAGCCAGCGGGGGGATCCGCACTGGTTTCTTCGACCTTGGGCTGTTGAGCATTCACTCGTTCGAGCGATAATCCTGAAATTGTCGCAAGAGCGAGAGGAAACAAAAACACAAGACGCACGATTTCAACACACCGAAACCAAACTGCAAGACTGTTCATAGATACCTTCATGTATCACAAAGCTAGTTCGCTTGACGGGATTGCAGAGCAGCGAGGACCGCTCCATTGCGCCATTCAATGGAGCGACCACGATCGAATCCCTCAACCTAGAAGATTGGTCTTCGACGACACAGATGAATGATAGAATCACTTCTCGTCATCGCTTCGGGCTTCGAAACGACCGGATCGACTCGTGAGTCTCAAATCGCTATGCCGACCGACGCAGGTTCTTCTTTCCCTCGGAACTCTTCAAGTCCACAACGTTTTTGGCCAATCCAAAAACACGTAGGACTCGAATGATACCATAGGTCCAGTCGATCTCCCACCAGCGATGGCCGTGCTGTGCCAATCGAGGATGAGCATGATGGTTGTTGTGCCAACCTTCACCATAAGCTAACAAAGCGACCCACCAAAGGTTACGGCTGTCGTCGCGTGTTGTGTAGTTTTTGTAACCCCACATGTGACTGGCAGAGTTAACAAACCAAGTCGTATGAAGGACCAGGACCATCCGCAGAAAGACGCCGTAGACCAACCAGCTCAAAGCCAGTGTCGTACCGCCGATCAAGTAACCGACGCCGGTCAAGGCGAAGCCGAAAGCGATATGGATGGGGAGAAACCACTTTTCCAAGGCAACCATGAACGGGTCCTTGGCCAAATCGGGCGCCCATTTTTGAATGTACTTGTCAAAATTTCCGCCGTCCGTTCGGAAGGCCAACCAGAAAACGTGCGACCACCAAGGGCCATCCTTTGGTGAATGCGGATCGCCAGGCTGATCACTGAACGCATGATGCTTGCGGTGATTCGCGATCCACATGAGAGGACCTCCTTCTCCCGCAAGAGTTCCAACGAATGCCAAGGCCCGTCGCAGCCAGAGAGGCGTATCGAAACCAGTATGCGTCAACAAACGATGGTAGCCCAAGCAAACCCCAACGCTCCCAGTGACCCAGTGCAAGAAGATGACGAGCGCCAAGCCACTCCACGAGAAGGTCCAGGGAGCAGCCAAGGCACCTATATGCACTAATGCCAACCAAATCGTTGGTGCCCAGCAGATTTCGTGCTTCTCAGCTTCAGGTTGCGGTTGCGGTCTTTGTCCGCGCCCCGAACTCGGTAGCGATTGGATCTCGTCGTGAACGGTGGGATTGGCTTTTGGTTCGGCCAAGGTAGCGTGATGATGGCGGGTCCTTGACGGGACTGTACTCATGATTGCCTTCCTGCAATGAACTTAGGAGAGTGTATTCCAAGCAGCTGACGGCCTCACAGCAAAATCGCGACATCCTACAAACCCCTGTTCTTCCAGTCGGCGCAAGAGTTTTGCAGCATGCAATCGAGGGTCAAGCTTCGTCGAAGATATTAACGCATTTCCAGCAGATGCCTTTTCTGCGGGCGGTAAACGCTATGTAAACATCCTGTAAAAGTCCGACTCTGAGGGGAAAGATAGCCGACAGAAACAGTCGCAAAAACGAACGTTCACAGGCGAAAACATGGAAAATCGAATAAGCTAGCCATCCAATCAAGATTCTTGATTTCCTCATGGATTCCAGGCAAAAGCTGCTCGATTCGCGATTTCCATAAAAATCGCTGCTCGCGGCGAGAGTCTTGAAATCGGCGACAGTCGTCTTTTGCCTTGAAAAACCGTTTCGGCTTACGGAAGGCCCCTAAATTCAAAAGGCTCGGGAGGGGCCGCATCAATTCGATTGACGGCAGGTCCAGAGCAAACCTGGCAACTGATCACCGGGAGACCAGAGACTATTCCATTCGCCAAATTTGCGGCGGGCTGATGGGAACTGGCTCAGCTATGATCAATTTTTCCTTGCTAGCGCTGCAGGCTACCGATTACGCGCGACTGCATAAATTCACGAAGCGAGCCAGGATGGGGAGATATTCATCTTCCGATCGTCTGACTACTCCCTTCTCATGCCAAACGAGGTCATGTGCAATCCAGTCTCGTCTTCGGTCACGAAGGAACCGGAAGGGGCAAGGTATTTCGAGATGACTTCAAACGGCGGAAGTCGGTGGCGATCGAGAGCCTTGTAAAGTGCCTGAAAGAACGGATTGTTCTCGGACAGCCCCTTCAGGCGATCTTTGTTCTTTGGATCCGCCGCCAAATCGTAGAAGGTGCGGAGCGATTCGTCCGGTCGCTGATAAGCAATGATGGAGGATTCGCGATCCTTCAATTGCTGTTTGATCCGGTCCTTAACAACACGGAACTCCACCGCATCTCGAAGGAGCGCGTTTTGACCAGCTTTGGTCATCAAGGCATCGGTTAAGGTTTGCTTGCTATCGGTAGCCAAGAGGACGTTATCGATAACCGTGAAGCAAAACGTGGGGGCGCGCATCGTTTCAGGAAAGTCGGCGCCAACCGGAATCTCCATGACATAGACCAACGAATCGCCAATGGTCGTCGTCTGCCACATCGGTGACACCGATTGAAGTTTTTCAAACAGTTTGGGCAACGTTTCCGATCGAAGTTTGGCTCCATCTTTGACATGAATGCCAAGAAGATTACTTCCGCTGTTAATACGAGAAGGCTTTTCAAAGGCCTGAATCCAACTGACGCGATGATTGATTTGTTCGATCAGTTCCTTCCGGAGACTAAACCCGAGAAACGCATCTGCGCGCTTCATGACTTGTTCTTCAAAGAACCCGTCTTCATTAAACAGATTGACGATCCTCTCGATCGCATTGACGGTTCCGACATAATCCCAGTTGATGGTGAAATACGTTGCGACGTCCTCGTTCACCCAATTCTCAGGCTCAGTGTCTCCCGTCTTTGGACGCATGACTTGTAGGAAGCCTTTTCGAGGGCTTGCAAGAAGCAAATGCAAGTGGTTGATCGAATCAAAATCCTTGGGGCGGAGGATCATCGATCCGCCAATCGCCTGGATGCCATCGACACCGAGCACAGGGATGAATGTCGAGATAATTGCGGCTTGAGGGCTGTTTTTGGTCGCCTGACGGACGATCGCCATCGGATCGATGTAGAAAGACAGTTGCGGACGTTCGCCGTCCACGCCGACAGACTGGGCCATGATTGTGGTGAACTTTCGATTGTCCGCCAACTTTGCGCTATCGGTGCCGTTTCCGGTCCAGCTCATCGCCAATTTGTCCAGGTAGTCGTTTCGTGAGCAAAGGACCATCACACCGGAATCGATAAAATAAGCAAACTGCCGATCTTGACGGTTGGGGTCCCCATACCGGACTGTTTCAATCTCTCCGACCTTTTTTGTGGACCGGATAGCACCGGCTCGAGTAATCTGCTCTTCGGCCTTGGAGACCAGGATTTCAAGAGCCGGAAGTTCATCCTTTGCTTCCACCAAAACGCAGATCGCAGGATCCGTTTCCGTCGGCACGACCGCCAAAGCGAGTTCCCCATTGGGAATGCGAAGAATCTCTTCGAACGAAACGCCAAGAAATTGTTGAACCTGCTCAAGCGAGGAGGACATCGACCCAAAGAACTCATTGATGATGGGTTGAATCTGTGGATCTGCGGAGAGCCTGCCCATCGTCGTTTCTTGCATCTTGGCTTGCATATCGCGAGAGTCATCCACGCGAAAATAAACCAGTGTGTCCTCTGGAAACAATCGAGGTGCGGTTGGCCGCTGCGCAAGAACTGTTGGGATGGGAAAACTGCTGACCGCAATGCCGAGGAATAGTCGACCTAGAACGGTTTTCCATTGAAGTGCCATAGCATTCTGGTCCTGTGTTAAGATGGATGTGTGGGGTGGAAGGCAAACGTGGTGGAAAGTCGTATTTTCGTTTTCTAGATTGATCGCGTAACAAGTTCCGAGATTTTTTGGAAGCAGAAGGAGGGAGCCTAGCGCTTCCAATTGCATCGGACGGCTCGCGCCGTTCCGCTAAAATTGGGAACCGATATCCGGACAATTCCTATGGTTCGACGGTGAATCGAAATTCTTGGCATGCGGAATGTGAAATGAAGCCGCCGGGTCTTTGAATTCCTCAAAATCGGAATGCGGAGAAAATAAGGTCCTGCCGCCAAAACTTAATGCAAAATGCCCGATTCGCTTCAGTTTTCTTGGTATTCTCGCGTTCAGCGGACGAAACCACTCTCCACGAACAGGGTTCCCATAGTGTAAACTTCATTGTGAAGAGCGAAAATACGAATTCGGTTCGATTCACCGGTCGAGGTACGCTAATGTCGATTTCCATTGTTCCCCACCAAGTTTGCCGCTTCACTCTGATCGCGGTGGTTTGCTCTTTCCCAATCCATTCGTTCGCCCAGTTTGGCGGGACTGGTGGTCAGACGGGCGGAACGGGCACAACGGGTGGAATGACAAGCGGGCTTGGTAACTCGATGACCATGGGAGGGCAGAATCGTTCCATCACCGCGAATTCCAGTATGTTCGGCGGTTTTGGTGCAACGAACGCTACCGGTTTCTCAGGATTAACGGGGGGGACTGGCGGCCGTACGGGTACCGGAATGACCGGAATGGGAGGTACTGGAATGGGAGGTACTGGAATGGGCGGCATGGGTATGGGAGGCATGGGCCTCGGTGGCATGGGCTTGGGCGGCATGGGTATGGGAGGTATGGGCCTCGGTGGCATGGGCTTAGGCGGCATGGGAGGGCTTGGTGGCATGAATATGTTCGGTCGCAACAACCTCAATTCGAATGCTCAAAATCAACGCCAAGTTCGTGCCCGCATGACGATTGGATTCACTCCCGATGCCGTCGCTCCTGAGATCATGTCGACGAACATCAGCACGAAGTTGAAGCGTCTGCCATTGCCAATTCAATCGAGAGGTATTGGCGTTACGATGGAAGGACGTACCGCTGTGATGACGGGGACAGTCGCCAATGAGGCTGAAGCGAACAAGCTCGCGCGACTATTAAAGCTGGAACCAGGAGTGGATGATGTTCGCAGCGAGTTGACATATTCGGAAGCCGAAACGGTGACTGGCTTGCCTGTGAACTAGATAGGGTGCGAGCGGTCGCGCGCACGGGAATCCACCGTCGAATGCCAAACATCTTGGGGCGAATTCGCTGAACGATCTTGAGCAATCTAATTTCATCTCGCTAAACGCCGTCGAACGGGAAGAGCTTGAACGGTTTCGTCGTTCGCACGAAACCCAAGTGCTCACGATTTTCTTTAGCGATCTCGTCGGATCGACCAGCCTACAGGTGAGCGTCGGCAACATCGTTGCCATGGACTATGTCCAAAGTCATTACGAAGTCGTGCGCGACATCCTACAAAGGTTCGACGGAAGGGAAATCAAGACCGCTGGCGATTCGATGCTCATCGTCTTCGCGGCACCGTCGGAGGCCGTCAAGTTTTCACTCTTCGCGATGAAGGCCATGCGACAAGCTCGCATGAGCGATCCCCGCTTCCCTTCGATGCGGGTTGGGATTCACCAGGGCCAAGTCGTTCTCGATAAGTCCCAATCAGAAGGGCGCGAGTTCGTGGATGTGTACGGTCTTCAAGTTTCGACCGCGGCAAGAATCATGGACTTGGCACAAGCCAATCAAACATTGCTTAGCCGGTCGGTTTTTGACGACGCGCGCGCCATCCTCCGTGCCGATGAATTCAAGGAATTCAATCGAATAACCTGGTGCAATCACGGACATTACCGGTTTAAGGGCATCGACGATCACCATGAAATCTGCGAGGTCGGTGAAGAGGCCCAAGCTCCGCTTTCTCCCCCTCCGGCTAGCGCGAAAGGTTGGCCCATCGATCGTGCGGTCGAAGAGTTGGGTTGGCGTCCGGCCCTTGGAGTTGCGGTTCCCGAAACCAATTGGCAGTTAATTGAGAAGGTGGGACAAGGAGAATTCGGCGAGGTCTGGAAAGCCTACAACCTCAGCGATAAGTCGTTCCAAGTATTCAAATTCTGTTTCAAGCGATCGCAGTTGCCATCGCTGAAGCGTGAAGCACGACTGTTGAAGCGATTGAAGAAGTATGCCCATCCCAACTTGGTGGAGGTATATGATGTTACCGAAGGGGACCGGCCTCCGCACTACCTTGAGATGGAGTTTGTGGACGGCCCGAAGTTTCTCGAATGGCTTGCAGGCCAGCCGCCCCTCCAAGAGCGACTCGATGTCATTGCACAGGTCGCTGACGCTCTCGATGTGGTCCACGCTGCGGGGATCTACCATCGCGATATCAAACCAGCGAATATCTTGCTGACGCGACGTGAGGACGGGAAACTCCTCGCCAAACTGTCGGACTTTGGTTTGGGAGCCGCACAGGATATCGACTTGCTACGCAGCATCGAAACTTCGAAAGTTGGATCCATTTCTGGAACTTGGGACTATCTGGCACCTGAACTTAGGCACGGGAGCCAGCCTTCACCACAAAGCGATATCTACAGCTTGGGGATCACGCTCTATCAGGCGATTGTTGGCGACACCAATCAACCGTTGACCGGGGACTGGGAACAGCACCTTCCGGATGACATTCTCAGGAATGATGTTCGTCAATGCGTTAGCCAGTCTCGCGAGAATCGCTGGAAACGGGCTGCGGACCTTGCACAAGCGCTTCGCAGCCACGAGCAGCGACTTCAACAACTGGAATTAGAGAAGCTCCATGCGATTCAGCGACAGCGTGTCCGTCGATTGCGAAACATCGCTTTCATCGCAGCAGCAGCAGCAGCGCTGACCCTGATCATAGGTGGATTTGCAATGTTTCAGTGGCGAGAGGCGGTTCGACAGCGAGACCGAGCCGTGGCTCAGAAACGGCTCGCACTCTTGGCGATTAGCCAACTTACCCACGATGTGCCGAAGCGACTTCGCGATGTACCTGGGACCATCCCAGCCCTTCGCGAAATTCTCGAAGAAAACATCTCGCTCATCGATCAGATACTCCAGTACGAACCCGACACCCCTCTCGCACGTCGGGAGCGAGGAGTGAACCTGATCTCGATTGGTGATCGATGGATGTTGATCGGTGACACCCAGAATGCGCTGGATCGATTTCAGTCCGCACTGGCGATCAGTCGGGAACTGGTTCAACTGCAACCTGATCGAACGGAATTCCACCGAGACGTTTCGGTTGGCTTGGATCGCATCGGAGATGCCTATCAAGCGATCGGTCGCACCGGAGACGCGCTCCAAGCGTATCGAGAATCGCTGGCCATCACGACTCGATTGTTGGAAGCGAATCCAAGCTCCAGCGAAGCGCGGCGCGACTTATGGCAAGCCCTCGACAAAATGGGGATGATCTATTTGAAAACGGATCAGACCGATCAGGCCGAACAATGTTACGAGCAAGCTCTGGATATTGTCGAACAACTCGTCAAAGACGAGCCAAGCGAAGTCTCTCATCAGAGCGACTTGGCATTGTGCCTTGAACGCATCGGCGATCTGCGACTGATGAACGGTCAGCTTGAAACCGCTCTTGCCATGTACTCGCAGGCATTGGAACGAGGCAAGCAAGTTGTTCAGGCCCTGCCAAACCGAATCGATGTCCTTCGGGGATTATCAATCAGCTATGACAAGTTGGGCAACGCGCTTCTCCGGCTCGATCGGTTCGACGAAGCCGCAGCCGCCTACTCCAAGTCGCTGGAATTGGCAGAGTCGCTGCTTTCCAGGGATCCGGAAAGTGTCCAACTGCAGCGCGACTACTCGGTTGGAATCGACCGCCTTGGCGACATTCACATGATGACTCAGAATTTTGAACAAGCTCTGGTCTCGTTCCAAAGAGCTTTGGAAATTGCCGATCGATTGGCCAACATCGATCGAAACAATGTCAGCAATCGCTTGGACCTCCTCACCGGACATGTCAAGGTCGGTGACGCCTTGCTTGCCCTCGAACGGCTCGACGATTCCCTAACGAATTATGAAAAAGCCGCCCAGATCGGATCCGAGCTGGTTCAGAAAGATCCTGACAATGGAGATGTCGAGCGCAATTACTCGGTTGCCTTGGGAAAGTTGGGGAGCGTCCAGTTCATGCTCGGCAAGATCAATGATGCAGCGGAATCGCTGGAGATTGCCAATCGACTTGCTGAGAAACGGGCCGGTGCGGATCCTTCCAATCTCGAAGCCCAACGCGATTTTGGAGTCAGCAGCTTCAAGGTGATGTTGGTCGCGCAGATGATCAACGATGGCGAGCTTTGGAGACGTTCAGCGCATCATGCGATTCGACAGTTCCGGTTGGTGTATGAGAAGTCGTCGGACCAGCAAAGAGTTAAACTCGATTTGATCAACTGCTTGAAGGCGGCTTGTTCAGGCGCTCAAGAAATCGCCAGTCCGTCCGAAAGCGATCTTGCGTCCGCAGTAGAATGGGCAACACAGCTTGTCGAACTTTCTGATCGAGCGAATCCGACCTATTTGGAACTGCTCGCAGATTTCTTGTCGCTCCGGGGTGAAACGGACAAGGCCAAGGAAATGCTGGAGCAAGCCCTCCAGTTACTGCAAAGCAACGAAGACCAAGCGGAAGCAGCATCGCGTGTCCGCACCAAGCTGTCGGAACTCGCCCATGTCGAAGCAGCCGACCCAAAGAATTAGGCGATCAACTTCGGTTCTGCCTTCGACCGTCAACTTTTCACACCGAGATGCGTGCCCCAGGGGATCGCTGGACGAGGTATGGCCGTGAGTTCGATCGAACCAGCATCTCAAAGAATCAGCATACAATCGCCGTAGCTATAGAAGCGATATTTTTCCGCGATGGCTTGACGGTATGCTTCCAGAATGAATTCGCGGCCTGCAAAGGCACTGACCAAGACAATCAGCGAGCTTTTCGGGAGATGAAAATTGGTCAGCAGACCATCGATGGCTTGAAATCGAAAACCCGGCTGAATGAACAGGTCGGTCTCGCCGTTCCAAGCTTCGAAACGGCCATCATGGTCGCGAGCGGCAGTTTCGAGAATTCGTGTCGTGGTGGTTCCGACGGCGATAAGGCGACCGTGCGATTCGCGAATCGAGCTCAGCTTCTTTGCGACTGCTTCGCTGACCGAGCCACGCTCGGCATGCATGCGATGGTCGGATAATAGGTCCGCTTGAATGGGACGAAAGGTTCCCAAACCGACGTGCAAGGTAACACTCATGAAAGCGATTTCGTGGTCTCGGAGTTCGCGAATCAGCTTCTCTGTAAAATGCAATCCCGCCGTGGGTGCAGCCACCGAGCCGGGCGATCGTGCATAGACGGTCTGATAGCGCTCGCGGTCAGCGTCGATCATCGCGCCGTCTCGAATGTAGTGGGGCAGAGGAACGCGACCGCAACGTTCCAAGACTTCTTCCCAATTTGCAGCGTCAGAGCACTGAAGGAACATGGTTCCTCCCGATGGAGTCGCGACCACCTTCAGCCGCAACGCTTCGCGCCCTTCCAAGTCGCGTACCGTGATGCTCTCGCCAACTTGAATGTTGCCACGAGATTTACTCAAAAATTCCGCGATACCTTGTTCATTGGACCGCAGGTACAAACCCTCCCAGCGTCCCCCCGTGCTGGTTCGGAAACCAATGAGTCGAGCGGGCAGGACTTTGGAGTCATTGACGACAATCGCATCGCCTTTCGTCAACAACTCCGGCAAATCGCGTACGTAATGATGCGCTATCGATTTCGCTCTGCGATCGAGAACCATCATCCGCGCGTCCGAGCGATGAGGCACGGGAGTTTGAGCGATCAGCGACCGTGGCAAATCGAAATCATAGTCTTTCAAATAGTCCGACATGGTTCCCGCGAGGCTCACGCAAGAATCATGTCATCGACGGTCATTCCCGATGGAATCATCGGCAACACATGTTCTTGATAAGGAACCTCGACATCCAAAACATAAGGACCGGGGTATCGAATCATTTCTTCCAGAGCAGGAATCAAATCTGCCTTGGCCCGAACAGAAGCAGCACCGCAGCCGAATCCCTTGGCAATCGCGACGAAGTCCGGATAACGATCGCAAACGTAGGCATGTTGCTGAGTGCAACCCTTGCCGGAAGCTTCCGTATGATCGATTGGGCCAAGATAGGTGTGGGCTCGGTTCGAACCCATGAATCGATCCTCCCACTGAACGACCATGCCCAGGTGCTGATTGTTTAGCAGCAGGACTTTCACCGGCAATTTTTCGCAGTGGCAAGTCGCCAGTTCCTGAATGTTCATTTGAAAACTTCCATCGCCGTCGATGTCGACCACCAAAGCTCCCGGATGGGCGGCCTGGACCCCCATCGCGGCAGGAAGACCGAAGCCCATCGTGCCGAGTCCTGAACTACTGTGCCACTGTCGAGGTCGCTGGAACTTGAAGAATTGAGCGGCCCACATTTGGTGCTGACCTACCCCCACCGTGATGTACGTCTCGCGATTCGCCGTTAATTCGGAAAGCGTTCGAATCGCGTGCTGCTGCAAGATGCCGTCGAATTGTTGGTCGTAGGAGAATGGATGTTTTTGTTTGTTTTTTCGGCACAGTTCCAACCAAGCCGAAATATCTTCCGGCGGTTCGACGATGGCATTTAACTCCGACAACGCATACTTCACATCGCTGCAAACAGAGATGTGTGCGATCTTATTCTTGTTGAGTTCTGATGGATCCACGTCGATGTGTATGATCTTGGCGTGTTTGGCAAAAGCTTCGACGCGCCCAGTTACTCGGTCATCGAAACGGACACCAAGTGCGATCAGCAAATCGCATTCGCCAACCGCGTAATTTGCATAGGCGCTGCCGTGCATGCCTAACATGTCCATGCATAGTGGATCACTGCTCGGAAAAGCACCGAGGCCCATGACCGTCATCGTAACCGGAAGTCCCGTCTTGCGAATGAACTCGCGAAGTTCCGCGGACGCATCGCCACTGATAATCCCACCGCCAGCGTACACGATCGGACGCTTGGCATGTCGGATGGCGGCGGCGATCTGGCGGACCTGCTCAATCCGTATTCGGGGTTTATCATAGCGATAGCCCGGCAAGTCCATTGGGACGTCCCAATGGACCTCACAACTGTCCAATTGAACGTCCTTGGGCATGTCGATCAGGACCGGCCCGGGGCGCCCCGTCGTGGCGATGTAGAACGCCTCCTTCATGATGCGAGGCAGCTCTTCAACGCGCGTCACGAGATAATGATGCTTGGTGATGCCGCGACAAATTTCAACGATCGGTGTTTCTTGAAACGCATCTGTGCCAATGACTTTGGTCGGCACTTGACCGGTGATGGCAATCAACGGAATGCTGTCCATCTTGGCATCGGCAACGGCGGTTACCAGGTTGGTCGCGCCGGGGCCACTGGTGGCCATCACCACTCCGACCTTGCCCGTCGAACGGGCATAGCCTTGAGCGGCGAACGCCCCCCCTTGCTCGTGCCTGGGGAGAATCGTTCGCAAGCGGTCCGCGTAGCGCGTCAAGGACTGGTGCATCGGCATGCTGCACCCGCCCGGATAGGCGAAGATTACCTCGACGCCATGATCGACCAAGGATTGAACTAAGATATCGGCTCCCGTCATGACCTGAGTTGCATGACGGACTTTACTCGTTGACATCGCCTATACTTCTCCGTGAAATTGACTAAGAACAAAATTGTAGCTTCCCCAGCAACGTTTGCACCCGCAATTGAGTGGGGCGACTATAAACTTTACAGACCTCACAGACACTCGAACCCGCTTATTTGGTTCATTCCCAAAAACCAACAACATCGAGCTAAGGGAAATGTATCCTGCATTAATGACGACCCAGTCAAGGTTCGTCGGCCTTGCATCAGCGCTAGCAATCATCTGGCTCGCCATCGTTACGATGCCTGGCCTGGCTGCTCCATCCTTGCCTCCGCAACAAGCGACGTTTCGAGTTGCGGGGTATTTGCCGAATTACCGAATGGCTGATTTTGAGTTTGAAAGCGCGATTGGGATCACCGATTTGATCCTGTTCTCCGCCGAACCAAACGCTGACGGGTCGGTAAACCTGGACCGTTTTCGAGAAGCTCCATGGCAAAAGATTTTCAAGTTCAAGACCGAACATCGAGTCCGCTTGATCCTCTGTATCGGAGGCTGGGAACGCTCCAAGGCTTTTCCGAAGATCGCGACCGATCCAGAATTGCGAACCACATTCGCTCGGCAAGTCGTCGAAATCTGCCGGAGCTATCGGCTGGACGGAATCGACCTCGATTGGGAACATCCTGCCGATGACGCGGAGGTGCACGCTTACGGAGCATTGCTATCCGAGATCCACAACGCATTCGAACCTCTTGGATTACAGTTGTCGGTAACCGTCGCAGGATGGCAACGCCTCTCACCTGAGGCGATTCGAGCGGTCGACTTGGTGCAAGTCATGGCCTACGATCATCCAGGTCGCCATTCCACCTTCGAGCATGCCATCGAAGACATTCGAAAGATCTCCGAACTAGGTGTCGAGAAGTCCAAGATGATTCTCGGAGTCCCCTTTTACGGTCGAGGGGTGAAAGACTGGAACTCCGTTCAAACATTCGCGCAGCTCGCGCGGCGCGACAACTTTGATCCGACTGCAGATGAATTCGATGGTTACTACTTCAACGGCCACGCGACCATCGCCAAAAAAGTTTTCTGGGCTAGAGAATCAGGCCTCGGAGGTATCATGATCTGGGAACTCGGCCAAGACGCCCAAAGCGAACAATCTCTGCTGCGAACTATCCTTGAATCGAGCAACAGATCGAGCAATGCTTCGCGCTGATGACCCGCTGTCGAAAAGGAAAACAAGGTTAATGCGAATTCGCATTACCAAGTTGCGAATCAATGCTTGATGCTGACCTTTCGCGAAGACACTTTGGATGCAAAGTAACACACGGTCGGCCACGCTCGTAGCTTTGTCAATGACTCAAAAATGGAAGGGGGCTCATCCGCGATGGAGGAAGGAAAGCCCTCCGCTCGATTCCACAACATGTTCCCACCTCCCGTCTTACCAAAGAGCAGCGTGCGGAATTCTTGTGGATCAGCCAATAAGGAGTTTCTG
>JBBIUE010000054.1:0-10760 GCA_037440405.1 Pirellula sp. | reverse complement strand
CTTACCAAAGAGCAGCGTGCGGAATTCTTGTGGATCAGCCAATAAGGAGTTTCTGACCGCGGGTTTCGGCACTCATTTGTGGTCCAGCGGAGGTGGCACGAATCGGTTCGGAATCTCCTATCACTCGGATCATTGAGGCCGATTGCTCGAACAACTTGGATTCACCTGCCAGAAACCTGTCAAGGAAGCGAGAGAGAAGCGGCCCGAGGAGGGCGATCGATGGTGTAGGCAAGCCTGGCCTCGCCTAAAACAGGTACGCAAAATCGAATGCTCTGTTGAAATTTATAGATGAACCCGGTTTCGGGCTCCAGCCGCTTCTCCGATGAACTTAGGCCAAGCGAGGGTGCTCACCGACGCTCACAGCCTGAGACCGACATGATCGCCTTACGAGCATCGCAGCATGGACACTCAACCTCAAGACTGGCCGGCTTGGCCAATACTTCAAAATCCAACGACAAGACGCACAATTTCATTGGGTCCATCAGCGACTTGCCGATGGCGTTCTTCACCAGCTTGCCAACCTCCAGTTTGCTCGTGCCAATCGCCTTGAGCACCATATCGAATCCACTGATGGAATTGAAGTTCAGAACGGATGACAACTTCTAACCGTTCTTGGGTTCGTCCGAATCCGTTTTCAGCTTCTGCTGAGCTTCCTTTCGTTTCTTAGCTTCTTCTTCCTTCTTAACCCTCGTATAGTCGAGGTAGAGCAGATTTCCTTGAATGTTATCGGTGTTGCTGTAAACATAGGCCAGGAAGAACTCGGTAATGGTCGCTTTGCGGACTGCCAGCTCCTCGACGAGACGCAAGACCAATGCTGGTCGAAGTTTATTTTCTTCTTCAAAAGCACTCCACCATTTTCGTGCACTACCGGTGGTGTTGTCCCAATCAAGCATTTTTCGAACTTGATCAAGTCTTGATCTAATCTGAGCATCCGTCCAGCCTGTTGTGTTTGAAATACCAGGGGACGATGTGGTTACCTGCTTTGCCGCCGCAGGCTTTGGACGCGACAGGCGGCGCTTACGCAATCGCTCTCGTCCTGTGGTGTGCCGGTTGGACTTGACGATACCTGCCACAGTCGGGTGCTCGTAGGACCGTTGGAGGTAAACTTGAAATGTAATTGCACCGAACATCAATGTTGCTGGCATCCCAAAATTCGGGTGCTTGTAGCCTGGCGATCGAATTGCCGAGGCTGACAAAAGCGGCCTGTTGACGAAGGTTGGATTTTGACCCTCATAGGTTGGTAAAGCAACCAACTGTTCCCCACTCGCACCTGAGAAAAATGCGGCATCATCAGCCGGTCCACCAGGAAGGACTATCTTCGTATGAAAATTGTCGATCAATGCTCGCGTAGATGGTCCATACACCAGTTCGAGTGATGCCAATGACTGAACCCCTGCGACAACACCTATGCCACGCGACCTCATGGTCATCAAGCGATTAGGCGATAGCAGATAGCCTAAAGATGGCATATCATCATAAAAGATAGTAGCAGGTGGAGCCGTTGCCGGATTTTCTTCGGCAACAGTGATGAGCTCATCAGTGATGATTCGGGCAAGCATCTGGTACAAGGCCTGTTGAGTTTCCAAACTGGTTTCTGGCATCTCAACATGCAGGCAAACTGGCTGCTTAAGCAACTCGCTCAAGTTCAACTCATCTCTCGACATAACGCGCAAGACGTTATCAGAAAGAAAACATGACATCGCCCCGATGATGGAGGCCAACACCGTTTGGGCATTAAAAGACTCGCCGATCAAGAAATCGACGAGTTGTGAAGAGCAGGCATTTCCATGATCGCGCAGATTCTCAATCAGCTCTTTTTTCGGGAGTGAGAAGAGTTGAAAAATGGCAGGAAAACTCCGATATCCGGCTTCCCAGGCTCCCTTCAGCGCGACTTTGATCCATTGGGTCCAGAACTCCGAGTCATGTGATAGAGGATTCTTGACTGCGTCCGCGAATCGTCGGATACGATCGAATGCCAAATCGGCATGCTGCGTATCGAGTGGATTCCATCCGACGCTACGCCAAGCATCATTTCAGTTGACGACAACCAGTTTTTTACCAATCGATCGGCAAACGGCTTCGACCTGCCCGTAGTCGCTTGCCTTCAGGGAGAAGGTAATCGTCGTCTGATTCGGGTCTCGCAACGAGGAGAATCGAAACATATTCAAGACCGTCACGTTCTTTCCTCCACCGGTCGGGCCTAAAACCATGACGTGCTTGCAACGATCTTCGGATTGAATGACCAAGTTAACACCGTAGACCGGCATTCTCGATAGTGGGCTTTGTCGATCTTGGTTCAGAAGGGGGATCGACGACGGAAGAACGATTGCTCCCTTCTCTACCGGTTGCGTGAGGCTGCGGATGTCATCGAGATTCGGATGACGAGTTCCCGATAGTAAGGAGCAGTAATCCGGTTCGGGAATTTCAGATCCACTTTGGGATTGCATATACGATGGAAGCGTAGGGTCGAAATTGAAGGAATCGGAATCACCACCCAAATGCTCGAACGGATTGTTGTTGAACAAAGTCATAAAGAGCCTTGCTTTTGGAGACATAGTTCAATTTATTTTTGGATATTGAGTTAAGCGGCATCCCGCAGGATACCGCTCAACGAACTTCATTCCTTCGAGAAGGGAGGTAAAGTGGGTTTGGTCATCCAATCGCCGCCAGCGCTGCGACGCCGATTCAGACCATGGCGAAGATCGTGGTAAACAGGAGGACCACAATAAAGACGGTATTTGCAATCATGACCCAGCGCCGCACCTTACTTGATCTGACCTCGACCACCTCCCAACAAACAGCCTCGGTCTGCAGGTCGACCGTTCGGCGATAGGTTGTATCACCCAGGATCACCTCCTGAACTTGCTTTCCCTCGTTAATCATGGCTCTCTCTCCATTTCAGAAACTTGAACGCACCAACTCAACCCGCAACTAAATAAAGACAGTCCGTGTCGCAAATCGCAGTCTTTTTTTGAAACGTGATAGAGTTCACGTTTGAAGCCGCGGTCATCCTCGAAACGCAGCTCCAGCGGAAATAATGCGGCCGACTATTGGTCGACGACCGACTAACTGGCGGCAATCGCTCATGCGAATCGCCAAGGTTACGGCGTCCCCTAACAGGCGAGCAGAGGTTAAACATTGATCAACCATGGGCCGCAGCGTGAGCAACCAAGAGCTCAACACCAAGCCCCCTCAGAGGCGACCAAATAGGTGAAAACCGCCGCTCGCCGTGGAGTATGCTCCCCAAACCACGTCTCGCTAATGGTTTCTCATCGACGCCTGAGACAGCAAGGACGTGCGATTCGGCTTCGCCAAATAGTTGGCGATGTTAATCGCGAGTTTCTCGGCATCGTCATTCCAGAATCGACGATAGAACCTGGTGAAGCCTCCATCGACGACTAGTCGCCCTCCGTTTTCATGTTCCCAAGTGGCAATCAGGACGGCACCATCAGAACTGAAGCACAATGGCTGCAATCTGCCCGCGTTTTCGATTCGGCTCACGGTCGTTCCTTCGAACATCGATTGGACTCCATCGAAGATCGGCGATGTACTGTCGAATCCGAGGGACTCGTCTCCTTTCGGATTCAAGGTCGCCTCTCCTCGGTAGTTGCCAGCGAGTCTGGTGCCTGGAACAAGTCGATCCAAGATGTGGTTTGCTTCCTTCAGGTAGGGTGCGTTGTCCGCTAGTAAGAACATGCAATACGTACCGGCTTGAAACCCATCACACAACAGAGTCAGATGACCTGGTGGTAAGCGGTCATCGCTGGGCGACGACCAAATCCATACCTGACCACAACGACTCAGTAGCCTGGAAAACTCCTCTTCACGAGGCAAAGGATATCGAGCAATCTCGACTTGAAAGCCATTTGCTGTCAAAGATTCCCCCATCGGTGAAGTTTCTGCATGTTCGTCCAGCAACAGCCGAAGCATGAGAATCCTGCGATCTCTGCTAGTGTCGGCACCGACAACGGTGACCTGATCGGACACCGTGTTCGCAGCGCTAGTGTCCATGGAACTCGAAGTCTTCACTTCTTCCTTGCTATCCCTCCCCTGCTGAAAGTGGAAATCTCGACGCTTTACCTCACCGGCTCGCTCGATGAATTCCAGGGTCTGCGTCTGCACATTGGCATCGTTGACGATTTTCACGATGCGGACCATGGCTGCGGGCTGTGACCGATCAGCGATGTCGTTCATCAGTTGTTTGCTGAGTCCATTCCGAGTTGCTTGCATCACGGCGGAGATCGAATCTTGTGCCGTTACCAACTTGGCTCCTTGTTCTTGCAAGTACAGATGCCAGAATCGCAGCACACTCAGACGATGCGTTTCGTCCTTGAATCCGGCCTGGTCCTGATGCCAGCCCAGATGCCAAGATTGATTAGCCAACTTTCCACCGCGCCCGACGACGGAGAAGGGCGATAGGCTTGGTGTTTCAAACAGCATCCCGTCCGATCCAACTCGCCCGTCGATCATCGAGTAATAGGTATCCGACGTGTCGTCATCAACGTCATACAACGGGTTACCCAAGACGCACACCTGCAAGGGTAGTGGATCGAGTTGCGAAACCAACTGCGCCAACCGTGGAATCCGGACCCGCGCTGCGTCCCTGCTTTTTCGGCGGGTCAAGTACTCATGCAAGAGCTTGGCAGGTTCGACCATGGCTTGGCGGCGAATGCGTTTGACCCCATCGACGGCAACAAACCGTGCCACTTCGGCTCCGCTCCAAGCATCGACTACATAGATGGTGGTTCCCACAGCAGCATTGGTCGACAGCCAATTCAAATCTTGCTCAAACTGGCCGAGGATTTCTTTCTGAATCGATTCATCCGAGCTATCGGCGATCGCATACAAGCGATGGATCGGTTCGACTGAGATCTCCTTTGGCTGAATCAATCCGAGTGGAGCCTCACCCTTGGGCTCCGACGAGCAGCCGCTGAAGAAGCCGCTTGAAACGAACAGCATCGCGTGCATCGAATACTTGAGGGCCTTGTACAAGGTTCGAGCGCGACATCGACCTTGTTGCTCTTCATCTTCCAACGTGGCGATTTGACGATCGCATTCGCTAAGCTGAGCCTCAAGTACTCGCAATTCATGCATCGCACCCTGGCGTTCATGGAACGCATGCAAATATCTTGGATTATCATCGAGAATCTCATAGCGACGTAGAAAAGCTTCTAAACCGGAATGACCAACGAAGCAGGTAGTCGATAACAACAACACCAAAGCCCCGAACATGATCATGGCTGGAGCTCCGGAAGCCATCGAGGTCGCTTCTGAAATCGAATCAAACAAACTGCTTTCCGACGCCTGGATCAACCTTGCAACTTGAACGGCAAACGCGATGGCCCACAGTCCAAACGCGATGATCATCAAAGCGCAGGCAACTAGCCAAACCCAGCGGCGAACCCGAATGGAAAGGAGGCGACAGCCGAAGATCCCTGCGATGGACGGCCCGAGTGGTGTCGCCATGAGTGCTCTTGATGCCCAAATACTTTTGATCGAAAACGCACCGAAGCCCATCAGCAAGTTGGCTGCAGCCCCGTTCTCGATCCATAAGATCCCGATGAGACCTGACAGCATAAGTACGATCAACATCGTTCCGAGAACACCGATTGGGCGTTTGCCGACGACCACCGTCGGCTCTTCATAGGCTAGCGTGCGGTCAGCATGGGCGATGACCTTCCGACGATCATTCGCTTCGGCCTGCAAACTGCTCCGTTTCGATTCCAACTTCGACCGTGCACCCGCCTGCTTGGCACGGATATTCTTGGCGGCGATCGACTCGGCTTCATGGAGATGATCCCCATGCGCCTGAGCCAACAGCCGTACTCCAGCTTCAGTGGTTGGATCCAGATCCAACAGACGCACATCATCGCTGTTTTCCGTTTTTCTGTCTTCTCGCTGATGAAGCTGATGAAGACGATTTTCAACGGAACCATTGTTATTCGAACTGGCTTGCATGGCCGTCCCTCCTCATGTCTCAGGTGATCGTTGCGAATCCGTTCAAGGAATGAGAAGCATCCTGTCTCTCGCTCACCTACTTAAAGACAGTTGCGGACCCGAGAAAAGAAAAAATGTTTTACAATGGCGAGCTAAGTCTAAACGCCTTTACCTTACGGTTCCTGATTAACTTGACAGCGTTAATCTTGGCGGCATTCACGGGAAAACAAGCCCGACGCGCAAGCGAGTGTAATTGACGTAGGTGACTCACTCGCTTGCGCTTCGGGCTGATACCGCAACCAAAACTAGCGCTGTTCAATTAAGGTCACGATCAGCTCCACAGATTCTTGATCCATGCTTAAATTTCCGATAGGTAAACCTAAGACCCCGTTCATCAATGACCAGCGGATTTGGTATCTACAGGCACCGCCGGCACTGGCCAAGCAATGCCTTGAGCCGGAGTTGTTTGCCCTGGCTCGCGAAGCTCGCAAGAAAGACCATAAGGCTTTTGCCACACATCAAATGCCGGCGGGCTGCGAATGGAAACTGGTTCCCGACAGAGCCCGTTTTCTGATCGATCCTGGTTCGGTTATTCCCGGCTCCAGACTGCTTTGCCTGACCATCGATGCCGGCATTGGCAAAACGACCGCCATGATTCAGGCTCAATCCTTGCGCGGGGGTTGGCTCAAAGGGCATTTGGTGATTGCCGCCCCGTTTGATGCTCTGCCAGAATCATCCACCGAGTACTGTGGGATATATGGCTGGTTGGTTGACCGGTTGATCGAGAATTTCGAGCATTCGAAGACGCCTGACCGGGAAACGGCCTGGAAACTGATTCGGCGCAAAATCACCACAGGCCAGTTCAGTTTGATCGTCGATTCGCTGGATCAGACCAGCGAAGGCAAGCCGCAACGTCGCGCAGAGGGCTTGGCCACGTTTTTGGATCGCATCTGCCCCACCGCTCAATGCATCGTTTCCGGACGTCCGCAGTCCATCGAAACCTATTGGACGAAACTGTTCGAGCAATCGGGCCCTTGGTTGTTTGCGCAGATCGACCAATTCGACGCAGACCAACGAAAGAAATTTCTGGGCGAGGATCGCGCCGCCCTGCTCGAGCGTTTGGAAGCGGATGTGGTCTCCAATCCACGGATGCTGGAGATGATTCTCAAGATTCCCGACGGCGACCTTCCGAAAATTCAAACGGCGGCGGACATCTATTGGCGGGCAATGAATGAAACGCTGAAAGAAGATATTCGACGTCAACAGGCCGGAGTAATGGAAACGGAACCCGCGTTATTCTGGTTTTCGCTGCTAGCGTTTGCGTCGTTGCGGCAAGGCTATACCAACGGTGTCCCCAAGGGGGAGCCGATGAGAAGATTTCTGGAAGATGTGAGAAAAACGTATGCGGAACAAATCCAGGAATGGCTGGATGATTCCGGAATCAGAGCCATCAAGAACGAACTCAAACGTCTTGGACAGCTCAATAGTTTCATTGAACATGCCGTGCTCAACACCAGCGATACCTTGACCCAGTTAAAATTCCGCGACCGTTCGATTAAGGATTTTTTTGCGGCGTTGTGGATCAGCAAATACGCCTCGACACCTGATCAGCAACTGTGGCTGCGAAAACAGCTTCGCCCAATGGACGTTATCGACCCGAATGTCGAATTGGTTATCGATCAACGCGAATCCCAATTCTTTCGGCTGGCGGCGGGAATGCCAGCCGATGCGATTGATGACGGTGAAATCTGGGTGGGATCGATGTCGGTGGTTTACGAGTCATCGCCGTATCGCTCGACCGAGTTGATTTATCGCTGCTGGCCAAACCTGTTGCGGCTGGCTGGTTTCAGCACGCCTGAGCAGGTCTTCGAAATGGATCAGGTCGAGCCGACAGCCGTCGCGCAGCGCGAGGTTCGAAGTTGGGTCGATCAGATGCTTGGCAGTTGCCGAGATGACGCGGAAACCAAAGCGGCGATTTTGGAAACTGCGTTGAACGCAATCCAGCCTGTCGCCAAACGAGTGATCTATCGTTATCTCTCTGAATTTCCCGCCATGCTGCATGGTGTTTATGGCGCGGACAAACAACGCATTGCCCAGGACTTCGATGACTGGTTTGTGCCGGTGCCTCTGCAGGAAGGTGCGCCACTGGTTTGCACAAGTTGTGATGATAAAGGCAAAAACTTTGAGATCAGGATCTCGAGACCATTCTTCATGGCCAAATACCAAGTCACCAACGAATTGATGGCCCTATTTGCGGCTGGCAACCGAACCAGTAAAGAAGACGATCCGGTTACGCGAGCACGGTGCGCTGCGGCCAATATCAACTGGTACGACGCCTGGTCGGCGGCCTTGTTTTTTCACGGGAGGCTCCCCACAGAGGATGAGTGGGAATACGCCTGCCGAGGACGGCCTGGAAAGGTGGACGATCCTTGGAATTGGTGCTTTGGGAATACCGAAGCGGATTTGGAAAAATACGCATTGTATAACAAAAGTTGGGGTCACTACAGCGAATCGGTAGGGGGACGTCTGCCGTGGGCGGGGCTGTACGATATGCACGGCAACGTCTGGGAGTGGTGTGCCTCGTGGTACGCTGACAATCGAGCGGACGGCAATTTGGCGAGTTTTGTGGGCGAGTCTCGTTGTTTGCGTGGCGGTTCCTTCTTCAACCTCGCAGCGTACTGTCGTTGCGCGTATCGGGTCAGGCTCCTACCCATCGGTGCCAGCCGCTTCAGCGGGTTTCGGGTCGCCAGGGCTTAAATACCATCCCTCCCTTCTTTCCCTTCTTTTCCCAACGCCGCCGAAGGCGGCGCGCGAAATTTTCAGGCATTTTGAGTTGCGATTTCGGCGGATTGAGTTCTCGACTCTCGCTTACGTTTTCGATATTCGGCTTCGAATAGATCTTCTCCAAAAGAAGTCTCTCGGATGATGGAATGAATCAGTTTTCGAACCGGTGCCTGCTTTGCATAACCCCACCAGCCATTGACAGATTGTTGCACTTGTTTCAATGAAATGGCTCGCACTTCATAGAGTCGGTCAAGGCGTTTCATGCGTCTGCGAAACCGATGGACAGCGGACTTGGGAACTCGGCATCCTTGCGGAGTAATCAAGAACCCGAGAAAACGGAATCCGGATTTTACCGGCATGATATTGGTCTTGCGAGGATGCAAACGCAATCGCCAAGTTTGTAGATAGTCCGCGATTTGTTGGCGATATTCCTGGAGTTGCCATTTGGAATCCCCAAACAACACAAAATCATCCATGTAACGCAGGTAGCCTTTGACTCCTAACGTCCGTTTGATGAAATGATCCAGCGGATGGAGCATCACGTTGCCGAAAAACTGGCTGGTCTGGTTGCCAATCGGGATGCCACAGGTTCGCTCCAGAGGGGTGAAGAGGTCATCTCCCCGAAAAAAACATTGGGGTTGAACCTGCCCCGGATACGGATGAAGAACGACCTTTTCAAGTAGTCTAATTAATCGCGAGTCCTTGATTCGCTTTCCAAGCTGTTGCATTAAAAGCTGATGATCGACGCTGGGAAAGAAGCGCCAAATATCCGCTTTCAGGACATAGCGGAATCTTTGACTGAGACATTTTGCTTTGGTAACTGCGGCAGTTGCCCCTTTTCCTTTGCGATTCGCAAACGAATCAGGAATGAAGATTTTCTCGAAGATCGGCTCAACCAGATTACAAATAGCATGATGAACCACTCGATCCCGTACGGGAGCGGCACTGATCCATCGCCGCTTGGGATCAAAGACCTCAAAAGATCGAAAAGGGCCGGGAGCATACGTTTCCCGTCGCAATTCGTGTTGGAGTTTCAACAACTCAGATTCGAAGTCCCATTGAAATGACTGAATGTTTCTCCTGCGACGTTTTCCCCGAATGGTGCGTTGTGCGGCCAAAGTCAGATTTTGCCAACTGCAAACGGACTCAAACAGGTTTGGTTTCACGCGCTCCATTTCGAATGACCTGATTTCGCCAGGCGACCAGTTGTTTTTTGAGATCCATCAAGGTTGTCAGCACCGCATTCAGATTTTCGAAGGATAGCAGATTCAGTTCTCGAGCAGCGCGTAGCAGCATTCGCAGAATCTCTGCGTTGACTCCGACGCTGTCCAACAGTGCCAGCCGATCACGCTGGTAGCGAGCCTTGATCAAATCCTGGAGAATTAAGTGTGCTTGTTCCTCAATTCTGGCGCCGAGGCCATAGCGATGGTTCCGGGGCAATTTGCTGACTTTGGTGGTCAGCATCGTCAGCAGTTCGTACGCCGACTGGATGATGGGTAACTCTTGATGGTGCATGAAAAAAACCACCGGGAGGTTTCGATGACTCGAAGCAGTCCCGGCGGCCAAAAATCTTTTGGCCGGTCGAAACCGACACGGGGTAGCGGCTTGGGCTCTTTTCGACCGAACCGCAGGTTGAAATCAACCCACCATTCTGCGGTCAGACCGTCCGTGAACGGTCTGCTTCTCGCCGAAAAGCTGGTCAACGTGCGCTGGCGACCCGAAACCCGTTGTTGTGGTTGGCATTGATGGGTTGGTTCCTGTTCCGATACGCGCAACGACAGTTCGCTGCGTTGTTGTTGAAGGAACCGCCACGCAAACAACGAGACGGCATGCCGCTAACCACTGAAATCATGCTGCATAGGGGGCCGAATGTCGGATGTTTTTTTATTAAATTGGTCGAGACGATTTACCACTTGGTGGTATCTTCCGCAATACCCCCAAAAAATCGCGCGCCGCCTGCGGCGGCGCGAAGAAGAAGGGAAGAAAGGGAGGGATGGTAGTTAAGCCCTGGCGACCCGAAACCCGACGCTGCGGCTGGC
>JBBIUE010000053.1:0-37485 GCA_037440405.1 Pirellula sp. | reverse complement strand
GCATGTGCGTACATCACAATTAACAAATTGTTAGTTTTCGGATAGGTTCTTAGCCGTGGGATGGTCAGCGAAGCATCCTTAGGGGTGAATGAATCAGGAATCGAAGCAGAAATACGATGGACTCTCGTTCCAATTGCAAAATTGGTGCTATGGAACCCTCAAGCTGACATTGGATCCTTCGGTTTTCGGCAAGCTGAGCACATAGTTGACGACGTGCCACACATCCTCATCGGTGACTCCTACCTCCGACGGGTCGTCGACAACGTTGAGTTGTGGCATCGGAGACCCGGCAATGCCCTGGCGAATGCGGCGATAGATATCTTCGGGCTGGTCCCCACCTCGGAATTTTCCCTCTGTCAAATTTCTAGGTGGAACTGGCTGAGGCGGTAGCGCACCCATCGCGAGAAACTTTGCAATTTCTTTCCGATCAGTCGGTTCGATCTGAATCTGCTTCGTCCACTCCTTGGTCCAGTCATCGTATTCCGGTTCTTGTTTGCCGACACCGTTGGCTAGTTCGCCGTGACATTTGGCGCACGCAGCAGCTTCGCTGAGAAAAACTTGCTTGCCGCGCTCGATCGAACGTGAAAGAAGGTCTGGGTCCACATCTGCGGTCGCGCCGAGAATGGGTGCTTCTTCAGGTTCCGTAATCTCGACTAGACGTTCGTCCAAGTCACTCCATGCTTCACCAATTTCTGTCAGGATTTCATCGACGTCATAATCTTCTTCCGCCGCAAGTGCCATGAGAACTTTCCGTTCGAACTCGCCTCGAATGGAAAGATAAATCGTATAATCGATGACGGACTCGATTTGCTCTTGATTCAACTGCTCCTTGAAGACAGGCATTTGGCTCCCTGCCAGTCCATTCGAGACCGATCGGATCAAGTCGGCGCGTGTCGGCTTGGCGTTTCGAAAGGTCGATTTGTACTTGAATAGTCCCTTGCGGAATTCTCGCGGATATGGATTCTGCGAAGCGGCAAGTGTGCCACGGCCTTGTCCTGACTCACCGTGGCAGCTTGCACAAAACTGGAGGTATAAGCCGCGTTCTCCAGGCGTCGTCCCTGAGGCGGCCGGCCCTGCAGCCATCTGCAATCGAGTCAGCGACATCAGGTCCTTGAAATCACCGCTCGTAAACATGGCAGGAAGTTTCGGGTCGTCGGGAGTACCGAACTGCTCCAGCAAAACAGATTGGACTTGGTCCAGCGGTTCACGCATGAATCCGTCGTCTTGGTCATTGATCCGTTCGACCACCATCGCATAGACGTAATTGGGCTCAAAATCGACTGTTTCCGTTGGTGCCAAATCGCAGCCGGCCGCAAGGCACAGGATCACAAGTGTGACTGTTATCATCAGGTTTGAAGTGTTCTTCATAGAATTTCTCACAGGTTCGCTAGTCCACTTTTCTTGGACGCTGTTGCTACGAACGAAGGCGTCGATTTCCCACCAACCTTAATCATAAAATTCCGCTTTTCATTTTGTCACCAGCTTTGTAGTGCTGCGACAAATTATCGAGCCGTCGACTCATGCACGAAATCCACCAAAGCGCGAACGTGTTCGACTGGAGTTTGCGGCAAAATTCCATGACCGAGATTGAAAATATGGCCGTGGCGGTCTTTCGCTTGCTTCAGAATTCTCGACGCCTCCCGTCGAATGGTCGGCAGGTCCGCCAGCAAGACGGTTGGGTCCAGATTTCCTTGAACGGCTCTGTCAGCCCCCACGACGTCCCACCCGATCCGCAATTCCGTCCGCCAGTCCAGACCAACGACCGTGCGATCATCGCCTCGCAGCGAAGTCAACAGCATCGGATTTCCAGTTGCGAAATTGATGACCGGCACCTTCGGATTGATCAGAGCAATGAGTTCGGTCATATAGGGCAACACGAATCGCGAGTAGTCTTCTGGCCCTAAACAGCCGACCCAAGAATCGAACAATTGAACACAGTCCGCGCCGGAATCGATTTGAGCGTTGAGGTACATGGCGATACTGGAGACAAGCTTTTCCATCAACTCCTTCCAAGCCCCTACATCCTCTCTCATGAAGGTCTTCGTGGAAAGGTATTGGCGGCTGCTGCCACCCTCAATCATGTAGCTGGCTAAGGTGAAGGGGGCTCCAGCAAACCCAATAACTGGAATCCTGTCGGGTAGCGCGGCTTTGGTGAGCCGCACCGTTTCTGAAACGAACTCCAGTCCATCCATGGAATGAAGTCGACGAACTCGATCCACATCGGTCGCCAAAATCAGCGGATTATGAATTTGCGGTCCGTCGTGCTTCGTGAACTCCAAATCCATTCCCATCGGTTCGAGGATGGGAAGCAAGTCCGAGAAGATGATGGCGGCATCCACTCCGAGACGCTCGACCGCAGTAACCATAACTTCGGCGCACAGTTCCGGATTCTTGCACAGTGCGAGAAATCCCACCTTGGCTCGTATGCGACGGTATTCCGCCATATACCGACCAGCTTGACGCATCAACCAAATCGGAGTCACATTCGTAGCTTGCCTTCGACATGCAGCCAGAAAAGGTGCCGACTCGATGCCGTGGGTGACATTGGCGGTTGACGTTGTCGAGCTTTTCAATCGAATAGGGTGAGCAGACTGCTTGGCTCTCTTCGCTGCCAAAATCTGATGGACATGTTCCGCGCACGTTTGAACCAAGTGTCCCATCTTCGGATGCTCCGGCTCGAGATCGACCGGAAGTTCCAACGACTGAAGCATCTCAGAAGTCGTGGGACCGATCGAAGCCACGCACAAGCGATGGAACGCCTCTCGCACTTCGTTTTCCAGTCCCATCGTTTGAGCCATGCGAATGAAATTCACGATCTGGTGAGCACTGGTCAGCAGTATTGCGTCGCGTTCTCCATGGACGACCGCTTGGACATTCTGCTGGAGCAAGGTGCAGTCTTCAGGGAGTTCCCACTGGTAAACACGAACATTGACCACACGGGCCCCGCGTGCTTCCAGCCCGGCTAGCAATGAATAATTGGTTACACCGTACTCTTGAATCCCAACACTTTGGTTTGCGAGTGGAACATGTTGGTCGATCACTTGCAAAACTTCGCGCCACGTATTCGGCTCTGGAGCGCGGTAATTGGGAACGAGACCAACTTCTTTCATCGCGGCGACGGGCTTGGGACCACGAGCGATCGTGATCGTATCAGCCAATGCGTTCAGATATCGCTGCCGATCGACATGCCGTTCCACAACAGCTAACAAATGTCGAAATCCAACTCCCGTCAAGAAGATGGTGACACCAATCTCGCCGGTAATTAATCGATGGGCGAAGTCAACGGCTTCACGATTCCCGTCGATCGGCAATTCTCGCATCGAGGGGCTGACAAAAGGAACGCCGCCAAAACGTTCGATCATTCGATGCATGTCATCACGGCGTCGGCTTTCGAGCGCAGCAATGCGCAAACCACGAAAACTCGGTTCCGCTTCACTCATTCCATTCCTCTATCGGTAATTGATGCACGCCGTACAATACTGAGTTCACGCTGATTTCTGATCAACGATTCGGACTTCGAGCTTATCCCAAGGCCTCCCAATTGCAAACGCTAATCGCCGATCCCAAGACCGTCTACTCGCTAACGCTTCGGGCTACGCTAGGCCGGTATAAGGATAGGCACCGAGGGCGATTTGGGATCGTCTTAGGCTGAGCTCACGATCCATCTGTTGAACACCGCGAATCCTAGTTTTAGTAACCGAACTCCCATTTTCGAAGGTGGTGTAGACTCATCGCCCATCGAATTCCTGAGAAAGTAACCATGGATATCTTTGGCGAATTGACAGAACTTCTAAAGCATTCAGGGCCCTTGTCAGTCGTATCGCAGCTTGTCGAGCATTTTCGGTCGACGGGAAAGTATCGTGAGTTGTTTGAGTCGCTTAAGATGCGGAGCCGCATTCAGTTGGGATTACCCGCAGTTGCTTACGAAGGCGAACCTCCATTGACCGAGTCGCAGCTTGACATCATCGAACGCGATTTGATTCAGGCTTGTCGCGAGGTCGGAGTGGCCTTGCTAGAACGTGGCATGCTCGAAGAGGGTTGGATGTACATGCGTCCGGTCGGCGATTTGCAAGTTGCGCGCGAGGCCCTCTCGAAAGTTCAAGCCACTTCCGAAAACTTGGACGCCATGATTCAAATCTTGGTTCACGAAGGAGTCGATGTGGGACGGGGGACGGAGCTTTGCCTCCAACATCGTGGAACCTGCAATACCATCACCATGTTGGAAGGAGTGGTCCGCATGCGGCGACGCAGTGACCAGCAGCTTGGGGTTGCAGCCTTGGTGCGTCACGTCCATCACGAGTTGCTCGAATCGGTCCGTCACGATTTGGAGCGACGGCTAGGCCGAGTCATAGAAGGGGATTCCATTGCAGCCCTGCTAGAAGCGAAACCGGATTTGCTGAAGCACGGTGACTACCATATCGATACCTCACACTTATCAGCGACGGTTCGCTTTGCTCGAATTCTCGATGCTCCGGAGTGGTTGCGATTGGCTCTCGATTTGGCCCAATATGGTCGCGAGCTTCATCCGGAGTATCAATATCCCGGAGAAGAACCATTTTCCGATCTCTACCCAGCATCGATCGCGTTCTTCAAAGCCTTGCTGGGGGTGCAGATCGAACCATCGCTCCGCTTGTTTCGCAGCCGGGCAGAGGACACGGATACCCAACTCCATGGTACGGCAGCCATAGAAACGTATGTCGATCTTCTGGCTCGAATCGGTCGCCCCAAGGAAGCTGCGGAAGCCTTGATTCGCATGATGCCGAGCGGCCAGCGACCGATGGGAATCGCGCCGTCGCTATTGGAGCTTTGCCAAGCTGCCAAGGATTTTCGACCGATGCAGGAAGCGAGTCGGCTGCGCAATGACCTCGTCGGCTTTGCAGCAGCCATCTTGCAGTCGGCGACAACATCTTAATACGTCGTTCCAGCCGTCCGCGAAGCAGACCGATTCATCAATTCCGGTTTCCATCGCCTGCCATTAGGATCTTGTCCAGATCCAGGAGAAGCTGACGAAGTTCAACAAGATATTACCGAAGGCTTCGTTGGGCTTGTAATTCAGCATGATCAGATCGCCAGGTTGGATGATGACACGCTGCTTTGAATTACGGACGGCCTGATTCAGATCGACGCGAATCGCGACTTGTTCGCGTCCAGCGACCTTGCGGACGATCACTGCGCGCGAAGGAGGAATAACATTGCCGGGCCCAGCTCCACTTCGGAACACCGCGGCGGGTGCTCCTCCGGGTGCCCCCGTCGAACCGTTGGCGATGGCAATGGCTTCAATGATATCAACATCGCGGTCTCTCGGCAGAGGAATTTCTCCACCCGGCAGTAATCCACCCGTATAGAAGAATTCATTGTCTCGGGGTTTCAGCAGAACAACGTCTCCGTCGTGTAGAACGACATCTTCTGGTGAGATCGTCGTGGGACAACCTTCGTAGGTCCAGAGCGGGATGCGTTTTGAAGTTGCGATTGGTTGCAAACAATTGATGAATTCCGTGGGATCCTGCTGATTCGCCGCACCATCCCAAATCCGACGCATGGTCTCCTCACCCACCATTTCTTGGCGGAGAATCCAGACTTCATTGCAGGCATCGCTTCCAGGCAAGCCACCGGAAGCGGTCAGTGCATGGAGCACGTCGTTTTCTCCCTCCGGCAAATCCAGGACATGAGCGTATCCTCGCTTGGCAAGGACGTAATGCTCTTTGCGAATCTGTGTTGGCATATCTTGTTGAACTTCTTCCCTCAGCACGACAACGCGCATGACATTGCTTCGCACCAAGCTCAAATGAACATACTCGACGCCGGATACGACGACCTGCTTTTCGATGCAGAGAGACGCAATCTTTTGAGATGCCTGATTGAGGGTGAGACCAGCCACATTGACAAGACCCAAAGAGGGTAAGTTTAGAGTTCCATCGACTCCCACTTGGAATGGAAGTCCAACACTGGCAGTCGCCACCAACCCTCTCGGAGGATAGTATTCCGCTTGGAAGGTCCCTTGCGTATTGACCATTGGAATCGACGCGGTCGTTTCGATTGGCAACAATCCTCGAATGTAGACACCGATGACATCGCCAGGAACGATTTGATGTTCTCGTTGTGGTCGCTGTCCGAGCAGTGCAGGATTGATGGGGACGCGAGCCGACTTTTCGATCGCTTTCAATTCGGGAGGTAAACGATCCGCAGGAATGGCATGGCTCGAGAAGGTGACACATCCACTCGAAGCAATGCAAAACAAGACTGCGAACGAACTCAAAAGAAATCTTGTCGATGAGTTCATTTTATCCGATGGCATTTCGAGATCCCTTCTCTGATGCTTTGTCGACTTTATCGTAGAATTCGCGCTTGCGAGCATTGCTGCAATCACTGTGGACCCGAACCGCGCATCATTCCCTGTTCGTGGATGTAGACCACTTCGGAGGTCTCATCCAAACAAGGTCGATAACTGTTGACCAACGATTTCGGTTCCTCCATGGGTACCTTCGCTGGGATGGCGTTTAATTGAGGTCGACATTGGCTCTGAGCTGCGATGGCTCCGCATTCCCAACCAGCGTAGTAATT
Organism: Pirellula sp.; assembly: GCA_037440405.1. Classification (GTDB taxonomy): domain Bacteria; phylum Planctomycetota; class Planctomycetia; order Pirellulales; family Pirellulaceae; genus JANMGV01. The sequence continues at coordinate 30,924 of JBBIUE010000053.1, read as the reverse complement.
CTCAACGCACCTACGACCTTCGCCGCTTTGATATTTCGTACCCCAATAGGTCTTCGGGGGGACCACCGGCAATTGTCCGGAAGCTCCTGTCGATACTTCGAAGTATCCATCGCGCCAACCTCGAGCAAAGTGGACATCCGCCGAGTGCTTGATGTTCGGGCTTGTGTCGTGCCATGCCATGTGCGCTCGAACTCGATTGACGTTTCGGAAGTGCCAATCTTCAATACTCGCGCAACCACCACATAACAAGAACGCGAATGATGTGAGTAGGAGGCTTTGATGATACTTCATGCAATCAGTCCATCACGTCTCTAGACAGCAAACCCTAACGATCGATCGCTTCCTATCAACCGTGCCGAAATGTGTTATCGGAACGAGGATAGGACTTATCCGGTTTGGAACGCACTACAAATCGAGGAACGATGCTTTCGAAACCGGATAACCGTAATCAACGGGAAAGTTTTCCAAAGTCCTTTCTTGCAGTAGTTGTTCCATTGCATTCATTTCTTGAATCCAACCGACTCGTCAGCTCCACGGCTCAATCAATGCCGGAAGCAATCCTTGCATCGGCCAAGCCATCCAGAATTAGGGGGAGGTGATCCTGCCAATCGCCGACGAGTCCCTGCTCGTTCATGAACTTCTCGACGGAACGCAGGGAAAATACCCGTGACGATCGAACTTCCCCAGATCTCGTTACCGATTGGCTCGGATGAAGGCCATCGCTAGCATAATGTGTAAAGTGAATTCGACCGACTAAGTCGGCATTGCTAACGCTGCGAATCTCGGATGCTGGTAGGGTTCGCACGCCAAAGTAATGGAATCTCGTCCGTCCTTCGGACGTCGCAAAAACTTCCAAAGGTATCGCGTCTGATTGACTCGATTCGATGCCATTTTTCGAACGGATGAAGATGAATTCATGGTGGATCGTAGGAAAACGCTCTGATGCAGTCTGCCAACTTGAACGAAACAGCCAAACTGCTATCTGGAACGGATCGGGATTGGACTCCGGTGACCGAAGCACGCCCAACCCGCGAATTTCCTTGGTTTTTTGGCCTAGCGGTTCCACGAAATCCTGCGAGAGTCCTGCGGATCGGTATTTCGTAACCACGGCGACAGGTCGATGGTGCAAGTGAACTTGTTTGGTCGTTCCGTTCCGCACCAGTCGCAACTGCAAGCTGAGGTAATTCTCGTTCAGGAATGTGAGGATCCTCTCTTTGCTGAGCATGGGCAGGGTCAATTGGTCGTCTTGAGGAATCTGTAAACCAATTGTGAGAACCTCTCGGCGGGAGAATTCGAGCTCTTTTGGGATTTTGCGTCGATTATCCCAGTGGGTGAGAATGCTCATCCATCGCCCCATGCTCACAGGCTCGTTTGCTGGGAGCGGCTCGCAAGCATCATTCGCTCGCTGCCGATGAACCGCTTCGAGTTCGACAAAACTCTTGGGTAGAGACGTAATCACTCGCAGGTTCAGTTCTCGATCGAATTGGCTAGCATCCTTGCTGACCAAAGTCGCGATCTCCGATTCTTGAGCTAGCTCATCGGCTGTCAGGTTCTTCGATTGAAGGGTCGTGGATTCTCGAGTATCGGCCCAGCGATAATGGCGAACTACCAGCAGCCCGCCGATTCCGGCAAAGGCGAAGATAAAGAATGCTATTGCTGAAGCGACCTTGTTCATTCGCATTCTCCTCGCCATACTTTCCGTTTGAATGCTAGATTAGGCGCAAGAAACAGACCTACCAATCATTTCCCGATGCGTGAGCGTGGTCATCACGTTTCGACCCTCACTTACCTTTCGGGCTGGTAGATGTTCACCTGCTGCTCGCCTAACAGCGCTGAAGTTTGCTGATAGCAAATTTAGTCGATCATCGGGAGATGGATTTCGTGGAGAAAAGAGTTTTTCGCGTTGCCGCGATCTGCTTCGATCACTTTCACGTTGGCGATCTCTTGCGGATGGTTGTCAACCATCCGCAGGCGGAGCTGGTCGGCGTTTACGATGATTCACGGGAGCGAGTGCTGGAGGTTCTTTCGGGAATTGGTCTCCCTTCCCATCTTGTCATGGACGATGTTCGGTGGTTACTGGAGAGATCGAAGCCCGATCTGATCATCTTGTGTCCAGCGGCAAAACGTCATGCCGAGTGGGTTGAAAAAGTTGCTTCATCGGGAGCCTGGTTGCTCGTTGAAAAGCCTTTTGCGGCTTCGATTGAGGAAGCTAGACGCATGGTGCTCGCTTGTAGATCCCATGGCAGCAACTTGGTGATCAATTGGCCGCTGACCTGGGTGCCATCGCATCGAACCGCATATCGGCTAGCGGTGATCGAGCGACAGATCGGTGATCTTCAAAGTGTCTATTATTATGGCGGGAATCGGGGCCCTCTCTGGCATACGTTCGACAAGATCGAACGAACGTCTGAGCAGGTGGAGTTGGAAAAACCAAATAGTTGGTTCTATCATCGCGAACAGGGTGGAGGTTCCCTGTTGGACTACTTGGGCTACGGAGCTACGCTAGGTACCTGGTTTCACTCGGGAAAGGCGCCGATTGAAGTGACTGCCATGAAGGATGAACCTGCTGGCCTCGAAGTGGACGAGCATTCGATTACTTTGTGCCGCTACCATAGTGGGCTCTCGCGTTTTGAGACGCGTTGGGGCACATTGACCGATCCATGGCACCACCAGACTCAGCCTGCTTGTGGATTCACCCTTGTGGGTACTGAGGGAACCATTCAAAGTAACGACTACGCCAAGAGCATTCGTTTGCAGACGAAAGCGCATCCCGATGGCCAAGACATTCCGGTAGACACCTTATCAGTACCCTTCATGAACCCGATCCAGTATGTTTTGCACTGCATGGCAAACGATCTGGAAGTTGCCGGGCCACTTTCCTTGCCGATTTCTTGGACTGGACAACGGATCGTCGATGCTGCATTTCGATCGTCCGTCGAAAAGAGAACCATTGCCCTCGGAGAGGATACCATATTCCCATGAGCAACGGATTCATCGAGGTTGCCCTGCTATGAGAGCAGCATGGTCGATGTTGATTGCAAACAAGGAGGGACTCAATGCCAACCGCCAACCGGATGATTCAGCACGAAGTCTTCGAGCAGTTCGGTGCCGACCCTTTCATGCCGCACCTTCCATCGCCGACGGAGCGCATTGAAGGTAAACGAAGGTCGATCCTTCGCGGAAAGGTGCGCGATCATGTGCCAAAGCAACCGGGTGTCTACGGCATGCTGGATGCAGTCGGTCGCTTGATTTACGTTGGGAAATCGAAATCGCTCAAGGGGCGTATTCTCAGCTACTTCATGCCAACCAACGAGGACGAAAAGTCTGGCCGCATCATTCGTGCGGCCAAGTCTATTGTTTGGGAGACGCATCCCAGCGAATTTGCCGCCTTGCTTCGCGAACATGCGCTCATCCGAACGTTTCAACCACGCTTCAACGTGCAAGGCATGCCGAATCGCAAGAAAGCTGGTTTTCTTTGCTTGGGACATGAGCCAGCCGAGCGCTTCTATGTGGCGAATCAACCGGAACCCTCCATGCGAGCATGGGAAGGGCCGCTCTTCGGTACTGGACGACTTCGACGGGCTGCCGAGATTCTCAACCGAGTTTTTCGACTTCGTGACTGCAGCAATCGCACGAAGTTCGTCTTTTCTGATCAATTGTCGCTATTTTCGCGAGAAGAAAAGGCACACTGCATCCGTTTCGAAATCGCATCCTGTCTCGGACCATGCATTGCGAGTTGCAGTCGCCGCGCTTACGCATCTCAGGTGGTGGCGGCCAAGAACTTTCTTTCCGGTGAAACGGACGGAATCCTGGATGAGTTGGAGCAGCACATGAAGGCGGCGGCCTATCGACGCCATTTCGAGCACGCCATCCGGCTGCGTGAAGACCTAAAGGTAATGCGCTGGCTTGTTCGAAGACTGCGCGAACACGCTTCTGCCAGGCAACATCTGACATGCATCTACCCGGTCGTGGGTGAGGACGCTCGAGACATTTGGTATTTGATTCGGAGGGGCGTCGTCGAGCACGCTGTACCCGCCCCCGCAGATGCTAGAAGCAACGGAAAATATCGGCGAATCGTCGAGGAATGGCTGCATAGCGAGAAAAACATTGGTCGGCGATATGCCAGAAGAGAAGAGAACCTCGCCATCGTCAGCTTTTGGTTTCGAAGTCATCCTGAGGAGCGCAAACGCCTGATCTACTTTGACTCCTCATTCCAGAAATTTGTCCGTCATCGAACAAAATCGATTGATCATCGCCCCTCCGATGTCCTAGAATAAGCGTTCCTGCCGAATTCTCCGCCCCGTCCTCGTCTCGTGGGAGAAATGAACGATGTTTCAATGGTTGCAGCGCCTGTTCAATCGGTCTCGCCCTCGTTCATTTAAGGGCCCTGCCATCCAGCTCAAACATTTTGGCCCCCACGACAAACCCATTTCGCCTCATGCGACCTGGGAGCAAAGCCATCTCAATGTGATGGTTCAACGCCGAGAGACAGTTCATCTGTTCGAAATGCACCTTGCGAATTTGCATCAGTGCCAACTCATTTACCGTTTTCAGATTAGTTGTACGGAACTCAAGACAAAGGTTTACGCGGAACTGTGGTGCCGCGTCTCAGGGGTGGGCGAATTTTTTTCGCGAGGATTGGAGCAACAACTGTCGGGTACCCATCATGACACCACTGTCGAAATCTTGTTCTTGCTCGAAAAAGGTCAGTTTGCTGACCATCTGAAATTGAATCTCGTCATGGAAGGTCCTGGCCAAGTTCTGTTGCGTGGCATTGAAGTTTTGATCCGTCCCCTCGCGGACTAAACATTCGAAAGCGACTACCCAAATCGGCAAGAACTTGCAATCATCTTTGCACGCACAACGACGCCTTCATTTACACGTTTCCACCAGGCGAGAATTCTGTTGAACCGCTTTTCCGCTCAGACTGTTGGGGCTTTCAACGTCGTGGCGGCATCTGCCGCGATGACGGCGACTCTGCCTGGAAGAACGTACGGTCTCGGACTGATCGCATCTCCGCTCATGCGAGAATTCGGCATATCCGAACTGCAGTTTGGAGCGATGAACTTCGCGGCATCGATCCTTGGGGCGATGTTTGCCCTGCCGACTGGCTTCATGATTGATCGCTTCGGTGTCCGGCGCACCAATGTGCTTATTCTGATTGCTCTGGCTGCCAGTACCTTCTTCATGGGAGTCTCAAGCGGCATGTTGACTTTAATGGTATCGCTGATTCTCGTAAGAGGCTTCGGACAAAGCGCGCTTTCGGTCGCCAGCATGAGTATCATCAGCAAATGGTTTCACGAGCGTATCGGTTTGGCGATGGGTGTTTTCGCAGTCCTCCTGACCTTCGGATTTATCGGCTCTGTTCTGGCCGTCGGCGGCCTAGTTGAAGCGATTGGATGGCGCCCTGCTTGGAACTTCCTTGCTTTGGCGATCGTGAGCATCATTCCCATCTTGGTTCTGGCCGTCCGTGAGCGTCCAAGAGAACAGGCAGCAGTTTCGTTTTACACGAGTATCGATCGCGAGAGCTTCAATGCTCTGCTACCCATTTTGAAATTGCCGAGCTTCTGGGCAATCGCTTTGGGCTCCGCCTTTTTCAATTTGGTCTTCTCGTCGATCACGCTGCTCAATGAAGCCATACTCGAAGAGATGGGGTTTCTCGCCTCCGATGCAGTCAAACTCATGGCTGTCTTGACCGGCGTTGGCTTGGTAAGCAATTTGATTACTGGCAGTTTCATAAGCCGAAGGAATCTGGGTACATTTCTGGGTGCTGCCTTGCTAGTGCAAGCAGTTGCGTTGTTTCTATTTCCTGGAATCAAGACAGCAACATCGCTGTTTGTCTATGGAGGAGCCATGGGCTTCGTCGGTGGACAGATTACCGTTGTGTTCTTTACCGCTTGGCGAACCGTTTTCGGTCGAGAGCACGTGGGAGGTGTTCAGGGTGTTGCACAGGTCTTGACCGTTCTTGCGTCAGCGCTCGGGCCAGTTCTAGTCGCGGGAGTTCATGCCCTTTCCAAGTCCCATTTGCCGATTTTTGCCGGCTTCGCGGTTGTAAGCATGTTGTTGGCTTTCTGGGCCTTTCTCATACGGGTACCAGTTCTGAAGCCCTTGGACCGAGAACATCGATTATCATAAACCGGTCAGTCAAGATCGGTACAGCCTAAGGTGAAATCATGTGTCTATACCACGACCGGCAAGAGCAGCTCTTGGCATCTGCAAATATGGCACGTCGCGAATGTCTCCGATTGGGCGCTGTCGGATTCGGCTATCTCGCGTTTCGCAGTCGTGTTGAAACGAGCGTCACTGCCAGCACTCAGGCTGCCGATCCGCATCATCATCCATCGGCAGCCAAACCTCCTCATTTTCCAGCGCGAGCCAAACGGATGGTATTTCTGTATATGAAAGGCGGTCCATCGCATGTCGATACCTTTGATCCGAAGCCGCTATTAGATCGCGATGACGGAAAGCCCTTACCGTTTCCTCTTCCCAAGGTCGTCTTCGCGCAGCAGGGCAACCTTTTGCGTTCGCCATGGAAGTTCCGACAGTACGGAGAGAGTGGGTTACCGATCAGCGAGCTCTTTCCACAGGTGGCTAAACACGCCGACGACCTATGCATCTTAAGATCGGTGCATGGCACCAATCCCGCGCATGGAGGCGCGTTACTCAAACTGAATACGGGGAGCGATCAATTCGTACGTCCCAGCATGGGAGCCTGGATATCGTATGGACTCGGTACCGAGAATGAGAACCTACCTGCCTTTGTCACGATCTGCCCGACGCTCGCGCACGGTGGGGTCAATAATTGGGGCGCCGCGTTTCTCCCTGCGCACTGCCAAGGCACTCCGATCGGCAATGCCAGTCAGCTAGCTGCTCAAGCCCGTGTCAGCCAAATCGCCAACGATCGTATCCCGCGCCATTGGCAGAGAACGCAACTCGATCTCATGAGGGACTTAGAGACAATGGGGCAACACCGCGCGGATCATGATTCTGTGCTTGATGATCGTTTGCATTCTTTTGAGTTGGCTTTCCGCATGCAAACATCCATTCCGGAGCTGCAAGATTTGTCACAAGAGACCGCTGAAACGATGCGTCTCTACGGAATCGATGATCCGATCAGCGAGAACTTCGGTCGTCAGTGTTTAATGGCCCGCCGCTTCCTCGAAGCCGGTGTTCGGTTTGTCCAGGTAACACACAGCGACAGCGAGGTCCAGTGGGACCAACATAGCGAGCTCTATCACGGACACACCAAGAACGCTGCAGAGGTCGATAAACCAATCGCAGGTTTTCTCGCCGATCTGAAGGCCTGCGGATTGCTCAAAGACACGCTCGTTCTTTGGGGAGGAGAATTTGGAAGGACTCCAACTTCGCAGGGAAACGACGGTCGAGATCACAATCCTCACGGGTTCACCATGTGGCTTGCCGGTGGAGGCGTTCGAGGCGGCTTCGCTTATGGTGCCACGGATGACTATGGTTATTACGCGGTTGAAAACAAGATGCACGTTCACGACTTGCATGCAACGATCCTGCACGCACTCGGGCTCGATCATGAGCGACTGACGTTCCGTCATGCGGGGCGCGATTTTCGATTGACCGATGTCGCCGGCAACGTTGCAACCGAAATCTTTGCTTAGTCCCGGACCTCATCCCAAAATCGGTTTGGTCACCCCTGTCCGCCGCTTGGAATGACCAATGTGCGTTCAAAGAAATCGATGTCGTTTCGTTCCATATCGGTCGTGGAAGGCATCGACTTAGTTGCCGTTTCTAGAAAAGTTCAGAAACCAATCCACGTTCCACCAAAGCGGGTGAAGGGATTCGAACCCTCGACATGCAGCTTGGGAAGCTACCACTCTGCCAACTGAGTTACACCCGCAGATTTTCACTTCATTCTTGGTTGAACTTGGGTTCAAGTCAACGGATCCGTTGGCGTTCACGCGAACAAATGATCGATTGCCCATTGGCTATTTGGAAACGACTTCTTGAGTCTCGGAACCGTTGACCAATCACTTGGCGCGGACGTCGTACACCAGTAAATCGTCTTGATCGCGAATGTACAGCATGCCACCGGCGATGACCGGGTGCGGCCAGCTTTCGCGATTGACCACAGCTAGTTTGAATTTACTCTTCAATTTGTATGCCGAAGGAGTTGCTTCGATGAGAGCCATCACGCCGTTTTGGTAGCGAAAATAAAGATGGCCATCTGCGAACGCGATGGCAGCGGATTCTTGCCCGGGACCGCGGCCGGGGCGCCAGGCATCCTTGCCGGACATGAAATTCATGCAGAGTGGAAAGCCGTTGTTATGGCCGTGCCCCATGTAGACGTGACCATTGTGGAGAATCATCCCGCCGTGATGATTCTGAGTTTGTTTCGCGGGGAAATAGTAGACTTCCTGCCAACCGATGGTATTTCGATTCTTCGCGAGCTTCAGCAAGGCGGTCCCGCCGTCGTCGTAACCGCTCGAACAAAGAACATAGTCTTTGAAGACGATGGGTGTTGGAATATTGGCGGTACCGTTGGAAATTTTGTCGTAGATCCAAATGATCTTACCGGACTTGGCATCGACGCTAACGACCCCCTTACCGGTCAGCGTAATGTATTGCTTGACACCTCCACCGTTGCTGATGACCGGAGAAGCGTAGCCGGCTCCACCATGTCCTCGGAGCTGCAGACTGCTATCGAGTGCAGCCTGCCAGAGGACGCGACCGGTCATCTTGTCGAGGCCGATGAGATGGGCTTGTTGACTTCCCGGAGTGCACACCAGAGTATTGCCATCGATCAACGGTGACTCACTATATCCCCAGGTCGGTTCGCTTCCTCCGAAATCGCTGACGAAGTTCTTCTGCCAGAGCACGCGACCGTCGGAGGTGTTGATGCATGCGAGCACGCCGTCGCGGCTCAATCCGTAAACACGGTCGTCGTCCACCGTGGGAGTACAATTTGGCTCGCCCCTGCCAAAGGGAGACTTCCAAAGGACCGAACCGTCCTTACGGTTTAGGCAGACGATGGAACTTGACCCGTTCGCCTCGCCCATCGTGAAGATGCGGTCGCCAGCAATCGAGACGCTTGAGAAACCACCACCAAGTCCCTTGCTTTGAAAAGCTAATGGCGGACCGTCGCTAGGCCATTGCGTGAGCAACCCCTTTTCTTCACAAATCCCATCGCCGTTCGGACCACGCCAACGCGGCCAATCGCCTACATCCGCCGCCAGGACAAGACTGGCAGATGCACTGAGGGCACCAAGTACGAGCAATCCAAGGGGTAAGCACGACAACCGAATTCTAGAACGTAACATGCCGACGTTTCCTGCATTGAATCGAGTATCGAAGCGTAGCAATTTGTTAACTTGGAATATGTGCAGTGGGCAACTCAAAGAGCGACCTCATTGTACATTAAAATGCATCATGCAAATGCACAGTCTCCATTCCGACGGACGCAAACTCAGTGATGGTTGAAACTTCAGTGTTGTTGAACCAAGCGATGATTCGCAATGTACGCATGGCTTTTTGTCTTGCAAGTCTCGCAGTTTCCTTCGAGGTGATGCTCCAGCATGTGAGGGCTGAGGACTGGCATCACTGGCGAGGGCCGCATCGAAACGGAACCACGAGCGAACGTTCGGGTTGGGACGGCAATCGATGGACGTTGAGCAACGAACTCTGGAGGAGGAAGGTTCCGGATGGAGGCAGTTCTCCACTGATCGTCGGTGATCGGGTGTATGCATTTGGATGGGAGAACAACGAAGAGGTCTTGCTTCAAATAGAGCTCGCTAGTGGCAAAGTATTGGCACGGCAATCCTACCCAGCTCCCGAACGAGGACGATTCGCAACGGGTGACGAAGGGCTTTACGGTGGTCCATCATCGACGCCGGAATTCGATTCAGCTACTGGATTGATCTTCACACTTGGCAACGATGGCGATCTGCGATGCTGGAATACCAAGGATGGTTTGAAACCGGTTTGGAACGTGACCTTCTATGATCGATATCAAATCCAACAGCGGCCGAAGGTCAGACGATCTCCTCTGCGAGACTACGGTTTCACTTCGAGTCCGTTGGTCATCGGAGAGGAATTGATCGTCGAAGTCGGAGCGAACGTGGGGACGTTGATTGGTTTCGAAAAAACGACGGGAAAAGAACGTTGGCGGTCCGAACAGACTGGACATGCAGGTCACAATGGCGGTCCCATCCCTGTCGAGATCAATCGCGTTCCCATGGTGGCAACGTTTGCCTTTGACGGATTGTTGATTACTCGCATGGATAGGCAAAATCTTGGCAAGACAGCCGCATTCTATCCCTGGCAGACTCACTTCGCGCAGAATATCGCATCGGTTAGTTTCGATGGTGAGTCGTTCTATTTGACGTCCGGCTACGACCAGTCGAAAACAGCGAAGCTGACTCTGTCGGAGAACCAACTTCGGAAGGTATGGGAGTCCGATCACTACTCGACGATCTGTTCGCCTGTCGCGTACGGGGACCGACTCTACTGGGCTTGCCGAAATTTGGTCTGCCTGGACGCAAAATCGGGTGAATTGATTTGGCAAGGAGAAGAGACTGGCGAAGCGGGTTCCTGTATCGTCACTTCGGATGAGCGATTGATCGTGTGGTGTGCGAACGGCAAACTCTTGCTAGTTGACTCTGCTCAGAACTCGCCCGATCAGCCGATGGTGTTGGCACGACATGAGATTCCAAGTTTGTCGGATGTATGGCCGCATGTGGCGATTGCAAACTCGCGGTTGGTCTGTCGAGATCGTTCTGGTACGCTGATCTGCTTGGGGCAATAGATGCTACCTTGACGAACGTGATTCAATCGAAACATTTTTCTAGGATTCCGATCAGAGGCAAACAGGATGACCATTCGACTCAGCTTTTTCGGAGTGACCGTGCTCAACCTCGCCACAGCTATGCTCGGTGCGGATGACTTGAGGCCTGTGTCCTTGCAATCAAGGATCGACAATGTACAACCCATGACCGGCATCGTGCTTTGGAGCGCCAACGAAGCGGTTGCGTCGAGCCCGATCCAATTGGAGTATGCCTACTTTCGATATGATCAGGTTGTAGGCCCCGAAGGAACGTATGACTGGCAGGTTCTCGAGACCCATCTCAATGAGGTCGCTAGCCGCAAACATCAGGCCATCATCCGCTGGCATGATACGTATGTGGGGCGACCGACGGGAGTTCCAACCCACATTAAGCAGCTCAGCGACTATACGGAGACGATCGCGAAGAGCGAAAAAAAGGAAACCGGTTTTCCTGACTGGTCGCATCCAAAATGGCAAGCGTTCGTTCTGGATTTTATGGAGCAATTTTCCAAAAGATATGATGGCGACCGGAGGCTTGCGTTTGTTCAAGTCGGGTTTGGGCTTTGGTCCGAGTATCACATTTACGATGGCCCGATGATTTTGGGAAAGACCTTTCCTTCGAAGTCATTCCAAGCGACCTTTGCCAAACGTATGGCGACTTGCATGAACATCACGCCATGGATGATTTCGGTGGACGCAGCGGGTGATCACGCGCCGTTTGCAGAGTCCTTGGATCTGTTGTCCTTGCCGTTCGGTGTTTTCGATGATTCCTTTAATCACGCGAAGCACCAAGAGGAGAACGAGCCGAACTGGGAGCTATTCGGTCGAGATCGTTGGAAGACCGCCCCCGCCGGTGGCGAATTCAGTTTCTTCGAGCCCAAGGACCAGCGACTAGCTTTGGCACCAAAAGGTCCACACGGCATTCCCTTCGAACAGCAAGCGGCAAAGTTCCACGTCTCATTCATCATCGGTGACGACCAACCAAGATTTCAGAAGAAGGATCGGATTCGCGAAGCTAGCCTAGCTTGTGGTTACCGTTTTCGAGTTACCTCGTTCGCTGCGTCGGCCACTGCGAGTCGTGTGGTCATCAAGAATACTGGCATCGCGCCAATCTACTACGACGCTTATCCGACAGTGGAAGGTGTTCGATCCGCGACATCGCTTAAAGGGCTACTCCCCGGCGACGAACGCGAGTTCGAGATAATGGAAGGGGGCACGAACCCCAAACTTACCATCGAATCTGAGCACTTGGTTTCCGGTCAGCGCATCGAGTTCGAAGCCGATTTGCGTTGAGGGTAATCCATCGGGTATGAAATCGGCAGGCTTTAGGTCTCAATCAAACAGCCATGGCTATCGACGAGAATGGCTGCGGCTGCCCAAGCAACCGGGTACAATCGGGTCGCGATTAGTTGCGAAAAGAGGTTGGGCAGAACGCCTTTGGAAATGATACGACCATGTTGCACGTTGATTTGAGAAACGTTCGATGAAAAAGAGTTGGGTAAATCGGTTCTTGGGGCTGGTAGAGCGGCTGGGGAATTTGTTGCCGCATCCGGTCACCTTGTTCGCCCTGTTTGCGCTTGCGACGATCTTGCTGAGCGCTTTGGGGAGCTATCTCGACTGGTCGGTCGTGGACCCTCGCCCGGAAGGGACCAAGGGTCGAGCGGCTGATGGGATGATCCGCGTTGAATCATTGCTTGACGGAGACGGTATTCGCAAGATCGTCACGGAGTTGGTGTCCAACTTTGTGAAATTCGCACCACTGGGAACCGTGTTGGTTGCCTTGCTGGGAGTCGGAGTGGCGGAACATAGCGGACTTCTCTCAGCGGCAATCAGGCTGTTGGTCCTGGGAGCTCCTCGCGTGCTTGTGACGGCAGCTCTGGTATTTGCGGGAGTGATCTCTAATACCGCATCCGAGATAGGCTACGTCGTGATTGTGCCTATGGGAGCGGCGATCTTTCATTCGTTGGGGCGGCATCCGCTTGCAGGGCTAGCAGCCGCATTCGCAGGGGTGTCGGGCGGGTACAGCGCAAACCTCTTGATCGGAACGGTGGATCCGCTTCTGGCTGGTCTGACCGAAACGGCTGCCAAGATGATCGCAAGCGAATACTCGGTGAACCCGGCCTGCAATTGGTATTTCATGATTGGAAGTACGTTCGTCATTACATTGGTCGGAACGCTTGTGACTGCGAAAATTGTCGAACCTCGCTTAGCTGAGTTCGTCGATCGGGAAGATTCTGCGTCCAAGACCGAACGGGACTCGATGCAGCCGCTGGTGAGGTTGGAAAAGAAGGGTCTGCTCGCGGCTGCCGCGACGGCACTTTTGCTAACCGGTCTGCTAATCTACTTGTCGTACCCGATTCATTCGCAGCATCCCGAACTCGGAAGCCAACAGACCTTGTCTTCTGGATGGCAAGGAATACTCAGAAATCCTCAGACAAACAGCCTGGAGAACTCGGCACTTCTAAAGGGAGTCGTGGCCTTTGTGTTTCTAGGGTTCCTGATCCCAGGATTCGTCTACGGTTGGGTCGTCGGAACCATGAAAAGCGACCGCGATGTCATCAATAGTATGTCAAAGTCGATGTCGTCGATGGGCCCGTACATCGTCCTCGTCTTCTTTGCGGCTCAGTTCGTTCAGTATTTTGATTGGTCCAACCTCGGAACCATCTTGGCGGTGAAGGGCTCGGAATGGATTCGTGCTCTGAAGATGGATCACGCAGGCATTTTCGTATTCTTTATTTTGGTGTGCGCACTGGTGAATCTTCTGATGGGTAGCGCGAGTGCCAAATGGAGTTTCATGGCTCCGATCTTTGTGCCCATGCTGATGCTGACCGGCTATAGTCCGGAGATCATTCAGGCCGCCTATCGCATTGGCGATTCCTGCACCAACGTGATCTCGCCAATGATGTCGTATTTCGGAATGATCTTCATCATGATCCACCGCTATGACAAGACTGCGGGAATGGGATCGCTCATCAGCTTGATGCTCCCTTATTCGGTGGTTTTCCTGATCGTGTGGACGCTGTTCTTCTATTTTTGGGTATTCGTGCTGGGCTTGCCGCTCGGACCGAGTGCGCCGATTTACTTCTCAACGGAGTCGTGACCAAAAAAACAAGGGCCTGTGTTGTGTACAGGCCCTTACGAGAAATTTTTGGTTGCGGTTTGGCTCGTTTCGAGTTCACTCATTTCGAACACTCGACGCTGTGTCGTCGAGGTTCACCTCATGCGTTACCGAAGAAGCTGGCGGATGCCGAAGGTGAAGAAGCTGGCGATGCTGAAGTTCAGCACCTCTTCAATCGGCTTGAACCGCAAAATGATCATGTCGCCGGGCTGAATGAGCGGTCGCTGGCGAGGGTCATTCAGAGCTTTGGCAAGATCGACTTCGATGGTGATCTGGCCGTTGCAAGGTGTCTTGCGAAGGATGTACACCATTCCCGGAGGCACCGATGCAAGCCCCTGAGCTAAACCGCCTCCCATGCCACGCTGCGGTGATGATACGGCAGCACCTGAGATGGCGATGGCACCCAGAACATCGAGGTCATAGTCTCGTGGAAGAGGCCATTCACCTCCAGGCAGCAAGCCTCCCGTGTAGAAGACTTCCGCGTCGCGTGACTCGATGTAGACGATGTCCCCTTCGCCAAGAATCACGGACTCAGGATTGATGTTCGGGAAAACTCCCGGCGGAACGCGTAGCGGAATCTTCAGAACGGCGGGATCGTCGGGCAGTGGCGGTGGACACAAACAAGGGTCAGGATTGCAATAGAACGCGGCAAAGTACTCGCGGAGCAATTCATCGTAGCGGCGGTTTCGAGCGTCCGAGGATCGCAAGACTTTGACTTCGTTCTTGGCGTTAAGGCCCGGTAACCCTCCCGTCGCCATCAGAGCGTGAAGAATGTCATTCTGTCCCGCAGGGAGCTTGATCAAGTTCCCGGTAGCACTTTGATCGGCACCGCGAGTATAACTAGACCTCGTCACCGTGTCTCGTTGCGGATTCATGTCCTGACGGATGACCACGACATTGTAGGTTCGTTGCTTTAGCAGAGTGACGATCGGAGTTTGGTAGCGGTTCGAATCTTCTTTCAAGATACCGCTGCTGACGTATTCGCGGCGGATCAGTTCGCGGACTTGTTCGACCGTGAGACCTCGCACATTGAGTGGTCGAATGAGCGGCAAAGCGATCGTACCTTCATCCTGGATGGCGATTGGGTAACCGACCGATGGAGGAAGCGTGCTGTCTTTGTCTGGAAAGTTGACCGGTGGTAATTGAGGCGGCTGATCAGGCAAATTGAACGGTAACACCCCCTCGATGTAAACTCCGAGGATGTCTCCGCCATCCAGGAGATATTGTCGAGAGGGCTCCTGCCCCAGTCGAGAGATATCGATGGGAATTAGATTGTTCTTAGGAGTCGCCAAAAACTGCGGGGGAAGCCTCTTTGCTGGAATACCAGCAAGAGGCGAAGTAAATGCAGTGCAGCCCACTTGCGAAAAGAAGAAGGCGCTGCAACCGAGAACGAGCATCAGGCGCGATCGCTCTCGCAGGTTCGCGGCAACCAGGCCCGCGTTGGTCAAAAATGAATTGAGTCGGCTCATGACCCCCTCGCTGATGATATTTCGTTGCTGGGTGCGATTGAATGGACTGGTATGCATGGTTTCGCCGTTGGCATTCGATGCGATGTTAGTAAGGACCGAACTGTTGCTCGACCGCAATTTCTTATGGTTGATTTGGCGGTGGAAGTGGAATTTCCGTCACCATATCGGGCATTTGTCGTGGCATGTACGAAGGCTGTTGCGGAATCGGATACATTCCCATTTGGTGTTCCGGCATCATGCCAGATTGGATGTACTCTTGCTGGATGCCGCTCGAGGTCTGAAGCTGTGTCCAGTAGCCGACACCATCATCTCGTGCCGCCTGAACTCCTACTGGATAGCCTGCGAACCAGGCAGCCACCTTGCCCTGACCCTCTGGCGATTGATAACGCCATCCCCAATACTTTCGCGAAGGAAAGGCTGGCGTGCAGCCGTCACCGCCGTCAGCGACATTTTGATAACCGTCTCGAAATCCCTGTCCAAAGTCTTCGAGATAGGGTTGGCCGATAAAGTAAGGTCGTCGAGCATACCATGCTCGCGACGCCCAGGCACTGTTGCGATATCCTGTAACGAACTCGTCCCAGGATGAATTGAAAGCAACCGTGTTCTGAAGCCCGGTTAGGGCATTGCATCCGATTGTGGTCGAGATGCCCAAGAACAAGATTAAAGCTGGGACGAATCTACCTCTGCGGCAACGAAAGCCGCAATGATTGGAATCCCTTCGTCCACGGTTCCAACGAATCAGAAAGCTCATCTTTCCATTTCCCCCTTTGCTGAATCCATCGTCGAGAGGTTGTTCGCGCAGCAGTGGACGAGAGCCCGTTACACTCCGCTTCGCGATCCGCGTCCAACTGGCAAAACTTGCTGGCGCAATTTCCGCAGTGACGACGATCCATCGCTACGAAGTAATATCGCCACACCGAAGAACAGGATTTAACGATTTTGTCGAAGGTGCCGTGAATTCCAAACTTAACGAACACTCGGATTGTAAAGAACAGAAGGTACGGGATGAGATTCTCGGTAGGACGGGTAAAGTTTGCGTTTCAGACTACTGGCATACGAGAGAGCGGATCTGCGATTGAACTCGCTTTGCGCTGAAAAAACGAAGTTGCTGCGAGTTTTCGAACAGACTATTGCTATCTATGGATTAAGATCGATTCAAACAACTTCGGAACGGTTACATAAGTGTTGGCGTCTACTCAGTTGAGACTCGATGGTGGTGAGAAGTAGAAACAGCGACGACTACTCAATCGAGTCGGAATATCGAAAGGCTGCCGGTTGGTCGAAGTTCTCCCTGCAGTTGGAATGGCCCGCCAGCAGAATGAGTCGGATGTTAGCGATCTGGCTCTTGGGTATCATCGCTGCTCTTCCGTGGTATTACGGTAGCGTAACTTGGTTCGCACAGTTTTGTCTAGTGATTGTCGTCCTTCCCCTCCCGGCGCTTGTGCTGCTTGGCCTGCGTGGCAACCGCTTTGGTTTGCACCATCGCGCTCATATACCGATGCCCACGCTGATCTTCTTCGGATTGGCCCTAATCGGACTGGTTCAATCGGTTCGCTGGTCGCAGCAAGAATCATCTTCAATCGCTGCGGTCGATATCCAGCGATGGTTCCTTGGAGAGCGGTCGGAACTTCCTGGGAACAGTGATTTGTTGTCCAGTTCCGTCCGCAATGTGGCCGAAACGGGAACGATGGAAGAGCAAGCCCAGGAAGCCTCAGGAACGAGTTTGCGAAGCACGCTTGCCATCAGCGTTTCGCCAGAAGAGACTCGATCGACGGTCGCCATGCTGGTCTGCCTCGCTACTCTTTGTTGGGTTGCCTCGATCGTCTTTGCGACCTCGATTTCTCAAGTATGGCTGTTCGCCGTTATGGCTGCGACCGGAGTGCTGATGGCGGGTATCGGAATCATTCAGTCGGTGTCCTACAAAAAGCCCGCACTGATTGACATGGACTTTGCCAGTCCATTCGGAACGTTCGTTTGTAAGAATTCCGCTGGCGGGTATCTCGATGTATGCATTGCCGGTGGCATCGGACTGATGGTGATCTTCCTCGCGAACAGCAAACGTGCCGCGAAAGTGGATGTTCGCTATCGAGTTCATGATCCAACATGGCTCGGGGAACAAATAGGAAAGATACAACAAGCGTTGGCGAATCTGGATTCACGGCAGATATTCGGACTCGTGTTGATTGCTTTTATGGCGGCCGGAGTCTTGATTTCTCTCTCACGAGGCGCGGCGTTGAGCATGGTCGGAGCCATGTTGCTGACGTTGGTTATTGCATCGCGAACCTCTAGATCGATGGTGACATGGTTCGTGGCAGCCGGAATCGTCCTCATGACGATCGGCCTGATCATCGTGCTTGAGCTGGATACGAGAATCGAGAGCCGATTTGACCTTTTGGCTGGCGATGCTGTTGCACGATCTCAAATTTGGGAAGTGTCGATTCGCGCGTTCCGCTATTACTTGCTAACGGGTAGTGGGCTGGGAACATTTCATTTTTCCTCTCTTCCGTTTCAAGAGTCACTTTATTCGGGCTGGTTCTTCCATGCAGAAAGTCTGCTCCTGGAGTACTTGGTTGAGACAGGCATCGTTGGGGCGGTCTTGCTCGGCCTCGGACTGAGTTGGATTTTGATGCAATTGCGGTGGCTTGGGCGGCGTGAGAATCGTCGAACGTATCGGCCAATGTTGCTTGCTGCGACCTTTGTGATGGCATCTATGTTGATTCACAACTCCATCGACTTTTCGCTGGTTATCCCGGCTGTCTTCGTTCCGGTCGTCGTCATCCTCGGTGCCATAGCTGGGTCCAGCCAAGCAGCGCGTCAGCACGTGGAAGTGGAAGCCTCGCTACCGGCAGCCGAACGGGTAACGAGACGCCAACGACATCGCAAGCCCAAGGAGAAGGAGGCTGAGCCAACGCAAAAAGAAGCCCCGTCGCCAATTGCAAGTCATGTGCTTGAGGATCAACCGAAAGCGATTCAAATCACAGCATGGTTCATGGCGATTGCCATTTATGTTTGCTTCGCACTAACCGTTCCGAGTCTCTGGGAATCAGCGTTAACCGAGAATATGGATCGTTCACTCAAGCAGGTGCGACTGGAATCTCGCTACGACTTTGAGAAGGACATGAAGGATGTATTTACATCGCTGAAGTGGATCGAAGCCAACCCTGTTCCCGTACGATCGTCCGAGCGACTTCGACTCGATGCCTTAAGAGAATTGAATCAGATTCGAAACACGATCGCAGAAGTTCAGGGAATTGATGTTATGGAGCGATGGGATGAAACGGACCCCCTTGTCATCCAACTGGCGTCGATTCGAATCGCTCGCGAGCATCAGGAGATTCGGCTAGCGGAGCTGCTTGGTGGACCTCAGCAGCTAGATCGAATCCATGAAGTTCAACAAAGATTTGCAGCAGCCCGGACACGCTCTCCATTGGACTATCGTACAGCCTGGAACGCTCTGATTTGCGACCTTCGATCGGAACATCTCGATCGACTCGCCAGCTTGAAGAGGATGAACGGTTTAATTCCATCGCATCCCAATTTGCTGTTTCGAAGCGGTCTGATCGCCTTGGAATTAGGCGATCGTGCGTTTGGAAACGATAACTGGAGGCGTTCGATGTCCATCGATCGAACTCAAGTTCGTTCGGTTGCCACGCTCGTAGCACAGCGCATACCCGATGGAGAGATAGACCTTGATGCTTTTCCAGAAGACATGGAACTGTTAGAACAGGTTGCGAGAAAACATCTAACCTTAACAAAATTTCCGAAGTCAAATTGGGAGATATGGAACAGGATTGCCGATTTAGCAAAGAAGCTGCCTGAAAAGGACTATCGGCGATGGATATGGCTTGCCAAAGCTGCCTACTATCACGGGGACTGGATGTTAGAGACAGAATGTCTAGAAAGGGCGACTCGCATTCGCTCCTCGGATCCCCAAGTATTTCTTCGGCTGGCGACCCTTTATGCCAACGAGCAAGATTTCGGCAAAGCGTTGGACGCCATTGAGAGGGGGATCATCTCCTCCGTGAACGACTCCGCACTGAACAGGCTTCGCGAAGAGATTCGCAAGCGCAGCTCGGAGATCTGGGATAATCGCTAAATCCTGACTGAAGCGAGATCGATTCATCAATTTTCGATTTCAAGCCTTCACGTTTGCGTCAACTTCGCGATAATCAATTACACTTTGGTAAGATTTCAACGAGAGCAATTTCTTCGTTTCTTTCATCTTGGATGGACGCAGCATGTCGAACGCGATGGCAGCAAACTCCAACGGCGCGCAAACTGGCCCGTTGCTAGAAGCTCCAATTCCTCAACCAAACACGGTGGATTGGTTCAAATTACTTTGGCGATGGAAATGGCTGACATTGCTCGGATGTGTATTAGGATCGCTCATCGGCTTCCTGATTCTCTCGCGACAACCTGCACAGTATACGGCCGTCGCGACCATTCAAGTGGTCTATCCTCAAAGCGATCTTTTGCCGTTGTGGTCGCCTCAGAGTGGTTTTGCCGGAGGGGTTAAGAATCGCGCTGATGAGGCTCGCGTGATTACCAGCAAGAGCGTATTGCTGGAAGCGATCAATAAAGGGGATTTGAAACGAAATCCGGCGTTCATCGGTAAGTCCGAAGTTGAAATTATCGATTACATTCGCTCTGGCCAGCGACTCGTCGTGACTCCGGGCACCAAGGAAAACACCACCGAGATTCTCGACGTCGCTTTCACTTGCAGCGATCAGAATCTGGCGGCGGAAGTTGTGAAGGCCATTGTTGCCGGCTATGACAGCTTCATTTCGAAAGAAACGCAATCGTTCGGTAAGGACGTGATTGACCAAGTGGAACGGGCTCGGAATGAACTTGATGGCCGGATGAAAGTCCTGAATTCAGACTACTTGAAATTTCGTCGAACGAGCGACTTGATCTTCATCGGAAACAATGAGGGGCGTGACCCGTACGCTGAAGTCTTTCTTTCGTTCAATAACCAATTGCACGCCAATCGGATGCGAGTGACTCGTCTTGAGTCGGCTCTTCAGCAGGTCAAGGAAGGACTCGATCAGAAGCGAAACCCTGAATCGCTGTTGCTCATGCTTCAGCGCGCTGCCTTTGACAATCGGTATGATTACCGGACCGATAACTTGAAGACGGCCGTAACCATGCAGAACATGCGACCCTTCACAAGCCAAGCGGAAGCGTTTCGACGTCAGGAGCTTATTCCGCTTCAAATGAAGGAGCAGTCTTTGATGGCAGCGGGCATTGGAGAGTCTCACAATTCGATACGCGATATTCGATTGAAAATTGCAATGGCAGAAGAAGTGCTCGCGCAGCTCGAAGAAGTCGAGCGAGTACGTCAGGCCGAATTGATGAACTTGGTTCAGGAGCAAGATAAGCTGGTCTTGAGTCCCGAGGACCGTCTCAAGCTGATGATTGACTCGGTGCAAGAAGAACTGGTTTCTCTTCAATTGGAGGGAGCCAAACTCGAAGCTTACGCCAAGGAGAACCGCGAGAAGTCGCGAGAGCAACAAGCTGCTCTTGCCGAGAATCGCATCTGGGAACAAAACATCGCGACCGTCGGCAGTTTCTTGGATAGCTTGAATACGGCAGTCAATAAATTGAATCTCGCTCCGGAGTACGGCAGCAAGACCATGCATCGGTTGGAGATGCCCGAGATTGGAATCAAGACGGGACCCTTCGCGCTGGCTTACATTTTGTTAGGGGCGTTTGTGGGTAGCGCACTGTTCTTTGGATTGTCCTATATTCTCGAGATTGCAGACCGCTCGTTCCGCAGTCCCGATGAGATCACGACGGAGCTGGGCATTCCCATTTTTGGTCATGTTCCGATGGCAGAAGTTCGTCCCTCAGATCGAAAGGATGAGAAGGTCGACTTGTCCGTGGTTACCGTTCACCGTGGGAAATCGACCCAAAGCGAATCGTTTCGTGGAATCCGAACCGCCGTCTACTTCAGCAACCGAGCTGGCAATATCAAAGTTATCCAAGTTACTAGTCCGGTTCCTGGCGATGGCAAGTCGACGTTGGCTGCCAACGTCGCAGTTACGATGGCTCAGTCGGGACGTAAAGTTCTGCTCATGGATGCAGACTTCCGTCGACCGCGTCTAGCGAAACTGTTTGGCGTACGCGAAGAGATCGGTTTGACTTCCGTCATTTCCGGCAAGGCAGAGTTAGTCGACGTGATTCAACCTTCGACGATCGACAACTTGTCGATTCTAGCCAGCGGTAAGCGACCTTCGAATCCCGCCGAGCTGTTGAGTAGCTCTCGTTTCAAAGACCTGCTGGAATTGCTTCGCGAGAAGTTTGATTTTGTCGTGATCGATACTCCTCCACTTCTGGCAGTCAGTGATCCGGCAAACGTAGCCGCCAATGTTGACGGGGTCATATTGTGCCTCCGCCTTCGACGAAACCTCAAACCATTGGCTCATCGAGCGACTCAAATGCTGTACTCGATCAACGCCAATGTTCTCGGTGTCGTTGTCAATGGCGTCGGTGGTCGCGGTGGTTATGGATACGGCGGATACCGTTATGGAGCCGGTTACGGGTACGGTTACGGTTACGGGTACGGTTACGGTTATCGTTACGGTTATGGTTATGGCTACGGCTACGGCAGCTCCGGTGCCGGCTATGGCTACGGGTATGGCAGCAATTACGGTGCCGAATACGGAGCCAACGTTTATATCGACGACGACGGTTCAGGTAAACGAAGAAAACGCCGCTCCGAATCTCCGCAGCCGTCGGGCGACTAGCTGAATGTCTTGACCGGCCCTCCGAAACTGCGGGAATGAGCAAAGTTATGGACCCTTCAATCGGATCGCAGGTTGAAGGGTTCGTGCATTAAAATTAATCTGGAAAATGCGTTTCGACGGCCGTTCAGCATCGTAAACGTGATCGAAACGGGACGCTTCTTGACCTTGCGCACGACAACTGTTGATAAGAAGGCGGACCTCACGCACCTTACACCGTGCCACAGGGAACGTGTAGCATGTATGCAGCAGCCCGTTTTGGCTGGCGCGCTGCGCCGGGAGATCTGGATGCTTGACGGTCGAGATCGAAATGAGCAACTTCGTGATTCACGCTACATGCCATGGTTGAAGAGGCCGACATCACTTAGCTTATAAGAGCTCAGAATGAACGCTTAACATCAATTACTCAGCACCCTACAAATTCCCCCGCCTATGGGTCCCAGTACCTCCCTCCTGCCGCAAGTTCGCGAATGGTTGCAATCGAAGCAATCGATCATGCAAGACGAATTGATTCAGCTTTGCGATATCAATTCCTGCTCAGATCATTTAACCGGACTCCTCCGCGTTGCCGACCACTTGGAGAAGCTTTTTCGCGTGCTTCAGGTGCCCTGCCATCGCATCGAATTGCCGCCGCGCTCGTTCATCGATGATGATGGCAAAATGCAGAGCGAGCAAACGGGCCCAGGTCTTCGATGGGCCAACGCAGCAACGGGACCGCGAATTCTGTTGGGCATCCACTATGACACGGTTTATCCTTCCGACGGAGCATTTCAACGCTGCTCTATGCTGGACTCAGATCGCCTGAATGGTCCGGGAGTCATTGATGCGAAAGGAGGCATCATCGTTTTGAAATGGGCGTTGCAAGCGGGAATAGAGTTTGGACTGCTGGAAAACGTGCCATGGACTATTTTTTTGAATCCCGACGAGGAGATCGGCTCGCCTAGCTCTTATGACCAATGGAAAAAACTTGCACAAGAACATCGGTTCGGCATGCTATTCGAACCGACCATGGCTGATGGAAGCATGGTCGATAGTCGCAAGGGAACGTGTAATTTAACTTTTGTTCTTCGAGGAAAAGCAGCTCACGCTGGTCGCAATTTCGATCAGGGAAGAAATGCCTTGGTTCAAGCGTCTCGTCTCGCAGTTCATCTCCACGAGTTGAATGGCCTCATGCCAGGCTGCACAATTAACGTCGGCCGAGTTCGCAGCGGTGATGCTGTCAACGTCGTTCCAGATTTAGCGGTATTGAGAATCAACGGTCGAGTGGAAAATGCCCAGCAGCAGCGATGGCTCGACGAGCAGATCGAGCAAGCGCTGCAGAGATTCCATCAGCCGGACGAGGGCTTTGCATGCGAGAGTTTCGGCGGCTTTCATGCAGTTCCGAAGGTCGTCGAGTCGGAAACACAGGCCATGAAGGCCTGCGTTGAACTCTGCGGCAGAGAATTAGGAGAAACCATCGGCTGGAAACAAAGTGGCGGTGCTAGTGATGGGAATAAGACTGCGGCCTTTGGTCTGCCAACCCTCGACACGTTCGGACCCGAAGGAGATGCGTTACACAGCCCAAAGGAATGGATACGCCTCAGCAGTCTGCCGCGCAAAGCCACCCTAGCACTTAGCGTATTGCTCGCATTGTCACGGCAATGCTCGTTGTCGCTACTGATGCTGACGACATGCCTTTGGCTGCTTTGCCCGAGCAAAGTCTCCTTGTCGGCTGACGATATTTCTCGGGAGCCAATCGAGTTCTTCGAACGAGAAGTTCGACCCATCCTGGCTGAACACTGCTACGAATGCCACAGTGGAAAGGCAACGAAAGTTCAGGGTGGTTTGCGACTCGACCATATTGAGCTCATTCGCGCGGGTGGAGACAGCGGTCCAGCGGTGGTCGATACCGATTCGGAATCACTGCTTTTACAAGCCGTGCGTTATGAGTCCTTTGAAATGCCTCCCAGTGGACGCTTGAGCCGCGATGAGGTTGCCAAGCTCGAACGATGGGTGCAGCTCGGTGCCCCTTGGCCCAACGAATCCGTGCCTGGGCGCGATTCATCCAGCAATGATGCGTTTGATTTCGAAGAAAGAATGCGTTCACATTGGCTTTGGAACAAGCCGCTTCGCCCTGCGACAGTAACCGGAACGCAGCGGTCATGGAGCCGTAGTCGAATCGACGCACTGATCGCGGATCGACAAGCGCAGAAAGGATTGCAAGGGAATCCAGAAAGTGATCGCTACACTCTGACAAGACGTCTCTATTTTGACCTGATCGGCTTGCCACCGAGCATCGACGAACTTCGCGAAACGATTGAAGACTCCTCTGATGTTTGGTACGAGAATTTGGTAGATCGCCTTCTCGCATCTCCTCAGTTCGGTGTGCGGTGGGCTCGGCATTGGTTGGACTTGGTCCGTTATGCCGAATCGCGGGGCCACGAGTTCGATGACGATATTCCCGCTGCTTTTCAATATCGGGACTATGTGGTGCGAGCCTTCAACGCCGACGTGCCGTACCATCAATTTGTAATCGAACAAATCGCGGGAGACTTGATCGAATCACCTAGGCTTCATCCAATTCATGGCTGGAACGAGTCGATTATCGGAACCGGTTTCTGGCATCTTGGCGAAGCGGTTCATTCGCCGGTCGATACGCTCAAGGACGAAGCCGACCGATTCGACAATATGATCGATGTCGCTTCGAAAACCTTTTTGGCACTCACGGTTTCCTGCGCCCGTTGCCACGACCACAAGTTCGATCCGATCTCGACCGCCGATTATTACGCTTTGGCGGGGTTCTTGCAAAGCTGCGACTATCGACAGCGGAGATTTCAGACTCTGCCGATGGAAATCGATCTAGCACGCGAACTAGAAGCAGTTCGATCCTCACATCAGGCGATGTCTCGTCAGGCCGTGTTGGGTTGCCTCGACGATTTCGCATCAGCTATGACCAGTCAGCATGA
The DNA here is from genome assembly GCA_037440405.1 of Pirellula sp. Taxonomy (GTDB): domain Bacteria; phylum Planctomycetota; class Planctomycetia; order Pirellulales; family Pirellulaceae; genus JANMGV01. Next base: position 5,857 of record JBBIUE010000053.1, on the reverse strand, counting down.
GTGGATTGCGGCCCTGGGCAGCTTGAGTGCCGGGTCGAGCGAGTTACCTGCGTTGCCGCTTGATCGCAGTGATCCAAGAATCCTCGTCGATTATCGTTTTGGTGGAAAGGATGGCGAGTGGCCTTTGGATGGACTCGCTTGGCGATTGCGTCCCAATTCATCGGGAGCGTTTTATCTCACGAGTGAGGGAGCATTTCGAGCGGAACCTTGGGGGGCGATGCGGTTCGATAATGTATGGAAAGACATTCAGTCGGACGCTGGTCGACAGGTGAATTTGCAATGCAGCGTGCCCGAAGCGAAATCCGCCGGCAGAACCCTCATTACGCCGACATTTTTGTGTGAAAGCGGGCAAGTCTCGCTCCTAGTGGCGGGCGATATCCAGGTTTTCACCGTAGTCGATTCTCACCGTTTGGTAGCCGGCCCGCTCCATGGCTCGACCCTCGTCGCCAGAAACGGTCCAGCAGGAAACTCGTTTCGTTGGGAAACGATCGACCTCACGCGATATCGTGGAAGTCGCATGCACCTTGAAATTTGGCCCACGAAGGAGGAAGCCGCTCTGGTACAGGTTGTCGACGGTGGGCCGAACGCAGAGGTTGGTCATCTCGCGGTCTTTCAATCGATCAAGGTTTCTGAATCACCGATCATCAAGCATCCGCTTACGGGCGAGCAACTGATTCACTTAGCACACCTATGGCTGGAAGATCCCTCGCATTGCCTCCCTCTGGATGCCTGGCTGGCGAGTGAAGTTATTCATCGGCTTACAAAATGGTTTCAACTTCACAAGGTTGATCTGCCAAGCACTCGAAGGATCAGCGACATCATCGATCAGTGGAGGCGCGAAGAAAGTGCAATTGCGAGACGAGTTCCTGAGTTTTCGCTGACCTGCCCCTCGATGGCGGACGGAAGTGGAGAAGACGCAGCCATTTACATTCGCGGCAATCCCAACAATCATGGAGCAGTTGTTCGGAGACGACAGTTGTCTGCTCTCGGAGGGGAAGAGCTACCGGAAAGCATCCGAGGCAGCGGTCGCTTGTGGCTAGCACAGCAGTGGACCAACAACGATCGAGGAATCGTTTCCCGAGTATGGGTCAATCGGCTTTGGCACCATTTCATTGGTCGCGGGATTGTGACGACAGTGGATGATTTCGGTGTTATGGGAGATCATCCGACCCACGTCGAGCTGCTGGACGAGTTAGCTCTGGAGTTGATCGACGAACGCTGGTCGACGAAATCCCTCATTCGAAAAATTGCCCTCTCTCAGGTATATCGTCAATCGTCCAGTCGAAACGAAGACCAAGAGCTCAGCGATCCCCTGAATCAGCTTCATCATCGAGCCAACGCCAGAAGGTTGCAGGGTGAAGTCTTGCGTGACGCGATGCTGCAAATAGCTGGACAACTGGATTTGAAGCTCGAAGGACCATCGATTCCTGTAGCATTAACTGATTTCATGGATGGTCGAGGTCGGCCTAGCACAAGCGGTCCGTTGGATGGTCTCGGACGCCGAACCCTTTACTTAGAAGTTCGCAGAAATTTTCTTTCGCCATTTATGTTGGCGTTTGACGCGCCGCCACCGTTCAGCACCATGGGGCGGAGAAACCAATCGAATGTGCCAGCTCAGGCGCTCATCTTGATGAATGATCCCTTGGTGCGAAATCTCGCAGGCAAGTGGGCTCAATTGGCTCGATGGATAGTAGTGAAGTGGAACGCTGGTTGCGCAGTCGTTTGGCCGTCCGCCGACCGCAACTGAACTGGACAGCGTTCGAAATTTCATGGAAGAATGGCGAGTTGAGGGAGCAAGCGAACTGCAGGTTTGGACGGAATTCGCGCACGGACTATTCTGTGCAAAGGAGTTTCTCTTCCTTTTTTGAAAGTTCCTGGAAAGTACTTCCTGGAGAGCACGTCGCCAAATGCCAATCCCACGAAAACACGCGACCGACCGCAGGACTTTGCTCAAACGAGCATCGCTCGGATTTGGGTCAGTCGCTTTGGCGGCCATGTTGCGCGACGAGCAGGCTAGAGCAGGCAACAGTCCGCTTCATTTTCCACAACGAGCCAAGAACATTATTTTCTTGTACATGGACGGAGGGCCCTCTCAAGTCGACACGTTTGATCCCAAGCCATTGTTAACAAAATTCGATGGCCAGGATCCAGACTCTCTTTTCAAAGTGGAGCCGACACAATTCAACAACAACGGTCGAGTGTTGGGCAGTCCCTGGAAATTCCATCAGTTCGGCGAAAGCGGAATCGAAATTAGCGAGCTCTTTCCGAATTTAGCCAAACATGCTGATGAGCTTTTGGTCGTTCGCTCGATGACATCAAAATTTCCCGAGCATACCTTTGCAAACTACTTTCTGCACTCGGGCAGTGGTCTGCAAGGACGGCCAAGCATGGGAGCCTGGATCACTTATGGGCTGGGGTCGGAATGCAAAGAACTTCCAGGATTCGTCGTCCTCAACGGCGGGCTGATCCCACCCGGCGGAATCGATTGCTTTGGTTCGGGATTTTTGCCGGCAACCTATCAAGGTTCCATTCTTCGTCCGACCGGGCAAGCCCTCGCCAACTTATCGCCCGAGTCCGAGTCTGCAACACGACAGCGGAAACGCATCGATTTGATGAAGCTCCTCGATCAGCAGACTCTGGAGCGACGAGGACATTTTGATGCCGTGGAATCGGCAATCGAAAACTTTGAAATGGCCTTCCGGATGCAGACGATCATTCCGGAACTCACCGAAATCAATGATGAATCAGAAGCAACGTTGAGAATGTACGGGATCGACTCCCAGTTCGCCCCGACAAGCATTTTTGGCAGGGAATGTCTGTTGGCTAGGCGTCTCGTGGAACGCGGCGTTCGATTTGTCGAGTTGACTTGCCCGAGTGTCGGCAGTGATCGTTGGGATCAACATAGTGGTCTCTTCGACGGACACACGAAGAATGCCATGGCAGTCGATCAACCGATCGCGGCTCTGTTGACGGACCTTCGCCAACGCGGCTTGCTGGATTCGACACTCGTTGTATGGGCGGGTGAGTTCGGACGAACCCCGTTTGCTCAAGGAGCGGACGGACGTGACCATAACCCCTTTGGCTTTTCCATTTGGCTGGCGGGTGGAGGAGTTCGCGGCGGTACCATCTACGGACAGACGGACGAATGGGGTTACAAGGTGATTCAGGATCGAGTTGAAGTTCATGATCTGCATGCCACCATGCTGTACCTGCTCGGCGTAGACCACACCCAATCCACCTTTCGCTTCGGCGGCCGCGACATGCGCTTGACTGACGTTCATGGTAGGATCATCCAAGACTGGGTGGCCTAGAGCGCAAAAAACTTGACAGATATCTGAATTGCTATAAGTTAGCGAGAAAGAGTTTCCGCTCGCTCGTCTTTTCTCGGTATTGGCCTACCAAGCTGAGTAGCGACATCCCTTATCTTTTTCGGAGAAGAAGTCATGGCAATTGGCAAACGAAAGAGGCTGGCGATCGCTCAACTTTTTACCATTGCGCTCGTCTCAGCTCCTTTCTTAATTATTTGTAGAAACGCGCGAGCATCTGGACAATCGAGCCAAGAAGTAATGGCAGTGCAAATTTTTGGGAAGCGAGTACAACCTATTCGAATACACTCAATCGAAGCCAATGGTGGCACTGGATCCTTATGGCCTGAAATGCACAATAACGGTCACGATGGGGCATTCTGGTGAAGTTGATCAGCATCTTGACAAGAAGAAGTACGACAAGTGCGACAGATTCGCTCCTATTTGCTGTTTCATGGATGGAAAGATCAAAAAATGCGTTGAGAATAACGGTGATGACAGCGTAGTGCCTGGGTGGCCGGAAAATGATTTTCTGATTTGGTGCAGCGACATCCCGAAAATACTTAAAGATTCGTGGAAACCGATCGCAGATACTTTACAAGGAATGTGCGGTGAAAATGGGTGCGGTTGCAAATCCGCGACTGCGTTTTACAAGTGTTCGCCGGACATGAAGAAATGTACGGAAAAATTAAAAGCGGACGGAAAAATTAAGAACGATCCGTGTGGAGGAAGCTCTACCTTTGACTGCGAAACAAAGAAGTTTAAACATGATTATTAAGCAATGGCTGGTACTTATTGTTGTGCTTGGTTTCTCCATCTTCGATCGCGAATCAAACGTGACCCTTGCAGATGACGCCGTTTCTGTCGTGTCGATAGATTTTACATTTGACAACGGAAGTCTCCTCTTTGAGCTTCAGAGGCAAGACGAAGTCACTTACTGCATGATCCTTCATCCCAAATCCGACTTAAGAGGAACGTTTGGTAAAGGAGCCAACTTCCTCATATCGAAGTCGAAGCAGTTTAAACGCGATGGCACGACAGTTCAATCCGAAAAGGAATTGGCAGAAACGATCAATGGGCTGTTCGCAAAACAGAATGAACTTACTCTTCGGCATCGCGCAGTACTTGGTTATTTGCTGGCGCGAGCATTTGGTAGAGAGCCTATTCTTTGGGGCAATGATGCCGTTTCTTCGCTCGAGAAAGGCAACTGGATAGCATGTTTTCAACAGGCTAATCAAATGCAGGGCAAGGTTGAAGAGTCTCCATTTTGACCATTTGGGCACTTGGGAATTGCGTTAAATCAAACACTTTTAGAGAGAATTCCAATGATGATGGACTTTTGCATTCTCGCGTTATTGGTCAGCTTTTTCGCGGTTTCACTTCTGACATCTGAAGTATCAGCAATGTACGATCCTGGTCTCGGTAGATTCTTATCGCGAGATCCACTGGGGTACGTAGATGGGGCGAACCTTGTTGCAACCGGCAGGTCCATTACACGCTGGGCTGATCCCTTAGGGCTTTCAAGCGATCTAATTCCCCCGCAAGAAAGCTGCTCGCAGTTCTTATCAGGTTTGCCAGAGTTGATTGCAGGCAACGATCCTATTCCTGGTGTTCCGCCCTCGATTCTAGGACGCTTACGAAGTGGCGGAGACTACGTATTCTGCGGGAATTGCGGCGAGCATGTACAGAATCTCTCTTGGAATCAGAATGGACGATGCCATATTTGCCTCAGTGATACTGCTCAAGGATATCCGGACCAATGGTTCGCTATTCTGATGCACGAGTTGCTTCACTGCAATCAGTATAAATGCAAGAAACGGGGAGTTCCGATTGAACCAGGACCACCAGTCCCTTTACCTGGAGGTCAGCCAGGTGGTCCAAATTGCGGGTTCTGCATCAGTCATGAAAGACCCGCTTACGAATTACAGTGCAAGTATCTTTTTCCCACAAGTAAAGCGAAACAGAAGAAGTGTGTCGATGCCGGACTTTGTCATAGCTGCGCTGGACCTTGCAAAGAGTCCAAGAGTTTCAAAAAAGGTTGCGAAAAAGCCGTGTTTCCCCCGTTTTATCCAGAGCCGCTTCCATTGCCTCCGTACCCACCAGTCGGATGAAGTAACATTTGATGGTACGATTTCGGTTCAAGGTTCGAACGCTATTGTTGTCAACTCTGATTGTTGCATGCAGTTTTGCGTATGTTGGATTTGCTTTACGTCGAACGCAAATCGAGATCGCAACCTTAGCAGACTTTGATGAATTGGGGAGTGTCACCGGATCGGAGGTTTTAATTAGCGTAGAACGGGAAAGGTTGATTGATCGGTTACTTGGCAGCGAAACGATCGAGTTACTCTCCATCGCAGGAACAAAAGAGGATGGAGAGATATCCGATGTGCAACTCATGCTTTTGTGCAAATTGACTTCGCTAGAAACGCTTTTAACAAACGTACCAATAAGCTCGAAGCCAATAGCTCAAGAAGCAAGGATGAAGCGATTAAAGGAAGTAGAGTTTTACTGGCTTGATTTCGAGAAAGTCTTGGCCTCTTTAAACTCTTTAG
>JBBIUE010000052.1:12368-38510 GCA_037440405.1 Pirellula sp. | reverse complement strand
AGTTTTTGACGACGCTAGACTCGAATCCTGTCGCAATTGAGATGAACATCCGCCAGCCATTTGCTAGTCAACCTCCGACGGTTTATCGCCATGCGTAAAGCTCCAACATAAATGACCGGTTCTCGGTCGTTGCTCGTGCTGGAGCACGCGATGAAGGCGCGTCTCCTTGCTCGAAACTACGGAACCGACGAAAGATTGTCGGCGCTTCAGTAATTCAAAGTACTCGGGGTCACTGGTTGCATTGATTGCGACCGGGACGCACCTATGGCAAACGCTAACTTTGGGTAATACGAGCTGACTTCGGAGACGGGAATTGGCACAGTGCATCTTGAGTCGTAATCGGCATGAACAACACGGGAGCGTCGCTATGGCCAAGGATGCGGCTGAGATCATCACCGTCGAATCGATTCTATTAGAGTTAAGCGATTAGGAGGACACGCGTTCGACCACGAATCGTGTTCATCTCTTGGGCGACATCATCTGTGTTTCGATCATGGCCGTTTCGTTGGAGCAGACGGTCCGAAGGCGATTGGAACTTGGGCGCTCAGCAACGAGCAGTGGTTTCGAGAATGACTGAAATTGCCTGGTGGCATTCCTTCGCACGATACGATTGGTCGCGTGCTGATGGCGTTGAAACCGGCAGCATTCCAGAAGTGTTTCCAGAACTGGAATGCCTCTGTGATGAATCGGGATGTCAATGATGAACCGGACATGATTGCCGTCGATGGAAAGGCTTATCGACGATCCCATGACGCCAAGTCAGGGCTTGGTCCGTTGTACCTGGTAAGTGCATGGTCCGTGCAACGTGGAATCAGCTTGGGGCAATTGGCAACTGCGGAGAAGTCGAACGAAATCACCGCAATTCCCGAGCTTTTGGAGCAGATTGAGATCGAAGATGCGATTGTCACGATGGATGCAGCGGGTTGTCAAAAGAAGATCGCTGAGAGGATCATTCGTGGCAAAGCAGACTAGGTGTCGTCAGTGAAGGGAAACCAAGACAAGTTGCATCAAGCCGTCATGGACTACATTGTGATGCACATGGAGAGCGACTTCGCGGACGTGGTGTGTCGCAAGTTCCACGAGGTCGTGAAAGGTCAGGGCAGAACAGACGAAGGGCCGGATGGAACTCAAACTATCTCGCAACAGTCCTTGGAATTCCAGCCGAAAGTATGCGTCCGCCCTGCTTCGCCAATAAGTCGATCCATTGAGGGCGACATTGCTGATGAAGCGACCATTCGGGAGGATGTTGAATTGCCAAGTTAAGAGAGTTGGTTTAGGATTCGCAATGAGTAATCGTCCGCGTTACGGTTCTGGTTTCGGTAGAACAGCATTTTCGCTTTGGAATTGTCTCCAAGTAATCCGCCGATTCTAGCGGTACAGCGCGAGTTGTTTGGTATAGCAACCGGAAGGCACACACTCGACCGTTTCCATCGAACATTGGAACATAGTTTAAGAAAAACTGCTTGCTGACTTAGGGATTTGCTTTCGGAATAGCCTCATCCGAAGAAGCCGCTGCTGAAGTACGCTTTCGGCCTATGAATTGGTAGTAGGGAGATCGCCAGAAGGGAACATAGGGAAGTTTCGATCGCGCTTCCCGCACCCAAAGAGTATCGAACTTGCGCTGCAAAAATGGGAGATGATCGGGACTGGGATAAACGCAGTCGCTGTTGAACCAAATTGGAATGAACGAACGTGTGAACCACGAATGCTTTGGATGACCTTCGTTGGGGAACTTTCGAGATACGTAGAAGTCCACGACGCCGATGCGACCGACATCGTTCAACATCCGTTCGGCATTTTCGATGGCAGCGAACCAGTCGGGGATCATCGTGAGCGAATACGAGAAAGTCGCGATGTCGACCGGCCCGTCTGGTTGCCAAGTCGTCGCGTCGGCGTGGATCGCATGGACATTTTTCCAACCATGTCGCTCGCATCGCTTTCTCGCGACTTCAAGCAAGGATTTGGAAAGATCGACGATGTAGACTGCCTCAAACTGCTCGATGGACTGGCCGATGAACTCCAAATTTGTACCGGTGCCTCCTCCAAAATCCACCCAGACTCTGTGATGTTGAGGACGAAACTTATCCGCGAGGGAGGAGTACAAGTCCTCGCGCCCGTGAAGCAATCGTTTTCGAAAATCATCGTAGGCATCGGCCTGCCCACCGTAGAAATTTTCTAGTCTCTGTTCGTGCGTTGAGCCGCGAATGGGACGTGCTATTAAATGGTAAAGCACTTTGAGGTCGGACAGCATGGAGTTGGTTCGTGCTCTTGTAGAGTCAGGCAGCTAGATTGGCAATGTAAAAGCTACCGTAGGTGTGAACTCGATCACGTTGATGCAGTTCGGTTGCCAATGCCTCGTTCATTTGCAGCAGAGACGGCAAGGGGCGCAGTTCGTTGGCGACCCGAACCTGGACATCGTTGAGGAAATCCGTTCGAAGACCACCACTTCGCCACAAAATGCGCGCATTCGGCGTGGCTCGTTCGACAATAGCTTGCCATTCCGATTCGAGCAGCGGGAAGAAGTGATCGCTCAGCCAGTCCATATGGTCAAGCAGGATAAACCTCGAAATCTTGCCATCAAACTTTTCGAGGAAACCTTGGACACTATTGGTATGAACGCTGATCCTGTCGAGGAGTCCACTCCGCAAACGCTGAAAGTTATCCGCCTTCAGATACTCAGGACAACAGGTGGGCGTGTATTTTCCTGTCATGTAAACTCGCCAGAAATAATTGTCGTGGATGGGGAGCTTGGCAAGTACGGCTTCCATGCAATCTTCAATGAACTTGGCAATCCCTCCCTGATACTGTGTATCGATCTGCATGCGTTGCGCCTTTGGGACACCGATCATCGCCAAGGTCGTGTCGCGCCGCATGGCAAATTGCATCGAGCGGGTCCAGATTCGCTCGTGGATTTTTCCGTAAATCTGTTGCTGCTCTTCAAGCGATGTGGCATTGAGGAGCTTGAGCACTTCGGGGCGAACTCGTGCGATCCGATCAACGTAAGCATTGATGGCTCGAGCGAAAGCTCCCGACGTTCCACGAAAGTAGAACGATCGCTTCGGATTGTCGAAGAAGCGTATCCACTTGTCCCAGTAATTAGAAGCCCATGGGCTCAGCTCGCTCCGTAGTTGGTCGCGGTACACCTGACCGCATTTCGGCAAATACCCTTCGCCGAACATCTGAAAGAACTGGCCGTAGTCTAGCTTACGAATCGCGGCGAGTTTCAGTTCGAGTAGGGCATTCTGTCGAGGGTTCATATCGACGGCAAACACTTGGGCTGGTTCCGTCAAGAGATAATCCAAAGCATTACAGCCGGCGGAGGTAATCACGAGGACGCGATCTTCCGGTCCCAATTCGAGCGCGACTCGATCGAGTCTCGGGTCTTCCCAACAGGTGTTATAGACCAAATTGTTGCCATGAACAAATTTGAAGACTCGTCCACTGATCCAGTCTTGGATTGACATATTTCTTTTTTCAGTTGTTGCAATTTCAGGTTGTGGCAGACGTAAAACGGTGTTTTCGAGGACGTTCGCTGGCGGTAACGTTCAGGGCTTACTTCGCTGACGCAGCGCGTGGCTATGTTGCTTGGACCATGCACCAGCGTTAGGGATTTCCATTCGGCGGATTCGCGGGATTGGCTCCTGGCGCAGGTTGTATGCCCCCCCCCGGATTGCGAATCTGTCCGCCGCCCACAGGAACAAGCTGCCCAAGTTGAGCTTGTCCGGAATTCTCCATACTTCGGTTCCAGGGAACTCCGTAGGCGGCGAATAGCCCGGCTCGGCTGTCCACAACATAAACCAGCGAATTCGCAAGTCGAGCATTGCCGCCGGCCTGAGGTACAACGATGTTGCCGGTGACCATGATATATTCGGCATTCTTGCCGCCTGGAAGCTGAGCTGTAACGTTGGTGGTAAACTTCGCACCAAACTGACCTGTTCGCGGATAAAACACCCAGCACTGTAAGTCACCTGTCAAATAATCAAGAAAGAAAATACCTTCGCTATCTTGATCGATCTTGCCAGTCGCGACGGCCATGCTCGAACTACTGTGGGTTGCAGAGGCGTGAAGCAATTCCACTGGCATTTCAACGGGTCGCGTGTTGCCACGATTCCCAAGGAAATACCCCATCAAGGCTGCGGCGGCGAGCAAGCCCAACAACGCGAGTCGAAATACGATTCTGTCTCCAATCCATTTGGGAAATGCGAATGATCCGTTTGAAGCACCATCTGAAGCAGGCTCGTTGGTCACCTGCACTTTCGGGTTACTACCCAAATTTTCTGGGGAGCGTTGAGGATTCTGATTTGCTGCTTGCCAGTCCATTTTAGATTGCCTCCTTCGCCTGAGAATCTCACCGTGATGACGGAATCGATGATGATGCGGAATTTAACTCGCATATCGTTCCTTGTTGGAGCATGATATCGTATCGCGTATTGGGCATGTGGCCTATATCTGTCTGCTTGCCAACTGGCATTTTGCGTTGCTTATGTTAGAACGATGGCTTCATCAAAAATTCTCGTCCCAAGGTCGGAATCGTTAGTATTGAGAGAGGGGGTAAACCGTGGCAACCAACGGAAGTTTAGGGCGGAAGCTTAGGATGGGTTTAGTTGGAGGCGGACAGGGGTCGTTTATCGGCCGAGTCCACTCGATCGCGGCATGTTTGGATAACCGAGCCACGCTGGTCGCTGGTGCTTTGAGCAGCGATCCGGAACGGGCGAAGGCATCCGCGCCCGACTACGATATTCAGTCGGATCGGGCCTACACATCGTATCAAGCCATGTTCGAGGGGGAATCCAAGTTGCCCGCCGATCAACGAATCGATTTCGTGGCAATCGCGACTCCGAATCACACGCATTTTGAAGTTGCGAAGGCAGCACTCGAAGCTGGATTCCATGTGGTGTGCGACAAGCCGATGACCTTCGATCTGGCTCAAGCAGAGACTTTGCAGAATTTGGTGGAAGCGAAGGGGCTCGTCTTCGCCGTGACACACAACTACACCGGCTATCCTCTCGTCCGCCAGGCGCGCGAAATGATTCAAGCTGGAGAGTTGGGAGAGATTCAAGCGGTTCGAGCTTTCTACATCCAGGGCTGGTTGCGAACTCGGTTGGAGGCGGGCGATCAAAAACAAGCGGCATGGCGAACCGATCCGACTCGCAGTGGTGCCGCCGGTTGCTTTGGCGATATTGCCACCCACGCTTTTAATTTGGCTCGTTACATGACCGGACTCTTGCCAGAACAAGTGAGTTGCCACCTGAAAACATTCGAACCTGGCCGTAAGCTTGACGATTATGGGACGGCAGTCATTCGATTCGAAAACGGTGGACTAGGCACGGTCACTGCAAGTCAAATTTCGCACGGTCGCGAAAACGACCTTTCCATCGAGATCGACGGCACGAAGGGAGCGATATCGTGGCGGCAGGAAGAACCCAACGTTATGGTTCTTCGCCGAAACGGAAGTCCGCATCAACTGTACACCCGTGATCCCAACGCTCCGTTTATGACTGGCAATGGGAAATCGGCATGTCGACTTCCCAGCGGTCATCCTGAGGCATTTTTTGAAGCGTTCGCAAACATCTATGTTTCCGCGTACGATGCGATGATCGCGGCCGCAGAAGGCAAGCCCGTGGAGCAGAAGAATACGATCTACCCGAACGTCTACGACGGTGTGGAAGGGATGTACTTCATTCAGCAGTGCGTCGCCAGTAGCCAACAGAATGGTGCTTGGCTTCCGCTTCGACATGCTGCGGCTCGCTCGTGATAGGACGGTGGCCGATCGCCGATTCGAATGACCGAAGACGCAGGTATCGCGCTTGGGTGCGTACCGAAGATCGGGCCTTACGTATCTGTCATGCCGTGCCCTCGCGACACGATCATTGACGCAGCGTAAACGAGCTTGTTTGGTTTGATTTACGACACTCTATGCCAGTGCATCGGGCAGCAATTTCGCCATGATGTTGCATGCCCTTGATAAAACGGATGGATTGTAGGGTTTGTCGCGTGACATTTTCTTGAATTTTCTCTAGAGGCGCAGATTTACTGAAGCCAATGGTTGGCCACGAGCATGACTTCGAATAAATTCAAGGACATCAGCTTTGAATTGCCGTTCGTCCGCAAACTTTGGATCGTTTCGAGCCTGACATGTCCTCCTTGAAGCCTACTTCTGATGAAGTCGACCAGTTACTGTTAAATGCCCAATTGCGGGACGAACTCGAACCCTTTGTCGACGAATCGTTTGAGTTGTTGCAGGGGAACACCCTACCGTTGCCATTGGAGAACGAGTTCCTCGCATCGATGCTGGCCTGGGAACGAGCCCCCGTACTTCCGATCAGCCGATGGTTTGAGCCGGAGCTGATTCTGCCTCGACCTGATGAGTTGGAGGATCGAGAACTCTCCATGACGTTATGGGACACCATTCACAAGCTTTACAGCCAACGGATTGTGCTTGAATTTACCGATCACCTCAGCGATCGACAGTTGTATACGTTGATCTATCGCGACATTCTGCCCTCGTATGAAAAGAAGATCGACTTGCCGAGGAATTATTTGCATTGGCATTGCGTCGACGAAGCGGATGTCGAGACGTGGCTACGGTATTATGCTTCGGACGATGAACGGGATCAGTGGTATCAAGAAAACGACGGCGACCTTCCGCCTGCGGCTCCGCTACCTTTTCCACGACAGATGCCTCGCCGACCGAACGGAATGTGATGGGTGGAAAACGTCCATGAATTGCAGTTGAAGTCCACATGACATCCGCTTGGTCTCCCGACTCCTGGAAGAAGATTCCTGCCGCACAACAACCGACCTATCAGGATCAGCGGTTGCTTCACGAAGTATTGCGTCAGTTGTCGCTACTGCCGCCGCTGGTAACCAGTTGGGAAGTCGATCATCTTCGGGAGCAATTGATCGACGCTCAGGAAGGGCAGGCCTGGGTGCTTCAGGGGGGGGATTGCGCAGAATCCTTCGCCGACTGCCAAGCAGAGTCGATAGCCAGCAAGCTCAAGGTTTTGCTACAAATGAGCTTGGCGATCTTGTTTGGAGCGCGCTGCAAGATGATCCGCATTGGCCGGCTGGCGGGACAATATGCCAAACCGCGTTCGAGCGATACCGAAACGATCGATGGCGTCACTCTACCATCCTATCGAGGCGATCTGATCAACCGAGCCGATTTCACGTCGACGGCACGTACGCCCGATCCTCTACTCTTGTTACGCGGATATGAACGTTCCGCGCTGACGCTGAATTTTGCGAGAGCACTCAGCGAAGGTGGATTCGCCGATTTGCACCATCCTGAGAACTGGAAGCTGATCTTTGTATCGGAAAACGAAAGCGCTCGGCGGTATCAAGAATTGGTTGAACGCTTGATGCATGCCCTACGTTTTATGGAAACGATTTCCTCGACGGCGACCTCCGAATTTCGAAGAGTGGATTTTTTTACCTCCCATGAAGCGCTTCACCTGGGTTACGAAACGGCATTAACTAGGTCCAGCGTTCGCGGAACCGGGTTTTACAATCTGGGAACGCACCTTCCGTGGATTGGAGACCGGACGCGTAGTGTAACTGGCGCTCACATCGAGTACGCTCGCGGCATCCGAAATCCGCTGGCGGTGAAGGTCGGCACCGGAATGACAACGGACGAGCTAACGCGACTGATCGACATATTGAATCCAAACAATGCTCCCGGTCGACTTACCTTGATTCATCGATTGGGACGCGGCAAAATCGATACGCTTCTCCCGCCACTGATCGAACATGTTCAGAAACTTGGCGCTCGTGTTCTTTGGATTTGCGATCCAATGCATGGAAATACCATCGGCACATCGGGCGGACGAAAAACACGGCGTTTCGACGACATCGTTGCGGAACTTCGGGCTGCTTTCCGCATCCATCGATCGCTCAATTCACGGCTAGGTGGCGTCCACCTGGAACTGACTGGCGAAAACGTGACGGAGTGTACGGGCGGATCATCAGGACTAACCGAGAACGATTTGGATTCTGACTATCGCTCGATTGTTGATCCGCGATTGAACTACGAGCAGGCCATGGAAGTCGCCTTTACCATCGCCGAGGAGTTGGCAAGCGAGCCTTGAAGCTGTGATGTGGCTTGCCATTGCTACATGCGGACCGTGCTGCCGATGTTGCCAGTCGCGAACCACATAACTTGAAAGATGCTGTTCAGGATTGTTTCGGTTCGAACGGATATATGCAAGCATGATCATGGCGAGCTCTGAATTACCGAGTCGCTCACAGTTTTGAAAAAGCAGCGATACTCTGCGAGCCATAACAATCTGCGTTCGACGATCCATCGCGATGGAATCAATTGAAAGGTAGGAAGACAGAAGTGACAAAAGTGACCCCCAGCGTCAGAAAGGGACGATCTCAGGCCTTTGCTCATCCAATAAAAGGCAGCCTCGAGCACTTACCAAAGGCAAATTGACTTTTGTCGCCCGTGTCTATGATGATCGCTGGGTTTGACAATTTGGACAAATGCTCTCAAGGATGCTTGGATCGCCTTTCGAAATGGTTCGCCGACAATGCCGTCGTCAGCATCGGTCGTTGGAATGGTACTGTCGTCCTTGACATTCACAGTTGCTGAAATCTTCTTGATAAGTCTTGCTTTTTCAGCGGCGAATTGGTCCGCTTTGACTTGTTCGGTTCAAGGCAAGCGTACACCAGTAACAGTCGGTTCGGCCTCAGCGTGGGGTTGATTTTTGAGGTAGTGGTCGGTTGGGGCGTCGGTTGTGGCTTCCGCGTCCTTCTTTTGAAGGCTCAATCCAGTCGAGTTGATGGAGATTCGAACATGCCGCGCAACTACACCAGTGCCCAGTTCTATACGCCACGTGACCGTTCCAAAGCCCAGCTATGGGTAGACCGTCTTCTTCGCTTTCGAGGTTCAAATAAAAGCATCTCGCAGTTCTGTTGGGACGATAACGCTTCCACTCAAGCAATCTGTTATTGGCAGAAGAGAATGGATGCCGACTCGACCAAGTTATTGCACACCACTCGCCCGTTCGGCGAACATTCGGGTCAAAGGCAGAACACCACTCGCCAGTTCAGCGAACACTCGGGGCAACTGCAGAACAGCACTCACGAAGGTAACTCCAGACGATTGCCGCCGAACGATGCCACGGTGATTCAGCGAGATGCACGCTCCAGCCCAGTTCAGCGAAATTCACGTCTCAACTTGGTACAACACGGTTCAAGAGACCTCTTGCTTCAGCGCGATACAAGAGGCGACATGGTTCAGCGCGATACAAGAGGCGACATGGTTCAACGTGATTCAAGAGGCAGCGTGGTGCGTTTCACCATCGTGGCTCGCGGCGTCAAGTTTGAATGTCAGTCCGAATCGCCTCAAGCCATCCTGGCCGTGTTGGATTGGGCGACCAGCCAACCACTATCAAGCTTTGGAAGCGTTCGCGAATGGCGTCAGGTTCTTCGTTTAACCGCCGGGCCAGAGCAAATTTGGCGTGATCTCACGGGAGTCAGGATCATCATTTTACCGCAGGGCTAGAGCGAGATTGATGCGATAGCACTGGAGTCAGGTTCTTCGTTTAACCGCTGGGCCAGAGCAAATTTGGCGAGCAAGACTTGGAAGCGAACGGACCACGCTACTCGCCAAATTTGCGGCGGCCCGCGCGTGAGGCTTGAACGGTAGCCAAACGGACCGCGATATTCGCCTGAGTCGTGACGGTTACCCTTTACCCGAAGGAAGTGAAGCGGAGGATATCGTTGATAAATACGAACACCATGAGGGCGAGGAGAGCTAGGACACCGATCATGGACGCGCTGGCTTGAAGTTTTTCATCGAGTGGTTTGCCCCGAATGGCTTCGAGCGTTAGGAACAGCATGTGTCCTCCGTCGAGAGCGGGGATCGGTAGAAAATTGAGGATAGCAAGATTGGCGCTCAATAAAGTCAAGAACATAAGAAGCTTGGAAATTCCTTGCGAAGCTTGTTCGGATGCCACCGAGAAAATCGCGATGGGACCGCCGACAACTCGCGCCGAGATTTTTCCAGTCACGGCCAGTCTCAAGAACGTGAGCACGTCGCCTAAACGCCGCTTGGTCTCCCGGATGCCTAGAGTGAGTGCTTCTCCAATTGACTCCGCGCGATGGGTCAATTGAGCGGATCGAAACACAAGTCCTCGGCCTGGGAGATAATGAGCATCGGAGAGTGCCACCTTTGAAGTCCCTTCTGTAACGGTTTTGTTACGAAGTACGTGATATCGAATCTCGGTTTCCGGCGGTAAGGACTGGACCAGTTGTTGCAGCATGATCGGATTTCGTGCTCCGACTAAGGCCGTCTCATCAAACGCCTCTTGAGAAAGCAAACTAAGCAATTCGGCTTTTTGTTCTGGTGAAACGACGATTTGATACTGCTGCAATTCGTCACCGACTTGGAGACCATGGACCTGGTTCTCATCGATGCGATTGATAATCGCAGAAACTTTGTAAGCGATTCCTGAACCCGGCAATTCAAACGCTTGCATGCCCGGCGGTGTTGCATAGTTGTTGGGTGCAATGGTTTCGGGTACGGTCCAAGTGAGTTCCCGACGTTCTTCAATTCCCTCCGCAGTGCGTCTTGCAACGGCGATTCGAATCTCTTGCCCAGCAAGGCGAGCGATTTCGAGATGAAGCGTGAGTGCATCGAGCTGAGTTTTTCCGTTACATTCCACGATCAGATCGCCCGTTTGAATGCCTGCTTTCTCTGCTGGACTACCCAGTTGAACAGCATGAACGGGACCTAGCTCCAGTCCAAAACCGAAGGTTTTCAGGTTCTGGGGCGGAATCTGCACTGAAAAGGACTGGGTTCCTTCCTTGGAACTTCGTTCAACGGTTGCTTCGATCGGTTGATCATATCGCTTCTCGGACAAGTCTAGGAAGTCAGCAAAGGACGGATTTTCGATGGACTTTCGTATGGGTAGAACCGTTCCATCAACTGCGACGATCCGATCTCCTCCTTTCAAATCGAGTTTCTTGAGATTGCTCTCCAACGAAATGGCGACAATTTGAGAGAGCGCGGTGCTTTCGGCTGGAACCACGCCGACGACGAATCGTTTCAACTTCCTTCCAGTGTCATGAGGTGTCCCCACGACTGAAAACTCTTCCTTGTTTGATTCTCGATCGACCACGATCCGAATCGTGCGCGTTGGATCGTCGAAAGTTGCATACATCATTGCTTCTTGGATATCATCGAAGTACATCTTTGGGTTAGGGCGATCCATCACGCCGAACTGTAATACTTTGTCACCGGGTTGGATACCTGCCACCCAAGCTGGATCGCCGGGAGTGACGCTGCCGATGACGGCTGGAACATAGGGGACTCCGATCATGAACGCCCAAGCTGCCATGATGGCCGCAAAAATGATGTTCATGACGACGCCGGCAGAGATAATCACCATTCGAGCGAAGACCGTCTTGGCTGGATAGGAGCGAGGGTCGAGCTTGGGTGCTTGTTCAGGGCCATCAGTCGTGCCGGTTTGTTCGATACGTCTCCGCTCTTCCTCAGCCTTGCGCGGATCGTCGTCCTGGCCCAGCATTTTGACGTATCCGCCGAGTGGGATGATGCCGATACCATACTCTGTTTCTCCCCATTGGAACTTCGCAAGTTTGGATGGGAGCTTGATCGGGCCGATTCTGATGGGAACATCGAAGCCTACATAGAATTTCTCGCACTTGACGCCGAAGAACTTGGCGGCCAGAAAGTGTCCCAGTTCGTGTACGAAGATCACGAAACCGAGACCAACGATGACCTGAAAGATACTCCAGGTTCCTGCCCCAATGGCTTGAAGGCGACTGGAAAAATCTGCCAGCAGAAAATGATCCGTCAGGCTCGTCGTGTGATGTAACAAATCCCAATTCATCGATTATCTCCAACGCCTTGCTTCTTCTCGGGCCCAACGGTCTAACTCCAACAGGCGGGCCAATGAAGGTGACGATTCAAAGTTGTGATGATCCAGGACACTTCGGCAAATAGCGAAGATGTCCGTGAATCGACATTGTTGACTCAAATAACGCTCAACAGCGATCTCGTTGGCGGCGTTCAAGACCGCACCCGTCGAACCAGCTTTCTGCATCACTTCATATCCCAAGTTTAGGCATGGGTACCGATCGAAGTCCACGGGAAACCATTCAAGTTTCGTCGCCTGGGTCCAATCCATACGCCTGGCAGGTCCCTGACATCGGTTTGGATAGGTTAAAGCGTATTGGATGGGCAATCGCATATCTGGAGGTCCCAGTTGCGCGACGACCGAGCCGTCGACAAATTCTACCATCGAGTGAATGATGGACTGAGGATGAATCACTACGGAGATGCGATCGGAAGGAAGATCAAAAAGCCATCTTGCTTCGATCACCTCAAGAGCCTTGTTCATCATCGTCGCGGAGTCGACGGTGATTTTCTTGCCCATGTTCCAGGTCGGATGAGACAGCGTGTCTTGGACGGAGGCGTTGGATAGTCGGTCGATCGGCCAATCACGGAGAGGGCCGCCACTCGCAGTAAGGATGAGACGTTCAGCTTCATTGGTATTTCCCGCTCGCAAAGCTTGAAAGATAGCGCAGTGTTCACTGTCGATCGGAACGATTTCGGCGCCATTCTTTTGGGCCGAATCGATCAGATTCTCTCCAGCAACAACGAGAGCTTCCTTGTTAGCGAGGGCGAGTCGTTTGCCATGCTCGGTCGCCGCCAAGCATGCAGGCAAGCCTGCGCTTCCGACAATGGCCGCAACGACGATATCGACTTCTGGGTGCGATGCCAATTCAACCAGCGATGACTCGCCAAACCGAATATGGGTTCGCTTGCTGTGGGAAAAGTTAGCGGGCGCAACCTCTTCCGACATCCCCGCAAGCACTGCATATCGCGGTGAGAAAGCTTCCACCTGTTGACCCAACGTGGCACGATCGGAATACGCCGTGATGCCAAACAACTCGAAACCGGGCACGGTTTGAATGACATCCAAGACCGCCTTGCCGATGCTCCCAGTGGACCCCAGTACAACGACGCGGCGTGGCTTATCGATTTCCATACTGAAGCATTCACGCCGACTCAATGAGGGAAGCACCACAACGGACAATACAAATTGGATTTTCTCGGAATGTCAGGCTATTCGGAGCTGTGAAGGTCGACGTGAAGATCGCTCTAATCCTTACAAAGCTTGCAAAGATGCCTCGATTGTAGGGGCAAAGCTCGGATTCCTCAACAGCAATCGACTGTGCAGAATTGGCCTAGATGGGATAATAAATCCGTAGGAACTGCAGACGCCGAAGTGAACTGTAGCGCGCCAGTATCGGATTTCGCGAAAATCCGTAACAGGTCAGCGGTCGGAGACGTCAGCATTACGCACGATCGTTACCGAACAAAAGAATTGGTCGTGACAGAAAATCCACTCATGGCGCATTCATCTTAAAGCAATCGAGGTAGCACTGCATGGCAGACTCCAACGACAAAGAAAAACGTAGTAGTGACGACAAGTCGAAGGGAAACTGGCTCTGGTATCTCTTCATTGGCAGCACGCTGTTGTTTCTCGTCGGCAGCTTTCTAGTGAATTCAGCTACCTTCTCGATATCGTATCCGGACTTACTGCAGTTGCTTGATGAGACCGAGTACGTTGCCCGTCGCAATTTTCTGCTGCGGGAAGGAAAGACGGGGACCATCGTAATTGCAGCCGACATCGAGGGAACTCGGCGTGACGAGATCAGCAACATTCGGTCGGTGATCGTTCACAGGGACTACGTGAGCGGCAAAGTAATGCGCCGGCAACTGGATAGCGATGGACGGGAGATAGCCCTTAGGAGTGAAGTCAGTTTTCGTACCCCACGACCCAGCAGCGAGGAAAGTGCGAAAAAGCTCGAGGAAGCTTTGAATCGCTCCAAGGTCGATTGGAACTTTGCTGAAGGCCCGGGTTTCATCGAACAATATCTGCCTGTCATTTTACCCTTTGTCATCGTTCTGGCCATTGTTCTCTTCGTGTTGCGCCGTATCGGTGGTGTCGGATCGCCGATGTCTTTTGGCCGCAGCCGAGGACGGCTTTACGCTCAAGAGGATATAGGCATCACATTTGACGATGTTGCTGGGATCGACGAGGCGGTGGAAGAGGTTCGCGAAGTTGTCGATTTCTTGAAGTTCCCGGACAAGTACCAGCGACTCGGGGGGCGCATACCTCGCGGCGTTCTCTTGGTCGGACCGCCCGGAACAGGGAAGACCTTGTTGGCCAAGGCCATCGCCGGCGAAGCTGGCGTTCCGTTTTTCTCTCTATCTGGTAGCGACTTCGTCGAGATGTTTGTCGGCGTCGGAGCTGCTCGAGTCCGCGACATGTTCCAACAAGCGACAGCCAAATCGCCATGCATTATCTTCATCGACGAATTGGACGCTTTGGGAAAGAGCCGAGCTGGAAACGTTGTTGGGTCGCACGATGAACGCGAGCAAACGTTGAATGCGCTGCTGGTCGAGATGGATGGTTTCGATGCCAATGCTGGAGTGATCGTGATTGCTGCCACCAATCGTCCGGAGACTCTCGATTCTGCCTTACTGCGACCAGGCCGATTCGACAGAAATGTGCTCGTCGATCGTCCCGACAAGCAGGGTCGCGAAGATATTCTCAAAGTCCACGTGAAACATGTTCGATTGGGTGCGGATGTGGATTTGAAACAGATAGCGTCGATCACTCCTGGCTTTGTTGGAGCAGATTTGGCGAATCTCGTCAATGAAGCCGCCTTGCTGGCGGCTCGCAAAGGCAAGTCCGTGGTAGGGCAAGACGAATTCAACGATGGCGTTGAGCGCGTGACGGCTGGACTGGAGAAGAAGAAGCGGATCATGAACGACGACGAGAAACTCCGGGTGGCCTATCATGAGGCCGGTCATGCCCTGGTCGCGTTCAGCTTGCCCGATGCCGATCCTGTGCATAAGGTGTCCATCATTCCACGCGGCGTTGCGGCTTTGGGCTATACCATGCAGCGCCCTGATGATGACCGCTATTTGATGACGCAAGCGGAGTTGGAGGCGCAAATCCAGGTGCTCCTGGCAGGCACGTTAACGGAAGAGATTGTCTTTCGCGACATCAGCACGGGAGCTCAAAATGACTTGGAGCGAGCGACGGCGATCTCACGTGCCATGGTGATGAGCTACGGCATGAGTCGCTTAGGAAGAGTCAATTTTCGCGAAAGTAATCGCTCCGCGTTCCTCGCTCATGCAGCGGGAGATAGCTTTGGCCGCGACTACTCGGAAAACACTGCCCGCGAAATCGATCAGGAAGTCAAACGCATTCTCGATGAAGCGATTTCGAAGACTCGTATCATCCTGAGCGAACGTCGCTCCGCCTTGGAAGCGGTTGCTCAACGATTGATCGAAGTCGAAGTGGTTGATGCCGCAGATCTGAAACGCATTGTCGAATCGACCTTGGACGGTCCGCGCGTCGTGCCCGGTACTGCCGTCCCTTCTCGTCGCGCAGAATTGAGAGTCGAAAGGACCGAATCCAACGAAGAAGGACTCGCGAGCGGCTGATTGTTTTGATATGGATGGATTCTGCGAACTTGATCGACGATTCAGGAGGAAGGCCGATATGAACAACCCAATGCAGGGGAACGGGCGAAAGCTGTTGGGATTGGTGCTGATTTGGGCCAGTCTCATCGTAGGCTTGGCGCTCATCATGGCCGGTACCGACGAATTGCGGCTATCCGACGCTTGGCAGCCAGACTCGGGGCAATCGGTACTTCCCAAATCCGACGTGGCGACCAAATCGGTACCTGTTTGGGCGCTCTGCGTTGCGGGCGTCGCGTTTGGTTTTGGATTGTGGTTTACCCCCACAGCAGCACCTCGTACAAAACCTCGGCGCCACCGTCGATGACGACGAACAATCGATGGTGATCATGCACGATTTCGAACAAATCGAGAGATCCGCACCCTTTGAGGGGCAGCTTCCCATCCTTTACTTAGATGAGCACTATGTCGCGGTCAACAAGCCCCCCGGATTGCTCGTCCACCGAGCCAAGCAGACACCGCGAGAAGAACCGGTTCTCCTGCAGATGTGTCGCGACCAGATCGGCAAGTTCCTGTACCCGGTCCATCGACTGGATCGCCCAACTTCGGGCGTGATCGTCTTCGGTTTGACGTCCGAGGCTGCGGCTCGCTTGGGTGAATTGATCGCTGGCAGGAGAGTTCGAAAGGTCTATCGAGCAATCGTGCGAGGATTTCTTTATCCGGCAGGAAAGGTTGACCTGCCGCTTCGAGAGCGGTTTGGAGAGGGTGAGGCAGACTACATTCTTGAACATCACCCAGTCCAACATGCGATGACTCGATATAGGACGCTTCGCTGGTTCGAGTTACCATGGGCTCACCAATCGTTTGCGACCTGTCGCTATGCGCTGATGGAGGCGGAGCCCGAAACTGGTCGCTGGCATCAAATACGACGCCACTTGAAACATATTTCACATCCCATCATTGGTGACAAGCGGCACGGCGACCATCGGCACAATGATTTGTTTGCTGCTCATTTCGCGGTCGATCGCATGCTGCTGGTTGCTCGAGAATTGCACTTTGTCCACCCTTATTTGAGAAAGCCGATCACCTTGATTAGTCCCCACGGAGAGGGATTCGATGCAGTGATGGAACAACTATCTGCGTTTGAGGTTGAAATGAACCTTGCCAAACTTCCTCCGCAACCAGACAGCCAACGAGTATGAGCTCGAAAAAATTGCTGAATGGAGTTCAGGACCGCGAAATTGAGCTTTCGCTTTATGGAGGGAATGCCAGGAGGTTCGCACCAAATATCGCAAGCAAATTGGTTCGATTCTCAAAGATCGTGCGTGACATTCATGTTTCGAATCTGCCTAACGACTGTTCGGTTGAGATGCGATTAGAGCGTGCGATGCGATAGCATTATTCTTTGCGATCATTGTCGCTGGCCGCAGATTGCAGAGGACATGAAAGTGGCCAAACGAGAGTTGTATCGCATTTCTCCAGATTTTGCTTCAAACTACGAGCAATTATCGAAACGGATTGGTATGCTATTCGTCTAAACGGAGTGTCGTGGACGGTCGGCAGTTGAAGCCGACTTCTACGCGGACGATTGAATCTGCTACGCGATGGGCTTGCAGGAGCTTTAGGATATCCAACTCCAATGGTTTTGGAGTCGAGAGTTCGCACATGAGTGATGTATCGTCGAGCGCATATCAAGAGTGGCTTCGCCAAGCTCAGAGTGGGAGCCGTGACGCGTTGGGATGGTTGTTGAGTGCCTACATCAACTATTTGCGTTACCTCACTAGTTCGCAATTGAATAGTCGGCTTCGGCGCCGCATCGGTGCCTCTGATATCGTGCAAGAAACGTTAATTGAAGCGCACCGCGATTTCGATCAGTTTCGCGGAGCCAGTCCATCGGAGTTCAGTGCTTGGTTGCGGCAGATCCTTTTCAACAACGTCCATCGAGCGATCGAGCAGCATGTTACGACGGCGAAACGTGACCTTCGTCGTGAGATTGAATTATCCACGCGAGAGCGTTGCCTCGATTCCGAACGTCAACTGGACCGAATTCTCGTCGATCCTCGACAGGGACCAAAGTCTGAGGCCATCGCGCGCGAAGAGATGATGCAATTGGCGACCTGGATCAGCCAGCTTGCTCCGGAATCACGTGATGTCGTATTAATGCGGCACGTCGATGCCTTGCCATTCAAGTCAATCGGCGAGCGAATCGGCAAATCGAGCGGTGCCGTACGAATGATCTGGCTCCGAGCCATCGAACAACTTCGAAATGCTTCTCAAAAATCCACTGAAAGGCGTCCATGAAGAGTGAGAGTCCTTCTTTGTCATTGAATGATTTGTCGGATTCGCTCCAAGAACGACTCGCCGAATTCCTTGAAAGTTATGCAGAGGCAACTGAGCGCGGGTCCAAAATTCGTATCGATGCATTCATCGAGGAGTATCCTGAGCTCGGCGAGCTGGTCGAAAGATTCACTGCCGAAATCGACCGCCTGCAAAATTTGTCTCCGAGGGCGAAGCCATCTCAGCCGGAACCCAGCCAGAATGATTCGATAGTTGCTGGTTCCATTTTGGGCGACTTTCGGATCATAAGCGAACTCGGTCGGGGAGGCATGGGAGTCGTCTATCACGCGACTCAGCTATCCTTACAGCGTGACGTGGCACTAAAGGTGCTTCCACTTGCTGCAATGCTGGACGCAAATCAAATTAAGCGATTTCGGATCGAGGCCCAAGCGGCTGCGTGCCTGCATCATCCTCACATCGTCCCTGTTTACTCGGTAGGCTGCGAACGCGGCATCCATTACTACAGCATGCAGTACATTGAGGGCCGCTCGCTGGAATCTGTTTTGGAAGAAATGAAATCAGGCGTTCATTTCGATGAAGCTGCACCAAACGATGCCTCCATCCAAACGAATGGGAAAACGCGAGGTCGCTCGACCCTTCGCAATATCGACCAAACCAAGTTGACGCTTCGTAGTCGAAACTACATTCGCAACTGCGTTGAGAAAGTGACGAAAGTAGCCGGCGCGTTGCATTTTGCCCACTTACGGGGTGTGGTTCATCGCGACATCAAACCATCCAACCTTTTGATCGATTCCCAAGGAACGATTTGGGTTGCTGATTTTGGTCTGGCTCGCATGCAGCTAGACAATAGCGTTACTCTCGACGGCGATCTGGTTGGAACGCTGCGTTACATGAGCCCAGAACAGGCTGGAGGGAAAACGCATCTCTTGGACGCTCGGACGGACGTTTATTCGCTTGGAGCCACTTTGTATGAGATGCTAACCTTACAGCCAGCTTTCGACTTATCCGATCGACTAGCGTTGTTGCAAGCGATTCAAACATCGACTCCCAAACCATTGCGCCAGATCAACCCAGCAGTTCCCTACGACTTGGAGACCATTGTTCTCAGAGCGATGGCTTCGTCGAAAGATGATCGATATGAGACGGCTGCTGACTTAGCCGATGATCTTCATCGATTTTTGAAAGGGGAGTCCATTGTTGCTCGGCGACCGTCGATCCTCGATCGTTCCGCCAAGTGGATGATGAGGAGCAAGAAGCTTGTGGCTGTTGCTCTACTTGTCTTAATCGTGACTACCATTGCGGCCGTGATCAGCGCCTACAGCATCTCTCACCAGAAAAAGCGTGCGGAGCAGCTTTCGAGGACGGCTCAGACTGTTCTTGATCGATTCGGAACGCAATTCGCTGAGAGGCTTGAGGGAATACCGGAAGCTGATAACGTGCGGCTCGATGTGCTGAGGGAAACCGTCGCCTATTACACGCAGTTCATCGAGTTCGCACAGGGGGACCCGAATCTGGCTTGGGATGCGGGGCTCGCTTTCTATCGCCTGGGAATGACTCAAGAGCGAATGGGGCAGCTCAGCGCCGCGATCGATAACTATCGTCAAGCCATGGAAAAGTTCGAATCGAAGGAGGGGCGTGGTAAATTCATCAGTATCGAACATAGACTGCAAATGGCCAGTTGCTTGCGCAGCCTCGCTGTTTTGCACGGCAAGCTAGGCGAGAGGGAAGCTGCTGCAATTCGATTCGACCAAGCTTTGAATATGTTCTCCGACGCAGGGAATTTATCGCACGGCTCATCAAAGGTCGCCATGGAATTGGCGCGATCCCGAACGGATGCCGGTGTCTTCTATGCTCGTTTAGGTCAAAGAAACCGTGCCCACGGCCTTCTCCAGGACGCTGTGCGAATCTTGCAGCGACCGGAACTCGAATCGGATCGCGAACTACAATTGACGATGGCAATATGCTTGAACAATCAAGCCGCGTGGACTTTGGAATCGGACCCAGAAAGATCGCAACGATTGCTGCAGACGGCTTTAGAACTTCACGATAAAGCTGGTTTGAGATCGGCCCGATCGGCTAATTCGCTGACCGATATCGCAGTGACGCAAAGCAATTTGGCAGGAACTCTTGCCAAGATGGGTAGACATCACGAGGCGGAACAAGCTTACCAGGAAGTTCTTCAGAAGCTCACAGCGGCTCGAGAGCAATTTCCGACTCACGTGCGATTGCAGGTAGAGTTAGCCGCTGCTTCGAATAATCTCGGTCGATTGTACGCCAAACTGAACCGATGGGATGATGCTGATCTGAGGTTCACGTTCGCCGAATCCTTGCTAGTACATACTCATCGCGAATTGAGCGACCTGACCAATGTTGCTGAGTTCCTTTGCGGTGTGCGGTTGAATCGCGGTATGCTGTTTGAAAAATGCGGTAATCGAGAAACAGCCAGATCTTGCTACTTGCAAGCAATCGAATCCGTCAGCGGCAAAGTTGTTTCTGATCCTTGTAAGCAGATGCTACGGTCCATTGAAACGGCGCTTATTCGTCTGGATGGCTTGGCGACAAGCGATACCACGCTCACTGACTCCACTCAGCCTCTTGCATTGGCTGACGAGATCGATGCGATTGGTACTGAAGGCCAGGGAGGGACTCTATGAACCGACGTACACTCCGATCTCAGCTCAGCTTACAAACGCGAGTCACTCGCAATCGTCGGTATCGCAAGTTATTGCTGGAAACTCTCAGTACGAGGTTCTGCCTAGCTATTGATCTGAACTGCCTGTCGGAAATTACTCCAGAAAATCAATCGGATGCCGATGCTTCGTCACCGGGGGAGTTCTCTCTGAACGAATGGGTCGATTTGTCTGTCGATGCTCTCAATGATGAAGTTATCGCTTCGGTGTTCACTCTACCGACCATGGACGGATTCATTGGCGGAGAATCGCCTGAAAGCATGGATTGGGAGTCGGACGATTCCAACCTTGAAACCTTTCCGTCCGATTCGTCGGTTGAGGAAGTTCTGGATTACTTAGACCATTGGGTCGTTGCATCCCAACCTGCTGAGTCCGCTGAGTCCATTCAGGATGAGTGGATACTCGAAGTATCTGGGAGTGATGCGGCTCTCCCGATCGAGTTTGTCATCTTTGGACCAGTTGACTTACCTGACGAAGCATTGGTGGAGACCTTGGCTGAATCGTCGCAACAGAGTTCTCTACATCCATTGCTCGATCAAGTCGAAGTAGATGCGTTGTCCGAGTCGAATCCTCCAGTGGATAACGAGTCTCTCCCCATCTTCGATATCAGTCAAAGTGTTTCATCGCGCGATGTCGTTCCCGAATTCACAAACGAATCCCTAGATACTCTCGCACAGGATACACAATCAACTTCGGTTAGAGATGCTGCCTCCGAGAATTCGGTCAGTGACAGTAGCCGTGATGTCGTAACACCGTTGGTTATTCCGGGCATCGAATACGGTCCACACCCAAGCCGAGTAACGGAGCTAGAAAGTGGGGTTGCTGTCGTGGCCCCAATGGATGCCGTTACACCCGAACCGACCAGGCCGCTTGATTCCACCATTGAAAGTGGTACGGACAAGCAGAAGCACGATTCGGATTGCCAAAAGTATCCTCGTCGAGACAGTGCGAGTGCGTTCCCGACGGGAGTTCCCATGGCAGGTGATGGTTCCGTGGAGTATGAACGAGAGTTAACTGGTGAGTCCAATTCGGGTCTAGCAACTACCGAATTTGGTCTTGGTGATAAGTCGATCGAAATGGCTGTGTTCAGCTCGCAGGATTTGTTTTTGGCGCAAAACTGGGAATCCGAGTCACTCATGATGCATTTGCAGGATTTCACCGTTCTTGCGGCCAACACGGAACCATCTGAGAGCATCCAATTCTTTGTCGAAGCAAAAGAATCCCGCGAGGATGATTATGAGCCGGACACCGTTTCGGCGAACTCCGAAGCATTTCAATTCTTTGAGCTTGCGACCGACTTGGACCCGACGTTTGAGTCGTCCATTGCGCGCTCAACACTAAGTAAAATTGCACCGGACCAAGTTTCATCGGCTTCGAACTCCAGCCGAACTCAAGTTCACGATGGACGGCTGGATCAAGGCAAGCAAGTTCAACCGTCGGCGGGCGCTCCGGGGCAAGTGGTAAGTCGTGCAGCGAGAATTGCCCAGAATTTAGCTCAAGGAATTCTCGCGTCTGCGGTCGCGTTTCGTCTAGCAATTCGATATCGCGGTCAATTGGCGAGTTCCCAGAAGCGAAATGAGAAAGACGAAATGCCGCCAGCCACAAATGCCGAATAGGCGTGGTGAGGAAATCCAAGTTCCGCCTCACTTCGTCCCCTGCAAGAGCGAGATAGAAGCTTCGTCCCTCTCCTACGTTTCGAAATGTTAAATGTTCTCCTGCTGCATGCAACAGAGCTAGTTGAGAATGAGACACGTGCAATTGAACCAGAAATCTCGAGCAACTTGACGATCGCGAGGAAAGCTCCTCGTGACTTCAGGACTCTGCCGCTGCTAACTCAACGAATTCAGGCGTTACTTGATTCTTGATCACGCCTGCTTCAAAACCTCTCTGAAGAAAGACCTCGATCGCCCGACATCCCCGAGGTCCGAAGTCCAAAGTCCAGTCGTTAACGTACATGCCTACGAAGCGATCTGCCTTATCACGTTCCAATCCTCGACCGTAGCTCATTGCATAATCGAGAGCTGAATGACGATTCTTGAGTCCATAACGAATACTCTCGAACAGAAAGCGATTCACATCTCGCATGACTTCCGGTCCCAAGTCCTTGCGAATTGCGTTGGCACCGAGGGGAAGTGGGAGTTGAGTTTCCTGCATCCACCACTGCCCCAAGTCCACAACGAGTTTCAAGTTCTGATGGCCGTAGGTTAGCTGACCTTCGTGAATAACCAAACCTGCATCGACTGGCTTTCCCTGATATTCTCCTCGATCAACGACATCGAGTATTTGATCAAAGGGAACAACGACTGGAAAGAAATCCGGCTGCCATAGACGACACGCAAGGTAGGCGGAAGTTAGTAAACCGGGAACGGCGATTGATCGACCTGCTAATTCGCTAACCGAAATCGATTGCTTCGCAACCACAATCGGACCGTAATTGTCACCCATGCTGGCGCCGCATGAACACAGCGCGTATCGATCGCGAAGATAGGCATAGGCGTGGATACTGATCGCCGTCAGTTCCAATTCACCTTGAAAAGCTCGTTGATTTAGCGTTTCAATGTCAACCAATTCGTGAACGAATTCATAGCGACCGGTGCTGAGACAGTCATTGGCCAATGCGTAAAACATGAAAGCGTCATCAGCATCGGGACTGTGACCAACCCGTATCAACATCTTTTCGGCGATTTCCGACATGGAACAACTTTTCCTCGAGAGGCGGACATCTACACTCTCTGGTCGATAACTGCGATTAACCGGAAGAATTAACTGACTTAGGTATAGCGAACCCCTTGAAACTGGGGTTCGAAGAACGCGGGAAGCAGGCCATCGACACGCAAAAGGCCCTCCATGGTCAGTTCGATTCGGTCTTGGCTGATCGTCAAAAACCCAAGAGATTGATACTCTCGCCACACACTATTCCATTCTTCAACGACATCGACGCCGTGTTTTCTTCGAAACTCGGAAAGAACTAGATATCCCTTTTTTAGCTTTAGGATTAATTCGCGAATCAGCAATTGCTTTGGTGTTGGGCGCAAGGCTCGGCCGAGCGGCAGGCGGCTCTCGTCCAGCAATGCCTTCAAGTAGTCATTCCATTCCGGGAGATTCTGGTAATGGACTCCGTTCGCATGTCCAAAACTGGCGATTCCCGTCGCGAGCAAGTCGGCACCATCCCACAAGTTGTCGCGGTAGCTGAAGCTGACTTTGCCGGTATTGCGAATGACCGTGTAGCCACTGCTAATCGAATAGCCCGAGTCGATAAACTGTTCGAAAGCATACTTCACCCAAGCTCGTTTGGTCGGCCAGTCGGCAACCGGCGACTCGTGCGATGCACCCGTCAATAGGTCTTTCGAAAACACGGTGTTGAACGGGAGTTCCATCTGATAGATCGTAATGCTTTCCGGTGCCAGCTCGAGTGTTTTGCGCACATTCTCTTTCCAATTCTCCCAGGTCTCTCCGACCATGCCAGCGATTAGATCGATGTTGACATTCGGAAAGTTAGCGGCCCGAATCCAATCCCAAGCTCGGAATATCTCTTTCGAAAGGTGGGCCCGACCATTTTCTTCAAGGACTTGGTCGCTGAAATTCTCGACTCCAAGACTAAGACGTGTTACGCCGAGTTCTCGAAGAGTTTGGATCTTAGACTCACTCAATGTCCCGGGTTCGCATTCGAAAGTGACCTCTTCTGCCTGGTCCCAGGAAATACTGGCTCGCAATCGATCGACGAGCGAAGTCAATTGCCTGGCCGATAAAAAGCTTGGTGTCCCGCCGCCGAAATAAACGAAACGAAACGGACGTCCTCCCATGAATGGCAGTCGGCTCACCAATTCAATTTCTCGATTTAACGCTGACACATATCGTTCGATTTCCTCTGCATTGACCTGCGTGAAGACCTTGAAATAGCAGAACTTGCATCGTTTTCTGCAGAAAGGAATGTGAAGATAAAGTCCGAGGGGCACGCCTAACGTAGGCGGCTTCGCCAATGCTGCTTCCACTTCAGGCAAGAACTCTCGTTTCCACTGAGAGTAGGGCGGATAGTTTGAAATGAAGTAACTGCCAACTTCTGTTTTTACCGTTTCAGTCGTCATCGCGCTAAACTATTGGCCCTCGATTTAACAATGCTACACCGTCATCACCAATCGAATGGTATCGGCTTCGAGATGCGCCCCTCGGCGAGCTCATTGACTTTTCGGTCAAAGAATTCCCGTTGCTGGAAAGTGGATCGACGAATGAAGGGGATCATCGCTTTAGTGGCTCGGCTATCGGATCATCGCATGAATCAACACTTCGTCGACTTGGCGTGATTACTCACGCATCAAGGCGTCCTTGAAAGAGTTGACCTCTGCAGAACAGAAAGCAATATCGTTGATCGAGGTGACTGAACATCTGCCCATTGGTCCATCCCGTCAGCTCACCGGTTTCCACTGTCTGCAATAGTCTATTCGAAATCCGCCACGATCACTACTCAACTTGTCGCTGACAATTCCCTGTTGCCTAGTGAAAAGGGTTATTCGTCGGGTTTAATCAGCAGAAACCGTCACCGTTTTTCGGATGGTACAGGCTCAGGCACGGAGTCCCAGCCCAAAATTGCCTTCTCAATCTCGGCTCCATGCTCCTTGATCCAAGAACTCAAATCGTCGACTAAATTCTCGCTCCGAATTCGATGCGAGTAGACAATGTTGATTCCCTTTCCGTCCTGCATCTTGAAGCGAGCGAAAGCGCATTCAGCGAAATTGTCGCGAACGAAAACAACGGCGATAAAGTGCTCCGCCGGCTTCTCAGCGGTTTTTGGTATCGAGTGAGTACGAAGGATACTGCCTTTGGCGGAACGGTAATTGGCAAGAACGGTGTTCGCCCACCCTGCGAGCTTTTCCTCATCGGTTATGAAATCGGGACGATTCAAGGTAATCATGTCGTCCCAGTTTTCTAGGTCTTCTTGTCCTTGCGGTGTGAATTCGTGCAACTGATCCTTGCTATATCGATGGAAGTACTCCACGGTGCGGAACTCGAACGCCGGCTTCACTTCCGATTTTGTTTCTCCTTTTGCCCCATCGTCGAAAGAGAGTAACGTGGCCAAGGTGAATCCAAAATAGATCGCAGCAGAATTGGTGAACATTGACACGATTACAACTACTTAATGAATCGGCGCAACATGATGGTATTCTCTACGTTGATATCCTCACCGATACGGAATCCGACAGGTACAGAACGATCGATGATGTAAAACGCCTTGTGCCGCTTGATTTCGCCACTGGAACCGACGTATTCAGGCCCAAGTCCATTGACAGGATCGAACTCAAAGAAACCGATGGTGAGCCAAGCAGCGTAAACGTTGGACTGCTGCGAAACCAAGTTTGGTAATCTCATCATGCGCTGCAGGGCCATGTAGGTTTGGCGATCGGATTGTTGATACTTCCCAAGAATCTGAGGTTGAGTAGTTGCTCCACCTCGGTACGTTCGCTGATTGGCAACAGAACCAGTGAATAGTGGCTGACCAGGGATCAATGGATTTTGGCGGAACATCGTCGTGGAATCACTACGGCTACCTCGCAAACCCTCTAAACCGTGGTTCGGTGATGACACAGGACTAGGAAGTTCGGGAGCGATATTCGTTTGAAAACCGCTTCGAAACGCCCCTGCAAACTGGGTTGGATATTGCGCATTCATGTTGGAAGCAAGCGGCGACGA
>JBBIUE010000052.1:0-12358 GCA_037440405.1 Pirellula sp. | reverse complement strand
GCAAAAAATGCATTCGCACTGGATGGAGTGTAGCCTCGGCGCGCATTACTAATGGCGTTCCAGTTGCTTTGCCCTGCAGGAGTTGCTCGGTCCGTACCACGAAAGTAATTCCACTCAACTCCTTCCCAGACTCGACGATCGTAAACGGTATTGAGGTTAAGCTTACCGCTGTTCACGTAGGACGATACTTCATTATTGGGAGCCAAATATGCGCTCATGAAAAAGTAGGGATTGCCGACGATGGATGGTTGGATGTTCGGCATCGACACGTCGACGTTGGTTAGCAATCTTGGCGGAATGACTTTCCCAGCATCGACGTAACCTTGGGGTGTTTCCACCAATTCCAATAGCAGAGACAGGTCCGACTCTGAGACAGGGCCCTGCCCCTTTTGCCAAAACTGATCGCCATCGGGTAGCGTCTTCATCGGTGTGCGACCGAAGAAATCAAAGCTCGTTCCAAAAGGACTGGCGCTGGCACCGGCAGTCTGATAAATCCCGTCAGCCCGAACGACGTGCGTCAATTGGTTCAGTTGGCCACGAGCGGCGAAAGGAACCAGCATCAATTCTGCTGGGGATGCAAAGGGACGATTGAACCAAAACTGCGATTGAACGGTCGCTTGAGGTGCGCCATGCACCGCGAGCCAAGCGGACGGACTCGCTGGTCCGTAAGCGTCAAAAAATGACGTGTCCGTGATGTCGGTCGCTGCGGGATCCAAGCGGCCTTCGTTCAAATAGCCCAGCGACATACTCGAAGGATTCGTCAATGAGCCATGGGTGTAACCGCCGATCAGGTAATTGAAGTACGGTGCATCTCCGCGAGCATCATAAGCACCACTGTACGCTGGAGTGGTGTTCAAATCGGCAGTCGAATAGGTGAGGAAGGTCATGCCTGCGGTCATGGTATTTTCCATGGCATTGGCAGCATCCATTTGCCTTCCGTCCTTGTAACGAGATGCGAACTGAATCGTCCCTGGAGCGGTATCGTTGTCTTCGCCGTTGAAAACGGTCAGATCTATGGGAATCCAGTCGATGGTAATGTAGGGATTGTAGACCGGGTCATACGGAAACTCCGGATCAGCAAGCCGCTGTAGATAGGCGGCTACGAACTCCGTTGCTGTCCCTTCACCGCTCCCATCCGTCGGCGAAACGATTCCAGACGAGACCAGGATCGGATTCGTCATGTCAAAGGGCTCGTCCGGAAGTGTTCGTGCAGTCGGATTCGATCCAAAATCCTTCCATGAATCAGGAGGCATGTCGGCGAAACCGGGATACTGAGGATATGTTGGATTGCCGTTATCGGTTGAATTCAATCGGCTAGTTGGACGCGGTGAATAGTATTCGCTGCTCTGCGGAATCGGTTCTGAAATATTGAAGCCCACTCCAAGTGGAAAATTGACGTTCCAAGAAGCGTCGGGCGGGTCGGCTGCAACGATCATCCCAATGGGTGTCTTGATGCTGGCAGCACCACTTAACGAAGTAGCGACAGTACCATCGAGCTTGTAGACGTCCACCTGGTTCGCTTGAATCTCGATGTACTGTGCACTCGGTTGATGGTTCACGGGTGGCGTCGGCAAATTGTTGGAGCCAACAAATGTTTGCTGACGCGGACCAATGACGCAATAGGACCCGCCTGCAAGCAATTGAGAACCAGAACGGTAGCGGAAAACACGATGCGTTACCTCTGCCGCACCGCCCCGTAAATTGGGCACTACTCCCGCTGGCGCGATACCGTTGAACCAAACCATCCGATCGAAGATCAATTCTTGGTTCGGATCGGAGAAAGTATAGTCAGCTAGATCAAAATGAAGTCCCGTGGCTGCTTCCAACCCGAAGGTTACCGATTGATATTGTGCCGTTTGCGATGGAGGTCGGTAATTGCTGATGCCAACGCGCCAAACTGGCTGCATTCCAAAAGCTCCTCCCGCCGGGCTCATTCTTGAAAGATCGAGAAGCACATTCGATGAGCCATCTTGGGTATAGAGGGTCGGAGGTGCCGCTGGAGTGTATTGGTTGTCTGAGGTAGCCGTCGTACGCAAATTGAATATCTCAAGGAAGGCCGAGCCTTGAGGCAATCGATACTGGTCCATATGATTATCGGGTGTTGGCATGGAATTGGTGTCCAGCCCAGAAGGATCATCTTGAGTGTCCTTCATCCGTTTGTCATGAAACGCCAGGGACTCCGTTAGAGCGAGTTCTGGGAATTCCATTCCCCAGACAACGTTCCCTTGTAGCATACTGGGGTCATTGGAGTTCGCAGGGTTCGGCCAATACGGATTCCAACCAACTTCTTTCACGGGGTCGCCACCAACAGACTCGCGACCAAAGGGCCAAATGTCGAACTCGAAACGAGTCATGGCTGCGTCGCTATCGCGGAAATCGACGACGTTCACCGCCCATTGAGCGAGTATTCGCGCTCGCAATCGATCCCGATCCGTTTGCGTCGCATTGGGATACTGATCGGTTCCGGGAAAGACATAATTCCTTGGAACGATCAGCTGGGCCAGCAAGTACAATTGCCGCGCGAGGAGTTGCCGCGATGCCAAGTGCGGTGTCGTACTGGCAGCACCGAAGATATACTCGCCATCGAAGTTCGCATCGCCGGGATAAACCTCCTGCTGGCCAACGTAAAAGAGCTCGTGCGGATCATCGATCTGTCCGTCATTGTCGGAGTCTTGGCCATTGCCGAATGGACGATTGATGTTCAATTTCAGTCCTTTACGAAACTCTACTGGCAAGAACAAATTTCGCAGTATGTTCGCATTTACTTGCTGAAGCTGAGCCGCTTCTGTCGTCGATCGATAGCGCTCTTGATATAAAAGTTGAAGCCATCCAAAGAAGTTGCCCGGCGAGAGATGGGTGTTGGTGTTGGTGTCGATGACCGGTGCGCCAATAACTGGCGATCGAATTTCCGAGTTACGCGTGGTCAATAGATGATGGATTGTATCGTTGACGTTGAGTCCAAGGCGATCGCGTAGTCGGCTTGGAAGAATGGCTGCATCTGCGTCAAACCTTCGCAGAATTGCTTCCAGCTCAGCAAATTCG
This sequence comes from Pirellula sp., assembly GCA_037440405.1. Lineage (GTDB taxonomy): Bacteria > Planctomycetota > Planctomycetia > Pirellulales > Pirellulaceae > JANMGV01. Next base: position 9,316 of record JBBIUE010000052.1, on the reverse strand, counting down.
TACGGTGAATCGCTTGGAGCAGGAGAACGCTGTGGCATTTCATACGAATCCTCTATCGTTTCCGAGATATAGTTGCCAGCGATTTCGACGTTTCTCAAAAGTGGATTTCCGAAACGGTCAATACCGATGGCCAACTGCCCACGCCTTCCAAGAGGCAATCCCGTAGAAGCTTGAGTCGAATTGAAAGATAAATGACGGAAGGGATTGGCCAGCCCGCGTTCGCGATACCGACTAACAACGTCATCACCGGCAATTCCGGGAACTTGATCCGTACCATATCGACCAAGTGACATATTGGCGAAACGGACAGGTGTAATGGCTGCCAAGAAGGATATGTCCGCTGGTCCGTATCCAAAGCCTTGCGACAGATACTGAATGGCGGTGTGGTCCGCAAACTGATCATCCACCGGTCCGCTTCCCTGATAGCCAGCAACGCTTTGCAAGAAATCACCGTGCGCATTGACATTCAAGCGACCATCCAGGTCTTCGATCAGAGGGGCTACCAGAACACGTAATAGTTTTCCATCCGCAGCAACAATCAGCGGCAAATTCGGGTCGACCCACACACTATCGGGAATTCCATCACCGTCGTTATCAACATCCCATGGGCCGTCGATCAGCCAAGCAACAAATGCTTGCAGATTCGCTGCATCAATGGGATCGACAGAGTTGTCGCTGAGATCGATATTGAGAACGGGTTGTAGGAAGGGATTGCCAGTCGGAGGCCTACCTGCAAAACGCACGTTGCGATTGGAAAGTGGGTCTCCCGTGATCATGCCAAGCGGTCTTGCTGTGGAGAACTGAAGTATCTGGAGAAAGCGACGAACTTGAACGACGCTGAGCGATGCAGGATCGCCGTACAGATTGGCGATGAAGTTGATCACTTCTGGCCTATGGAACGAAGGAATCACCGCGTTTGCAAATCGGGCTGCCAAAAAACGATCGCGGTAATCTGCAACGTCAAAGCCTTCATTCGTCCCGCCGCGTCGCCATGTGTTGGTCACGGGATCCACCGTGTTGTCAGGGAATCTCGCACCGTTATAGTGATGCAATAAACCCACTGGAATTTTTGGTCCTGACAGCGGGTCATTTGGATCGAGCCATACTCCTTGGGCTAGGTTTCCAATCTCGTTTCCACTGACTTCCAGGCCAAAGCCAACGCCATTAAAGGGTGCGTCGTTAATCAAAAAACGATACGGAATATAAGTGCTTGGGTCTGCGTAGTTCGTCGCAGAAAATGCAATCTCGTTTGCGAGATTGCCCACCCATCGACTGAGATAATCGTGCGCCGATCGAAGCGTACCATTTGACTCCATCGAGCCGATCGGAACTTCCGATAAATCAATCACGACGCAGTGATGGTAATTATTGCCTTCAGTTTGATCTGATGTGTCAGCGGCAGCAGGACGATTGCCGATGTACTGCAGAATCCGGAAGGTTTTCCCTGCCAATGGTCCTCCCAAAAAGGTGAACAACCGACCGTTGTAGGCATCATCTTCAGAAGGGAGTCCGACGATGGTGGGATCGAGTGGAAGGATAACGAATGGAAGATTGCGAGACGTGTTGGTGTCTCGCATCCGAATGACGCCAAGCGATGCACCACCCACAGGAGTTCGGAATTGACTGGCGATGGAATTCGTACCGTAAACATCCTCGAGTAGAGAGTGAGCGTAGAATCCGGACAACGTATCTTGAGTGCCACGGATCAATTGATGAACCACCATGTTCGACAGTTGATCGCCCGGCATTCCTCGCTGAATCGGGCGCTCGAGGGCAATACTACCCGTTTTCGACTGGCCCGAAAACACGACGAAAGTGACGGCTAACAAACTGAAGACCGCCAGCATCCCCATGACCACCAGCAGAATCATACCGCTCTGTTCGAGGCGGGTTGTTGGGTATCGTTTCACGAACTAGATCTCCCAGCCTTATTTGACTTCGATGATGCGCTCATAAACAGAAACGACATCTGGAACAATCGTTGCAACGGTGGGTTCAAAAATTGCTGGTCCCTGATCCCGAGCTTGGAAGATCCAGTCGGGGCCCATCAAATGGACACGCTGCATCATACGGTCTCCTTCACTGCCGTCGATCTCACTCCAAGTTACGGAGTCGACATCAGAGTCGGATGGCGGAGAAGCCGGCATCGTCGCCGTTGCGACTCGATACCATCGATGCAGATGCCGAACGTTCGAACTAACGGGACTCGTCAAGCGACGCGAAAGCATTATCCAGGAACCGGGTTTAACAAAACGCTCTCCGTACTTCCAGCCGACTAAATTCACGGAAAAGCCATTTCCTCCCGAAAACACGTGATTGGCGTTTCCGATCGAGGCGGCGGCGGGCGGAAACGTTAGTCCAGTCACCAGCGCAATCCGTTCCGATTTCGGAAGTTCATCCATCGAAAAGGAGTTCGGTGAAGGCAAACTAAATGTGCTTTCTCGTCGATGAAAAACCACCACACTCAACGTGTACGATGATGGTCTTTGAGTCGCGTCAATTTCCATGGGGACCAGCGTTGCGATCCATGAAAGATTTCCCGCAGCAACGGACTGTGCGATCGTGCCAGTGGAATCCGAAAAGAAACCTCGGACAGCGTTCAAAGATTGATCCTTTTCATCTCGGATCAAGACAGGATCATTGAGAGTCCTAAAAAGCGCTTCGACAACCTTGGTCTGGGCTGGCTGAAGTCCCGTCGGCCATGCCGATGGAAACGTCACTCGGTGCAAACGAGGCTGAAACCCCCAACTCGGCACGGCCATTCCAGCTTGAAACGGTGGATTAAGCGGCGATTGGTCGGTATGAAAATACGGAAACAGGGACCGACGGAATGCACACGTCTGTCCCGGATTCCAAATTCCGACATTGCCGTTGACGTCGATCCCCTGATAGCTCCAGAAAAGAGGATCGATGCAGAATCCATCGACCGGGAAAAACGTGTCCAATTGAGCGGTCGAGCTAATCTGTTCAAAGCGACCCGATACTTGGTCGTCAGCACGTAGCCAAGGTTGATTCGGGCGAGGAACATGCAATCCTCGAGCCAGCAACATTCGGTACCAATTCTGCCCTTCCGACGCAGCAACCGTCATCACGTAGCTGTCGGTTGCCTGTCGACCGGCGACTGGAATCAGCGCTGCGACACCTAGAAGACCAACCATCACGATGACCACCGAGAACATGACTTCCACGAGGCTGACGCCTCGGCGCCTCGAAAGCGACCTGACGATTGAACTGCTCATCGACTTCGGAATATTGTTCGGGTTTGGAGCGGTCTGAAAGAGGCACAACATGACGTTTACCTTGAACATCAACGAGCAGAACTGTCCGTAACGACGTTGGCAAATTCCCTGGCCTCCGCCAATTGCTGTTTGTAATTCGCTGCTCCGGAATCGTCGTGAACACCATGGTTTGGTGCCATCGATATTTGCCCATTCTCGGAGCTGATCTTAATCCAACTACAGGATGAATCGAATAAATTGAAAAGTAATCTGTCGCGGTCCGATGAGTTTCGAGGCAAAAGAATGTTTGGGTCATTGGCTGGGTCATCCCAACGTCCTGCCAACATGTTTGCGACTTGATCCGAACGACCAACGAACAAATAGATATCGTCCGTCGGAACGACCCGATTCAAACTGTAATCATTTGCAATGTAATTCGATAAGTTCGGCGGCACATCGAAGTAAACCGAAGACAGCGAACCTCGCGGCGAGAACACGAAATAAATGGAGGGTGGGGCGAAAGTAAGATAGTCCGTATTCGCATAGGCTTCCATGCGCGGTATCGCCATGAAATCGTATCCACGGCGGTTCGGGAGATTATCCAAGGAATTGCCGATTCCACTCAATGTCAAATCGATACACGTTCCCTTTGGCAACTGGATGGGCTTGGAAAAGAGACGGCGAGGTTTCGCATAGACTCGATAAAGATGAGGATTCGAATCGTAGACACGGTTCCCATTGAGATCGGTGAATGGTTCTACCGCTTCCCAGTACCCGCTCCCGTTGTTGTCCGTAAATGGTTCTCTTCGAGCCAATTCGACACGTGGGCGATCGGGCAGCGATCCCATTTCAAGATAAGCCGTAGAACCTGTATCCCAGAACATGCGTGGGGCGTTCCAAAAGGATACAAAAGCAATTGGCAAGTTACTGTCGAAGGTTACCGAAAGGATCTCATAGCGTTCAGCTCGATCGTCGAAAGCGATCATGTCGCCCGGATTGAGAAAATACCTCGCTGATGGATCGCGAGCTAGATCGAAGATCGCTTGATTCACAGCGTTACTCAGAAACGTTGGATCGCTTTGAAGTTGCACAACGGAACCTTCAAGATCGCCTCTATACGGCGGCAGAATTTCCGCATAGGACAGTCGATAAACGGAATTCGAGAGGATCGGATCGTAGTCCAGCTGATTCCAGTCACCTAAAGCCGTTTCAACATTCAAGTCAGTACTATCGACGCGATGAGCGCGCTCGAGAATGACTGCTACTTCTCTCTGACGACCGACAGCTTGAGCCCGAGCCGACTCAAAGACTGCTTTGACGACCACCCCCGCCTGGTTGGCTTTGCGCTCCGTAACGACCGCCTTAAAAGTTGGAAGAGCAACGGCTGCGAGCAAGGTAAGGAGGCTGACCACGATCAACAACTCGACAAGCGTTAATCCATCTTGCCTTCGGTAGTTCGTCGCAAACCGGCTCATAACGAACCTCCGAGATCATCGAAATTGGTGATGTTGTCAGCAGCTTCACGTTGATTGATGATCGCCCCCTGCCGACGTTCCAAGACCGATGCTCCATCGCCTCGCGGAAAGTACGGATCGGGATAGTAATAGCCCGCCGGATAAACTTTGTGACCAGTTGGCAAATACTGGCCGAGGTTACTGTTGGTCCAAAAAATCTGCGGATCAGCGTGGCAGGTGGCTCCATCCAGCTCGAATCGAATGCCAAAGTAGGACCGTTCAGGAAGGTTCAATTGCTCAAACTCACTGCGGTACCCCTTGTAAGTTTTAGGCCCGGCAGAAATGATGAGCGGAAACAACCCCGGTCCTGGTCTGAATGGCTTGTTACCACTGACAAAGAACCGAGGATCATGGCCCCAGTCGGCAAGGAGAGGATCAAAGGGATCGAGACTAAGCTCTCCATTCATCGAGAATTCGGACTGAAGATCAAAAATGCTGCCGCGAGCATTCTGTATCCCGCTGTATCCGGCTGGCCATCGAATGAAACAAATAGGCCGCCCCCAAGCATCGATGAACTCATTCAGCCCGTCGGAATCGGTATCACCGATTTCGGACCGATGAAAAAGCTCGAGCGCACTCGAACCATCGATAAATGAGTTTTCCACAATTAGATAGAGCAACTCTGCGTTCGCGTTGAAATCAAACCAATTTTGAACGGCAGCATTCGGAGTCTGATTGGGATCGTTGAGCTTGGCTTGAACAATCGCCACCTTTCGTTGAATCGCCGTGAGCATGGGGGGGGCTGGGAATTCAATATCCCGATTGAGCGTAGGATAACCAGTCTGTGCGTTCCCATTCAGATCCTCGTTCAAACCAATGGTGATCACTGGCAAAGGGGACAAGACATCTCCAGCACAATCAGGGAATTCCATCCGCATCAATTCCCGTAGGCAGATCAAACGAACACGTGCCATCTCACGAGCTGATAGGAACGGATTTCCCATGGCGTCTCGATTGAACGCTTGGTTGGGAATGCGGAGAGGCATGGGGCGAGTTAGATAGTCTTGCCATTGAGCGGCAATGACCTGGTGAATCTTGTTGATCGTCGTTCGAGTCCTAGCCGCTTCGGCGTCCGCGCGAGCCGCACGAAGCGCCGTCATGGTGATCAAGACCAACGATGAGATGATCGTCATGACGACCAGCAACTCGATCAACGTGAAACCAGCACGAAGGCGCAGCATCTGCACATCACACCAGCGACGACGATTTGCTACTCTTCGATTGACGACAACTCGCATCCGATCCACCTCTCTAAGGTCCCTATTCAATAGCAGCATCGCCGAGTGCGCCAGCGCTGAAATTAGCAATGTTGTCAGCCTGTCGTGAAGCCTTGTTGTCGTTGGAGACTTCATCGTCCCAAAACTTGAAGGAAATGTAGCCTTCTATATTTCCGACATCGGACTTTCCGCTCGGAAATCGAAAGAGTACTGGGAGCGGTCCAAGACCAGGATCGCCTCCATACATGCCATCCGCGCCGGGATGCAGAAGTTGGAACGTTTTTTCGTTGAGATAGCGATATCGATGATCTTCAGCGGTGCCGGTTGGACCACTCGGAGCCGGAGAATCGTATCGCGTATCGGACTTGTAGGGACGAGGAATGCCGTTAAGAGACGGAGGACTTTGGGTGTTGAAAAACACCATGCGATTGAAGTAATAACCGGAAGGCTTCAGCCTCGCGTATGTGCGACTATCGAAAAAGGCATACGGCACGTCGGTATCCAAAGCGATATACATTGGCAGCATGTCATTGACGATGCCGCTGAGCGTGTTTGGGCTTGATGGGTTCACAACGGACATCTGAAGCAACTCTTCATCCGTGCTGACTGAAATTGGATAAGAAATACCAGGCACGCTGACCTGTCGGACAGTCAATCGCTTTTGATCGAAATCGAAGAACGCATTCTGACGGGAAATATTGACTTGCACGCCTGATGAATGGTTGCTAGGGTCAATCCATTTGAAGGGCCCTCCTTCCCCAGTGAACGGATGCCGAGCATCGGACGAGAATCCGCCAAGGAAAAAGACGAGAGCTTCGCCTGGCTCCATGACGCGCAGATCTTGAACGGTAGGAAACGGCTCGCTGTCGTTTCGAACATGGAAACTCCCTCCAACCGTCAATAACATGCTTGGATTCAGAAGGTCCAGTTCACTTTGATCGATTTGGGGGAAAGTTTTGCGAATGTGCGCTTCGAAGATTTCCCAACTGCTTCCGTCGGGAGGGTAATCATTGTACTTGGTGCGGTACTGTTCGATGGCACTCGCAATGGTCTGTACTTCCAACTTGATCGCCGCAATTCGGACTCTTCGATACACCGAAAACGCTGCAGGCATGAGCAAGCCAACCAAGACCCCGATAATCGCAATCACCACTAACAATTCCACAAGGGTGAACGCGCGTCGTCTTTCTGAAACCCTTCTTGCCATGGGATATCTCCGATTGGGTCCGAGTGAATTGGGAGTTGTTGAAATGTTGTGCCCGATGCAGGCCGAATGTTTAACCGCCGCCACCGCTCAATTCAGTAATCATGGTGATCAACGGGAAAAAGAGTGCGATGACAATGAATCCGACGGCGAATCCGAGGAAAACGATCAAGAGTGGTTCGATCAAACGAGTTAGTCCCTCGGTCATAACGCGGACTTCCTCATCATACGTATCCGCGACCTTGTAAAGCATGGTATCAAGTTCACCGGTTTCCTCGCCGACATCCACCATGTTCACAACCAAGTCATCAATCACACGATTATTCATCTTCAATAGGTACCAAAGCAAGCAAAGAACCATCCCCAGAAGCAAGACATAATTGCCCACTCCGACAAGGTTCTCCATCGTGCTCGCGTTCTTTCCTTTGCTTTGAAGGCGACCAGCAGTTAATGCGACGGAAAGTACCATGATTCCAGGGAAGGCGCCGAGCCAAGCCCAGTAAAAAGCTGCTAACGGGTGAAAACCCGGGGTCGAATACTGCTTCATGGGCTTGCTGATCACGTCACCTTCGCGAATGGCGTCCGTAACCTTGCTATAAATGCGCTCGAACAACGCATTTCCGGCAGTTTCTCTGGTGATGTTGAGCGCGTCGAGAATGGGCACGCCACTGGCTACCAAGGTCCCGAGTGTACGCGTCGTGCGAGCAAGGATGTTCTTTTCAATCAATCCACCGAAGACGGGCAACTTCAACATGTACATGTCGTAACCCATCCTTCCATGCTTAAACATGCGAACGACTTTGCCTACCAACCAAACAATCGCGGGGATGGCGATCAACAAGAACCAGAAGTTCACTACATAATCGCTCATCGCCATCAACAACTGGGTGATGGCAGGCAACTCGAAATTGAACTCGGCAAACATTTTTTGGAAGGTCGGAACGATTTTCATCATGATGAAAACCAAAATGCCAATCGTGATGAACACGACCGCGATTGGATAAATCATCGCGCCTTTGACTTTCCGCTTCAACGATTCAGATCGCTCAAGGAAGTCCGCTAACCGCTGCAGGATCGTTTCCAAAGCACCGCCAGCCTCACCGGCCTTGATCATATTGACGTACAAGCGATTAAATACCTTAGGAGTCTTCGCCATCGCTTCGGAAAGCGTTGCACCCCCTTCGATCTCATCGCATACGTCCATCAAGGCATTCTTGAGCTTGCCAGGCTTTTGGTTACTCTCCAAAATTTTCAGGGACCGAAGAATTGGTAGACCAGCGTCTTGGAGAATCGAAAGCTGACGCGTGAATGCGCAGATATGCTTCGTTCGAGCCCCTCCGATGGCAAACGGGCGTTTTTTCTTAGTCAGAGCCCCCTTTTGCTCGGCTCCCTTCTTCAACGAAATCTTCGTGACGAAGTAGCCCATCTGGCGGATCGTATTTTGTGCTTCGTCCTCAGATTGGGCCTCGATGACGTCCTTGATTTCCTGACCCGTTCGGTCCATCGCTTCAAATTGAAAAATGGGCACGGCTCAAATTCCTCGTCAATGAAAGTGTGGGAATGTGAAAAGAGGGGTTAAATCAAACCGGGGAATAGGAAAAGTCACTTGGATCGACTGATTATTGACTGCAAACCGATGGAAAGCAAAATTTCCGCCGAGAATCCAAAGTTGGCTAAGCTTCCAGGACCGTTTCGCGGACAACTTCGTCGACCGTCGTCAAACCTTCGTGGACGTATTTGATGCCATAGTCCCGCAAAGGAATCATTCCGTACTTTACCGCTCGCTGCCGAAGATCATCCGTGGTTGCGTTCCGCATGACCATTTCCCGAAGGTCGTCGTTCATGATCATCAGTTCAAACAAGCCGACCCGGCCCTTGTATCCTGTGTTGTTGCAGTTGTCGCATCCTGCTCCTCGAAAGAACTTCTTGCCCCCTAGATTCTGTGGGTCAAAGCCAAGCTCCACCAGCAATTCGTGGGCGGGCATCGTCTCCTCGCGACATTTCGTGCAGATTCTTCTGACTAAGCGCTGCGCCAAAATCGCTTCGACCGTCGCAGTAATCAAGAACGTGGGGATCCCCATGTCCTTCATTCTAGTGATGGTACTGGGAGCGTCGTTCGTGTGAAGCGTGCTGAACACAAGGTGGCCAGTGAGCGAGGCCTGA
>JBBIUE010000051.1:0-39439 GCA_037440405.1 Pirellula sp. | reverse complement strand
CCGAAACCGCCACCGCCGCTGATCCCAAAGACGCCGCCGATACCATAGGAAAAGGTAGGATTGTTGTTGAAACTAGACGTGCCCCCTAAGAGCGTAACTGATCCTCCGGAGCTTCCCCAGGATCCAGAATCACCAGAGACTCCGATACTGCCGCCGAGCACAACCGGATTGCCGCCCGCCCCTCCCGGCGAGCCTCCGAGACCTCCGACTCCGCCCATCCCGCCTTCACCGTACTCAGTGGATGGAGCACCACCACCTGGACCAGGAACGACCCCATTGGCCGACGCGTCGATGGTCGCTCCATCAGCGATATAAACATCGTTCTCAACGATCAGCGAGAGTGGGCGACTCCCTCGAACGGTGATCTGGTCGGGGCCAATCACGAGATCGCCATGAACGACCACTTGCGCCATTCGACCGAGGTAGTCGTTGTTATCGGTATAGACATCGATGTAGAAGACGCTAAATGAGGTCCCATAAATCTCGTAGGGCTCGTCGTCATCCCCAACAATGATGGACGCTGGCCCATTATCGGTATCGATGATCACCGTGCGGGATGCTCCAAACGATGGAGGCAATGTTGCGGGAGCTGGGACAAGAAGCGAACTGAGATTGTTTGCAACCCATGGAGTCCACTGCTGCGACGTGTAGACAACGGAGTGAGAACGTGTTTCGTGTTCGGGCCAGGTCACTTGGACATCGTACAATGCGGCTGGTAGGGAATCGAAGGTGAATACGGCTTGACTTTCCGCAGTTGTTCCAGGATTCAAACGATAGTCACCCAAGGCCCCATGAGCATTTTGATTTCCGACCCAATGTGGTCCGATCTCTTGGTATCGAGCATCTCTGTTATCGATAACGCGAATCGGGGAAAGAGCTTGAACGGAACTCAAGTCGTTGCTTGCAAGCCAAAGATGCTTGAGTCCGGAAATGGTTGCAAGCTCATCAACCTGGACTATCTGATTGTCATCGAGGCTGAGCACCTCCAAATTCTTAAGGGAGGCAATACCCTGGATGTTATCCAAGCTGTTCGCATCAGCCAATAGATACCGAAGGCTTGCAAGATCCGTCAGCGTGGTCGCCAAAGGTACTCCCAAGGTATAGAAGATGCTATGTGAAGTGTCCAGTGCTCGAAGGTTCTTCAGTTCACCGAGGGGCAATGAACTATTGAAGTGAGCTTTCCGGATCGACAACGATTCGAGGTCTGCGGTTCCCAGTTGAGTTCCACCATCGCGAGGCAGGGGCGAAATGCTCGGAACCAATGGAGATAAATCACTCATTTGGGAGTACGACACGTTCAAGTGTCTCAGGTTGGTTGCGTACTGCAATCCTTCAAGGTCTCCGACCCACTGCTGGATCAGGTCTAGACGGCGCAGAGTCGACATATCACTCGCGCGAATGGGTCGCGCCGGAATGGATTGACCGCTCGTAGACATCGTGCTTGAAATGCCCAGCTGTTGCAGAACGGCAGACCGAAGCGCTTCGCTGGGGATCGTGATGACAGGATCCAATTCCGTGACCAAGAAATTGCTTAGAGAGTCATTCACGCCCGGCAGAGCAACAGTCTCGTCTTGGGAAGCATCCCGGATCTCGATAGCATCGCCGACAAAGATATCCTTGCCAGCTCCACCCAACATGCGGTCGAGATCCCCGTTGCCGATTAATGTGTCATTACCATCTTCGCCGAGTAGGACATCTCGATCACTTTGTTCGAAGAGAGCCCTTACTTGGCCTTCCATGGGAGCTCGGAAAGAGAAGGTTGCGTCCTCGCTTCCACCGGAGACACTCTTGGCATGGATGAAATAGCGTCCTGCACCAAACGATCGAAGATCGACAACCGATGCATCCCTCGCGAGAACGTGGCCCTCCGGGTCAAAAACATCGACTCGGATTCCCCGCTCTTTCGGTGAGAATTCAAGTCGCACGTCCTGCGGATCGTAAAGAGAACTTAAATGGACGTTGGTGACGGGGAATAGTTGGACGTCGGGTCGCTGAATTCGAACCGTCTTCTGGATGATACCTTTGCGAACCGTTTCAAGAAGATAGTCGAGTAGTTGAGAACCAGGACCGCCAGCTTCCAAAGTCGTATTCCCATTCGCCCCTTCGTTCAGCGTGCGCAGTTTCACGCTCTCAGAATACTGAGCTGGTAAGTCCGCGTCCTCATTCGAGACCCATCCATCTCCCTTGCCATCCAGCCATTGAACGAGCATTTCGCCATCGCGAATGGGTCCGGTTCCCTGAAGGGTCCCATCAGACGCCATCATTTGTTGCCATGTGTTGTGATCGGAAGCAAAAAGCAATTTGCCGTGAACCGACCGTAGATGGCGCCCCATAGCAAGCGTATGGTCTGCATCAACCACAGCCACGGCTTGTGCGTCATAAGGCGTGGCTTGGGTTCTGTAAAGTTGGTGCTGTGTCGCAGAAGAATCATATCCGAAGAAGTAAACGTGGCTCCCATGGGCAGTAAATTCGCTCGCCTCGGAGATGTTGTTCGACAATCTCGCAACGGAGGACAAGCTGCCGCTTGTCTGTGCCGCATAGGGACGATGAACGTCTCCAAGTCGCGTTGCAACAAAATACAGCGTCCCCCCAGCAACTCGCAAATTCTTCGCTCCAGAGAATGGCTGATTCTCGCTATCTAGTTCCAGAGCATAGGTTCCTGCGGAACTACCATCACTCGTCCATAGATTGCCGCCAATTCCGTCAATCGCGGTCGAGAAGTACAGTTGACCACCGACGTCGATCAGAGAATCAAATGCATTTGGCATATCCGCTACTAGCTGCGTGCCCGAAATCGTTCCGTCGCTTCGCCATAGTTCAGTTCCCTCGCGGAAAAACAATGTCCCGCCGAACAGGGAACTGGCCGTCATCAATTCTGGCTCGACCGTGCGCAACTCCGTGATCGACAAGTTCGCCGAAAGTTCATTCAAATCGAGGGCATACAACCCGTTGCTGTTCGAAGACTGACTATGAGCGCTGAAATAGAGCTTGGACCCCGCCACCACGAGACGCGATGCATCTGTTAACGTGTCCTCAGGCCAAGCGTCCAGTACATCCAACAGGGTGTGTGTGGAGAGATCGTATTGCAGGAGCCGCCCCCAGCTCGTCGCGACAAAAAGGAAGTCACCTGTAAGCTGGATGTGCGTGGCACGTTCTCCGACCTCCGATGAGCTGGTTGCCCAATCCAATCCGAACAAGTACTGGGGACTACTCGTCGGACTTTCAAGAAACTCGACCATTTCGCCGATGAACTGCGCACCTTCACTAAGGTGCGTACTGACCAAACGCATTCCATCCGTAACCATCTGATGAGGTGCTTGAACATAGCTCCACTCCCAATCTCCCGCAGTTCCGACATTTGTCAGCGTTCCGTCGGTGTACTTGAGTTGGCCTTGAGATACGAAGTAAAGGACCTCGCGACCTTGGAAGTTCACCGTTACGCTTCCATCCATATTGACGTTCGTCAGGTCGTCTTGAATGGAGTAGCTGAAGTTGGCCTGCAAGCTTGTCGTTTCCAGAGCAGACTCGGCGTTCTCGAGGAAGGGAAACAGCGAAGTGAGTTGCATCTCCGCGATGAATGATCGCGAAGGAGAATAATCATTGACAACACCCACGGCTCTTGCAGTTGCGCCAAAGGAATCGACCGGCTCAGGACCGACGATCAGGACATTTCCAGGCAAGCCATCTCCAAGAGTATTGAACTCAAACCACCGATCGCCTTCGATTCGACGCACAAATTTTTCAGTGTGACCAAGACCCTTTCCCACGAGGTACTCGCCACTGCCGGAATACGATCGATTCGCCAGTAGATCGATGTCGCTGGTTGGAATCGCTTCTCGGACCTTGCCGCCATAGATTGCAAAGGATCGTCCCGCGAACGCGAATTCCGCGTTCAAACTTGAGTTCGCCGTTGAAGAGACAGCCACTACATCGTGGACTCCGTCGCCGTTCAAGTCGAAGTTTGGGGTATTGGCGATTTGATTGATGATGCCGGTCACACTATTAGATTGAATGACTGCGGAGGCTTCTCCAATGTTGATCTCACTTCCCCAAGCGCTTGACATGATGTCGAAGAAGAAGTGGACTTTGCCGGAGACGTTCTGCCCAGTAATGAACCGGACGTGTTCGAGAATGGCCAAGTCTGCTCGACCGTCCCCGTTGAAGTCCCCTGCAACCGGTCGCAAGGAAACTTGTTGGTTCTTCGCTGCACCGCCGCGATTGATTGTTTTCGCAGGGAGTTGGCCTATGTCACCGAAGTTCTGCGATCCAGTGAAGACCATGACTTGATCTTCGATCCCGTATAGAAGCCCTCCCGACATCAGCGACGAACGTAGAGCATTGACCACTGCGAAATCGGCATAGCCATCGCCGTTGAGATCGCCAAGCGCGGACGCCTGAGTTCCCAACACTCGGGTCGCGTCGCTTGCAGCCGTCGAAGGAAGTAATCGATGACTGTAGTTCATGGTGTTCGACGTTCCATTCACCCAAAATACACTGCCGCTATTCCGTTCAAACGGATTGGAATACAGCAGATCTTGGTATCCATCACCGTTGACGTCTCCGATGGCGACAACGCTCATCTGGTCGCCATCAAGGTCCTGTGAATGATTGACTAGGGGCACCGCATTGCTGACAGCTTTGACGCTAATGCCGTCGAAGTATGCAGCCCCGGAGCCACTTCCGGTAACGTTCAGATTGATGCGAATGGAACGGGTTGAAGCCGGAGCAATCACCGTCGACTGAATGGTCTGCCAGATGTTGGAGACGGTGGTTGTACCAACGGTTAGCGTGCTTAATACACTGTTGGAAGCGTTGAGGAATTGAACTTGGAGCGTGCCATTCTTGGAGGGAGAATCTCTACGAATGAAGCCCGAAATCGAGAAGGACTGACCGCCGCTTTCAATTGCGGTCGAGTAATCGACTAGGGAAACATCTTGTCGCAGCACCGAACCGCCTGTAACGCCGATGAAAAATCGATTACCTTCAGGTGGAACGATCGAAGTCGTCGAAGGGTAGTCGGCGATAGAAAACGGACTTCGATTCCCAGCGACCAACCATCCCGTCGTGGTGGTACTGCTTAGTTCAGCTCCACCGTTGATGGTAAGTTCCGGTGTCGAGAAGATGCTGTTGCTGGACTGCGACCAAGTTTCGCCATTGGTTGTGGCATAGGTGATGATTCGTGGCTGCCAAGTCGTTGCGTCTCGCCCAACGATAACTAATTCCGACCGACCATCTCCATTTCGATCGACAAAATGGGCTGTGGCAGTACCCAAATAAAATGGATTGGGGCTAAGAACGATTGTTCGGTTCACGGGCACACTGTTCAAACTCAGCGTTCGCGTAGGTAACCGACCGCCCTGTACGATTCGAACTTCAAGATCACCGTTGGAAACGTCTCTAAGGAAAACCAAATCGGAAATACCGGCGCTTTGGTTGGAGATCGAGTTGTCACTAGTGCGGTTAACATCTCCAACACTCTTGCCAAGTCGATACCAGTTCTGAGGTAACGTTCCAACTGTCAAATCGATAGTGAGATCTGCCCGATCGGTGATAGTCTCGGTAACGAGGCTGTCCATGGGACCAAGTAACAAGTAGGCTTTGGTGACTCCGGCGACGAGGAAATCCTGATAACCATCGCCATTGAAGTCACCGACGGATTGCCAAAGACTCAACTGCTCATTGGTTGTGGAACCTTCAATTGCAGGTGCCAACTGTAGACGATGCGTACCTGTCAGCCCCCCACCGAAATCGAAGCCAACCAAAGTGCTCGATCCCGACGAGAGGAGCGGGGTAGCGGGCTTGTACTGATAGGGGAGAGGAGTGAGCGAATTCGATATCGAAGCTTGCCGCTCCATCCAAGGCTGTCCGGGATAGATGTTCAGGTTTCGACCGCCCGCACCATCAGCAATTGCCAATTCAGCGCGACCATCTCCGTTCAGATCTCCCAATCCACCTAGTACCCCATCAAACGATGGAATACCCGGAACAAAGCTGTAGAAAGAATGACCCGGCTCTAAGTGCATGTCTGGCAATGATGAAAGTGATGGACCTCCAAAGTAAACCGTCCCGACTTCGCGGTAGCGAGAAAGTCCGTTCAGATCTTTCGTCGCAATGATCTTGGTCCCACCGAGATCGGCAAAAGTATCTCCATTGATATCACCCAAGTTGACTAACGGGCCTGCAGGGATTCTCAAACCTGCGTCCGCTAATTGGCCTGTGAAATTGCTGCCGTTCCCGCCTTGCAGAGCGTCCGTCACGACATACGTCAGGTCGCTACCGGTCATCATGAAATCAACGGTTTCCATTCCGTTGATATTTCCGATCGGAACGATTTTCATCCTCGGCAGGTTTTCCGTCGTCCCCGCCAGCAACGTTGCTGACGCTATCGAATCGATGGTTCCGCTCGCTAAGGCATTGGAACCATGGATGACATAAACCTTTTTCTTGCTGAGGATTGCAATATCACCAAAATCATCATCATTGCGGTCACCAGTCGATCCAATGGAGTGTCCGAATTCGTCCCCCGGATCGACACCCATGATCATAAGGTCTGGGACGGAGACTACCTGCATTCCTTTATCGATTGCGACATCATCGATGAACCAGCCGAGATAATCGTTGTACAGAGCATCCCCCGAGTCAAACTCGAATCGAATCCATACTTTACCGGTGTAGCCATTCAGCCAGTCAGTTTCTGGGCGATTCAATTCGAGTGAAATTCTTTGGAATTCGTCGATCTGACCGTCCGCCAAAAGTTGGTTTTGATGGACAAATAATGGTGCGGACGAGCTGGGATAGGTCGTCAGTAGATTTGAGCCATTGGACGCAATAACAGCGCTTTGCAAATAATCCGCGCTTTCAAAATCAGGGCTATTGGGATTCCCGACTTCGGCTTTTGCAATGCGAACCGTCGCCTTATCCCAGAACACCGTAGTGTTCCCCTGGTTTTCGGTTTGGAGGAGGGACGAAAAGGACAAAGTGATTTGAGAGGAACCAATACCGCTGAGGTCGATCGGTGGAGAAGTCAACGACCCAGCGACCGGACTTCCCACTTGAAAGGATTGCTGGGACGATGGCAGATTGATATGAAAAGCCATCGCTCCATTTTGTGAATGTCCTGGTATCATTCCCGCATTCGCAGGCTCCGCTTGTGTCCAGTGCCAATTCACTTGATTCGCCGGAGCCGTCGTATAAGCGTTGGTTGAAACATAGTTCTCGCTTCCAGCACTAAAGTTTGAAGCAGTTAGGGTCGGAGACTGGCGAACTACCCAATCCGTGCTGCCATAAATGACTCCCACCGCTCCCACGCCTTCTTCCTGTGGAAATCCGATCAAGAGATCGTTGATTCCATCACCGTTGATATCTCCGCCCGAAGCGGCCGATTCCATATAAAAGCTTCCGCTGCGGATCAGTACATCCGCCGATTCCGTTATCGAGATCGTACTGGGCCATGCATGGCGCTCTCGTCCAAGCAATATCCGCACACCCGGCGAAAGCGATTGCGACCCCATACCGAGTAGATAAACAGCGATATCCCCGATCCCATCTCCATTGAAATCACCGGAAATGAACCGTGTATCACCGCTATCAGGCAGGAAAAGTGAAAAGGCAGGTTCCGTATTCCATTCGCCGAGTTTCGCACCGAAATAGACCTTCGCATGCGAACCACCGTCCCCCTGATGACTTGCGCCGATGAAATCGATGTACCCATCGCCGTCAATGTCACCGAGCGACGTGAATGTTGGGATATCCCTCGGGTCAGATGACGTCAGGTGTATCGCTTGGCCACCTTGCTGAGAATTTACGCCGGCCGCAATGTTTGTCGTCTTGGCCCAAAGTTCGTGTCTGAAGATCAACTGATACTCACCGATTTCGTCCGGCGTTCCACCATCATCGACATTCACATTTCTGACTTGAACCATGTAATAGTCGGGAACTCCCGAGTACTCCGCGACCGGAGTGTAGTTACCCGAATCGTTCTTGATGGCCGAGTAAATGAAAAGGATATTGCTGGAATCCGGGCTGGCTGCGTTCACGTCATAGCCCGCTTGTAGAAGTTTGGCAGCCGCACTGTTCCCTTGCACAAGCAGTTCTTGCGATACGAAGCGCAAATCGATCATGTCGCGAAGAATATGCGCCAACTTGGCATTACCGAATCGACGAGCAGCCTCGGGAGTTTTGAGAACGTACCAATCACCTGCGTCCCCACGGTGAAGATTGAGCCCCTCGATGACGACATCTTGGGTCATCGTAGTCTGGAGAGAATTCATTTCATCCAGCAGGAAACTTGCCCCTGCAGATGTATCATTTCTCGTTCCGGATGAAAACTCATAGCGATCGGGAACCAGCGTTGGCGTTCCACCAGCAATCCAGTCGTCCCCGCTTCCACCTCGAATGACGTCGTTTCCGCCGCCGCCGACGATCACGTCGAAACCTGGACCGCCATCGATAACATCGTTACCCGCACTTCCGAAGAGTCGATCGTTTCCCGCCCCACCGCGAATCTCAAGTTTGAGCCGAGCTCCTTGAGGAATAACCGTCTCACTGATTCCCCAATCCGGCGATCCGCTTCGTTCTGTCCCAGCAATCTTACTGCCCGTATTCGCGCGAACTTCATCATCGCCGCTCCCCGTGTCGATCACAAGTTTCTCGATCGAAGTGGGTACAAAAAACGCGTAGTCTTGCCTGGGTTGACCTGTCTGGGGATCGATCATCCAAGTCTGATTGGCCGTGTCCCAAACACGTGCCGTGAGTTCATGTCGGTGAAAAATGGTATTGAATCGAATCGCAACTTGATCGGGTACGGGACGACCTGTCGAGTCCAGGTCTCCCCCCAAGAATAGAACCTGATCCTGGCCATCTCCACCGTCAAAGCGATCGCTAAGCGTGGGCAAATATGTTGATTGCTTGGTCGCTTGAATAAAGCGAGTCGAGTCTTTCAGGAGCGGCAACTGATCGGGGAATATCTGGAAAATATCGTCGCCAGGGCCGCCCCACAGGAGATCTGGAGATTGGCGGTCCATTCCGCCACTCAGTACATCATTCCCCTCGCCTCCAAAAATCCAATCCTCCCACGATCCACCGATCAACACATCGTTGCCTTCGCCACCAATCAAAATGTCGCGGCGGAGTATTCTTTGATCGCTTCCTAAGAGAATCGGTTCAACTGGATTGTTGGGCAAAAATTGACCGTTCGGCGCAATCAGAGGTTGATGGAGGATCAGGGTTGCTGGAGCCGAACCAATCGACGGTAACAGTTCGTATTCCGCGAACGCTGATAGTGCTCCATTCACAAAGGAAACGCGCAACAGGTAGTCGCCCATAGGCAAGTCACCGATACCGACCGTTGCGTAGCCGCTCGTCGAGGTTCGAGCGGTTTTTATGGGAAGGGATACTGTACTGTTATTCGCAAAAATGGCCAGCTCGATGGGGTCGCCGCTGAGCAACAACACGCCGATCTGATCGGCTAGAAAATCCTCATCGCGGCGGAATCGGAACCAGTCTTGTTCGCCCGGTTGATCAAGCGATAGCCCAGATACACGACTGAAGTTTTGTATTCGCTTTTCCCCTGACCTCAAGTCATAGGCTGTCGCGGGCGAGACGTTTCCCGAGGCCCAATCCGAAGTCAGTACATCGATCTGATAGATCGTAGGATTTCGATCCGACTCGATTTTGAGCCAGTAGTTAGTGTTCTTCGCTAGCCCCAGTTGCCCCCACAGCAACCGCCCTTGGGAATCCGAAGTCGCCATCAATACGGGATCCGCGTTTGGATCGGGGCGATAGTAAAGCCCAAGAGTCATCCTGTCGCTTTCGGACAAACTCAGAACTCGCAATGAGTCGCTGGCTTTCGGTACCTGATCATCGCTGGCGAAGGACAGCGAATACCAATCCACATCGGATGGATTGTCGATGGTCAGACCGATGATCGATCTTTTGATTCTCCATCGATTCAACATGCCATCATCACCGGATGCCGTCGGTCCATCTAGGTTATAGGCTCGACTCCAATGGTCATTGGTCAAAAGTCCTTCCGTTGAGTCTGCAAGAATGGGACGACCCGATTTATATTCGACGCGGTCATTTCCTCGACCGCCATCCGTCCAAACAGATTTTAGAACGGTTGGCCCAACCGTTACAGTATCATTTCCATCCAGAGCATCGATGATGATCGCTTGAAAATCACCTTCCAGTGGCAGTAGTCCGCTCAGACCTCGTGATCCGACGAATCCCAACGAGGCAACCATTCCGTCGTCGAGCCCGAGTACACTTCTTGCTGAAGCGTTGGTCGTTACGATGATCATCGAGCCAAAGCTTCCCGATTGCTTTCCAATTCGCGTCAGCGCAAGTTTTCCGTTGCTCAGTCGGGCAGCGACTTTCCCACCGAATCCTGACGCATCAAAGACAGCGTTGATTTGGTCGAGCAGTTCGAGCGTAGTGCTCGCCGAATTGGGCTCGAGCGTAATCAAGACCGGTGCGTCACCATCCAAGCTCAATGAGAACTGAGCCTGCTGGTTAAGCGCTCCATTCTCCGGCAGGTTTCGGTCGCCGATGATCGCCAAGCCATAGAAACTGTCTGTGGGATTCCAAATCAACCGGCCGTTGGAATCTCGAGCTTGAAAGTCAAGCTGAACCTGGGCATCAAAGGTAAAGTATCCATTGTTATCGGTGAGCCGTGTAATCAGATGATGTCCTTGAAGGACGCCCGGCTCAGTAACATAATCAACGGTGATGATGTCGTCTCGATTGGTCCCGCCATAGTACCAAACCTTGTTGGTACTTTTTGCGTAGTCTTTCCATTCATCGCCAGCCAGCCCACCATCGCGCGACTCGAATAGCTTCCCATCGCGACCAAACAATTGATCGCTTCCGGGCGTGGCCCCATTGCCATACAGGAAGTCCAAACCTGTACCACCAAACAGGTTGTCCTCTTTTGGCCCTCCCAGAATACGATTGAGCCCAGTGTCTTCAGGCAGATACGGCTTCCTCTTGGGACCGTTCACCGTTTCGTCGATATCGAGAATCCCATTGTTATTCAGGTCGCCGTTGTCGTCGCGCAGAGTTCCATCGGGCCACACAAAAATGCCAAATTGATGCGTTGGGGCTTCAGGCGGATTCGCGCGGAAATCCACACCCGAATCGGGGTGCCGAGTCCAGGCGTATAAATCATTACGCCCTTGGCCGCCGATCAAATCATCATTGCCAGCACCCGCGAATAGTTGATCATAATCACCGACGAGCCCTTGCGATGGACCTCCATCTCCCCATAGCTGATCGTCCCCAGCCATTCCATAAATCACATCGGAACCTCGTCCGCCGTCGATGCGGTCGCGGCCTGAGGTTCCCGTCAGCGTATCGTTGCCCGCTCCTCCGTCTATGACCCCAATCCAATCATCGGAACGTGAAACTAGGTCGGAAAGGTCCAGCGGCAATACTTCCGAAAGGGTGACATTGCTTCCGATGAATGTGGTCGGAGTGTCAATAAAACGAATGGTATCATTCCCGCCAAGACCACTGATCTGGAACTGTTCGATCAGCGGAGTACCATTTGCGTCTTGGATATCATCGAAACGTCTCCATTCGGCGGAATAGATGCGCGACGTCGATGCTGTTGTGAAATGAACGACCAAACGACTCGCTTGCCGCGATGGCGGACCGGCCAGCGTGTAGTTCTGCTGACCGATAAGGATGACGTCGTCGGCATCGGTTCCTTCCATCAGCAGAACATCGGTTGCGTTGTCATCGGGCGTCGATGTCCACGGCTCATTCTTATAGTGTCCATCGAAAACTTCGTACCTTCCCTCCGGAATGGGATCGTACAGCAAACTTACATCCAGCACGAGTTTGTCGATTCCGGAACCGCCGTAGAGGATGTCGACCCCGTTCTGTCCCTCCAACCAGTCAGAGCCGAATCCGCCCCAAAGTTGATCATCGCCTCCGCCACCGTAAAGACGATCCTCACCGTTTCCGCCGTATATGAGATCATACCCGCCGACGATCGCATTCAACTCGAATGCCGCATAATTTGGGCCGGCGACTGCGTCACCGAAGAGCGTATCGTTACCATCATTGCCATAAATCCACTCCGACCGAACACTTCCAAAAATCCAGTCGTCACCAGCTCCACCGTGCAGTTCGTCTCCAGCGGCGTTCTTTTCAAGAGCGATTGCACTCAATTGGGTTGCATACGAGAATCCGTAGAGATAGTCGATTCCATCACCACCGAACAACCGCTGTCCAAGCAGGCTTTGGTTTTCGTCTCCTGCATCTCCGTAAAGTCGGTCGTTCCCTTGGTCGCCGAATAGCTGATCGATCCCATCATTCCCATACAGTACATCGTTTCCATGGCCTCCACGAAGGGTATCGTTGCCGCGGCCACCTCGAACCGTATCGTTTCCAGCGCCGCCATCAACGTAGTCATCTCCATCGCCTCCATCGAGGTCGTCGTTTTGCCCTCCGCCCCATAGCCAGTCATTACCGTCGCCGCCATTGAGGACGTCCATTCCGTCATCGATCTGGCCATCCACTGATAATCCAGCAAGCATAGCCGGAACGATACGCAACATTCCATTCAACGCATTCGGATCGTTCGCCGTTGTCCAATGAGCACCTGGAAAATTGGTGGGAAAGGCGAAGAATTGGTTATCGTTGCGAAGGAACACTGTCACGAAAATGACAGCTTCGCCTCCCCATAGAATATCGCTTCCTGAGCCACCATCGATTCGGTCATCGCCTCGTCCTCCCACGGCATAGTCATCACCCGTTCCTAACTGAATGCGATCGTCGCCAGCTCCTCCGTAAACAATGTCATCTCCTGCACCGCTCGATATTTGGTCGTGTCCATCTCCTCCGAAGATCAAGTCGCTTCCGGTGCCTGTCCGAATAATGTCATCTCCCGAGCCTGCATCGACGATATTGTTTCCGGCGTTCGATTCGATCACGTCGTTGCCATCGCCCGTGTCGATGACATCATCGCCATCATGGCTGACCACGACATCGTCTCCCGGTCCGGTCCAAATCGTATCGGTTCCTGCACTTCCATAGACACGATCGTTATGTGCCGACGCTGGAGAGTTCAGAGGCGGATGAGACTGATTCTTGGGGTCTGCTTCGACGTAATTCGTGTTCGAATGCAGGCCATGTTCAAAGGTCCCGGAACCCGTGTAGATTGTGTCCGCGCCCCAACCGGCGTAGATGAAATTGTTTCCACCCAAGGCATAGATAACGTCGTCGCCTGTGTTTCCATAAAGTCGATCATCACCGATGTCACCATAGATGATGTCCGCGTTTTGAAAACCGGCTGGAGGCCCAGCAAGAATGTCGTCGTCGGTTTCATCGTCGCCATAAACCACATTGCGATCGGAGGAATGCCCGCCACCTGTCGCATCCCATCCGGCGTAAACCGTATCGCGCCCTTTGCCAGCGACGATGAAATCCGATCCGCTCCCCGCGATGATGAAGTCGTCACCACCTCCAGCTCGAATGACGTCGTCACCTCCGAAAGTGTAGATACGATCGTTCCCAGCGCCGGCGGTGACAACATCGTTTCCGAAATCACCAAAAACGACGTTGTTTCCGCTCCCAGCGTCAATCACATTCCGACTGAAACTTTCTCCACTTCGCGCTTCCGGAGAGCTGGGTAGACCGGCTTGAAGAAAATCGTCTCCGGCTCCTCCATAGAGTTCGTCGCTTCCAGTTCCTCCCAAGATCACATCGTCTCCAGCTCCGCCGTATCCACGATCGTTGCCGCTGCCTAGAGAAATGCGATCGTTGCCCTCTTCGCCATAGGCGATATCATCACCTGCTCCCAGGTCGATTCGATCATTGCCATCTCCTCCCCAAACACGATCGCGACCACTTCCTGTGACAACATCGTCGTCACCTCCTCCCGCATAAATCGTGTTGTTACCATCGAGGGCGCGAATATAGTCGTTTCCATTGCCCGAGCCGTTGACGTTATCTCCATAGATAGTATCGACTCCAAGATCGCCATAGATCACGTCGCGTCCCAATCCACCGACGATGAAATTGATCGTGTTCGAAGATGAACCTTTTTCGGTTGCTCCTCCAACGATGTAATCGTCTCCCGCTCCTCCGTCGATTTCGTCGCTTCCTAAACCTCCATAAATGCGATCATTACCAGCGCCACCGAAAATAATGTCGTTGTTTGCTTCGCCATTGAGGACATCCTGACCTTCACCGCCGTCAATGAAGTCATTTCCAAGTCCTCCCAGAATGGTGTCGTCTCCGTCGTTTCCTTCAAGCGTGTCGGCGCCATCTTCGCCATGCAAGGTGTCGTTACCTTCGCCACCGATGAGATGATCATCATCGAGTCCGCCTGCAAGGAAGTCGTTCCCTTTTCCACCGACCAGAGTATCCTCACCCAGTTCTCCGTACAGTTTGTCGTCGGCATCGCCACCTTGGAGATAATCGTTACCGGTTCCCCCGCGAAGTTCAGCCGGCACAGCGACTCCGGGAAGAATTCGGATATCGTCATTGCCCCCCTTTCCATCGCCAAAAATGGATGTGACTCCAGCGTATTCGTGGATGAGAACCTGTGAGCCAATGGTACGCGTGACCTTGATGTTCGTTGAGTTCGGCACGGCTTCGATCACAAACGTGTCCGATTCTTGCGTCGTCGCCAGCACCAATCGTCCGTTCGACAATGTTGCGGGCAGCTCAGGTGGGTGTTCAAGGTCGGCTGCCGGAGCCTTGCAAGTTGTTTTGAAATCTTCGCTGAAATCGGTGAAAACGTATTCTTCATCCACGATCTCGATATTGATACCAAAACCGCGAGCATAGATTTTGGCGAACGCGGACAATTTTCCAGAAGCCCCACCTTGCACATCGAACTGGCAACCGAATCCTTGCTGGAGATTGTGATAGAGTTCATCCCAGTGAACCTTACCATCGTTATCATGATCGATGAGATTCATGCTGCCTTGAGTTCGAATGGTCCCACCAATACCGACGTCGAACTTGAAGTCGAGTCCAGCGTATTTGGCGGCAGCATTGGGTGGTGGCGAAATAGCTCCCAAGCCCACCAAAAATTCTCCATCGATCAGAATCTCCGGAAGATTGACTCCATCTACGACGTGGTTGTTCAAATAGAAGCCGTTGAAAAGATCCTCGACATCTCCGGACTTTACGAACTGTCGCATTCCTCTTGTGTCGAACCCAAGTCCAAAGCGTCCTTCGGCTCGTACATTCCCTCGGACACCGAAGGGGACAAAGAACCCGCCGGAAAAGGGTAGCATCCCAGACGGATCATAGGGGACATCAAACACGAATTCAGGTAGATCCCAAGTAACTAGAGGGATATCTTTGCCCAACAGCAATCCGATTGCGGTAAAGGGTTTCTCGACGATCGGAAACTGCGGTGGAGGGATCAAATCCCCACCGACAATCGCGAGAGCTGTTTTGACTTGGGCGAGAGCGTCCTTAACCGCGTTGTTCCCCAAAAAATCGTCGAGAAGAGAAATCACCGATCCGTCCGAACGTTTCGGAATTGCTCCGGCTAAGCTGCTCAACGAACGGACATTGTCGATGATGAAGTCATCGACTGGGATCAAAACTTTTCCCTTTCCTGAAACATATTGGAGTACATCGAAAACCTTATCGAGCGATTTGATCACCGCTTCGGCTGTGTCTAAGGTCCTTGGACCAACGAACAGTTCTGCCGCCAACTTGAGAACTCGCAGCAATGAGAAGCCATTACCGACGATCTCCGAAATGCCCGGGATGGGACTCGTCAGAACGTCCAGGATCATGTGCGTCGGCTGGATGACGGAATCAAAGTCTCGGAAGACGGGGCCAATAATATTGTTGACGACATCTCCTGCGTCCAAGTAAATGTTCGAAAATGAAATGGAGGGGTCACCACCAAAACTATTCGCCGAACTACTGGTGCTGGCATTGAGAAAATCCCAGTTCAGTTGGAATTGGGTCGTTATCGATGGCAATGCCGTGTTGCCTTCGATGGAGGTTCGTAAGTCGAGATTGATGCGGGCATTGCCGGTAAACGAGGCCGCGACAATACTGGAGATCCCTGACGAAGCGATTTCGGCCATCGTCAACCGATTGTCCGCACCACCATTGAGGTCGACCGCAAACGCTCCCATCAATTGCGTCCGCTGAGCCGGATCGTTCGGCGCATGATCCGTCGCTTTCACTTCCAAGAATCCAAGGCGTCCCTTGGCTGAGAAATTCGGGATCGTTGCCAACACTTGAAATGTCAATTCATTCTGTGTTGATGTATCCAGATAAAACCCTTGGCTTCGACTGAGACCCAGTCCCACTTGGAATGTCGATCCAATCTGCAATCGAATTTTCTCGTCTAACTCCAGTCCGAGGACCGGGAGCCCGATGTCGAAATCGATGGGGATGACGGAATCCACCATGGTTTGAATCAAATCGAACCTGAAGAGAACATCGTTGGGAACTCGGGTGAGAATTTGGGTCGAGGGATTGTATGGGTTCCCGTCGACGAGGACTTGAATCGCACCAAGTCCTGCCGTGGGGTTCAGCAGTTGAAGTCCATCTGGCCCCAAAGCTTCATAGAGCTTCTGCTGAACAAAGCCGATCGTTTTATTGCCCGCCTGCTGAAAGTTGTCTCTGACTTTGTCGCGGACGTCGGTGATGATACGAGACGCGTCATTCAACTTATTGCCGATGAGCGGCAGATCGTGCGCGAAAGCAACGGTATCAACCACATTATCCAGCAGCGTAAAGAAACCATCGAAACTGTTCACAAACGCCGACAGATCATTGGCCAAATCGATACTATTGATGGTCGCTCTAAAGTCCGGCGTTACCAAACTAGTGCTACCGGGCACGTTGTTGAAGTTGGCAATCGTGAAAACAATGGCGGGCTTGAGAGGATCGAGAGGCGTGCCTAGCGTCGGAAAGTCGACGGGCAAGTTCACAGCCAACGACCCCGTTACCGTGGCATTCAAATCGGCGAATAGATTTTCATCGAGATAGTGCCGACCATCTCCATTGTTGTTATTGATCGTGACATTGAGGATCACGGGTGCATTCGAAGGACCAGCACCGTCCGCATCCAATTTCAGTGAACCGCTATGAATAGAGACTCCCAAGGGTCCGATCGAAGAACTAAAGTTCAAATTCTGGCCATTGGCAAACACCCCGAGGTTTACCGAAGAACTATCGTAAATAAACGGCTTTGGGTTACTCGGATTGGCCAAATCGAGTCCGATCGCGATTGTCAGTCCCATCGATCCCGAGATCGTGTAGCTGGCATTCCCCTTCGCTGGGATCAACCGATCCAAACCAGGGATTCCCGCGCGAGACAGGTCGAGCGACAATTTTCCCGTTCGGGTGAAGCTGCTCGGCAAGTAGGCTTGTAACTTCAGTGCCGTTCCATCCAGACTAATACCAAAATACTGAGGCGCCTCGCCCTCTCCCTCGCCCGGATACTGGTAACCTCCAAAGACCTTGCTGGCGATCGAGTTCAGCGTCTCGCCGACATTCTGAATAACAGTGTCCTTCTTGGCAGCGTAATAGTCGATCAGTTGCTGAACGTCTGCCTTGATCGGAAGCACTTTACGGACGGTCAGTCCCTCTGGCGAGCCATCATCGATGAGCTTGGTTCGCATGAAGGGCAAGTTCTCAAGCGTGGTATAGAACCGGACCAACTGCTCAAGCATATCCGCAATCTGCTGAGCTTTGAGAATGGCGAACTTGGACAGTCCGGTCAGGTCGCCTTCGAACCCATGTTTTACATTCGATGGTTCGAAAATGTCGTCCAGCTCGGCTCGATAGGCCGGTACCTGTCCATTGGCATTCGCAACCAATGACTGGCCATTGAGAGTGGCTTCCAGAGGAAATCGCATTTTCGCGGCACCGCTCTTTTCGATGTCCGAAATGATCGATCCACCCGACCCTGGAACCTGCCCCACGCCGCAGATGAATTCCGCCCCTGTGATTCGTCCATCGGCATTAGCTCCATCCGGTTCTTTGAGATGGATTTGGAAACGTGTGTTCGCATCGACAGACGCATTATTGATTCCCACGCCAACAAATCCGAAATTCGCGAGGGCACTCATCTGCTTGCCCTGGATGTTCAGGTTGGCTTCGATGCGTGCTCCATTTGCACCTGTAACCGGAATGAAGACATGTTTCTCTAGCTTGTCGCCGTGAATTCCAGCGCCATAAATTCGACGGGTTCCGTCGGATTCTAGAATTTCCGATGATCCGATGATCCCCAAACCAATCCCGGCAGCGCCGATTCCTGACCCATTCAAAGCGGCAACTTCAAAAGGATGTTCCTGCATAAATGTGATGTCGGTCAGCACGATTTTGCCAAACTCGAGACTGGCGATCAACTTGTCGCCATGACCTTGTGTCAAACGGCTCAGAATGTCGCCGACCGTCGCCGTTGCCTTATTGAGGTCTTGGAAGCTCACCTCCCAAGTCGTTCCGTCTCCAACCGTAATGCGTAGGTCAGCGTTGTTTTGCACTGCCAGTTCCAATGGATTGAAGCCATCATTCAAATCCTTAGTTAACGTGGCTTCGCTGATTGAAACCCCATACCCTAAAGGGCGCAGATCAAATCCCACCGTGAAATAGAAGCCGACATCCGTGGAAACCGCAAACTTGCTGTCCGAGTTCAATTTCTCGAGATAGCCGACACTATTTCCAAACTGGGCAGGAACGTTTACCGGTTCGAACAAATGATAGAAGTCGATGTCGAATGTCAGCGCTCCGGTGGTAGGATCGAAATGAAAGGGAGTTCCTTCGAGCAAACCTGCGAACTTCTGAATGGAATCAACTGCGGCCTGTCCCACGGCGCTTTGAGCAGAAGCAGTGAGTGTATCCCAGGCTTTTCTTAACGGCAGGAGATTCTTGATGCTTTCTGCAATCATGTCGGGAGCACCCAATTGGTTGGCTCTGCTCTCGAGACTCGACAGCATATCGCCGACGATATTGAGCATCGACTGAAGGTCGTTCGCCGTGTAATTGGTCCAGGCTTCCAGCAAAGCATTACCAGAGCCAAATACGACTTGTGGATCTCCACCAAAGATATCGACCGATGAAAGAGTGATATCCGATTGCGGAAGACTCAAGAACGTCGAACTCACGGGAAGGACAACACTGGCCTCTCCTGCATGCGAACGCGTCATCAGTTCATCGAGGTGCTGACCTTGAAGCTGCGAGACCGTCATTTTACCGGCCCGGGTAAGTTGCACATTCGCGCTAAGCTGAACCGTCGCGTTGTCTGCGGTCATCTCCAAGATGCCATTGCGGACGGGCAGGTCCAGATCGTTCGACGCAGCAACGTCAACCGTTGCATTCGCGATCAACTCTGTATTCTGAAGAAAGACAGTGTTGCCAACGCGGTCGAGCCCTAGTGAGAAATTGAACTCAAGCGACGGCTGAAGAGGAATTTTCGTCGCCTCGAGAAGAACGACATTTCTTCGCGAGGCATTGCTACCAAAGTTGAGATCGCGTTGAATTGGAGAGATCGTCGGTTGGTAGGATATATCCAAAAGTACTTCTTCAGAACTCTCTCGCAGACTCGCAGAGGAGACACCCGCAACGCTTCCGACGAAACCGCGAAGATCGGACAAAGTTAAATTCGGCTGTTCCTTTAGGTAGTCGGCGATGGTCCCAAACAAAGTGGCGATTCGATGATCGACCTGTATGGCACTCCCCAAGGTTATTCGAGTTTCCTCGGAGGCAGGAGTTTGAAGTGGAAGTGGTTGGACACGTCCGACAATCGGGATTGGTCTCTTCAGTAGGTCCGTCGCGTTTTCTGGCTTGAACACTTCGATCAACTGTCGAAGCCCCCCCTCGAACGTAGCGGCTTCGCCGGGAGCCAATACGTGGAGCGGCGGAGGAAGAAAATCGACGTGCATTCGATTCGTTGCAACTTCGGCGGACACTTCGGCAACTGTCATGCCGCTTGCTGGAGAAGCATTGAACATTGCTGCTGCCGAGTTTCCCGCAGCGCTATTTGGGAGCCGAAACACTCCAATTCCTGCTCGATTGTCGGTCGGCGAAACCGACTTCAACCCATTCATTAACGCCAGAATCTGCGCAGCCGTGAGGCCGTTGATATTGAAATCGGCATCCATGCCGGCTCGGTGGGAACCCCAAGACGTTGCGTATTCCGGAGCATCTGACACTCTTCCCGAACTGAGCCGCATGACGCGATTTTGAACGGTCTGGCCATTGATATCTGCTGTCGCAGACTGAATCGTGTTGAGAACCCAGTTCGTAGCCTGGGTGTAGGGTGCCGGTACGCCAGCCAGTTCACTCCATTGGGGCGCATTCAATGCATTGAGCCATCGTAAGGTGCGGGCATCGAACAATGGTTCGCTGGGGACACTGGCAGGATCCATGTCGACAGACGAAACCGCCGCTTTGAACTTCTGAGCAGCATAGCGAACCTCGCTATCGAATAGGCCATTCACGACCAAAGGCTGGCCAGTCTCCCCAGTGAACCCGAGGACGTTGAGTCGTTGCTGATTACGCGCGATGTCCAGTCGCGCGGCGGATGAGACGATGGTTCCATTGCCAGTTGTCGACCAACCTGCACCGACATCGACGACAACCGAATCCGTCGTTACCGAATCGCCATAAGTGGCCGAAAACTCGAAAACCAAGCGTCCTTGAAAACCTGGCGCTGACGACACATCGTTGATGATCCCATTCCAAGAGGAAGGAGCAAAATACAGGTCCCCGGAACTTCGGAAAGGTGTTGCGGAATGGGAGAAGACCTCTGGGTAGAACAAGTACCCTGCCGTGGTTCCTCCACTCGCAAGCCGAATTCCATCCGCAAACGCTCCGTCAGGGTAAGTCAGTGGGTGCTGGAAAGCCCCCGAAACGGTCGACACCTTCTGCAAGCGGTACTCGGTACCCGGCATATCCGACAATTGACGCAGCGACACAAGTGTAATATCGCCCGTCGCCATGGCGATGGGATCGCCGAAAAGGAGTCGGCGATCCTCCAGAGTTTCAAAGAGTTGCTGCCGGATTTTTGCCTTAGAGGAAGTACGAGGCCTTGCCGAGTTGCGTTGACTCACGGGCATGGTGGATCCGATCTATGGTTCTTATCAAAGTGGCGAGGTAATTTCGAGTTCATTCATCCGTGAAAGTCCATCTGGAGCGGACACGCCGTCGATGTGCGTGGTTTTCCGTGGAAATGTCGAAGTCTTGGAATGCGAGCAGACCGAGTACATGCTCCGACTATCGAATTGCGATTTGTAGGGGCGACGTGACAAGAATTTCGAGGCATCTCCCCACGTTGTCAGAAATTGGCTCAAGAGTCGGCCGCAATTGCGTTGCTGACGCTGTTGTGACAATGAAGTTGCAAGAATTCAGAAAAATGTTTTTTTCGGTCTTTCCAGAGTCACAAAGCGGTGAGGGATTTTGCTTGGCCCATTTCTATCAATGTCGCTAAGCTATTGAGCGTTGCCGCTTTCGCAACAGACCGCTCAAGATATCTTCGGGAGTGCTTTCGAGTGAGTAGTTTTCTAGAACAGCTTCAACGGTTACGTTCTGGAGATGATGCCGCCGTCTCTGAGTTCGTTTCTCGATACGAACCATACTTGCGGCGGGCGATACGCTTTCGTCTCAGCAAAGCTTGCTTGACAGCTGCAGCAGATTCGGTCGACGTCTGCCAATCCGTCCTTGGGAGCTTTCTTATCCGATTTATTGCGGGAGCCTATGATGTTCGGAGTGAGGAATATTTGAGGCGTTTGCTGGGTTCCATTGCAAACAAAAAATTTCTCCAGCTCAGCCGCCGAGAGCATGCGTCTAAGCGAGATCGGCGATTGACACGTTCTTTGCAAACGATTCAAGAACCAGGAACAGATGTCGCCAATCCAACCAGTCCCTTGGAGTTGTCGGACTTGATCACTTATGTCGTTCAAAACCTCTCTCTGCAGGACCGGCAAGTGTTCGAATGGCGAAAGTCGGGACGAACCTGGAATGATATTGGAGCTGAGTTAGGTGTAGATTCAGTCATCCTACGCAAACGCTTTTCGCGATCCCTCCAGAAGCTGATTGTCCAACTTCGATTGGAGGACGATCATGAAGAATGAACGACCAAATGGCGAGCGTTCCGAAAATGCAACAGCGACACAGATCGTCGGTTCGCCTCAGGATGCCCTGCTCAACGCGTTGCTTGAGTCCCAAGAATCAAGATGGCTTGAAGGGGAGCGAGTCTCTATCGAACTCTTGCTCAGCTCTGCTCCCTCGATCGCGAATGACTCGATATTGCGAAGGGAATGGGCTCTTTCATTGATTTGCAATGAGGTATTGCTTCGCGAGCAAATTGGTGAGCAGCCCCGCTTGGAGGAGTATACGGTTCAGTTTCCCGAATTAGCGATTATGCTGGAGATCCAATGGGAAGTGAATCAACTGGTAAAGGACGAGATCGACGAAGACGCCTCGACCATTGCTGATTCCAATGTTTTCCCCAGGGGTGTACGGACGAGTTCTTACGTCGGTTCTTACCGGCTGTTGAAGGAAATCGGGCGAGGTGCAGCCGGTATCGTTTATGAGGCATGGCATGATGCCTTGAAACGCTCTGTCGCCATCAAGGTTCTTCGCGGAGAACACAAAGCGGAGTCCCAAGAAATGGCGCGTTTCCGACACGAAGCGGAAGCGATCGCGAGAATTCAGCACCCCAATAT
Source organism: Pirellula sp. (assembly GCA_037440405.1). Taxonomy (GTDB): domain Bacteria; phylum Planctomycetota; class Planctomycetia; order Pirellulales; family Pirellulaceae; genus JANMGV01. The sequence continues at coordinate 16,778 of JBBIUE010000051.1, read as the reverse complement.
CATCCAGATCTACGATGTTGGCGTGACCGATGGGACCCCGTTTTTTGCCATGGAACTTTGTCGCGGCGGCAGTTTGGCCGAGAGGATCAAAGGTCATTCTTTAACGACTCTGCAAATCGCCAGGTTGATGCTTGATGTCGCTCGAGGAATACAAGAAGCGCACAGGAACCATATCATTCACCGAGACCTTAAGCCGAGTAATATCCTTCTCGTCCAGAGCGATCAATGGGTACCCCGCATCTCCGACTTCGGACTCGCCAAATCCATCGACTGCGAGAGCATGGCAACGCAAACAGGAGGACTGCTGGGTACACCTGCCTACATGTCACCGAAGCAAGCGATAGGTAAAGCGAAACATTCGGGCGTTGCGGCCGATATCTTTTCATTGGGGGCCATACTTTATGAGCTTCTGACCAAATTGCCTCCCTTCCGCGGAAAGACGATCGTCGAGACGTTGGACCAGGTTCAACGCATGGACCCCATTCCTCCTCGAAGAATCGAACCAAGTATTCCGGTGGATCTGGAAGTGATTGCATTGAAGTGTCTCAACAAGCATCCATCCTACCGCTATGCGGACGCAGCAGCACTTATCGAAGATTTGGAGCGTTTCTTGGATCGTCGCCCGATACGAGCTCGTCCGGCTTCTGCATTCGATAAGACTCGAAGTTGGTGCGTACGCAACCCATCGGTTGCTGGTCTGTTGTGTGTCGTTTTGGTGTTGGTTCTTGGATCCATCGTCGGCTTGATCGCATTCAATCATTGGATTCGCAGCGAATCGAATGAGAAATCCCAAGCACTGCTGCAACGTGAATTGGCGCTCGAGCAATACGCTGAAGCAATGGGTTTTGCCGTCCGCAACGAAGCACTCTCGCGCGAACGTTATTATGCTGCTCAAATCAATTTGGCTGGGCAAGCATTTTTGGGATATGATCCAACACGTGTTGAAGACCTTCTTCTTTCCGTTCTGCCAAGACAGGGAGAGGATGATCTTCGAGGTTTTGAATGGTACTACCTCAATCGAGCTATCCGTGAGAATCTGAGCTTCTCAATGTGGGCTGGTAAGGGAGAGGTAGCGTCCATGAGGTTCAGCGCCTCAGGAGATAAGTTACTCATTTGTGGTGGCGACCAAAATTCGGGTTATTGGAAATTATTGGACGCATCGACTGGCGAGACGCTTTTAGGGTCCAGCGATTCAAACTTAATTATCAATGGATGTGCGATCTCGCCCGACGACTCCCACATTGTACTTGCCCATGGCAGCGGCGAAGTCCAAATTTGGAATAACTCCGATCGAAGGCAAGTGTACGCTTCCCAGTTCACGAGTCCATTAAAGTCGACTGCTTGGTCACCGGACGGCAGATGGATTGCTCTTGGAAATGAAGATGGTGCGATTTCCCTTCTTCGATTTCCGGAAGGTGCGATAACCACAATTGAAAACGCTCATCGAGGTCCGGTACTCCGTCTTTTCTTCTCCCCAGACTCTTCGTACCTGTTCTCTTCTGTTGACTGGGGCGATGAGGGGATGATTTCAAAGAAGTGGAAGATCGACAATGACCGACTGCATTTGGCTCAGTCCCACCCTGAAACATCGGTCAGCGATCTTTCTGCTGATCAAACGACACTGGTTGGCATGCATTGGGGGAATCTAAAACTAGTTGACAGCACGAATGGAGATGTGCAAAACGAGCGTTTGATAACTTCTGGCCCGCTGGTTGCGGTGAACTTTACCGATGGAAATACGCTATTTCTTGCCTCGCGAAACGACCGCGTCGTGTACGAACTTGACTCAGGCACCTTAGAGATTACGAACGCCATTCCTGTTCGAAATACGATCTCCGCGCTTGCCCTGGACCGGTCCAACAAATTGGTTGCCGTTGGTGACTCGAAAGGTGAAATACGTGTTTGGAAAGTTCGGCAAACTCAGATTGGCGATCGCGCCAAGATCCAATTCATCGACTCCCACAATCGTTGGGCTGCCTTCGAGGGAACAGGTTGCAATGTGTTGTTAGGTGGTTCCCAGCCAACGCAACGGTGGTTTCCCGCAGAGGATCGACGAAAAGTTTACCATGCGCCCCCTGACGCATGCGCATTTGCGATCAAGTCGAAGCACCTAGTGTGCTGTCATCTCAATGATCAAGGTGGTCAGACGATCGAAATTTGGGATGCCTCCCATTCGAATCGCAAAACCATTGAACTTTCTACCCTTATTTTGAAAAGTGCCTTGCAATCTCGGCGCACGGGACATGGTTAGCTGTGAGAGAGCGGAATAAACCCATCCAAATCTTTGACCTGACTCTCCCTGAACCTTCCATCGTTTCCACAATTGATTGTACTTGCTTCGCTTTCGGCTTTTCGCCGGATGAAAACGCGCTCACGTTGGCGTTGCAGGGAGGAGAAATTCGATCCCATCGTCCCTCAGACGGCGAGTTAATTCATACCTACAAGCCATGGGAGTCCTTTTGGTCGTGGGGGTTCAGCATCGCGTACAATGCGGATGGACGATTACTCGCCTCCGGACATGAGTCTGGAACCGTTTTTATATGGGATAACGCAACTCACAAGCAGATTGCAGCTTTGGTGGGAAACCGTGGTGCAGTAAGACAATTAGCCTTCTTCCCTGATTCCAAACGAGTTGCCGTCGGTTGCGATCATGAAGTTCGGATCTGGAATCTTCAAACACAACAAGAGTTGAGCAAGCTGCCATTATCTTCTCCAAGACTCTTTTCGCTGGATGTTAGCTCTGACGGTCATCACGTCCTAGCGCTTTCTGAAGATGGTTGCCTCACCATTTGGACTGGCGCTCCGTACGATGAAAGCTCGAACGAGACGCTATCAGGGGAATTGCTCCAGCCAAGCACAATGTACAATCGTCCTTGATCGAGAGATTTGGCTTGTTCTAGCCGAGGGATGGACACGCAACTGAATGTCGAAAACGAGAACTGGCACCAAGGTAGCAGGCCGAAACCTCAGTCCATGGCGAGCTCATGGCATGGGGCCAGGTCAGATGACACGCGAACACAGATTCGTCATCGGCCGAAAGCGACACGCGAAAGGTAGCGAGTGAATGATCGGGAACATCGAGTGGACTTTTGACATGAGAATCGTTGTCTGGAATGAATTCGTGCATGAACAAACGGTGGATTCGGTTAAGGCAGTCTATCCGCAGGGCATTCACGTTACGATTGCCGAGGCCCTGCGGGAGTTGCTTCCCGACGCGAGCGTCGATGTTGCAACGCTACACGATCCAGAGCACGGGTTGGATGAAGCTCGACTTGATCAGACAGACGTTCTTTTCTGGTGGGGGCATGCTGCCCACGACCGCGTGGAAGACCGAGTTGTCGATCGCGTTCATCGGAAGGTATTGGAAGGGATGGGGTTGGTCGTGCTCCATTCGGGTCATCTGTCCAAAATATTTCGGCGTTTGATGGGAACCACTTGCATGTTGCGTTGGCGCGACTCGGGCGAGCGAGAACGTTTGTGGATTGTCGATCCAAGCCACCCAATCGTTTCCGGCTTCGACGACGAGTATCTCGACATACCCAGCGAAGAAATGTATGGTGAGCATTTCGACATACCTGCTCCCGATGAGCTTTTTTTGGTTAGCTGGTTTTCGGGAGGAGAAGTATTTCGCAGTGGATGCACCTTCCGTCGAGGCAAAGGAAAGGTCGTATACTTTCGCCCTGGGCACGAAACATTTCCGACTTATCACTTACCGCAGGTTCAGCAAATCTTGGCGAACGCGGCTCGCTGGGCTATGCCATCCGGCAGCAAATACGTCGGCGAAGGTCGACATATCATCGAGCCACTCGAGCGTTGAGCCATTCTTAGTGATGAGATAGTGGGTTCCGAAAGCTGTCTCGTTCTCGCACCGAGTTCTTAGTCGCTTCAATGTGGCTAAGTTTCCTCGGTGCTCGTTTGCTTTCGGTAGATCGCCTGGATCATCGACTCGCTATCCTTGAATTTTTTGCCGCCGGCGAGGGCCTGGTCGATCAAGCGTCTAGCATCTGCTTCGGAATGTCCGAGGACGAGCAAAGCGTGATAGGTCTCTTCGATTAATCCTGGTGGCTGAGGATCGGAGCCCGGCATTTCCCTTCGAACAAGCAAGGCGAACTTAGGCATTTTTCGGCGCAGCTTGGCTATGATGCGTTCAGCGGTGGCTGGGCCAACTCCAGGAAGGGCCGACAGAGCTTTGGCGTCTTGTTGCTCGATGACCACGGCAATGTCCTGAACGGGTTGGACCATCGCTCGAAGCGCTTTCTTGACGCCTACACCGTCGACAGAACAGAAGAGTTCAAAAAACTCTCGTTCGATGGTGGAAAGAAAGCCGACAAGTCGAGGAGTTAATTTGCCGCCCTGAGCCGCATTCCCGTCGATGTAATGCACGGTGTGCAGGGAAACGACTTGTCCGACTTGCCGGTGAAGGTGTCGCCGCGTGTAATCCGGGATCCCCACTTCGTATTCGAAGGGCGGGAGTGAAATCGTGGCTACTTCGTCATCGATTGCTGCAAGCGTTCCAGTAATTTTGGTAATCAAGACTCAAATCCGTAAAATGGATGCCAGTTGATGGGAAGGTTCACCTTGCTGCGAGGACGCTCTTGCAGGCATAATAATGACACAATGCGACGGCAAGTGCATCAGCCACATCGGCAGGCTCAGGCAAACATTTTAGTTTCAATTGTTGTTGCACAGCCTGTTGCATTTGATTCTTGGGAGCCCGTCCGTTGCCAGTCAGCATTTTCTTCAATTGGGTCGGCATGTACGAATGGACGACCAAACCTGCCCGCGCCGCGCAGAGACACAGCACACCGCGAGCATGTCCCATGAGGATCGCAGTGGTTGGCCGGTCATAATGCGAGTAGAGTTGTTCCATCGCCATGACTGTGATTCCGGAATGCGCGTCCAGTATCTGCTGGACTCCATCGAACAGCTCATTCAAGCGCTTTTCGAGCGATTGTCCGCGAGTGCAGCGAATTACTCCAGCTTCGCGCAGTTGAGGAGTTGATCCTTTCAGGCGGACAACGCCATAGCCCGTGATTCCCAAACCCGGATCGATCCCCAACACGAGCGGATCATCGTTTACGCGATGCAGGTCGTCGGATCTTAGTCGGTTCGTGCTAGTTCCCATGTGGTCCCCTCCTTGAGGTCTTGGATCGTGATTCCCATCCCGGCGAGGCCCTGACGAATCGCATCGGCGGTTGCAAAGTCCTTAGCTTTTCGAGCCTGTGCCCGAAGCTCGATGAACAACTTCATGAGGTCATCGACCAATTTCTGCGTTGCCTCTCCGTCTCCGCTGCTTTTCGGTGGTTTGCAGAAGAGTCCGAGGATCGCCGCAAGCTCGCGCAGGACCACGAGGCCGTTCCGCAACATTTCCAGTTTGGATTCTGTACGATTGCTTGCGACCTCCAAGTTTTCACTTTCAATGAAGCGATTGATCGAACGTGCGATTTCAAACAAATCGCTCACTGCTCCGCCCGTGTTGAAGTCATCGTCCATCTTTGCGAGAAAGTTTCCTTTCAATTGGACAATTTCGTCGTTCAGACTGTTCGAAGTCCTGGGTGGAGATCCGTCTTCCGATCTGCGTTGCGAGAATGGCAGTGAGTAAAACGATTCTCCAGTAATCCGTTCGAATCGACGGAACAAGCGATAGAACGCCTCCAAGGCCACGCCAGCTTCCTGCAATGGTTCATCGCCAAAGACACTTGTCGATCGGTAGTGCGTGCGAAGCAGGAAGAAACGAATACGCTCGCCCGAATGTTTTTCGATGAGAGCGGCCAAACCTCCCGCACCTTTGCTGCGGGAAATCTTGCCTCCGGTGTCGTTCATGTCATCGTTCGTGGCCTCGCGATCCGAGCGTCCCCCGACTTTGCCGGTCGCGGTGGATGATCTCATCAAGCCGTTATGCATCCAGTACCGAACCATGGGTTGTCCGTGGCAGCAGCGGCTTTGTGCGAGTTCGTTTTCATGGTGCGGGAAGACCAAGTCCAGTCCGCCACCGTGAATATCGAAGGTAGTCCCAAGTATGCGACGACTCATGGCAGAACATTCAATGTGCCAGCCGGGACGCCCCAAACCCCAAGGACTCTGCCAGCTCGGTTCTCCATCCTTGGCCGATTTCCACAGGGTGAAATCTCCGGGAGAGCGTTTGCGTCCCGATGCTTCGCCACCTTCACCCTGTTGCGAATCCGCAGAGCGGTTGCTTAGCTGTCCATACTGCGGATCTTTGGAAACTTCGAAAAAGACATCGCCGCCGCTCGCATAAGCATAACCTCGATCAATCAACTCAGAAATGAATTTAATGATCTCGTCGATATTGTCTGTTGCTCGCGGCATGTGGTCGATTTGATTAACTCCGAGAGACATCAAGTTCGCCAAATAGTCCGCCGTCATCTCGGTTGCAATTTGGAACATCGAAATGCCTCGGCGATGACTCTCGGCGATCAATTTGTCGTCGACGTCGGTGATGTTGACAACCCAAGTGACCTGATAGCCGCAGTAGGTTAAATAGCGTTTGATCGTGTCGAAGATCACTGGCCCGACCATGTGGCCAATGTGAGCCTCCTTGTAGACCGTCGGTCCGCAAAGATACATGCCGACCCTTCCTGGGACGATCGTTTGAAATGGTTCCTTGGTCTTTGTGAGCGAGTTGTAGACGCGCAAGTTCGATTGCATGTGAGAGGCGTGCGTCCGGTTGAATTCAGCTTGATTGACGATGGCCATTGGTTTGGAAAATCCCCTTGAGACCTTTGCTAGCAGTTGAACCTGATTTTCTTAGGCGAGCAAATAATAACCTATCCGTCATGACCCGCTCAGCGAGCGAGCAAGTTCACTTCCCTCACGAACTTCTGGGGCTGGATTCAGGTCTCCCGCTGTTCGCTTGATCCGAGCTTGCGTTCGTGGTGCATGAATGAACTTTTGGCTATTGTTTCAAATCACGGGCGGAATTACCACTTCAGTTTTCGGACTTCGCTAGCAAAACGACGCTTTGAACCTCCAAAATCACACCTCGACCAATATCGCCAGTTTTTTCCCCCGATTTGCCTTTTAGCCCAATGCGATCGATAGAAATCCCGAGCAATTCGCTCAGTCTGGCTTGGATGACCGATTTCCATCGAGAAATATTGGGGACCTCCGATCTCACCACGCTGTCAATGTTTTCGATCGAGAATCCAGCCGCGCGCGCTCGGTCGATCGCTTCTTTCAAGAAAATTGTCGAATCCGCGCCTGACCATTGTGGATCACTGTTTGGAAAAAGTTGACCGATATCTTCCTGCCCTGAAGCTGAGAGAATGGCGTCAGTTATGGAGTGTAAAAGGGCGTCTGCGTCCGAGTGGCCATGCAGGTGATACTCACAATCAATGGCAACTCCTCCCAGCTTCATCGGCCCGCCTGGCTCAATGCGATGCGAGTCGAAACCCAAACCGATTCGATGATGCATGGAATTCTTTTTCTCCTCATGCTGCAAAACTGTTGTAATCGCTCCAAACGTCGAGCGCAGTCAAATTTTGTTGAAGTTACCGCTGAATGAAACTCTAAAGTACCCCCCGTTCTTTGGGTAGAAGCGATTCGCCAAAAGACGTAGTAGGACATCAAAATCGGATCGGGCTTCGAGGAATACGAATGATTGCATTGGAATTATCTAAAGATCGAACATGTGTCCCAATGGTCGGTGTGCTATATTTTCGATGCTTTCAGAGTGGCATCCCATGACGAACATGATTGGCTTTGCTTAAGAGAGCATCGGCAATACCAACGTTTGGGATGTCAAACGCGAGAATCCTACCAAGTCGGAGTAGAGACTGTATGTACTGGAGAGCCATGTCATTCGTAATACAACCGGGCATAGGAGATATGCGTGCAAACAAGAGAAATAAGAGACTTCGTAAACGGCGCTCCGTTCGTCGCCTCTTGTGCGAGAATCTTGAGAAACGACACCTACTTGCCGGAATGCCTCAGTTGATCGATATCGTTCCTGGGGTCGAAGATTCGTTTCCAAATCAAATGACCAACGTCAACAATACGTTGTTCTTCGTCGCGGCGACTCCCGAGTCCGGCGTTGAATTGTGGAAGTCCAGCGGCTCACCTTCTACTACGGTTTTAGTGAAGGATATCAACCCTGGAGGAACAGGAAGCTATCCTGCGAAACTTACTGAAGTAAATGGAACGCTATTCTTCATTGCCGACAACGGAACGAACGGATTTGAATTGTGGAAGACGAACGGAACGGAAGCAGGAACGGTGATGGTGAAGGACATTGCCCCTGGTCCAGTCGCATCCTACCCGAATCACTTAACGAACGTCAATGGAACACTTTTCTTTGTCGCTGGAAACGAGACTCACGGAATCGAGCTATGGCGGAGCGATGGAACGAGTGGTGGTACCGTCCTTGTGAAGAACATCCGTCCGGGCGAATCCAGCTCACTCCCCAGGAATTTAACCAACGTCAACGGAACGCTATTCTTCTCGGCCAATGATGGAACGAACGGTAGGGAGCTTTGGAAGAGCAATGGCACAGATGCAGGAACCGTTCTTGTAAAAGACATCAATGCGAGTGGCCATTCCAATCCCTCCAATTTGATCAACGTCAATGGAGTACTTTTGTTTTCTGTCAATCAAGACTCCGATGCGTATCAACTATGGCGAAGCGATGGCACGGCAAGTGGTACGGTCCTCGTGAAATTCTTCGGTGCCCCTTCTGCGGGCACACCTCAGATTTCTGCCGCCAACGTCAATGGAACGCTGTTCTTTACAGGTTGGGATGATGCGAATGGTTTCGAATTGTGGCGCAGCGATGGAACCGGCGCTGGCACGAAGCTAGTCAGGAATGTTCAGGCGGGAGCAGGCAGTTCGATGCCCTACCACCTGACGAATGTCAACGGCACGCTGTTCTTTCGCGCGAACAATGGAGTGCATGGCTACGAATTATGGCGAAGTGACGGCACGTCTGCTGGAACGGTCCTGGTGAAGAACATCTTCCCCGGCGACCAATCGAGCATGCCGGAGTATCTTACCAACGTCAATGGAACGCTCTACTTCAGCGCGACGAATGGTGTCTCGAGTCGAGTCGAACTGTGGAAGAGCGATGGGACCTCCGAGGGAACGGTCATGGTGGCCGATATCCATCCAACATTTGGATCGTATCCAACGATTCTGACGAATGTGAACGGCCACTTGTTCTTTCAAGCGGACAATGGCGACAGCGGAATGGAATTATGGCGAGTCGATGGTGGAAATGAATCGTCCGTAAAAGGTGTTGGTGTCACTCTGCCTGGCGTGAAAACCAAGCCCGTCGCTGGCCCGGGTGTCTTCTACGTCGGAGTGCGTTCTTCCGTAGCCACTGGCTTGGGCGTCCCAGCTCCGACGCAACCGTCGGAGCTTTCTCTGATCGACATCGTTACTGGAGTTGGAGCATCCGATCCCCAGAATTTCACCAACGTAAATGGTCGAGTCTTCTTCACTGCTCAAAACCCGGGACAGGGAAGAGAGCTGTTCATGAGTGACGGCACCGCTGCTGGGACGAAAATCGTACGGGACATCGTGCCCGGCGTCGACGGATCTTTCCCACAAGCCTTGACCAATGTCAATGGACAGCTTTATTTCACGGCAGTAACGCCAACTCATGGACGTGAACTGTGGACAAGCGACGGTACACCCGGGGGCACGAAGTTGGTTCTGGATATCGTTCCAGGAGAGGCCGGATCGTTTCCACAACAATTGACAAATGTCGCAGGAACACTCTTCTTCACTGCCGCCACGGCGGACGCGGGGCGAGAGCTTTGGAAGAGCAACGGAACTGCGGCTTCGACCAGCATGGTCGCTGACATTCGACCCGGCGCAGAAGGTTCTGTTCCCACCCAACTGACAAATGTGCGAGGTGTTTTGTATTTTGCTGCTACGGACGGGGCGAATGGGGTCGAGCTTTGGCGCAGCAATGGAAATGCGTCCGGCACCTTCATGATCAAGGATATACGTCCTGGAAGCGTCGGAAGCAACCCTTCCAACCTCACGAATTTCAATGGCGTCCTCTATTTCTCGGCGCATGATGGCGCGAACGGTGTCGAGCTCTGGTCGAGCAATGGCAGCGAGTCGGTCACGAACATGGTTGCGAACATTCGCCCAGGAAGTGGAAGCTCTGATCCAAAGTACTTGACCCAAGTCCGAGGCAACTTGTTTTTCGTCGCCAATAACGGAACGAGTGGTTTCGAACTTTGGCGAACCAACGGCACATCGGCAGGAACAGTCCTAGTCAAGGATATTCAACCCGGCTCTGCACCTTCTAGTCCAAAGAACTTGACGAATCTCAACGGGATTCTTGCTTTCACCGCAAGTGAAGAGATCGGGGGTACCGAGCTGTGGAGAAGCAATGGAGCGGAGGCCGGAACGTTTCGGATTCGAGATATTCGCGTTGGTACAGAAGGATCCGATCCGTTGTTTCTCGTAAACCATCAAGGTGTTCTCTATTTCTCCGCAAACAATGGAACTTGGGGACGTGAACTATGGACCAGCAATGGCTTCGGATCTGGCACCAAGTTGGTCGCAAACATCCGTAGCGGTCCCCTTGGATCCTATCCGAGCTTTCTGACAAGCGTCGGAAACATGTTGTTCATGAACGCAGAAACGCCGAGCAAAGGTAAGGAGCTCTGGGTGCTACAGCCTCCTGTCGTCGCCCCACCACCACCTCCTCCCCCCTTGTCTTTTCCACCGGAAAGCAATGGCAGTGGCCCCAGTCCTTTCGGGGTCGGTAATGACGGTAGTGGTATAGGTGGACCGCCGCCAAGTCCGCTGATCTGGAATCCACGTGATGACGATGATTCTCGAATCGCGGAAGGTCCGATCGTCATCGATGATTCGCTTGATGCAAAACCTATCGGGTATCAGCCAATTGGGAGATTCTCTGTCGATGATCTCACAGAGTTCCAGATCGATAAGGAGGCTGTTGACGAAGCGCCCGAAGACATGGGATCCGCGTTGCTCATGACTGAGTGGGACCGTGTCTTCGCTTCATGGGGCTAATCCAAGAGTTTGAGTGCAGGACTTCAACTCTTGCGACTTGATTGGAATGGGCGATCCCACCGCAATTCGTTTGGAATGGATTTCCCCTCGAAGAGGAAATCCAAAAGCAACCGAGCACACCGAGGTGCTTGTAGACTCCCTCGCGATCCCAAACCGTTGAGGACGGCGATGCAATTATTGGAACTCAGACAGCCGAGGACGGGGCGCTGATCGAAGCTCGCCGGACGGAGAGCTGTCTGATGCTCCACAACTTCGAAAGGAACTCGAAGGACCGCAGAGCATCGTTCGATGAGCAAGTCGCGATCTACCGTACGCGGTTCTGAAGAGAAATCGTTCTCCCAACGGTAAGTCGCCCCGACAAAGTATTCATTCTTGGCAATGGGAGCAATCCAGACTTCTGCATGCACTGTCCTGACTTCGCCAAGCTCCGGACAGCGAATTCTCAGAATGTCACCCTGATTCGGCCTTAAGCAACGTTCATGTACACTCTCAAGTCCTTCGCAAGCCGATGCTCCCGTACAAAGCACAAGATGCCGAGCGCGAACTTGTGCATTCTGGAGTTCCATCCATCTCGCGCTGGAGTCGAGCTGATTGTTTGCAAACTCCATTTCAATCAGTTGATTGGAATGACGCCACAGTTGTCGAGAAAGTTCAAGCAATCGCGAGACATCGAGCCTCGATGACGAGAGCATTTCAAAACTACCCCAGGGATCGCTGAGCTTGGGGAAGGTATGGGGTGGGAAGCGTTCCCCAAGGAACGATCCATGATTCCTCTCCAGGGAATCGGAGTATTTCTGAACTTCTCGATCGGACTTCCAGACTCTAAGCGCCGTCTGAGGATGCCAGAATCTCTCATGCAGTTGTCGTTCGATGTGTCGGTACAAAACTTCGGCGTCGTTCCAGTAATCTCTGAAATCGGGGAGAAGCGTCAGACGTTGACCCGAAATTGGGGTGACAAGCCCTGCCGCAATTCGAGAGGCGGTGGCGGTCTTTCCGTCATCAATCACCGCAAAACTCAGGTCGCGACGAAAGGCCTCCCAAGCGAGGGTGGTTCCGGCCAGTCCTTGGCCAACGATCAATAGATCGACTTCGCGCACAGAACTACCCCCGATTCACATCTTCGATCAGATTCATGCCGTCAAATCCAGCAGAGTGAAGTTATTCGTTAAAATTGTGACAAGGAAGGTCAACCATAGGAAAATTCGACTGATCGAGTTTCGAAGGTGGCATCTCTTGGTTTAGAATAAAGGCCTTCAACGTTGGCGATAAGGGTCTTAGAAGGGGTAGTCGAGCAAATATGTGGAAGAGACGCCGCAAGACAGCTAAGAAAGTTGATCCCGCTAAAGTTCAGATTGAATCAAGCAGCAAGGGCAGCCCTTGGCTCTGGCGTGCCATTTATGCTGACCCCGCCTCCGCTGCTTCCGAGTTTCTGGAGAATTTCGATCGATGGCGTTCGACTCGCCAATGGAGAAGGATTCTGTGGTTCGCTCCGGCGTTGATCATCTTCATCGTCTGCCTTGGGAATGTCCTGTGGGGTGCGACCCGAAGCAAAGCGGAACTGCGCGATCGATACCTTAAACTCGCAGAAGAAGAGTCGCCAGTTGTTGTTAACGAAGAAGGCAAACAAGACCCAGCGGCAGCAGGTAGCACCGGCGACTCCGGACAGTCTGAAAATGCCAAAGAGGGGCAGGTCAAAGGTTCCGATTACGCAGACCTACTCTACCGTCGCGTGCTGCAGCTCGAGTCCAACAATACTCGGGCGCGTTACTACATCGCCTATCGAATGGCGGCTGCCGGAAATATTTTGCAAGCTCGGGCAAGAATGCAGGAGTTGGCACCGGAAAAAGGAAAAGGCTTTGAGCCAGCTCATGCCTGGCTTGCAGCCGACTTGGTGCAACAATTCACGCGCGGCGAATTGCGCGTCGATCAGCAACCTGCTCTCATCCATCACCTAGAAATTGCCAGTACTTGGAATGAAGTTGATCCCAGACTCCTTATTTTCTATGCAGGAATCTTAGAGAACCAGAATAAGATCGACGAAGCCATCAAGATTTGCCGACGGGCAGCTCAACTGAATTCCGCATTCCGGTTGGCACTTGCTGAACTTCTCATGCGAGCCAAGTACACAGTTCCTGCTCAAGACGAAGCCTTTGCCGCCATCAAAGCAATGCGTGAGAACTTCGGAACCAAAGCAGAGACGGATCAAGATCGCATCGGCGTCGCGCGAGCTCATCTCATCCGTAACGAAATAAATGAAGCAATGGCTGTTCTGAATGCGGGACTGCAAATCAATCCTGAGCGTCCGGCGCTCCGAAGGATGCTGTCGGAAATTCTGCGCCTACAGTACCGACAATCATTTCGCCAAGCTGGATCGGGAGTGGAATTGAACATGAATTTGCTCGAAGCAGCCGCTTCGATCGATCCAACCAACCCAGCCGTCGGTGAGGAGATTGCTCAACTTTCGCAGATCGGCTATCGAGCCACACCGGAAACGATTGAGACACTTCGTAAACAACTCGCGAATGGAACTGCATCGGCAATTACGCACACACTTCTCGGAAATGCTTATGCAGCTCGCGATCAATGGCAGAAGGCAATTTCTCACTGGGAACTGGCGCTTGCGCAGAATCCGAACTTAGTGGTCGTGCTCAATAACCTTGCCGTAGCCCTTTGCAAAGAAGACCCATCCCAAGTGGATCGCGCCTTAGGAATGATTGATCGAGCCCTTTCCATCGTAGGCGGTCGCGATGCGGAATTATTCGACAGCCGTGGATTGATCTTGACCTACACCAAAAGGCCCATCGAAGCTATTTCTTGGTTTGAAAAGTCGATCGCAATCGATCCCAACCGAGTCAACACGCGACAAGCTCTCATTGACGCCGCGAAAGATGCCAATATGACGGAGATGGTCGAGCTTCATACGGTTGCTTTGGAAGAGCTAAAGGCGCGATTGGAGGAACAAGCCGCCAAGGAAGCCGCAGCCGCTAAAGCAATTCAGGAGGCCAATGCTGCTGAACCATCAGGTGCCGCCGATACTCCAGCCGATTCAGATGGAGTCGAATCGACTCCGACGAGTGATTTCCCCGCCAGCCAAACAGACGATCAAGGTAAGGGCAACTCGGATCCTCCAACTGGCGCGAGCGACACTGACGGCGGAAACAAATAAGTTCCCAAGGGGTTGGCTCGTGCCCCAAAATCCCTGCCGTCTCCTTCATTTGATTTATCTTGCTTCGCCGGCGTGTGAATGTCGGTTGCTTCGATCTGCGAGCCACCGCAGGCTTCGTCGGCTGATTGGCGAGACTTCTTGCATCCCGTACAATTACGAAATCATTACTTTTCGACTCTTACTGGGAGAGAACACGATGAAGCGACGAAATTTTCTACGCTCGGGAATGTTGGCGTCTGGTGGTTTGGCAATGGTCGGTGGGGTTCCGGTTTCCGATCTTGTCGCCGAGTTTGCATCGCAACCGCCGAAGCGAGTTGGCTTGATCGGGGCAGGATGGTACGGCAAGTGCGATTTATTCCGGTTGATCCAGGTCGCTCCCGTTGAGGTCGTTTCCGTATGTGATGTCGATTCAGTAATGCTGAATGATGCAGCAGACATGATCGCTCAACGTCAGGCCTCCCATCATCGTCCTCGAACCTATAGCGATTATCGCAAACTGCTTGCTGAGAAGGACCTCGACATCGTCGTTGTCGGTACGCCGGATCATTGGCACGCGCTACCCATGATCGAAGCTTGTGAAATTGGCGCCGATGTCTATGTCCAAAAGCCTATCAGCGTGGATATCGTCGAAGGGCAAGCCATGTTGACGACGGCCCGAAAGCTCGGACGAGTCGTCCAAGTCGGGACCCAAAGGCGAAGTACTCCCCATCTTGTTGAAGCCCGGGAGAAGATCGTCAAGGAAGGTTTGCTCGGCAAGATCGCTCACGCCGAAGTCTACTGCTATTACCACATGCGAACGCGGGAGAACCCACCCGATACGACGCCCCCCGATCACTTGGATTACGAAATGTGGACCGGACCAGCGCCGATGCGACCATACAATAAGCTAGTCCATCCTCGATCATGGAGAGCCTTTCAAGAGTACGGAAACGGCATCATGGGAGACATGTGCATTCACATGCTCGATACCGTTCGCTGGGTGCTTGATTTGGGTTGGCCGAAACGGGTAAGCTCTTCGGGCGGTATCTTCGTCGACAAAGACTCCAAGGCGAATATTCCCGACACTCAGTCGGCCACGTTTGAATTCGACGAATTAGTTGTCGTATGGCAACATCGAACTTGGGGAGATGCGCCCGATCCAAAATATCCCTGGGGCGCAACCATCTATGGCGACAAAGGTACGCTCAAACTGAGCGTCCAAAGCTTTGATTTCATTCCTCGCGGCGGTGGACAACCCATCCATCGTGACGTGGCATTCGAATTGGATGATTTCCCAGAAGACAAAACTGAAAAGGACCTGGAAAAGCATGTCGCGCCCGCCATTCGTTACCACATGCTCGACTTTTTGAAAGCCGTCCATGAGCGAGGAAAACCGGTCGCAGATATCGAGCAAGGTCACATCTCCACCGCTGCCTGCATTCTCGCCAATCTGTCGATGGAACTCGGTCGTTCGCTGACCTGGAACCCAGAGACTCACCAAGTGGTCGGTGATGACGAAGCCAATCAACGTTTACGTCGTCCCTACCGCGCTCCTTGGGTCCATCCAGAACCGGTTACCTGATTGGACAAATTCAGGATTGGACAGCACCGCATTCAAGAATATGCGGCGCTGTCCATCAAAGCGTTCAGGCACCCGCCTTCTTCCGCGTTTTATGGACCAATTTCATAAATGCCTTCTCGCTTTGAAGGTCTGGACGCAGAGCCAGGATCCGGTGGAAAGTTTTGACTGCCTCATCAAATCGCTTGCTTTCGACCTGACAGTCTGCAAGTTGCGAGAGATAAATCGATAACTTCCCAGGTTGGTCACTCACAAGTTCAATCAACTTTGACAAACAGCCGATCGCTGCGCCATACTTCTTGGACAGCATGAGCAATTGACCTTTCGATTCTAAGGGTAACGTCAGATCGGGTTCGGTTAGGTGTGCATCATGATAAGCTTCGATCGCTCGATCCACCTGCCCGTCGCGCACGAACTTGCGAGCTTCGAGCATCCATCGAGCATACTTATGGTTGATGCCTTGAAGCTGGTTCCAAACGCCACCGCAGAACTCGATATCACCGGCTGCATAGAGCCAATCCAATGCGTCCATGAGGTAAGGAACGGCTTCGACTGGCTCTTTCCCCTCGACAGGGATGAATGTCGATTCGTCATTCAGTACTGCCAGAACAGCTTCCGCTGAAGATGTTCTCAACTCGTGCAAGAGCGACTCAAACTTCGATGCTTCCAATTGCACTCCTTGCTGACAACTGGAACAGATCTGGTGGTAGCGGCAACGAGCACGGAATGGAATCAACGGAATGTAGTACAGATGAAAGCACTCTCGCGCGAAGTAGCTTTGCATTTTCACGAGCCGCGAGCAATGCGGACATATTCCGTGTTGCTTTACCTTATTCGTCCGAAAGTAGGGCAGAGTGCCCCAGATGATGATCATCAGCAGCACCTAATCCAATGATGACGTTTTCATTCGTTGATAGCCTCATCGAAATGGAAGTCCATCTGCATTTCGAAGGAACGAGCGAGTCGAGAACTCGCTATTGAGCTTCGATTGGGTGTAATCTCTCTGGTGCGCTCGAAGTAAGGGGAATTTGGGCTGGGAATGGG
>JBBIUE010000050.1:27865-39627 GCA_037440405.1 Pirellula sp. | reverse complement strand
CCATGGAGCAACCGACGAGTTTGGCTTCAAAGCGGTTGAAAATCGCGTCCACATTCACGACCTTCATGCCACCATGCTTCACCTGATGGGATTCGATCATGAAAAACTGACCTATCGGTGGGCAGGCCGCGATTTTCGTTTGACGGATGTCCATGGCAAAGTGATTTCCGAATTGATTGCTTAATTCATCCGCAGCCACTCCGTTTTTGGCAGCAGCTAGAATCCCCTGAATATAAAGGGATTTTCTCTAGGAAATGACGATACTGCGCCCTCATGAGCAGGTAAAATTCACGAATGGCACGGAATTTGCTGCTTGATCGCTCTTTTCGGTTTGAATTGTCAACTATGGAAAGTCCCTTTGCTAGGTCGCTGAGAAAATGACGAATCGAATTGTCAACTACAGTTCATCCTTAGGGCCATTGATTGGAAATCTGTTGGTGGCGACGCCATCGAATCTCGACAGCTCGTCTGCTGGATCGGTTTCTTGGATTGTTTATCAGGACGATAGTCAAGTAAGGGGGATTGTGTTGAATCGACGGGTTGAATTAGTAGCCGATCCGAATTTCTCGGAACCGGCTCCCGAAGCAATTGGATTGCTTCTAAATTCGAGCTTGCATATCGGCGGTCCTCATGCCGGTCCGGTCGTTGCCATACATCAGGAGCCGGATCTAGCGGATCTGAGTAGCTCAAATGGTTTATGCATCGCGGCTGACCAAAGCAAGATCACGCAGTTACTAAAGCGTCAACCTGATCGCATTCGGTTAATCGCAGGTTACTCCACTTGGCCTGTGGATGCGCTCATTCATGATCTGCGAATCGGTAAGTGGTTCGTTTTGCCGGCTAGTCCGGAGCTCGTTTTTGCCAGCGATCGTGAGCTCTGGCATCGTTGCATCCGCATCCTGGGACGCGCTTTGATTCAAGAGGCCACCGGCACGCAACACTTGCCTCCATCTCCGTGGGTGAATTAGACTGTCAACTGCGAATGTTCCTCGATTCTTCCGGTTCTCGGCTCGTTCTGGCGTAGGTCTGTAATGCGTGTTGGCCAAGTTATACGAATATTTCAAGATAAGCGATTCGGTTTCATTCGCTGCGACAACTTGAGAGACGATGTTTTCTTCTACTTTTCGGTTGTACCTACGGACGATGTCGTGGAAGCCTGGAAAAGCGGCGAGGAAGTTGAATTCGAGTTGGATGACAACTATCGATTGGAAACGAATCGCCTTCGAGCATCGATGGTCCGTAGATCGCTGCGTCCCTTGTCGGTGAAGCTCAAACCGGGCGCCACTCCTGATTCCTTCTCTCGCCATCATCCAAAAGCTAGGCAGCGCAAACCAACCTGGAGATCGCCTCGAAAAGAGGAATGATACGGTCAGAGGTCTCGACTTCCGATCCTCCAGGTTCAACCTTTGATTTGGCCCTTCCTTTTCGCCCAGCGGATGGACGGAGAATCCTCACAGCTCGATTCGATCAGCAGCGCTTATCTATTGGCCGCCAATCGTATTGGGCCATGTTAGAATTCACCGAAATCGAACTGCGAAGTCAGTCCCCAAAAACAGGAAGAAGGAATCGTATGAGAGGGTTGTTGTTCTCAGTGATCGTTGTGTATGGTCTGATCGCAAGCTCGATCGGCATGGAACCAGTGCGTATCGAAGCAAGTCGTGACGCATGGATTTCTGCCTATCCATCGGAGCAAGAGGGCAACAATGGAGCGGCGCACCGTCTCAAACTCAAAGGCATTCAAGAGTTTTTTCTCATCGATTTTGATTGTTCTGCGTATCGAGGAAAGCACGTACAGCGTGCCGAACTGTGGCTGCGATCCGAAGGCGGTGATCATGCGGATCGCGTTACCGTCTCCAGTGTCGGCGTTCATTGGAACGAAGGAAAAGGCACCAATTACGAAAAAGGAACGGACGGATGCACTTTCCGTCGACCGAACAGTGACGCTGACGGCTGGGGAGGGGCAGGTCAAGATGTGACCAGCGTTACCTTGGGAAATGGCGGATCGGTTTGGTCCTTCGGTGATTCGTCTCCGCCAGACCGAGACGGCTGGCAGCGAATTCCCATTGCGCCAGAGGTGATGCAACGACAGCTCGATGGAAACAGCTTCGGGTTTCTCGTGATGGACGATTTAGGGAGTGAATACCGACGCGATGGCAACCGCTTTGAATATCGTTTGATGCCGGGCCGATTTTTTGCAAGTCGCGAAAAGAATCGGTCTTCAGTCCCTTATCTTTTATTGTGGCTTTCTGAATCGGATCCATCGCCTTTCCGCAACGAGGGAGGAAGGGAACTTGAGAAGCCTAGGGCCAAACCATTTCCTACGCCTGAATGGACGAGAATTCTGGCTCGGGTTCGAGGCGAAGCCTACCCAACAGAGAAAGAGTTGAACGAGAACAAGTTACTGCGATTGGATGGGACGCCGGAGGTTCGAAAATCCGTCGGTATCAGTCGCGGCGAAACGCTCACTTGGATCATTGACTGTCAACCTGACGAGTTCGATATCGAACCACATGCTAACTTGGAGGTCGATGTTTTTGCGTTGCCAACAATCGATGGCAAGTACGATCCTGCTCTTCCGAAAGCTGCTTGGTCGAAGGGAATATCACCTGAGGGACAAAAGAATGAGGCGACCAGAATTTGCATCGACGTCTACGCTAAGAAAACGGCGACTGCAGGTCCAGCCATCTTGAAGTTCCGAGTTCGTGGCGAACAACATGAAATACGGCTGGAGATTTGGGGATTCACGTTGCCAGATCGACTGAGCTTCATTCCTCAAATGAACTGCTATGGCATTCCAAACCATGAGATTGAGTATTACCTTTTGTGCCATAACCACCGGACGACGCTGAACTGCTTACGATATGCATGGACTGGCCGAGTAGCTGAGGGAAGTGTTCCGAAGGTTACGAGCGATGGGGGGTGGGATTGGTCCGCTTGGCGGGAGCGATTCGGACCACTTTTCGATGGCCGTGCGTTCGAGAACTCGCGTCGGGGCCCGATCCCAGTGGAAGCTTTCTATTTGCCTCTAAACGAAAATTGGCCGATGGATCACGAACGCCATTTTCGTGGGGGATATTGGATCGAGAATGCCTACGACGATTCCTATTGGAATGAATTTCGACAAGCTGTCTCTGCATTCGCCGATCAATTGGAAACGCTTGGCTACAACCAAACGGTGTTCGAGTTCTACATGAACAACAAGGTTTACTTCAAACAAGATCGTGGTGGCAAGTGGGATGCCTGTTCAGCCTCTTGGATTTTTGACGAGCCGGTCAATACTCAGGATTTTTGGGCCTTGCGCCGATTTGGCATGGAATTCTGGTCCGCCATTGGTCATCGTCCGAACATGAAGTTTGCGTTTCGCGTCGACATTTCTCGCCCCGAGTGGCAGCGCGACTTGCTGGACGGCGTCTCCAATGTTGAAGTTGTCAGTGGCAGTCTTCGTTCGTACGAGCATCGCGTTATGACTCGGGCCAAGCAGTACGAAAATTGGATCTATATGTATGGATCCGCGAACGACTTTCAGCAATCGATCGTCTCTAATGTGGCTTGGTGTGTCGAAACGTGGCTCCGAGGGGGGGCCGGAGTTGTACCTTGGCAAACCGTGGGGACCAAGGATTCCTGGAATCGGCTCGATCCTTTGTCAGTGATCTATCCAACTGACCAAGGTCCAGTCGCAAGCCTTCGACTAAAATCATTTCGTGAAGGTGAACAGTTGATCGAGTACCTGGCCGCCTTTGAACAGCTGAGCGGCATTGGACGGGATGCGATGCGCAATGATTTGTTTAAGGTGCTTTCGTTGGAGGGCTCAACAATCAAGTCGAGTGAGATCGACGCAGGTTCCGTTCAATACGAATCTCTGTCGTTTGAGCCACTGGATCGGCTTCGTGAAGCGATTGGGGCTTATTTGCACGAAAACTCAAAGAGAAATCTTGGAACATTCGCTCTTCCATCTCTGCGTCAAGGAAGCTCGAAGGCACCGATGATCTCTCCGTGGAAACTGTCTGAAGGAGAATAAGTCGTGTGTCTCGCAGAGGAAAGCCGCCAAAATTTCGGCAGCGATTCCGTGATAAGAGAATTGAATTTGCCGTGAAAACTGATTCTTTGTAGTAAGGGCAAGACTCCATCAGCAATGCGAACGGCCTATCGACACAAGGCTCAAATGAATCGCTCAGTAGTCAGGCAAAACAGCACATTCAGCATAAGAGTTTGATTTTTGATCCTTATCAGAACGGCCGAAAATCCATATTGGGCGGCCAAACAGATACCGTCGATGGAAAACTCCATCGACGGTTGATGCAATCCAAAGTTGCTTCCGTCCTCAGGACCCATCCGATCGGGTTAACTCAAGAAGTCACCCAAATCATCCGCAAAAAGGGAGTCGACCAATTCTTGATGGCGTTCCTCTGATTGTGGAACCGGTCCCACAAGACTATCCCAGTCACTGTTGGAAGCTGGATGGTCTCCCTTGAGGGTGAAATTATCCAGAACTGCGGCACAAGACCTTCCAATCATAGTCTGCAGGTCGCGTTCAGCGATCGCCCGCACCTCCCCCGCGACGGTCGCTAGCATTTGCTCCGGAGTTACCATGCTGACGATTTGATTTGCGATACCGGCTTGCAATTCAGCAGAGACGGGATCGATACCGAAGCTGCTTTCGCCCTCTCCACCCCCTCGACCACGAAGGTTGAGGAAATTGATGATGGTCAAAACATCGCGAGGCTCGACACGGCGATTACCGTCCACATCAATAAACGGCGGCGGCGTGAACTCGCCAGGCTGCAACGTTCGGATACCGTTGCGAATCAGATCGTTGATAACGAGCAACGCATCGATCGGAGAAACGAATCCATCGTTGTTGACGTCGAGATTGTTTCGTGGGTTCTGATAAATGCTACTGCCGACACGGATCGAGACTTCAGCAATATTGCTGGTCGAGCCTTCGTTGTCCTGAATGGTGTAGGACAGCGAGTCCGAACCCGTGAAACTAAGCGCTGGCGTGTACTCGATTCGACCGTCCGCGAGAACGCGAGCAGTTCCCGATGATGGCGGAACAACAATCCGAACCGACGATGGAACAATCGTACCGTCTGGGTCCGAATCGTTGCGAGCAACGTCAATGAAAACGGATGTGTCGATGAAAGTACTGGCGCTATCGGGATTCGCTACTGGCGGCAGGTTCGAGGTAACGACAACAGTAGCTTCATTCGACAAGGCGCCGAGGACATCGCGGACCCGATAGGTAAATGTATCAGAACCGCGGAAGTTGGAGTTCGCAGTGTACTCAATGATTCCCGTTTGCAAGACGCGAATCACTCCACTGATCGGAATCTGCCCAATGACAATTGTCCTTGGGTCGATAGCGGAGTCGGGGTCGGTATCATTCGCGAGAACGTTCAGAGCGCCAGTACGTCCGGGTGCCACTGCAAAACGATCATCATTCGCGATTGGCGGATCATTGACGCCACTAACCGCCACTGTCACCGTCACAATACTGCTTCTCAATCCAGCGTTATCCTGGACGAAGTAAGTAAATGTATCGCTAGCGGTCTGTCCCGGAGCGAGGCGCTTCAAAGCTTCTGCATTCGTTGGATCGTAGCGGAATGATCCGTCCGGATTGACAACGACGATCGCACCGAGCCGACTGACGGTTGAACCATCGACTGCTCGAATCACATCGTTCGGCAAATCGGGATCGGTATCATTCGCAAGTACTCCCGGAGCAGCAATCACCAAGATTTCATCTTCGGAAGTTGCAAAACGATCGTCCGCTCCGATTGGCGCGTCATTGATCTGGTTAATGACGATTCTAAACGTCCTCGGGGAGGACGCATTGTTGTTCGAGCCACCAACCGGACCATTATCGATGGCGACGACAGTTACCGTTGCGGTTCCGAATGCGTTAGTTGCTGGAGCGAAGCGGAGGCGACCGTTCGCGTCGATCGTCGGCTGTACTGCGAACAACTGCGGCCGATCGGTGCTGACATCGAAAGTAACTCGTTGGCTTGCCTCATCTTGAGCAGTAGGAGGAGTTCGGCCGAGTCCGGCAGCGGGGAAGATACCGGTCGCCCAATCGAGCACAGAGAGCCCCGAATCTTCATCAACGGTCACATCGCCACCCGAAGTGAAGACAGGCGGATCATTGACAGCTTCGATGTTGATGGTAAAAGTCGCTGGCGTCGATCGGTTATTGTTAGGTGCAACGTCGCTACCGGAATCGACAGCTACAACGGTTACAATGGCTCGCCCGTTCGCATCGGGTGCCGGACGGAAGAACAGTCGACCGGCACTATTGATTTCTGGCTGACGCGTGAACAGCTCCGGACGGTTTGTGGTGACTTCAAATCGAACCGTCTGACGACTCGGTCCAAGATTTTCGTCGTCGGCTCCTGGAGGCCCAGCAAGGATATTGGTAGCCCAATCGACTTGAGTCAAACCGGAGTCCTCAAGAACAAATTGATTCGGCCCCGGATCGAACTGGGGTGGATCATTGATTCCGATGATGTTCACCGTCACGGTACCGGTGGCGCTCCTCGGAGCGGGAACTCCGTTGTCCCTGCCGTTATCGGTTACGACGTAGCGGAAGAAATCATTTCCAGCGAGATTCGCGGGGGCAGTGTATCGCACGGACACAATGCGATCGCCCGCCGTATTAAAGACGGGGACGACGATTCCACCTCGATCCGACGTCAACTCAACTTGGGTGATCCTAAGTGATTGTCCAATTTCATCGCTTGGACCGGGTACGTCTCCGACCAATATGTCGGCTGCGGAGATGACGACTGTCGAGTCCTCATTGACACTTACGTTGTGTCCGCTCGGAATTGGTGGATCATTGATCGGATTGACATTGATCGAGAATGTCTGATCCGGCGATCGATTGCGATTCGGCAGAGGTGAATTTGGCCCATCATCGACCAGAGCCACAACGACTCGGAAGTCCTTGCTCGCTGTCAGTCGGTTGACATCCAAAGCTGTCTTGTACGATAAAGTGCCGATGGGATTGATCGTTGGCTGAATTTCGAAGGCCGTTGGATCGATCGCCCGAACAACAAAATTTACTTGCTGAGTGCTTTCGTCGAGAGCCGTGATCGGTCCTCGCCGAATGTCAGTCGCAAATCCTGGAATCGTCACGACACCCTGATCCTCATTGGAGGAAATTGAAGCGGGAATGGTGAATTCTGGCGGGTCGTTGATCGCAGTGATGGTAACAGTTACTGTCTGATTCGGAGCGATGTTCGAATTCGGTGCTGGACCGGAAGCGCCACTGTCGGTCATTCCAATCACGAAAGTGGCGCGACCACTTCGATCTTTGGCTATTTTGAAGACAAGGGTACCATCGGGTCGCACGAACGGCTGAATCTCGAAGAGCTCAGGTGAAGTATTCGACACGGTAAAGGTTGGCGTTTGGGTTACTTCATCCGTCGCGGTCGGTGGTCCCATCACAATGCTATGAACAAAGCCTGGGAATTCGGACTGAGGAATTCCCAGGAATTCCTCACGGTCTTCATCGATTATCAACGTATTCGATTGCACGGCGAACGACGGAGCATCGTTTATCGGTGCAACATTCAACGTGAAGGTTACTGTCGGTGAGATATTCACGTTTGGAGCAGTGCTCGCTCCGTTGTCTCTCAAGAACATGCGTACTCGGAGGTCCGCATTATCCCGATTGACGTCCGGTCGCGTTTGGAATCGAAGCGTTCCACTGGCATCCACCGTCGGCTGCACTAGGAAGCGAGTTGGATCAACCGCCTGGACAAAGACCGTGAACGATTGGCTGGCTTCGTCGCTAGCCGCTAAAGGCCCTGGGCGCATGCCGGTTGCGAAATTGGGAATTTGAACGAGCCCCTGATCTTCCATCGCATTGACAGACGAAGGAATGGTGAATTCCGGTGCGTCATTCACAGGTTGAACAGTGATCGTAAAAGTTCTTGGGAGCGACTGATTGACATTTGGAGCGGGAGCGCCGCGACCTGAGTCAACAAGTCGGACGACGATTACCGCCGTTCCATTCTGGTGTGCTGCAGTGAGGAACGACAAATTGCCTGCCGGATCAATCGTCGGACCAGAATGGAACAGTCCAGGATTGCTGTTGGAAACAATCGCGAAACTCACGGTCTGATCGCGAATCTCGTCCAACGCTGTGTCCGGTCCTTTGCGAATATTGGTCATGAAGTTGGCAAAGGTCGTCGGAGAAACGCCAGTTTCTTGCTCATTGTCTTCTAGAACCACAACGCGACTGACGGGCATTGAAAAACTTGGAATGTCGTTGATGTCCGCAGCGATGATGGTAAACGATTGCGTAGGTGACACATTGACATTGGGGCTCACGTCCGAACCATTGTCGCGAAGGAACACATTCACCGTTAAGTCTTTGAATAGACTGTTGACGTCCTTCGCCAATTCGAATGTCAGAGTGCCGGTTGGAGAAATCGCCGGTTGCGTTTTGAATGCCGACGGATCGACTGCCTGCACAACGAAGGTGAGCGTCTGTCCGACTTCGTCATTGGCCGTGGCGGGACCGGGGCGGATTCCGGTCGCGAAACCGACAACGGTTCGTGCCCCCTCGTCTTCGACGGCTGCCAATGAGCTCGGAATGGTGAATTCCGGGGCATCATTGATCGGGGTCGCATTGATGACGAATGTCTTGGGCGGTGATTGATTGATGTGAGGCAATCCGCCTTCGCCGGGCACAGGGCCATTGTCGACAGCAATCACTTCGACGCGCAAGTTTGCCGGATTGGGGCGATTCAGGTTATTCACGTCTGGAGCCAAACGGAATTGCAGAGTACCGCTTGCGTCGATGCTTGGCTGCTCGTCGAACAAGCTCGGATCGAGAGCTCGAACGAGGAACGTTACCTGCTGATTGTCGACCGCGACTTCATCCGAAGCCAAGACGGGACCAGGCAGTATTCCAGTCGCGAAATTTGGGACAACCACGAGTCCAGCATCTTCGACTGTCGCCAATGTTCCTGGAATCGTGAAAATGGGCGCATCGTTGAGAGCGGTTAAGTTAATCGTCAACGTACTGCGATCTTCCAACGGCATTTCGTCACCACCCGCGACGCCACCATCACGGATGCGCAACTCGACCAAGACAGGACCATCGATGCGATTGTTGTAATGCAAAGGCGGACGATAAGTCAACGTATCACCGACCACGGAAACCGTTTCACCATTGCCTCGAGGATTAATAAGACGAGCTCCGACCAAAGTCAACGTTTGTCCAGATTCGTTCGGTGGGCCCTTGATATCATTCGACCAGAACAGCGAACCTGGAGCGGTTAAAACCTCATCTTCCAGAATGGTGATCGTATCATCGATCGCAGTCGGTCGATCATTGATCGGTCGAACATTAATCGTCACAGTAGCCGGAGCGTTGCTCCGCATCCGTCCATCGAATGCATAGTAGACGAACGTATCCGTGCCGAAGTAATCGGGATCCGGTGTATAGACGAAGCTGCCGTCGATTTCAATAACCAACGTACCGTTTTCGGGATGTGTCACTAACTGAACGCCAGGAGTGAAGGGGTCCATGTCAAGGACGGTGATCACATCGCCATCGAGGTCCGTGTCATTGGACAAAACTCCCAGGGCCGCGCTGCGAGTGAGGACGCCATCCTCATTCATGGTGTAAGTGCGGTCTCGAGCTACAGGAGGGCGTCCCGCAACTACTTCGATCAAGTGATCCTCCACTTCTCCACCCAGCCCCACACCAGTGGAGAGCAATGCCCCACCAGTGCTCAATCGGAATCGGCTGGCTAAGAAGCCGATCTGAGCACCCACGGGAGTCTGTATGTAGAAAATATTGTCACCCGCCAAGACCGGCTGGCTGATGAGCATTTGTTCGCCGGCATCGGTGAAGTCTCCGTCATTGTTCCAATCGAACCAAGCATCGACCACTCCAGGATTCGTTGCTGTAATGACCACTGGAACCGGGTTTGCAAACTGGTTGAAAATTCCCAAGAAACGTACGCCGTCTTCATCGTCATTTTCAAAGACAAGGGTCGCATCGCTGACCGTAACCAGTGGCATATCAAGCAACCGATCGGCGATGGCTTGATTGATCACATTGCCAATTGCTTGGGCGATCAAGCTAGGTGTTGCGGTCGCTAGATCGACGTCGACTCCATACCGACCCGCAGCAACCGGCGTGATCGGCCCCGACGTGTCGTTCAGCTCAAGCTGAATCGAATTACCAGAACCATCTGTCACGGAGACTGTTTGACCGTCTGCGTAAAGTGACAAAGTCGAGCGAATCTGAACTTCAATGCGCCCGCGACTGACGCGATGGACAGAAGATGCGTTGGATAAATCGAATAGATGTTGTTCTGATCCTCCCAGAGAAACGATATTCCCAATGGGCACCGGAAGAATCTCTGTGATCCGACCGGAGAGGACAGCCGTCAAAGCCGCATTAGAGAATCGATTCGCCAGTTCAATATCGGTAGCAGCTCCGCTAATGTTGACAGCAATGGCACCTGGATTGACGGGTGCAGCACCGTTCGTGAACTCGAAAATCACACTGTTCAGAATTGCATCTCGTATCGTTACAAACTGACCGACGAGACCAATGTTCGGAACAGGCATCCGCAGCTGAGCTGGACCTGCCGAGAGAATTCTCAGCGGCAACGTCTCGATTTCAATTCGAGCATCCATATCGTCGCCCTGAGCTGCAGCGTTCGGCTGCCCATCATTGTCAGCATCGACATATCGGCCCATGACGAGCAATGGCTCATCCTCTGGGAGAAGTGCATGTCGAGCACCGTTGTCGGCCTGAAGCGTTTCGACTCCGGCAGCGTCGCCGTAATCCAGCCGTGCCTCCGGCATGACGATCGTAAACTGCGTCAACGTAGAATTCCGATTGGCTTGCAATCGATTTCCAGCAATATCTGAAATCGGACCAATGAAGATTGACGCGATGTTGGAGACCGATGCGACGCCCTGAACGAGAACGTTTCCATCACCAATGACTTGAGCTTTAACGCCGAGTCCAATTTGATTGAGAGATTTCGTGATCTGGGCAGCCATCATCAAGCTGGAGAAGCCCGGTCCAGGAGCGAAGTAAATTGGAATCGCTCCTCCCGCAGAACCTGCTAACGTCAGCGGAGAGTCGAGGAGATCGACAAAAGTTCCCAACGGTTCGTGCAGCGATATCACCGCACCTGATGTGGTTGGGTTGAGCCCCAAACCTGCCGAGCGAATCGCATTGGCGACTTTGATGGCGACCGTAGCGGCATCATCCGCATTGGTGATGGAAATTGGCCGATTGCCGCTACCAAACACTAAGTCTTTCGTGAACTCAAAAGTACGTGTGATAGTTCCAACCCGAATCAAGAATCGTTGCCCATCGTTGATTCCAACACCACCGCTGTTGGGTACGGTCAGCGTATACGCTGCTCCGACGCCGGGATTCCCCACAGACTGCAAGTTGGAATTGCTGACGTCCAAAAGATCGCCAACTTCGCCGCCGACGTGGACCGCTCCATTACCGAGGTGATGAACTGGCATAAACACAGGAGTCACAACCGGTCCAAGAGCGCTCACGATCTTGGCGGCCAATTCCTCATGAGTATCCGTTCGAAGAAACGGAATGAGAGTACCTGAGCCAAACGTCGCGTCACCCACCAAATTGAACTCAAAATCAACCGACGTGGCATCAGCCCGCGTGTAGGTGAATCGATCCCCATCTCGAACTCCATCGGCAACTCCATCCACCGTGAGCAACGTTGCACTCACATCGACCGAATGTACCGCCA
>JBBIUE010000050.1:6047-27855 GCA_037440405.1 Pirellula sp. | reverse complement strand
TGCCCAATGTTTCAGCCATTTCAACTCTTTTAGGAATCGAGTCGGTTCCAATCGCTTTGGGTGCAAGATTAAGGTCCGAGTTGGCTGGTGCGAGAAGCGCATTCAAGATGGCATTTCGAACTTCCGTTGCCGTGCCGATTGGGGGAATGGTGACGCCACGAGTACCTGCGGAACGGTTTCCGTCGGTATCGAACTCGAATGTCGCGACCAGACTTCCCCGTGTAATCGTGAATTGTTGTCCATCAAGGATGCCCGTCGGACCGGAACCTTGTGGAGGCACGGTCAAGGTCAGCGTCTTGGGAACACGAATGGTGAATCCACTTTCATACTCCAAGTCGACCATGGAACCATTCGGTAACGTTACGGTGAGTTGCTCTCCGTCCGCCACCAAATTGCCAACTGGAGCACTCAGTCGGATGGTTGGTGCATTGATCAGGGTGATCTCGTAAACACTGTCCCTTCGCCAAAGTCCCGAGAGCGGAGTCAAGCGAACGGTCGTGCTGTTTTGACTGTAGCCGAAAACATAGTCGACATCGGGAATCAAGAGTCGCCCGTTCTCGGTTAGGATCACCGAATCAGCGGTGATCGTCCGGCTATCTGGACCGGAACCAAGATCGTCCGAAATCAGAATGGAGAAGAACTGCAAATTCCGGTCGAGTATCCGCACATTGGTGAAGGTGCGGTCGACATCGACCTGAGCGGAGTCATTATCGAGCGGATTGAGAAGAATTGCTTTTGGCCCGAACAAAAAGTCCGTTCGGTCCACAGCTCCACGATCAATGAACACTGTTTGACCTTGACCCGAAGGAGTGTTCACGGCTGGGTCGTCAGCGCGAACCAACCCATAAACGTCGCGAGAAGGAGCAATCATCGGACTCACAGGTTGTCCGATCGATGATCGCACCGAACGAATGGCAAATCGTTCTTCCAAGGAGGCCAAAGAACTATCAATGGCCCGTGAATTTGGGGCGAGATAAAAGCGGCCATTGGTTGGATCAATGAAAAGAGGATCCAGAGGATTGTTTAGGACGATTGGGAATGAACCAAGTCCAATGCCGGAAACGTTCAAATTGTTTCCTTTGTACAGATTGCCGCCGGAAACCGTCGAACTGCTACTTGGATCGACGAAAATCCCCACGCTGTTATTGCTAATGATGTTGTTCAAGAGTGTCGGGGTGGCACCATCGTTGACCACGATCCCAAAGCTCTGGTTCGTCCGTCCGTACACTGTGTTGTTGATCACACGAGCGATCGTGGACGGAGCGGGAGTGTTTCCGGGGCTCTGATCGCCACTCAAAACGATACCCGCCACAGCATTGTTTGCGACGATGTTGTTAACGACGACGACTCCGGTCGCCAGACCCTGGCTGTTGAGGGTGACAAGGTTTCGCGGAGAGCCAGGATATGGTCGTTCTCCCACAAAGGCTGCCAAGTCGTTTCTCTGCCGCGGTCCAGCGTCGATGAGGATTCCCACCCCAGAGCTGTGACTAACGATGTTCGAATTGATGAGAACTTGACCATTGTCCCGCACGATGTTCGAATCGCCGAGGTCTTCACCAAATTCCGTATCTACTCCCGATTGGAAACCGATCAGGGCGGACGTGGAGGTGAATGTCAAACTACCTGACGTATTGACTGCAGCATCTCCAAAGAGGCTGATGATCGCGGATTGATTGGGAATCAGATCAGCCGCACCAACTCGCATTTCGCCGAGCGTTGCTGCCGTGATATTGATGATCGATTGTGCTTGCACTCCGTTGATGGCATCACGGATGGCTCGAGCGACTTGCGGAGCCGAAAAGCCCGGCTCAATCACGATCGGAATATTCCCGGTGGCAACTCCTGCAGCGCGATCCGCTGCAGACTTGATCACGTCGAACTCGAAAAACGCCGTGTTAACACCATCGCTTAGCGTGATAACGGTCCCATCGACAATGCCGCCCGAAGCAGCAACAAAAATGTTTGCTTGCTTGGTTAGTCGCGAGTTCGTGTCAAATGTCCGAGCCTCTCGAGGCGGCGTGAATGGATTGTCGACAATCGTCAGAGCGGTTGGACCTCCGGACGTTCCATAGGTAGCGGCGGTCCGAATCTCTAATTGGTAAGCTCCAGTGTAAACTGGTGCTGGTCCCGTTTGAGGGAGGCCTCCAGCGGAAAGGAAGGAATTATCTTCAAAGCTTTGGAATGTCCCAACCGTAAAATTCGAAATGGCTTCGCCTCGTTCCGCAAAACCGATGACAATATCGTCGATGTGGACGCCACCAAAGAAATTGTCTTGTGCCCGCTGCGCAACCTGAGCAAAGGTCGTCGGTCCGAACGCGTCGCCTGGACGCGATGTTGTTGCCCCAAGTGGTCCACTGTTGGCGACAGTGAAACCATAGAGTCGAACCGTGTTGTGATAAACTGGCCAAACCGCCAAGTTGGCAGCTTGACCCGGAGCATTCAAATTTGCGGCCAAGGATGCTCGAATGGCATCACGAACACGCAGTCGAGCCGCAGCTTCTGTCGGGGCAAGGCTTTGGTTGATGGGTACTGCGAAATTGCCCGCTGCAACGCCTGGACGTCCAATGATCGTTGCTGGATTGAGTCCAGTCACCGAATGCAAGCCACCGGGGGTAATTCCTCCGCCAGAGATATTGAGAATGCTCGGTGACTCCGAGTTGGTCACAACCGTGAATCCTGCTGTGGTCAGCACGGCGCTCACCGCTGCAGCAATCTGTGCAGGCGTCATCGTGGCTGTAAAGCTAATTTGGCCCGGACCTGCCACGCCAGTGACGAAAGTAAAGGCATTGCCCTGAACCGTGATTGAATCACCAGCCTGAATCGACGCACCGCTCGGAAGGTCGAGCACCAAGCCAAGGTCGAACTCAAAGGTGTAATTGGTCCCAGCCAAATCCTGGATGACGAACGTGTCGCCATCATTGATGCGGGTGGGTTTAACCGCCGTTAATTCGACTCCTCCACGTAGTGGATCACCGGTGAACATCGTGGCAGCGGTACTGAACTCAAATCGGAGCCGAACATCCTCGAGTCCTGCAAATGGCGCCATTGAGACTCGCGCTTGTCGAAAATCACCAGTGAAGCCGGGTTCACCACGATCAAACAGTTCTTGCGATCGATATTCGCGTCCATAGGCATCAACATAGCCGGTCGCGGAAGGATCGAACTCGTCCGTTGGCGGAGGATTGTAATTGTTGTCGTTGGCGGAATTGTTCGTTGCCAACAGAATCCAGTTGCCATCTGGACCAGCACCATAGACGCGGAGGGCGTCCAGCATCGGGATACCATCGGTATTGGGGCTATTTCTGGTTTGAGTATCCAGCCAATAGGTGAAGTACAACATGGGCTGGTCGTCAGCAGTGTAGCCGCGAAGATCGAGCGGATTGCTTTCGATAGCCCCCGCAGAACCACCCGGCAAATCGTACGAATCGCGGAAAATGGTCTGGTCGTAGACTCCCGTCCAATCGCCTGGCTGCCGTAACGCATTCGCAGGGTTAACAAACCCGAAATGCATACTAAACTGACCCGGCTGTTGGGTTTGGCGACTTCCATTAAAGGTGGAGGGTTGACCGTGGCCTGGCAAATCTCCTCGGAGATTCGTTCGGTGCCACAAATTGACATCCAGGACAGAGAAATCGAGCCCTTGTACCGTACCTAGACCGTCCGCCCCCGTCGTCTGGACCTTCACCGCAGCTCGAGGGAAAATGGGTGCAAGAGTGAGCGTTGCTGTGTTGATGGCGTAAATGGTGCCGTTCGCCGTCAGGCCAAACAAAATATTGGCAAACCGACCATCTTCGACATTTCGAGGACCCGCAGCAAGACTAGTAAAAGCAATCGGAGCGAGCGTGTCCGGATCGCGCAAAGTGGTTAACGGCAGCACATTCATATTAAATTGGAAATCCCAATTGCTACCGTTCACTGCAAACAGCTCACCTTGATCCGAAACAGCCCAAAAGATGTTGTTAATCTCAGCCAATCCTGAAACGATTCCCGTCGCATTGAAGTAGGCGTACGGGACGATATTCGTGCCAGCATCCAAGATGCGGAAATTACCAGTGCGCGTTGGAACTGCAGGGGGTGATATACCCTGTCCATTCGTATTGAATCGGAACATGTAATTGCGGGTGTCACGAACTGGACCTCCCGTGTTCGGTAAAATCTGACCAGTGATCGGATTGATGGCTACGGTTTGGAACGTGTTCACATTGTTGCCACGTCGAGCAACCACAAACAGTGATTCTTCAACATTATCTCGGCTCGCAAACGTCATAGCGGTCAGGTTGAGGCCGTGGCCGTCTCGATTGCCATCCGGACTCGTGTCAAAGTCGATGGCATCCCACAACAAGATCGGATCCGCGCCGGAACCAGGATCATTGTCGGGATCTTCGTTATAGGCTCGAACCGTCTGAATTTGAGTTAAATTGAAAGGAGTGGATGTACCATTCCCTCGCTCGTCAATTCGGATTAACTGACCCGAATTGGCATCGGTCATAAACGTATTGATTACCGGAACGTATCCCCAGACTTCGCCGTTGGTTCGCGTAGCGATATCCGTGACAAAGTCGAACGTGCTGACCTCCGCTTCCTTGGCACCCGAGTAAGCGTTTCCGAAAAGCAGGCGAGAACTTGGTCCCGGTCTTGTTTCAGCCACGTACATGGTGACATTTGCCAAGGTCCAAGGTACTGCATTCGCGTTTCCATTGAAAGCGACCTGCATTGGGCCATTATTCGTTTCCGGTGGCAAGTTCGGATCGAATCGATCTTCCACAAGTCGTTGAAAACCATCGAGCGGTTCGATACGAATATTCGGATTGAGCGCATTGGCCGAGGTGAATTGATTGAACTGAACTTCGGAAATGCTCGAATTCGTAACCGCGACTAGGTAATCCCCGTCTGGTAACTCAGCAGCTCCAATAAAAGCATCCTTGATTCCAAGAGACCCTCGACTCAAGTCCTCCCAGTTCGAACCTCGTCCGGGTTGGGCGCGATCATCGGCAATGTCTGAATCCGTCCCGATGAGGACGAGCTGGGGAGCCCCTCCCACCAAACGATAGACCCAAAGCGTCGTATCGGGTCGGCCAAGGCCATCCGCATAATCAATATCGAAGATTGCGGAGATATGTTGATTACCAGGGATCTGAATCGAATCACGATGGACCGAGAAACGATACCAGTCCACATCGGTGCGATTTGCCAACGAGCCCGCAATCGAAATGCCTCCACGGTCCGCGTTGGCGAAGTTGCCGACGTTGATTGCATTGGCTGGCTGTTCATTGCCATTGTCGCCTGAACGTTCCGCCGTCTCGCCAATCAGCGGCGAGTGCATCGGCATGCCAAGGACTTCGATACCATTTGCTGCATAGCGAATATCGGCAAATCGGATCGTCGAGCCGCCGACTTCATCTTGCTGCTGAAGCCTAACTTGCAATCGATAAGTGCCCGTGGTAACTCCAGCCGTAACCAGTGACGTATCCTGGAGCCTTGAGGCCGGATCGCCGGGGCGCAGATTGCTACTGCGCACGCGGACGTAATAAGGATTCACGGCACCGGCCACACCTGGGAGCGTGATTCGAAAACCGGGGTCGAGTGGATTGACCGTTTGGAAGTCGACAGGAGTAGCTACGAGAGCGTTGGTCTTCGCAAAGGAGCTTTGGTCCATCGGCAAGGCGCGACCCGCTGGAATAGCTCCCGACGCAAAGATGCTTCCCGCAAGCGATTCATTTAGGGAGTTGCTGCTCTGCGCGAGAATGTTCCCATTGATGTCGATCAATTCCACGACAGCATCCAAGGCGGCACTGGTTTGATCGATGTCAAACCAAACCGGAGTTCCGGCAACGCCCGTGAATCGATAGACATCCAAATCATAAGAAGCAGCAATGGCACCGTGGATTGTGAAGCCCAAACGGAGATTCTCGTCGCCACCACGAATACTGGACGCAAGCTGGCCTACATCCTGAGCCTCATCGGGAATGTCATTGTTGCCTCGATCCTGGATCTGGTCAGCTTCGAATTCCGTAATCGTCTCGACATTACGATCGTTACTGTAAACATCAAGGCGAATGCTTCGCCAATCACCGGGCGCTCCAGCACTTGGACCTTGACCATCCGTATCGACTTGCGGCCGTCCTTGGGGGTCAAATCCAGCTCCGATGGAATCGTCGCGGAGACTAGTCATAACAACCGGGAATCCCGGAGCACCGAGAATCTGAACACTTCCCCCGATTCGGGTAGGAATATCGAGCGGTCTTCCTGAAGCAGTGATACCCGCCGTACCTCGCAACTTGACAACCAGGCTCTCGTTGGCCTTGGACTGCAGCCGCAGCCCGCCGTACGTATGGAAGTCCGGCACGAGAACAATGCTCTGCAGAACATGAACGATGTCCGTGTCGTCCCAAGCGGTCTCCGTGGTCAGCGTCGCACCGCGAATCCGCATCCCATTGATTCCATTGCTGCCGATGAGATTGTTCTGCACGAGTGGCCCCATGTTGCCGAGGCCGAACTCAACACGGCTATTCAACCCAGTGCTACGTCCATAGTCGGTTTTCGAAACCGCCTTCATGCTGTTCGCATCGATGCTGATCGCCGCCGTGTTGTCTGAATCGGAACCGCGAATGATGTTGTTGACGATAATGGGCTGACTTCCGGTCACGAAGATCGCGGTCGCGTCATTGAATCCGCGAGCCGCTCGGTTATCGCTCGATACCGTCCCACGGCCATTCGCATTTGATTCGACAATCGAGTTCGCAATCCGAGCTTCGCTTTGATGAATTTCGATGGCATTGAAGCTTGCGAATCCTCCGGGAACTGCCGAAGAGCCACCGCCGAAAGTGACGAGCACATTGTCCAGGCTGAGCGTTCCGAGATGTCGCGAAATGATCCCCGCCCAGTCACCTGCTGCCGGAGTGGTTGCTCCACCATCGTTATTGGCATCGAAATTGCCGGAAGCTCCGTAGCGATCATCCAGCCGACTGGTGAACACGACAGGCTTACCAGCAACGCCCTCCGCTAGCATGGTTGCACCGACACCCACTTCGATCCTGGTTCCCAAGGCTTTGACGATGATGCCTGGATCGATAATCAAGCTGGCATTGAGCCTCGGGCGTTGCTTCGTTGCAGGACCAGGCGATGCAATGGTTCCTCCGAGCGTGCTGCCAAGGTCCGTGTAGGTCGCTGAGTCGCGATTCAATTGAGCGACCAGTTCAAAAGGTCCAGCGCCGCCCGCTCCGGTGCTGCGCCATAAGCGGCGACCGACATATTCGCCAGTGGCGATCGGCAGGTTGGTGAGGGTCAAGGCGCGCCCAGCACCGGCGACAGCAGCCGCTGTCGGCAAGCTGACCAAACTTTCCCCGCCAAAACGATCCACAAATGTCATGACATAACGGTAGGTCTGGCCTGCCGTCAAACTTCCTCCGGTCGCTGGATTGAGCTGAACCAAGGAAACGTTCGGACGAACGGTCTCAAGCCGATTTCCACCTGGGTTACCATTCACGATCAGGTTTTCACCCAAGATGAAGGTAACATCGGTATCATCTAGCCGACCCGTGACCGTCAGCGGTTGCAAGGCACTCCCCGCCAAAGTATCGACTCGCAAAAGCAATCCGTTCAACGAATTGCCGACCATGCGAGTTCCACGAATATCAGGGCCGACTCTCGAATAGTCCGGAGTAAACGTGCTCGCCAATTGATATCGATCGTGCGTGAAGAGCGTCTCTTCAAAGCTATTGGGATCTGCCGACATGCCGGAATCGGCACTTAACTCGATTTGATTGTAGAGTAAAGTCGGACGAGACTCGGTCATATGGAGTGGAGCGACAACTCGAGCCAAACTACCCGTGCCAACGGTACCACCACCATACCGGAAAATACCGTGTCCCACGTAGTTGAGAAACACACCTTCCTGCTCACGATCTCGACGCCCCTCCGCCCGATCGCTGTCCAAACGCATTTCGATGCCGCCCCAATCTCCGGTCTGAGGAGTGGTCGGCAGCGGATTCGTATCAAACCCTAATGACTCATCGAAGTAGCTTGTAAAGTAAACTGGACGACCAGGAACTCCCAAGACTTGGATGGCGGCACCGCTGCGATCAGCGTTCGCCTCGGAGCTACCAACTTGAATGTGACTGCCACCGAACTTGAAGATCGCTCCTGGCTCGATCATCAAGGTCACACCCTTCGGAACTTCTAAATTCCTGCCGTCTTGCAGCACACCAAGACCAACCCCACCTGTTCCAATTTCGTAAGCTCGATTGTCTCCGAGTGTTAATAGATTGCGATCGGATCCTGTGGTAGCTGCAATGCGAATAATGTCGCCATCGCGTGCGACGGCGGTAGCTTGCGGTATGGTTCTGAAAGGCGCGACGGCCGATCCATTGGGAGTGCCAGTGAACTGCTTGTCCACATAGATTGTCTTCGGACCACCGGTTACGCCGCTCGTCACGGGCGTTGCAGTTCGGAACCAAAAATTGAAATTACCGCCCGCACGGCCGTCACCGTCACCATCAAGCTGGGTTCCGCGAGCATCCGTTAGGTGGTCGCTCACCGTCGGTTTGAAATGAACTCGCAATTCGTAGCGTCCCTGACTGACTCCGCCACTTCCCGTCCCGTTGACGAGCGGGTTGAACGTCTCATTTCCACGAGCAACAATGGCAACGAAGTACTCGCCCTCACCCAAATTTACATTGACATAGGAATCTTTGCTGAAGTAATTGTCGTTGATCGCAATGACTTCCAAGCCCCCCGTTGCCGTGCGCCGCATCAGCGTGAGTTGAGTATCTAAATCGCTGGCGTTGTTCAAACGTTCTGCATAAGTTTCAGCGGAAAAATTGCCAGATTGTCCCGCAGGAATGACAAACCGATAGATATCGACGTCTCGGTTGTCCGGACGATGAATGTGCTGTCCGTGGACAATATCGACATTCCCAGGGAAGAACCACTCCAGAGGGTTCGTCGACAAAAGGTTCTCGGAACCCATGATCGTTCCCGGAGGTTGTTCATAGGTGTGGCCAAGTCCAATCAAATGGCCGATTTCATGCATCGCTACCACGAAGAAACTCACAGGAGCTTGACCGGTCGCGAACTCCGTGGTCGAACTCGCCAAGGCACCAAAACCAAAGCCATTGTCCCAGGTTTCTGCCCCATCCATGATGGCGGTTGGTCCCGCGACGAATGGGCTCTGTCCAGCCACTCCGGCGAAACCGCCCGGACCGCTTTGCTGACCAAGCGGAGACATGTCGCCAACAACGATCGTCAGGTCAGCCGCGCCTTCTGTTTCGGCAAAGTCGATTCCCAAATAAGCCGAGAAGAAATCAAAAACCTCCCTCACCCGGGCCTGCTGGATTGGATCAATCGACGTTGTCAACGGGCGACCTGTTGTGGGATCAATCCCATAAGGTCTGTCAAGTGCAAAAGTATAGGTGAGCTTCGTGATGTTTGGATTCACGTCAGGCCCACCGTCTAAGTGCGTTTGAACCGAATCCTGAATATCGCGATGGCCTGGTTCGAAATTGCTGCCGGGATAATTGATTGTAAGCTGGTTGCTCGCAGTGACTTGAATGTTCTCGGTGATGACAGCGGAGAAACCAGCACCGAATGTTCCAAGATTTGTCGCACCAGATATCGTATCGCCGGGATCGGAACCTGGCGTAATCACCGTCGGCGAACTTGGAGTTGCCGCAGAAGCGAGCACTTCGCGAGATCCTATGCGCAACCGGAACGTTCCTGAGCCACCCGCTAACGCATCGAGATTACCAGCGAATATCAATACGGCTTTGTCGGTAGCGGGATCGTACGAAATAGACGTTGGATTGAATATGACATCATCATTCGGATTGACCGTATCCCGAGTAAGGATCAACTGATAATAAGCTGGATCGACAACCGTTGGATTTGGACCACCCGGCACGGTCGTGACCGCTGTCGGATGAAGGTCGTCATCGTTGAAATAAACTTCAATGCGATTCCGCTGATGGGTCAGCACCCCGGTCACCGCATTGCGAATAATCGGCTGCGGATGGACGGCGATAATCTGGGCTCCCAATTCCAGATTCATGTAAACGGTGTCGCGATCGGTTCCCGAGCGCCGCGGAACCAATGCTTTACCATCGATATTTCGAATTGCCGATCGCCCCTCGGCTTCGAGATCGACTCCAAGAACCTCGATCTTGTAAATGTCGTCTGGGAGTGGTGACCCAAACCGTGCGATAACAATGCGTTCCGTTTCTCCAAAACCGATCCAGGCCGGCTGAATCACAACGTCATTGGCTTCGCCAAAGGTTCGGTCTCCGCCAGAGCGACTGATCTTGATCCCGCTGAGTGTCTCCTCGTCAATCAACTGGCTTCCATCAAATCGGAAGACTAATTCCCGCGGCGACTCCGATAGCACGTTGATTCGATTGAAGTTGAAGTTTTCCCCAGTGTTCGGTGAAACCGAGAGGAGCCGGGGAGGCCTCGCTGCAGAATTGGTATTGGTGAATCCGCGCGCCTGAATCGTCATCGAATAGAGCTGTGTATCGAGCCCCGTACCGTCGACTTGAATAAAATAGGCGCCACCAGCTGGGAGCTGCAAATCAATGATCGATTCCGCTTCTCCAGCGCCCGTGGTGTCAACAAACGCGAGTTGATTTCCTTCCAAATCTTCGATCGAGAATCGAAGGTTCATATTTACCAGCGTATTGACGTTCGCCAACCCACCACCGTCAGCTCCGACAACGTACTGTTCTCCGATTGGGTTAATCGTCACCGACAATCGTCCGGCCGATGAGGCCACGAACTGGAACCAGTCTGGATCTGAGAGATTCTGAACTCGATTGATGGAAAGTCCCGGAATCGTAAACGTTCCATTGAGCAAGTCGCCCAAGTCGGTAGCGGCGGCTTTACTTTCATTGGGCTCGTACGTGTCACCGTACTCGATATTGGCTCCAAGGATATCGTCATGCTGGGGACCGAGGAACTGAAGAGATACGAAAGGCTCCATCAATTTGGTCTCGTTCACGGGCTGCACGTGCCCCAATCCGATGCCATGTCCCAGTTCGTGCGACCAAACGTTGAAGAAGGCACGATTCTCGGAGGTCGGGGGTTCGGCATTCAACGAATACCAAATATCCCCAGTATCGATGACCATATCACCATCGAGACCATGATCGCCACCTTGGTTCGGGAAGTAGTTGTATGCAAGAATCCCAAAATTCCCATCGATACGCGCTCCGGATACGCGAGCATCGCCGCGCACTCCAAGGACGCCGCGCGACGTGCCCGCCAAATTCATCGGAGCACCATCATCATTCGGCTCATACACAAAGTTGATCCCTGAGACCTGAGACCAATTGTTATAGACTCTTTCGACGATCTGAAACCAAGGACGGTTAGCCACCGGTCCAGGGGCTGAACCATAAATGCCATCCAAGAAGGCAATCAGATTGCTTGGAGCGTTGGTTGTTCCGTCAGCAATCTGAGTTCCATCCGGAACGATACTCCAGGTGACCGTTGCAGGTTCACCTGCGATCGGGCTCGGACCACCGACCGGGTTATACCACCGAGCCCCCGTGACGTTAGCAAATTCCATCGGCGGACCGGACTGTCCTTGCGTCTTCCCCGATAGCCGATTGATCCAATCGTTCACATACTCTTCTGAAGTTCCCGGAGCGAACACCGGTGCTCCCGCAATTGTTGCCAATAGCTCTCTTCGCTCGAGTCCTTCCTGTAACAAATGGCGAAAGCGACGTCGCTTGGCTTGAACATCCGACCTGGATGTGAACAATCCGTTTTTCGGGTTGCTAACCATGCAAGTAATCCTCGAATTCTACGTTTCTCAAACCGACCAACTCGTACGAGTTCGCCGACCGTTTAGTGAACCAGTGAAAAGACTTGATAAACGAAAGTAGCCGAGAGCAAGACCCTTGATCTCAGTATAACAAACTCATCGGAAATGAATATTAAGTCACTGCCATTGCGAAGGGTCATGTCAAGTCCCCTCCCAGCAATTCGCCAAAAACCAAATCCGTAAGTGGACCATCCAATTTTGAGTCGACATTCCCTTCCAGGCTAGAAACCACATCATCCAATCCTGAAGACCAATCAAGATTCAGCGAATCCAATACTTCAGGGAATGGCAAGGGCCCAACCGCCGTTGAGAATTCTGCTTGCTTCGACTCAATGGAGTTCATGGACGTACTGAAATTGTCGAGAGGTCGACAAACCGTTGCACTCCAGACCAATCCCGCCGCCGCAAACCCAGCACCTTCAGAGGCATCGGCTCCTTCGCCTTCTCCTTCTCCTCCACCTCCACGGCGACTTGCGTTGAGGAAATTGATTACCAACAATGCATCGCGTGGTGTGATTAAGTAGTTTCCATCCGTATCGAGATAGGGTGGTGGAGCAGACAGCGATGAAATTGGTGTGGATGCTCCATTCTTATTGAGGAAATTGATCACCAGCAACGCATCGATCGGAGACACGAAACCATCGGCGTTCACATCTTCGGCTCGAAGTGGATTGCGGTGCGAAGAAGGAATTGGGTCCGTAACTCGAATGGTGACCAACGTCTCAACGCTCACCGCGCCTCGTGCGTCCACCACTTCGTAAGTGAATGTGTCTGTCGAACCTTGGAGTCCTCGAGGGGTGTATACAAACGATCCATCAGGATTGAATGTCAAACTGCCATTGTTGGGACCTCGGACGATTCTGGCCGTCATCGCATCGCCTTCGATATCGACATCGTTGGCCAAGACTCCATTGTCGTTCGGATCGACCGTTGCATTCCCCGTGACGTCGGTCGCTCGAAGAACCGAACCTTGACGCACAGTGAAATTGTCAGGCTGCGTCTGCGGCGCGTCATTGACTTCATTTACGGTTATGTCGAAGGAATCCGTAATGGAGTTGCCAGCCCTATCCGTAGCTCGAATGGTTATCGAAGCAAACCCAAACTTGTCGGCAGCAAAATCCAGTGTCAGCGAATCACCAACTATCGCTGAGCTCACCAAATCCGGATTCGTGTTCGTGACAATCGCGAACGTTAATACATCGCCATTGGTGGCCACATCCGGATCGACAAAGTGATTCGGCGTAAGGCGGATCGTGCGTCGCGGAGCATCTTCGTTTACATTCAGATCAGGAAGCGGCGTGACAAGCCGTGGCGTGTCCTCCACCGGCGTGACGATCAGTGTTAAAGTATCGCGCCGCGTGGCTCCGGCCAAATCGCTGGCTTGTACCGTAATCTGTGCTTGGCCATTCTGATCCGGACGCAGCTGCAGTCGCAGATTGTTGCCGCTGATTGTCGCTTGAACCAAACTTTGATTCGTGTTTCCAACAACGGTGTAGGTGAGAATATCCCCGTCGGTCTCAACATCCGGATCGAAGAAGATGGTTCGCAGGTCGATTAACGTGTCCGGCGCGTCCTCTTCGACAGTGCGCGTTCCAAGCGGAGTCAGAACGCGGGGCGCATCGTTCACCGGAGTCACTGTGACGACGACCGTTCCTCGCGATGTCTGCGGATCGGGAACGCCGCCCGAAGTTCCATTGTCGCGAACCAGATAGTAAAACTGATCTGTGCCAGTAAAGTCGGCTTTGGGCCTGTAGGTCACTCGACCATTAGCGAAGGAAACTGTTCCACCCTGATCGCTATTCGGCTCGACTCCGATGAGCGTCAATGTTTGATTCGATTCATTCGCTGGACCAGGACGATCATTGCTCAACAAATCGCTTGCATTGACAACGAGCGTCTGGTCTTCAACTACAGTGACTCGATCAATGCCCGTGATCGGCGGATCATTTTTGTCCAGAACGGTGATGGTGACCGTGGCCGTCGCTTCCAACGGGTCAGGAAGTCCGTTCGTTGTCCCATTGTCGCGAATCGTATAAGTAAAGGTGTCCGTTCCGGAGAAATCGGCAGGTGGAGTGTACCGAACGTTCCCGCCTTCCAATGCAACTCGGCCTCCGCGAGCCGACGGACTTTGAACACGAATGATCGTCAAGGTCTGTGAACTCTCATTGTCGGGACCAGGGCGATCATTCGCCAGCAAAGTCGCGCGATCGATGAGCGTGTCTTCGTCCTCGTTAATGGTCAGTTGATCGTTGGTCGCTACTGGAACGTCGTTCTTTTCCTTGACGGTGATCGTAACGGTCGCTGTGTTGGCCGACAACAAGAAACCATCAAAGACCTTGTAAGTGAACCGATCGACACCGAAGAAATCCGCCGCCGGCTGGTAGGTGAACGTGCCATTTGGATTGAGATTGAAGACCGCTGCGTTGCTCGGACCTTCCATCAGGACAACCGTCAACGTATCACCATCGGCATCCACGTCGTTCGCAGCCACACCATCGTCGCTAGTGAAGCCAGGCGTTGCCGTGCCCGTCGCGTCCGTCGTCACCAAGCCTGGGATGGAGTCTTCCAAAACTTCATAGCGATCGTTGACCGCAACGGGTGGACGTCCCGGAACGATGATGACTCGGTAGTCTTCGACTTCGCCGCCGACAGCCAAGCCGGTCGGCAATAGGCCACCATTTGGACTAACTCGGAATCGAGCGTACGTGGTCGTTGGTGCCGTGAAATTGGGTGCAGAAGAGGGCACGCGAACAGCGAACGTTTGGGTCAAAGCCCCTGAAACAAACTCGACACTGTTAAGAATCTTCTCACCCGGGTCGTCCCAATCTCCGTCAGCATTGAAGTCGATCCAAGCATCGACGAATCCAGGAGCACTTACGGTCACGGTGATGTCCGTAAAAGCGTGCTTATTGAAACCGCCGACGGGATTGCGGTCCGATGTGAAAGTGACCCCATCGTCACCGGCATCTCCGTCTGCTGCTGGCGTTGGACGACCATCGGTATCCACCGATACGGTGGCTCCCAGGTGCGCTGCATCGGCGATCACAACGT
The DNA here is from genome assembly GCA_037440405.1 of Pirellula sp. Taxonomy (GTDB): domain Bacteria; phylum Planctomycetota; class Planctomycetia; order Pirellulales; family Pirellulaceae; genus JANMGV01. Next base: position 12,989 of record JBBIUE010000050.1, on the reverse strand, counting down.
GTCGCGCTCCATCGTTGATATGGCGAGTCGGATATCGACCGCTGGTCGTCGTGAACGGATCAGGCGCATCGCCATAGTCGAGGCCAACCCCCGGCATAAGAATGGTGAACTGCGTTTCACCATTAATGCGATTCGGGACCAAAAAGTTATTTGCAATGTCACGTACACCCTGCAGCATGAAGTTGGTCGTGTTGTAGTCGATGAACGCGGCACCTTCAACAAAGACGGTATCCCCGCCACGATAGGTACTGCTGAGATTCGTATTGCGAGCGGCATTGATCGCTTTCACCATCGATCGAGCAACGTCTTCAGCCGAGAAGAACTCATCCTGGAAAAATTGAATCGGAGTCGCTCCGCCAGGTACGCCGGTCAATCGGAGACTCGGAGCGTTCGCAATATCAATGGTGGTGCGCGGAGTGTCATCCAATCGCACTCGACCATCATCGAGCAACGTGCCGCCGAATCCAATTCCAGACCCCTGAATGGTCGACAGCGTGGCGTTCGCGACATCCAAGCGACTGCTGGCGTTATTGAACAGAATGGGGATATTTCCTCGAGTGAATCCGTTTCCAATGCTGATGTTTTCGTACTCGAAAGTCAACGTGACCAAGCCATTACTGATCGTAAAGCTCTCGCCATCGGTGACGTTCCCGTTCTCTTGAGTCATTTGCGAGTTCATCAGATCGACTTGGTCGTCATTGATCAACCCCAGGTCTACTCGACCGCCACCTATATTGACGGCGTTAATTCCCAAGCCTGCATTTGCAATGGCGACAGCCATTGCTGTTGCGATATCATTGGCCGTTGATAACGAGGTGAACCCGATGACCTGATTGCCTGGCTGGGACGGACCACTCAAATTGTTGTCAAACTCGAAGATCACGGTTCGACCGTTCGACGTAAGGGAAAACGTCGAATTATCAACGACATCAAGGCCACCACGCGTTGGAACGCGAAGCACGATTGAGCCGACGATTGCCAGCGTGGAGGATGATGTAAATCCTGGAAGACCAAACAAGGACACGCCCGCCGCTTGATCCACCACAATGACATGTTCCGGCGTGCCGCCAACAGCAATATTTCCATTCTGCAGGAGGTCTGGGGACAGTGACAATCCAGCCGCACCAATCGCGTTGGCTAGTCTCGCAGCAATCTGATCTTGAGTATCGTTGACCGTGAAAGGAATCCGGATATTGCCTGGAGCCACGATTGCATCGGTTGAGAACTCGAATATGCGCGTGGTCCCCTGGTAACTGATGCTGATCGATGCCCCGTCGATGAGCGTCCGAGAAACACCGACGATCGAAAGTCTCGAACCAGAAACATCAACCGAACCGGCGGCCGTCAGTCCCAGGTGCAGGGTATCACTTCCTACTACGGCGGGACTTAAGCTCAAACCACTCAAAAGAATCGCTGAACGTGTGGCTTGTGCAACATCGATCGGAGTACTCGCCTGTGACGTGTCGATCACAAAGTTTCCAGGGACGAAGTTGCCATCGGTATCATACTCAAAAACAATCGTTCGCAGTCCATCGCTGAGTTGGAAAGTCTGGCCGTCCGTGATTCCGCCTGGGCGAGCTCCTTGAGCTGGTATCTGCAAACCCAACGTTGGATTGGGTTGGCTCAGGTTGGAGAACATCGTGTTCACTCGAATCCCCGCCGGTCCTCCCAAGAATACTCGGTTGCCCGGCAAAATCCTCGGACTGACGTTCAGCGGAGTTGATGCTATAGCATTACGGATGCGAGTTGCCAGTTGTCCTTGCGTGGAATTGCCGTCGAATAAGATCGCGATATTGCCGGTCAGAACACGTCCATCTCGATCAAACTCAAACGTTATCGTCTGATTCCCGTCATTGATCGTGAATCGGTCTCCGTCCGATATGCCACCAACGCCGCCACCAGCCAACGGGACGTCGATCGTCAAACCTTGCGGCATCTGAAGCCGATAGCCGGAATCAAATTCAAAGTGGACGATACCGCCATCCAAGTCATTAATCGTGAAGGAATCACCGTCTTGAATCTGAGCTCCCGATGGTGCCACCAACACGAATCGATCTCGGTTATTGATCGAAATTTCGTAGACCCGATCATTTTTCCAAACACCGGCCAATGGCGTAAGAACGATCTCGTTGTTATTGGAATTGTACTGGAACTTGTAGTCGACTCCCTCAATGAGCAACTTGCCGTTGTCCAAAACCGTGACAGCGGATCCGGGGAGACGAAGACCATCGACACGGGCTCCTACGACCGAATTGTCGTCAACGCCCACCCCTGGGAACGGGTCCGCAATGCCAAATCCATCTCGCAACTGAATACGAAACTCAGAGTAGCTTCCCGAAGTCAGTTGAACGAAAGAATCCGCTGCATCGCGATCATTTCCTTGAGCATCGTTGTCAATCGGATTGACCAGAACGGCCGAAGGACCGACAAAATCCGACCGATCCAGGGCACCACGGTCTTTGAAAACATCCGCACCCAATCCATTCGGCGGAGCGACCGTTGGATCGTCGACGCGAAGCTGTCCAACCAAATCAATGGACGGAGCCAAAATCGGCGACACAGAAATCCCCATAGCCTGCTTGATGGTCTTGAAAGCTTCACGCTCCGGCATGGAATCGATGCTGCTGTCGATGAGAATGGAACCTGGGCGAGGGAAGTATTGCCCAGCCTGCGGTTCTACAAAAATCTTCACGCCCGCTGGCAACTCGACATTGAAATCCAAACCGGTATTGGGGATGTTCGTTGGACCCGTTTCGATGCCTTCACCAAGTCGATTCCTTGCCTGTGCTCGTTCTACATACTGGTAGGTGTTACCACCAACGATGACCTCACCTGGCTTGGGATGAACATTCGTGTTGTTTGAACCGAAGGGCGCTGGTTGACCGTTCGGCAACCGCCGAGTCTCTTCGAGAACGATGGGCGTCTGAACATTGACAATGACATTATTCAGCAGGGTAGGACTTGCCCCCCGCGAGACGAAAATGCCTGTCTCTGGAATGATCTGATCCAAGTTGTGATTGTCATTGAATTCCGGATCAACGATCACCGTCCCATTGCCACGGACGTAAGCAGCATTGGAGATCTTAACGTACTTCTCTGTTGTTCCATCGCCGGAGGACGTCGTATTAGCAATTGCTGTCGACATCGTTCGGTCATGCCCCATTCCCAACGAGGAATGGGTTGGCAGAAAACCATCCAGCCTTTGCGGGAATACCGGAATCGTCACCCCGCCTGTGCCGCGGTTCTGCAACCCCGGCTCCATACCCGACCGACCGCCGAGGGGAACGGCTCGAACGGGATTGAGGGGATTGGCCGTGCCAAACGGAGCATTCGGTAGGAACTGCTGATTGGGAAGTGCCGGACCGCCGCCCCGACCACTGTTAATGGCGCTTGCGATCGCGCGAGCGATATCCGAAACGCGATACTCGTCCATCAATGGAATCGGGATATTGCCCGGGGCAACGGGTGCTCCATACGTAAACTCGAAGGTCACTTCGTTCGTTCCAGTCCCTGGAAGGTCTCCGACTTGCGCAATCGTGAACGTCGATCCTTCTGGATAAGCAGCCAGATCGCGAACCGTCAACACAAAATCATGTGGTTGGTAAACGGTTATCGACATGGTGTAGTCACCTTGCGAAAGCGATGGTTTTCGATTCGCAAGGGAGAGTGGATCGTAATCCGTGTTCCCTGTTCCGCAAAGGGCGGCAAAATAAAGACCTGGAACAGTTGCCGTGAAATCGATGTAAGGATCGTTTGCGATCGATTCTCCCGACGCAGCGCCTGCGTTATTCGAGACAACCAAGCGGCCCTTTTCGTCAAAAATCTGAAGGACAGAGTCCAATGTATCGGGAAGGGTATCAACGTCGATAATTACTCGGTCGCCGACGTTCATCTTGAATTGATAGATGTCCACATCGGTGCTCGTGGGTGCTCGAAACTGAGCGAAATCACCAATCGTTCCGTTGACAGTGTAACTGATGGGATTTTGAGCCGTCCCTTGCCACGTTTCAATCGCCGTTGCGATCGTATCATTGGGTTCAGCCGCTGTTTGATCGGCATTGAAACTTGCACGGCCATCATTGCCAATAATCGTATTATTCACAACTCGCGCGAACGGCTGCACCGTGTCCGCGTTGTTAATCATCTGAATATTGAAAGGGCCGCCGCCGACGTCACCGAATCGCGAGATCCACGTAATCGCAGTCGGCCCCTCTAGATAGACAGCCGGACGATCAAAGGTGTTGGGGTAGCCGGTGGAGTTGGCAACGCTGCCAGTTGGGCCAAGCAGAGACGGAGCTATCGTTGGAATGATAATATCCGAGGTGCCGTTCGTCACCAGAATGCTGGCCAAGATGGAGTCGCGCAAACTGTGAGCAGCTTCCAGCGCCGTACTTCCGAATGGAGTTGGAGGATCGCCCCCAAATCGAAGGTAGAAGTCCCCTGTATCCTCGCGATAGTACACGGGAATGCGATCTGGGTTGTGACCATTGCCGCCAACAACACCGCTTCCATAGTGCGGATCCGCAGTGCTTCCCCCAGCAATATCTTCAAATTCAAAACGAACACGCTTACGACCAGCGTCAATAACAATCTGATCACTATCGTTGATGTACCAACCGAAATGCGTTCCTTCTAAATTCGTATCGAACGCACCGTCAGTTGCTGGAATGAAAGACGGAGAGATCATCCATATTGGGTTCTCACCTTGGATATGAACTCCTCCCAATCCACCGCCATCCATTACGTTGTTTTGCACAACCAGTCCTTTGTCGAACCCCCCACGTAGAATGTTGTTCAATTCGCGAAGATTTCGCACGACTCCACCAGTCGTTGTCAATGGTGGACGTGACTGAATGATGGTCGAGAGCGCTCCCGCAACGATATCCCTCGGGTCTTGAATTCGTTTGCGTTGTTCGCTCCAGACAGCGTAATCTCGCGATTCTCGGAAGGTGCTGTTCTCGACGATGAAGACCGATTGGTCTCGATTTGAATTCTGGTCGGCCTCACCGGAATGATAGATCGCCTCAAGCCCGCGCCAAACACGCGTTGGAGGTACTGTTCCGACCGAACTCGCGCGAATGAAGACAGCGCTATCGATACCGGTCGAGCCGACATCCGCGATCACGATCTTCAGCGTGTGTTCGCCAGGCCCTAGACCAGTGGCGTTTAACGTCAGCATCTGGGTGAACCCATCGTAACCGAAGAGGTTCAAATAGCGCCCTGCATCGTTCGGATCGTTGTTATTGAATAGCGTCGCATTCGTCGTTCGATTGATGGTGGAACTGTTGATCGGGCTTGCCGTTCCCGGAATCAAAGCATAGTTGACTCCGTCGATCAACACACCCAAGACATCCTGACCAGATAGTTCGTTGTATTCTTCCGATGCAAAGATTAGGTCGAGGTACAAATCTCCCCCAATCGTCCCGTTGCCGAACTGGAACTTGATTTCCAAACTGGTCGAGTCCAACGTTGTCACGCCAAACACTGCGTCTGCGTCAGGATCACCCGCCCCACTTGAAACTCCCGACGAGCGATCATTGGTGTTCGGGCCGAGTCCCGAATTCACATTTCCAGTCGACAGCAAAATGCCGCTCTCGCCTCCCCAATTGACGAGTGCTGCGGAACCGGAACCGCCCACGAAAGTCGCCGGCTGAGTTGGACTGACTCCAGTACCTAAAACCGTATTGCGAAGCAACTGAGCGTTCGATGTGACTTGCTCGATAACCAGACCTTGCGGTGCGTAGACGCGGAAATCTCCACTCGCTCGACCGATAAGCTCGACACGATTCCCCAGCGCTGTCGACCCAGTGATCACTCCACCTGATGACGCAGCCTGAACCTTTAACCGAGATTGGACGCTGGGATTATTAATCGCATTGCGAATCCGCGTCGCCATCAACGCATCAGAATCGCTCTTGCTGTAGCGAATAATGGTACTGCCGACTCCGACGGAATTATCCAAGGAAAATTCGAACTCGATCGTCGTGCTACCGTCAGATATCGTGAACGTGTCGCCGTCTTCAACATCTCGACCGAATGGCGCGATCAAGGTCAATTGCTGCGCAAACCGATCGTTGGTGTCAAAAGTTTTTGTCAAATCGACGCCGCCAGAGGAATTACCCTGGAAAAATCGCTCGCCCTGACGAATTTCAAGCTGGTATTCGCCGGTCAAGGTTGTGCCAGACGGAACGGACGTCGACGTGAAACCGGCTCCCGTTGGACTGTTGAAAATCTCTTCTCCACGCTCCGCGAAACCAATAATCAGGTTATCCAAATGCACGCCCGCCGTATCCACTGTCGTCGTTACAATGGTGTCGTATCGGAAGACCAACCGTAGACCGTTTTGACCCGCGAAGGCCCCGAGGTTCACGATCCCCTGACGCCATGATCCTGGCACCAAGGTTGCCGACGTACCGGGTTGATTGCTGGCGACCAGAGTATCGACGCCTGCAGCCGTTCGTACATACACATCGAACCGATCGGCACCCGTACTCTGATGCAGATAATTGAAGTAGAACCGAGGCAGGTCGAATGCTGAATAATTGCCCAAATCAAAGGCATTCGAGACGAGATCGCCTCGAGCTCCACCCGGTTGGGTGATGCTGCCGCCTGAGAACGTCTCAAATGCGAACGTTTGAGCTCCACGGTGCCCAGCGATCCCTGCCTGAGTCGAAGAAACATGCCAGAGGTTTCGTGGACTGACAGACGTTCCTACAAAACTTCGATCCAAGAGGTGCGGGATCACGGGTGGTTCAGCTGTATTGCCACCAAAGCCATCAATGTAGTCGTCGGCAATCCGAAGTACGGAGTTGATTGGCTCGCGACGGGTAATTGCGTTCGCTAGTTGCACTGGCTGTAAGTTTGCTGGTATGACTGCTACCAGATACGTCCCGTTCGAGAGCATGACATTGCCGATGTACGGATCGTTCGAGCCGATGCTAC
>JBBIUE010000050.1:0-6028 GCA_037440405.1 Pirellula sp. | reverse complement strand
ATAGCTCGGCGTCATGGGAGCAGCTCGGTCGTCCATGATGTTGCTTGCCTGTCCAACATAAATGAGCTGAACCGCTTCTGATCCTGCAGTCGACGAGACTCGATAAACCGCCAAGGTCGTATTAGGGCGATTTAGTCCGTCAGTGTAGTCCATATCGAAAACGACTGGCGTAAATCGATTTCCGCCCGAATTTACCAAGCCGCTGTTGGATAGATCGAGACGATAAAAATCAACATCAGCGGTCGTCAATCGACCTCCAATACTGATGCGGCCATACTCGCTTTGAAGCAAATCGCCGACGTATTGGGGACGAGCACCCGAAGGTCCGCTAATTGGGGAATTGTTGTTGAAAAGCGCATTCGTGCTTTCGTCTTCTTGAATTTCACCGGTTAGTGGAGACTTCGAAGGAAGTCCAATCGTATGAACCGCATTGGTCGCGTAACGAATATCTGCATAGCGCACTGTCGAACCGGCAAACTCTTGAGCTTCCCGCATTCGAACCTGAAGCTCATACCGGCCTCGCGTCATGCCTGCATTAAAATTGTCGATGTTGATGCTCGCCGATCGAACTCGAACGTAGTAGGTATTTCGAACCCCACTGTTTCCAGGCAATACCAACCTCAAACCGGGATCGCGTGGATTGGTCGTACCATCTTCCTTGATTAAACCCGCCGCAGTCGTTCGAACTCCAGTCGATCTCGAATTCAAGGTATTGACCCGATTCGCGTCGATTAAGTCAGTGGTTGTGATCGGCGAAATGCCGAGTGATTCGTTGGTGCTGTTGGAACTTCGAGCCAGCAAGGCGCCGTTCGCGTTCAAAATCTCAATCACCAGATCCGAGTTCAACGCCGTGTAATCAACATCAAGCCAGACTTCGGTCCCGGCCACACCCGTGAAGCTGTAGGTATCAATATCTTCGACCTGTCCGATCACACCGCGAACGATAAAGCCCATGCGAAGATTTTCGTCGCTGTTTGAAGCATCCCTAGCAAGCTCACCCAAGAACTGTGCATTCTGAACCGTTCCATTGAGCCCCGGAGCGATGGCGTTGGGAGCCTCAATCTCCAAAACCGTTGTAACATTTCGATCGTGCGAGTTCTGATCGAACAGCAAGCCTCGCCAATCAGCGGGACGAGGAATCGATCCGATGCCATTGCCGTTGGTATCCGTCTGAGGTCGTCCATCAGGCTGGAAGCCCGCCCCCACCGTGTCGTCATGGAAACTGGTCAGCACGACAGGGAAGCCCGGTTGGCCGAGAACTTCGATCCTTCCGCCCACACGGTCTACGGCTCCAGTCCGTGAACCCGTCGCCGTCAATCCGGCACCAAGGTACGAATCAAAATTGGAGCCATACCCTTGGAATTTGACCACAAGCGACTCGTCTGTCGCACTCTGCAATATCAGGCCACCCCGATGATGCAAATTCTCGACGGTGACGGTTGAGAACAAAACATGAACGATGTCAGTATCGTCCCAAATACTTCGCGTGGTCAGCGTCGTGCCCCTGATCTCCATACCATTCATGGCGTTCAGAGCCATACGGTTACCGCGAACCAACGGGCCGTGATTGCTATCGAACAGCTTGCTGCGATCTGCGAGCCCTGTCATCCTTCCAGTGTCGCCCATTAGCTCGTCATTCATCGAGTTGACATCGATATCAATCGCGCTTCCAGCATTCGAGAAAAAGGTGTTGTTGAGAATTACGGGCTGCGTGCCTCGCATGAAGATCGTTGCTGATGCGTTGGTCAATCTTCCTAACCTTTGCACAGGTCCCTGGCCGCCAACACCGTCCGCGTTGAATTCCAAAGTTGAATTCGCCAGACGCAAGTTCGCTTGATGAACCTCGATCGGATTGAAGGCACGGAACGTACCCTCGATTCGAGTGACACCTCCGCCATAAGCGATGACCCCGTTATCGATGCTCAAGGTCGCAGTCGGTGATGCATAGATGCCACCCCAATCTCGAGGCTGCGGACTCGTTCCGGTTCGATCATTGTTCGTGTCGAAGGAACCGCCACCACCGTAACGATCATCCATCTTGCTGGTGAAGATCACAGGCATCCCATCCGTGCCTTCCGCATACATGTGGGTCCCGATACCAAGCTCGATACGAGCTCCTTCAAGCTTGACAACGGTTCCGGGATCGACTATCAACGACGCATCCAAGCGCGGGCGCAATTTTGCGAGGGAAGTAGGCTGCAGTCGAGTGGTGAGGTCCGTTCCTCGATCGGTAAAGGTCGTTACCGATAGACTGGTCGAGTTGGGAAGTTCTCCCACCAAAATATATCCGGACGTACCAGGAATTGAACGATAAATCCGACGACCAGCGAACCCTGGAGACGTCAAGGGCAAGTTGTTGATTTCAATGCTGCCAGTCGACGTGAGAACGAAATTGGCGCTCGGGAGGGATGCGAGTCCCTCCCTTCCTACATCGTCAATCATGACGACGCGGTAGTTGTAAGTGTTTACTGGGAGCGTGCCAGTGGCTCGGCGAACGAAACTCAATCCCGAAACGTCGGGACGATCATTCCGCAATGTCGCTCCGAGCTCGTTACCAATATCCAAGAAACTTGTTGTGTCCGAATCCAACTGGGCAACCAGCCGATAAGTACCTCCACCAAGATTGTCGCTGCGATAGATCCGCTTATACAGGCTGTCGCCGGTTAAACGAGGAAGTCCATTGACTGCAATTGCGGTCCTACCAGCAACCAAGGTCACTGAGGCAGAAGTTAGCGAAGGAATCGACTCGTATCCAAAACGATCAACGAAGGTGATCTTGTAATTGTAGGTGCCAGGAACGAGGCTTCCCCCAACCGCTGGATCCGATGAAATTCCATCCACCGACGGAATGGATTCATCGAGTAAGACGCCACCAGGTGTACCTTCAACAATGATATTCTCAGCAATGATGTGAGTGATATCCGTATCGTCGAATCTGGCCGGAACGGTTAGCCGTTTGGGGTCGGTCCCAGCCAACGTTTGCACTCTTATGAACAATCCATTCAGCGAGTTGTTGGCCAAGCCATTGTGGTGGATGGAAGGTCCAACTCGGTCGTAGTCGCTCGTGAAGCGACCATTGTGCTGATACAGCGGTTCGTGAAAGTTGGTCTCTTCAAAGCTGTCTGGGCTCGCACCAATCGCTGCATCCGCGCTATGAGTAATTCGATTGAAAGTGATCGTGGGTCGATAGTCGATAATGTGAACGGGATTGATCACCTGTTGAACAGAGTCGACCAGCACATTCCCGCCGCCGCCGTACCGAATATCTGCATGGTTGATGTACTGCAGAAAGATACCTTGATCCTCAAGATCGGCTTTTCCTGCTTTGTGATCAACATCGCGCTTCAGCAAGATTCCGCCCCAATCGCCCGGTGCAGGAACCGTGGTGGGAGGATAATTATCGAAGCCAACGCTTTCATCTCGCCACGATGTGAAGAACACGTTCCCAGGAACGGCAGTACCGTTCGATACCACCCGATTGCCGTTCGCACCAATAAGAACAGGCGTTCCCAGAACTTGAATCGCACCGCCGCTGCGGTCAATGTTGAGATTCGTGCTGCCGACGCTCACTTTCGATCGACGCATCTTAAAAATGGCCCCCGCGTCGATCATGACCGTCACGCCTTTTGGAACGTCCATATCTGTTCCGTCCGGTAGAGGGCTTCCGCCGATCAAGCTGAAACCGACCTCGTAGGCGAAATTGTCATTCATCGTCGCAATATTGCCGTCCGCTCCGCCATTGCCAACGATGCGTACGATATCGCCAGGACGAGCAGAGCTGAACGCATTAATGACTCCTATGCCGGCGATGTTATTGAAGGGCTTGTTGAGCGATCCATCTGCATTCGGACCAGCAGCTTTGTCCACGAAAATCGTTCGACCGTAGACATCGATCAATTCCAAACCCGAACTCAGTTGCAGGGTTCGCTCGCCAACAATAGTGACTCGAGCACCGTTCGAAACCGCAGTCACTCCCAATTCCGGACGCGAGTTGATCGAAGCGGCCAATGAATTCGCAAGATCACCGCGAGTTCCATTCACTTTGAACGGCACAATGGTATTACCCAAACCCACGATGAAATCGGAACTGAATTCGAAGCGTCGAACCACTCCCGAGGCACCGGTGATGGTGATCGTCTTGCCTTCAAGGCTCGATGAAGCCCCCGCGTTGAATTCCAATACTCGATTCAGCGGTCGCGTTTGGAACCAAAAGTTGAAGACGCCACCCGGTGTTCCATCTCCGTCTCCATCCAAGGATTGGCTTTGATCGCCGACGTGACTTCCGGCAATATCTTGAATGGTGTCAAAGGTATCGACCTGAGCTCGATAAGTGATGCGCAAGTCATAGCGGCCTTGCGTGCGACCGCCAAATCCCGTGTCGCTGATCGTCGCGTCATACTTGTCATTGCCGCTGGCGGACACTCCGATGTAGTACGTCCCTGAACTCAACTGCAACTGGATTCGAGAGTCTTCGCTAAAGTAATCGTCATTTTGAGCAATTAGCTCGACGTCACCACCCGATAAAGAGATTGGGGAATAGGTGATTTCACGGTTCCCAACAAAGGTACTCGGAGCACCGCTGATCAATGTGGCTTTCACGAGCTTTCGAGCAGCCGAATGGTTATTGATGGCGTTGACGAAATGCTGGGCGGTGGATTCCGCGCCGGCTCGAGAATTCAAATCGACCGCAATCAGGTTGGGAAATACAGTGACGATGGGACCACTCGCATCTCCGTGATCGGACTTGGTAACTACGATTTGAACTTGATTGCCAAGCTTACCGGGCATGACCGCGTCAAAGCGAATCTGCAATCCTTCACCCGCATTCAGGTTGCTGACAGCCCGTGCCTGAGTTTGTTTGTACAACTCCAATCGCGTATCCAACGAACTGGATGTATCGAGACGCTCAGCGAAGGTTTCCGCCGTGAGCAATCCCACACGGTCCGACCCGCCGAAGTCAACTTCGAATTTGTAGAGATCAATATCGACTCCGTCCGGTCGAAACAGATGTTGGCCGTGAATGATGTCCTGGTTGCCTGGGAATACTGGCTCAATACCGTTGTTGGAATTATTGAGGAAACCGGCATCCATTCGCATGAGCGTCGACGTTGGCAAGTCTCCTGCATGTTCCAAGCCGAGCAACATACCGATACCCGCCATCGCATTTCGAAGCCAGTCCTCGCCGTAGTTGTCCTGCCATGCACGTGCCGCGCTCATCACCAGCATCGAATTCGCGAAGGTCGGATCAATTCGGACGCCAAAATTCGATTCCTGTTGCACCCGAGTAGCAGGCAAGGCGTTCAGCGAGTTCGTTTGCCCAGTGACGATCGTGATTCCTCGTGAGGAAGTCTCGATGAACTGAACCCCGAGATAGTTACTCCAGAGCGAAAGCGCCTCGCGAGCCCGCTGCTTTTGCTTGTCGGTAATCGCGTTGACCAAATCACGGCCTGAGGCGTCGGTTCCATAGATGGGCTTGAAGTTATAGAAAATCGTAGTGATGCCAGGGATTCGGTCAGCACCAAAATCGGCATTGATGTGTTGCTCAAATCCCGCGCCTACTTCGTCACCGATGATTCTCTGACCTGGCTCGTCGTTGGCTCCCGGTAAGTCAAGCAAGAACGGTTGAGGATCAATGTTCGAAGTCAGTATCAAACTGGTTTGCGTGACCTTGGTTGAACCGATGATGCCCAAATCCATCGCGGTATCAAAGCTGCTGCCAAGTCCGTACAACGTAACTGGCGAATAACTCGGTGGCTGCGCACCAATAGCCATCGTTGTTCGACCTTCCAGCGAAACGCTGACCAAAGCGTTCGCCGATGACGTACGCGCGATGGCCTGCGCAACTTGTGAGGCCGTGGCTGTGTCGCTCCGCAGATCAATTGAGATGACTCTGCCCGAAACCGTGACGATCGGAGTTCCTCCCGCTCGGCTGTTGGTAAACCGGACTTGAATACCGTTGCCGGCATCACCAAGAATCTTCGAGGTGAATTTCATTCGGACTTGGCCGTCGGTGTTGAAATCGGTGATC
>JBBIUE010000049.1:0-40313 GCA_037440405.1 Pirellula sp. | reverse complement strand
CGCGGGGAATAATTCAGGAGCGAGCAAATGCCTTTGAATTGCGTCCAAATGCGCATGGTGTCCGTGAACGCGCACGGTTTTCAGCTTGGTTGCTGAGCACACACCCAGAAAGTACGTTAGGCCGAGGACATGATCGAGGTGGGCGTGGCTGATCCAAACATCGATCGATTCCCTCTCCACATGATCCGCAATACGAAAGGTCCCGCTCCCCGCGTCGAGTTGCAGGCCCAGTTCCGGCAAGTAGTAACACGCTGTGTGTCGCGTAGCCGACGGATGGTAGCCAGCAGTACCTAAACAGATCAGATCCACGGTTTGAATCGACCTTTCGATTGAAAATAGAGAAAGGGAAGTCAACGAACTCGATACGAAAAATGGAAACGATCATATTCCCATAGGCATTGCTGAAAAGCAATTGCCTACTGTTCCCATCGAGGGATCGCTACAATCTAGCTGGGCAGCGATAATCTCCATCAGCCGGTACTCGTTTGCGCCAGAATGCTTGTGGGGAGTAGGTCGCGAAAACCCGACGATGGCGCACCTCGGTCGAAGTACCGTTAAAATGCAGCTTGTTCGGAAAATATGCCCCTGTTCAGCTAGAAAAAGTTCTTTGACTCGAATTCTTCCCAAAGACGTTGAGTTCATGATGTCCGACCCAAAAGCAGAGACCGGCAAGAATCGCGTCCATCTTCGCATTCTGTGGGGACTGGTGGTCGGTATTGTCGCGGGGATCACTTGCAACGCTCTTGCCACCCAAGGCTATCTGGATCCGAACAGCCTTGAAGTATTCGTAAAGCGGGTGGCTGAACCCATCGGCAAGATTTTTTTGCGGCTCATCTTGATGGTGGTGATTCCGCTCGTGGTGTCGGCTTTGATTTTGGGGGTCCTCGAGTTGGGGGACTTGAGAAAGCTCGGACGGCTTGGAATGAAAACGCTCGGGCTGACCGTCGCTCTGTCGAGCATTGCTGTCTGTATTAGCTTGATCGTCGTCAACGTCATTCAGCCGGGAAAATCGCTTCCGGCGGAGAAGCAAGCGGCGTTGGCGGACCAATACGAAACCAAAGCGAGGGAGATGCTGGATAAGGCGGACAAAGCGAAGCCGATCGAACAGATTCTTTTGGATTTGATTCCAGAGAATCCGCTTCGAGAAATGACAGGGGCACTCGATGGCTCTTCACTCGGCAACGGAATCTTGGCCGTCATGGTCTTCTCGCTTCTCATCGGGATTGCAATTTCGCTCGGCGGCGTGGAAACGGAAGTGCTTAAGCCGATAATTGAATCGGTGCTCGAAGTATGCATGATCATCATTCGCATGGCGATGATGCTTGCCCCTTTCTGCGTTGCTCTACTGCTGTTCTCGGTGACCGCGACCTTGGGGTTGAACATACTCCAAGCCCTGATTTGGTTTGTTGTTGCAGCCCTTTCCGGAATGGCGATACACTTTTTTCTCGTATACAGCATCTTCGTTGGCTTCATTGCCCGTCGATCTCCATGGAAATTTTTTCGCGACGTCTCCGAAGCCTCCTTGACGGCATTCGCGACCTCTAGTTCGAACGCAACGTTGCCTACGGCGATTCGTGTGGCGGAGGAACGACTGAAACTTCCCCGCACGGTTTCGAGGTTCGTACTCACCATCGGGGCGACTGGAAATCAGAATGGTACGGCCCTGTATGAAGGTGTTGTCATTCTGTTTATTGCTCAGTTGCTAGGACACGACCTCAGCGCTGGCCAGCAATTGCAAGTTTTGCTGATGGCAATACTCGCAGGAGTCGGAACAGCCGGGGTGCCTGGAGGTTCGATTCCAATGATTGCGCTGGTACTCCAAAGCATCGGCATCGATGGCTCTAGCATCGGGATTATTTTGGGGATCGATCGATTGCTCGACATGTGCCGGACAGTCCTCAATGTCGTCGGGGACCTCGTGTTGACGGCCTGCGTCGCCAAAGGTGCCGAAATCGATCCAATAGAGTCATCGCTAACCGAGTAGGGAGTCTCCTTTGATTTTCAGGCAGTGGTCAAGTTGGTGTTTTGGTACAACGATTTTCCTTGGAGCCTTCTTGTTGTTTTTGGTTCAACCAATGATCGGAAAGAGCATTCTTCCATGGTTTGGAGGAAGTGCCTCCGTGTGGACAATGGCCATGTTGTTCTTTCAGGCGACCTTGTTTCTCGGTTATTTGCTTGCTGATCAGCTGAATCGATGGATCTCCGTTCAGTACCATCTTTGGTTCTATCTGAGTCTCTTTCTCGTTGCCGCTTGGTCGCTGCCCATCCTTCCAACGGATGCTTGGAAACCAATGAGTCCGGATCAACCTGGTTGGAAGGTGCTCGTGTTGCTCCTGATCTGTGTAGGCCTTCCCTATTTGATTTTGGCGACTACCGGCCCCATGACCCAAGCTTGGTTAGCTCGTGTCTCGCAACATTCGCGAGTCTATCGGCTTTACGCTTTGTCGAACGCAGGTTCCCTACTCGCGCTATTGGCATACCCGTTCTTGATCGAGCCGAATTGGAAACTGCGAACGCAGGCGGTTGTTTGGTCTGGCATGTTCGTCGTCTACTGCATCGGAATGTACGTATGTGCGAAGATTGTCCGAGATCACTTTCGGCACCAGCCGAACGAGCTCCGGTCGAAAGTATCTGCCGCCGATAATGCAGGCGGAACCACCGATGAGCAGCTCCCGAATTGGTGTGCTTCTATCCTTTGGGTTGTCTTGCCGATGTTCGCGTCGATCTCGCTTCTGGCGACGACCAACTACGTTTGCCAGGACATCGCTTCGATTCCGCTCCTTTGGATCGTACCGTTAGCTCTCTATTTACTGTCGTTCATTTTGTGCTTTGACCGTCCCGTCTGGTATCGGCCGGTGCTGATGAGTTTAGGGGCGATTGCTTGCGTAGCTCTATCGGCCAACACAGAGTCCTTTTCTCCGCTCGCGACCCTGTACCGGTTGCTCGGATGGCAACAGCCAGAGTTGCCCGAAAGTTTGGCGTGGCTATGGCATCGCGAGGTTCACTTTTCGACAAAGTTCGTATTCATTTTTGTCGGTCTCCTCTTGGCTTGCATGGTGCTCCACGGCGAGACCTACCGGCTTCGACCCTCTCCGAAATACTTGACCTACTATTATTTGAGCCTAGCAGGCGGAGGCGCTTTGGGTGGTGTCTTTGTGAATTTGATCGCACCTCTCATTTTTTCACAGTATTACGAGTGGGGGATCAGTCTCGGCGTCATCGCTTGCATCTCTTTGATCGTACTCATTCGTGAGGCGTGGAACACCTTTCGTCGTCCTACTTGGAAATGGCAGCGCTGGGCAGTGGTTGTTGCCGGTGTGATGCTTCTTCCGTTCTTGATCCACGCTGTTTACTTGGTTGGAAAACAAGCAACGAAGAAATTGTCTTCCGACACCATTTTTGCCGAGCGCAACTTCTATGGTGCTTTTCGGGTCAGCGAAATGTATCGCGAGAATCCGGACTATCATGTTCGAACGCTTGTCCACGGCATCATCAAGCATGGTGAACAATATCCCAGTTCCGAGCTCAGGTATTTTGCCGGATCGTACTATGCGCCGGGGTCAGGGGTTGCATTGGCAATGGAGGCGTTGCAGGGAAAGCCGAAGCGTGTCGGGGTTGTCGGGCTCGGTGCTGGTAGCTTGGCAGCCTATGCAATGAAGGGTGACACGTTCACCTTTTATGAACTGAACCCACGCATCGAATATGTCGCCGACAAGTTCTTTACCTACGTCGGTGACGCCAAAGAACGTGGTGCAACGATTGAGATCGTGTCGGGAGATGCGCGTCTAAGCATGGAACGTCAACCGTCTCAGCAGTTTGACGCGCTGGTGATCGATGCCTTTAGCGGTGACTCGATTCCGGTTCACCTTCTCACCAAAGAGGCCATGGATGTTTATGCGAAACATTTGAAACCAGATGGTCTACTGATCTTTCACGTATCCAATTCGTATTTGAATTTGGTTCCCGTGACCTGCCGATTGTCAGAGTATGCCGGAATGACGCCAATTCACATCAAACACCGCAGCGATGCAAGTTTAGGTTCTTACACGACAGACTACGTGATTCTCACCAATCGAGAATCGTTTCTTAGCTCGCTTCCGAAATACCTTCCTGATGCCAACAACCAAGTACCGCTTTGGACCGACGAGTCAAGCAATCTACTTCAGATCCTCAAACTGTAGGTTACACTCCCCCCCACAATGAATGCAGCACACTTAGCGATCGCTGTTTACGATCGAAGTCAGAAAACTCTGGGCTTGCGGTGATAACCGATTGACGCGATGCTTTGCGCATTGCAGCTTTCCAGAAGCGATGATTCCGGCATGTGCCTCATGCTGAGCAATAGAGACGTGTTGGAGCAAATGGAGTTGCGAGAGCTTCGGGAAGTGCCAGTGTTGGCACGCTGCCGCTTGCATCGTCAGAGATGAGGCGAGAGCTACGCATTGTGTTCGCACTTAACGCTCAATTGGACCTTGGAAGCGACCCTATAAAGTTTTAGAGATCCTTAGATTCGAGATGAGCCGATGATTCAGAATACTCAGTATCGTCCTGCACAGCAGGTGAATGAAGTAGAACAGCACGATCGCTTCGAAAGCGTCATTACAAGTTTGCTACCGATCATGGGACGCTTGGAGCGGCTTTTCACAGATCCGGGCTTTCGCAGCGAGGTGCGAGGTCTTGCCAAAGCGTTGCTTCAGCTCTTCCCAGAGGATGCGAGCAACAGCGGCATTTCTACAGAATCGCCACTCGAATCGCAGAAAAGTTCAACTTTTCAAGGTGTGGCTGAACCGTTTGATCATTTTCATAATGATCATCCAGACAATTCCCCCCTAAGCAGCGGCGATCGGGCAGATTCTTCGCCCGTGAGTCCGAGAATGGCCGATTCGCGATCGGATCAACCGCGAGCTTCCACAGAGCAAGTCCAATCGTTGATTGAACGATTTAGCGGAAATGATACTCGCGTCGCGAAGCCAGCGCCTCAAGAGATACCGCAACGACTGGCACCGGAGCCAACTACTTACGCATCGGAAGCGGTCGCACTAGCGATCATTGAGAAGCGATGTCGTATGAAGTCGGAATCTTCTCGATGGGCCGCTGAACGACGCAGACGAATGACGGCTCGAGCAGATTTCAAAACAGAGATTGAACCGACAGATCAAGACATCATCGCGCGCGCCAAGCAAATCGAGAGCTGCTACCTATGGATGAATAACCCACGCGGTCCCGAACCACGGGATTTGGAAGATTTCGAGACTCTTGCCCACTGTTTTGAAGCCCAGGCGGACGCAATCGCTCTCACCAAATCGGTGCTGACACAGGACTCTCCAGACGATGATGACTTGCACAAGGTCCTGTTGCTATTGGCCGAAGCTCAATCGATGCTTCGTGTACAGGTAACGACCGTCGGACATCAGTTTGATCAAGACCAAAGAGATTTGTTCTATTGGCTTCGTCAGTTTTCCAGCCGCTATAGCGTCTACCTCGAACGTTACATGCAGACGGCAGATGCGGCCAACCCACAGCGGGTCGATGAATTTCAAGAACGACTCGAAGAAGTGCGAAAGGAACTGGCTCAGAAATGCGAGGTGCTGAAGCAATCTCGAAAGCTGCTCCAGAAGCTCCGATTCGAGTGCCGCGAATCGGCAAAGAGTCGGGCTGCATTCAATGAACGCGCTGAAAAGTTGATTCAAGTCGTCGATCAACTAGTCCTCAATGGCATGAAGCCAAGCAACATCGAATTGCGTGGGTGCTTGTTACCGATCGTGGATTGGTTTGAGGACATGGAGGAATTGTCCGAATCGATGGTACTTGTCTTGAGAGAAATCGAGCGGTTCGTGTCACGGAACGTCGGATCGAGCGAGGAGGCTCCTCAAGAAGCAGCCTTTTCGAACGAGGTTCGAGAGGTAGCGAAGGCGCTGATGGGCAAATCCATTTTCCTCATCGGTGGAGAAAGACGTCCAACGCAACAGCAGGCAATCGAAAAAGCTTTCGAATTGCAGACATTGGTGTGGGATACCACACTCGAACACAGCTCGCTCGATAAGTTCATCCCGATCATCGAACGCGAAGACATTTTCCTCGTCCTTCTGGCGATACGTTGGAGCAGCCATTCCTACAGCGAAATCGATGAAGTCTGCAAGAAATGCAGCAAGATCCTGGTGCGATTGCCGGGCGGCATGCATCCGAATCAAATCGCGCATCAAATTCTAGCTCAAGCTTCTCATCGATTGATGGACTAATCGTTCGCTCAGAGCGGGAATCGAGATCGAACGCTACGCCTTGACATCCGATCGACCATCAAAGCGAGTTCTCGTCGTCGAAATGGATGATGTCGTCCCGGCTTGAGTGACGTCGTCCACTTCAAACGCTCCGACATTTCGGGTTAGATTGAGTTCGGCAGGGACAATGGGATTGCGCCAGTTTCGGCGCCTTGATCGCAAGGCTATTCCACTGGCGCCTGCTCCTCACCATCACGGCCAGGCTTTGAGCTTCATGATCCACTCAAGATCGATATGCTTTCCGACAAGGAACGAGTATTCGCCAATCTTTTCGAATTTGTATTGCAAGTAGAAGCGAATGGCTCGATCATTGCCGGAATAGACACTCAGATAGACGTTCGAAGCGGAGTCCGCTCGAAATTCCTCAAATGCCCAATCCATGAGTCGACGTCCCAATCCTCGTCCTTGATATCCGCGCTTGATATAAAGCTGACGCAGTTCCCGATCGGTGGATGTTCGATTTTCAATGGGTACTCGAACTTCGCCCACACTGGCAAAGCCCACAAGTTCTTCACCGCACTCGATAACTTGGTACTTGTTGGATGGATCCGTGAGTCGCTGGACGATTCGTTCTTGGCAGTAATTCTGATGCAAAAAATTGGTTAGGTCATCAGGGTCATACAAATGGCCGAAGGTTTCAGTGAAAGTCACGATGGCTAACTGACTCAGTGCATCGACGTCGTTCAACGCCGGAGAACGCAAATGGAAGGAACTGAGATTGTCGGTGGCCATCGTATGTTGCTATTCCGTTCCCAAAGCAACGCCATCCTTGCGACTCTCTGTCGCTCCGTGAACGATGCCGCGGTCCCAGTCGATGAAGATGCCTTGGTAGCCTCCCATGCCTGATCCGTCGCCGCGTTGGACCTTATGGCCAAGTATCTGAAGTCGCTCGACCGTCGCGCGCGGAATGCCGGACTCGACGAACACCATTCCGCCATCAGCCGCCATAGGCAAGCCTGTCGGAGTCGCGCTGCCATCGTGACGAATGCGAGCTGCATCGCCCGCCATTTGAATGTTCATTCCAAAGTCGATCCAATTCACTAGAACTTGCACGTGCCCCTGCGGCTGCATATCGCCCCCCATGACACCGAGTACAAAGATCGGCTTACCACCCTTGGTCACCAAGGCAGGGATGATGGTATGAAATGGGCGTTTTCCAGGCTCGTAACGATTGGCATGATGCGGATCGAGTGCAAAGAGATTTCCTCGGTTTTGTATGGCAAACCCCAAGCTGCCGGGAACGACTTGACTTCCGAACCCATAGTAATTGCTCTGAATTAGCGAGCAGCAATTGCGATCCTGGTCGACGACGCATAGATAAATCGTATCACCATGCGCAAGCTTCTTGTCGCCCGCCGGAACATCGGTAAGTACCTTGGTCGAATCAAAGAGCTGCAATCGCTGTCTAGCGTACTCCTTGCTCAACAGCTGATCCAACGGAACGTCCGCAAAATCCATGTCGGCGTAAAATTTCGCTCGATCGGCGAAAGCCAGCTTCTTGGCTTCAATCAGCAAATGGAGATACTCGGGCGAGCCCCATCCCATCGATTGGATATCGAATGGTTCGAGAAGATTCAGCATTTGCAACGCTGCGATGCCCTGTCCATTGGGTGGAAGCTCCCAAACGTCGTATCCACGGTAATGAACGGAGACGGGAGCAACCCATTCGTTGCGATGCGATGCTAAATCCTCTTTGGTGAGAAAGCCGCCCACACTACGGCTGAATTGATCGAGTTCGTCTGCGATCCTTCCCTGATAAAAGGCGGCCGCGCCTTGTTGGGCAATCGCTCGATAGGTGTTCGCCAAATTGGGATTTCGAAAGATCTCCCCTTCGCGCGGTGAGCGACCGTCGATCAAGAACGTTGCGGAGGAGTCCGGCCATTCTGCCATCGATCGCTCAGCGCCTCGCCAGTATCCGGCAATCACTGGAGCAACTGGAAAGCCGTTCTCAGCCAGTCGGATGGAGGCATCATATAAGCGGTTCCAACTGAGCTTACCAAAGCGCTTGTGCAAGTCCTCCCATCCTGACACGCAACCAGGAACGCTCCATGACAGAGGGCCTTGCAAGGGGATCTGGTCCTGCACCCGCGATTTGAGTTCATCGAAGCTAAGCGACTTCGGACTCCGTCCACTCGCGTTGAGTCCATGCATGGTCCCTGTGTTCGCATCCCACACAATCGCGAACAAGTCGCCACCAATCCCACAGCTCATTGGTTCGACAACCCCGAGTACTGCATTCGCGGCGATCGCGGCATCGATCGCGTTGCCACCTGCGTTCAGCACCTCGACGGCTGCCATCGTGGCCCGCACGTCGCTGGTGCAAGCCATACCTCCTGTTGAAAACACGACAGATCGACTTTGATGCAACGGTCCCGATGCGGGCCGATCATGACCATTGACCTCCATTCTGCGACTCCTATTCGGTTCCTGAGATATCGCCGAATTCAAGAACGAGGCGACCATCATGCAAATCGTCGTCATGAGATGCAATTGACATCTGCCATCGGATGCGATCATCTGGGGGACTCCTTGCATCGAGAGAGTTCAAAATCGCTTCCTTGCCGTGTTAAAGCTCTTTAGGGCGACCGATTTCCTTCAATCGGATTTCCTCTTTTTCGCACACTTCATCCCAATTGGAACTCGTACATTGAAACCATGCAACCGCTGCGGTTGGGAATGGTATCAGCATACTGCACCATTCGGATACAAGCGTTTCCAGACCAGGATTGTGGCCGACGACCAAGAGCGTTTGCTTCTCCGGTTCGACCGCTGCGATCTTCTGGCGGATCACGTAGGGAGGGGCAAGATACAATTCTCGGTCCCAGCGCAACTCGACTTCGGCTCCAAGCGTGGTTACGAGCAATGCGACGGTTTCTTCAACGCGGCGGGCCGAGCTTGCTAGGATGAGGTCGATCCTTAATTTTCGATCGACGATCCACTCAGCCATTTTAGGAGCCGCTTCTCGACCGCTGCGGTTCAACGCACGCGAGTAATCGTTTAGCGACGAGTCGCTCCAGTCACTTTTTGCGTGTCGCATTAGCAGCAAGTTGCGTTTCATAGGGACCCTGCTTCGCCGTCACCCGTGATCCAAGTTTTGGAAGGCTGGCCGGGAGATTCTCGAACATACCGTGGCACAGCGTAGCCCGGCAAGGCTACCTTCATCTCTTCAATCCATCTGCGACCGTCTGACTCGGGAACATAAAAATGAGCCGCACCGAGGACGGGATCGAGTTGATGCAAGTAATAAGGTAGAACGCCAGCATCCAACAAACGCTCCGACAAGGAGATCAAAGTTGCGGCGGAATCATTTACTCCACGAAGCAATACCGACTGGTTCAGGATCGGCCAACCCATGCGCAGCAGCTTCTTGACGGCTCCCTCGACTCCTTGGTCGATCTCATTCGGATGATTGATATGAAGGACCATGGTGCCTTTGAGGCGTGTCCTGGAGAGAATGACGATCAGCTCTTCCGTAATCCGATTCGGAACCAAGATGGGCAGACGAGTATGCAAACGTATCCGTCGCAGATGAGGAATCAAACTGAGTTCGTTGATGATCCAATCAAGTTTATCGTCGGTGATCATCAGCGGATCGCCACCAGAGAGGAGAACCTCGGAGATCGAGGCATCCCTCCTCAAGTATTCGATTGCCGGCTGCCAAGCTGCCAAAGATTTGGGCTCGTCCTGATAAGGATAGTGCCGTCGAAAGCAATAGCGGCAATGGATGGCGCAAGCTCCGGTTAATATCAAAAGTGCTCGACCACGGTACTTGTGAAGCACTCCCGACTCAACTTTCGAAATCTTGTCGCCGACGGGATCCATTGAATAGCCACTTGGCTGGTTCTCTTCTTCTTCCCGCATTGGCAGGACTTGCCGAAGGAGTGGATCGTGGATATCTCCTGACGCCATACGACTTAGAAAAGGCTCTGTCACAAGCAGAGGAAAGGGCTTGGAGTTGAACGAAATCAAATCGATCCAATTGGCTGGTAGCTCCAGTCGACTCGCCAAAACGGAGGGATCGCGCACTGCACGTCGAATCACCGATTTCCAATCGATTTCAGAGGGAGCCGATAAAGCGGGAGTATGGAATGGTGCGGTCGGATTCACACGGTTTCTCTTGTTGGCTTCGCTGCTTTCAGTAACACTTCTCAAATTCGCGGATTCCAGCGGACTTTTTGCGTTCGCAAAACTGTCAAATGCGGCTTCGCAGATCGGCCATCCGAGGCTAAAATCTGCGTTTTCAAACGAAGATCCATGATCCAATTCGACTCCATTCGACAGGATGACGTGCGTGGGAACTTACAAGACCAGCGATTTCCGTAAAGGCCTCAAGGTCCAAATTGATGGCGAGCCTTACTTGCTGACCGAAGTCAATTTCGTCAAACCCGGCAAGGGAAACGCACTCTACAAGTGTAAGCTTAAAAACTTGGTTAGGAATACCGTTCTCGATCGTACCTACAAGGGAGGTGACGAGCTTGAATCCGCAGACGTCGAGGAAATCGACGTCCAGTATCTCTATAGGCAAGGTGACACGTATGTGTTCATGGACAGCCAGACCTTCGAGCAATACGAATTGTCGGCAGAAACGGTCGACGATAACTGGAAATACCTCAAGGAATCCATGATTTGTACGTTGGTGTTGTTCAACAGCAATCCGATTAGCTTCGCTCCCCCCAATCACGTCGAGCTAACCATTGTCGAATGCGAACCCGGTGCCAAGGGTGATACGGCTACCAACGTGACCAAGACCGCAAAAGCAGAGACGGGCGGTGAATTCACGGTGCCAGGGTTCATCAAAGAGGGAAATGTGATTAAAATTGATACTCGAACCGGCGAGTATGTTGAACGCGTCAGCAATTAACGAATTCTCGTCGAGACGATTCCCTCCTTCTCGCGTCTCGTTAGCTTCAAACGACCTTGTCAAATTCCTTCCGTTGGATTTTGAGGACTTGGTTCCTCGCGTGTCCGCTATTGGTTGGGTGTCCTGAACGGCGCCGTGAGGATACTGCGCGGAATTCGTCGTCTCCGTTGCAGGAGCATGTGCCATCGACAAGATTGGAGGCGAAGCATCCAATTCGCTTCGAATTGACTCTTGGTTCGAAGGGGCTCGGACACACTTATCGTAATGGTCAGAGTTCGCGAAACTATTCGATTATTGAGACCCTCGGGGGCGGTGTCGGCATCCTCGATTACGATCGTGACGGGTGGGAGGATGTCTTTCTTTCCGGCGGCGGTTATTGGACGAGCAAAACGACTACGACGGGTAGTAGGCACGAAATTTCTCGGAATCGAGGCGGGCTTCAGTTCCAGCTCGTTGCAGACGCTGCATTTCTTGCTGACGATCGCGACTACTCGTTTGGAGTAAGCATTATAGATTTCGACCAAGACGGATACAGCGACATCCATGTGACGGGGCTTCACTCTCATCGTTTGTATCGAAATCAAGGAGATGGAACGTTCGAAGAAGTCACCTCAATGTGCTTTGCAGAGAACTCTGGCTGGACATCGGCTGCTGCCTGGGCAGATTTCAATCGCGATGGATTGCCCGATGTTTACATCTCTCACTACATCGACTGGTCGCCCGAGACGGAGCCAGTATGCATGGCTTCGCATGGTGAACGTGACGTCTGTGGCCCCAATGAGTTTCAAGGGCAGACCGATCAGTTGTTTTTGCAGCTTGGTGAGGGGCTTTTTGAAGACGCAAGCCATCGGATTGGAGTCGAGCATGTTGGGCGCGGGCTGGGGGTCGCTGCTGGGGACTGGGATCAGGACGGCAACGTCGATATCTATGTTGCCAACGACGCGAACCCCAACTTCTTCTTCAAGAACCTCGGTGATTCGAAATTTGTGGAAGTCGGATTTTCAAGCGGCACTTCTTTGGGTAGCAACTCGTTTCCCGATGGTAGCATGGGGATCGGCATTGGTGACGGCGATGGCAATCTGCATCCGGATTTTCTGGTAACCAATTTCGACGGGCAATACATGGAGCTGTACGCCAATCAAGGCAATGGTTATTTCCGGCTTGCCACACGAGCGGCGGGATTGATGGCCTTGGGTAACGGTATCGTCGGATGGGGCATCGTCTGGAATGATGTTGATTGTGACGGCGATGAAGATGTCCTGTTTCTCACCGGACACCCTTCGTACGGCACCGCCCATCGCAAGTCAGAACAGCTTCCAATTTTTCTGGAGAATGTTGGTGGAAAGCGATTGGTCAGCATTGGCACTCAAATCGGCGACTTCTTCAAAAGGGCGTCTCAAGGACGTGGCTTGGCCATGGCTGATCTCGACTTGGACGGCGATTATGACGCCGTCGCTTCACTCATTGAAGAACCAGCTCAACTCTTGGAAAACCGAAGCATTCGTAGCGGACATTTTCTGCAGATCGAGCTGATCGGGACAGAGTCCAATCGCGATGCCATTGGAACCTATGTACTCTGCCACTCGAATGGAAAATCCTGGGTTCGGCATCGGTTTGGTGGCGGCAGCTATGCAAGTTCTTCGAGTCCAATACTGCATTTTGGCCTTGGATCGTGTACCAAGATCGAACGCATGGATATCCGATGGCCGTCTGGACAGACCAGTACTCTCCGAGATGTTGAAGTCGATCAGCGCCTTCAAATCATCGAGTCGTTTGCGAATCAGCGGTAATGTGATAGTCTATGCCATGATGACGGAGAATGCTCCGAGTGTTCCTTGTTGAGTCTCGCTGGACAGCACCTAGCTCGCTCAAGAAGCTGTGTGTTGAGTGAGCTCCAAGCGTCGTGTGCATGTACTCGGCTTTCGCGACCTGGCCCCGTTACCACCGGACGCTATTGTGCGCCGGCTAATGGAAATGGAAGTCGTCCTCATGGAGCAACGACGTTACTAAGTTCCATTGTTCGGCTGACCGTTAGGACGACGTTGTCGGGAATTGCATCGCTGCCACTTTCAAGACATTGCTGCCCCTTTCAAGACCTTGGAATCCATTCAAACGCGGGAGATCGAGAAGTTATGTCAACAGTTAACACCGCAAAGATTGCTGATCGACGCCCGATCGCGTTTCAATCCATCGATGATCTACTGGCGGACGTGGATCAAATCGAAAAAGCTGATCGGGAAGGGAGATTGAAGACGCTGGGGAATTGGCATGCAGGGCAGGTACTTTGCCATGTCTCTTCGTGGATCGAATATGGCTACGACGGATATCCGATGAAACCGCCTCCATTTTTTGTTCGATGGATCCTTCGACTCATGCTAAAGAAGTATCTACGTTCTGGCATGCCTTCCGGAGTGCGCATTCCTGGCGTTCCTGCAGGCACAACCGGCATGGACGATCTCCCCGTGTCCCAGGCGGCCGAACGATTGCGGAAAGCACTTGGCCGACTGAAAAACGGCGAGCCCGCACGCTACGACAGCCCAGCTTTCGGCCCAATGTCCCACGACGATCGCATCAAATTGAATCTTCGCCATGCTGAGCTGCATCTCAGCTTCCTTAACTTCTAGACTGTTTTACAACTTCCAGTGTTCATAGCAGCCTGAAGCTGGTTTCATTTGTACGATTTATCGCGTCAGGGCAGACACGCGAATATCGAGTTCATCATGATCGCATCCTTGGGCAAGTCATTCGCGCGGATTGCAGTCCCATGAGTGCTGCCCGCTGTCAAGTTCGATTCTATGGAAGAGTCCAAGGGGTCGGTTTCCGATTCACGACGGAACGAATTGCGAGCCGTTTTGCGATAACAGGCTTTGTTCGAAACGAACCCGACGGCTCTGTTCAGTTGGTTGCCGAGGGGGAACGGGAAGAGGTTTCGCGATTAATCAAAGCCATCGAAGAGGATATGATCGATTTCATCCATCGGCGAGAGCTGCATTGGGAAGAAGCCACTGGAAAATGGACGAGTTTCTTCATCGACCGGAGCTAGTGGATGCGGCGTCTCATCACCGACGCAAGCTAAACTCAAATCAATAAATTCATGGCAGGTGAGACGCAACGTTGTTCTCGCAGCCGCAAGCGTGTGGGATGATCTCCGCAAGCTGCATGTGTTGACTGCCACATGCTGCAACTACATTATCTGCCTGAAGCCGGACACTTCGACTGCCTCTTTCCTTTCCCACGTTCCTCCCCGACGGCAACGGGTTCATCGACCGGTGATAGGTCTTCATTCCGACCACTGGGAATCCCGTGAACGAACTTGCTCACAGCTTCAAATTTCCGATGAACTTGATGAAAGCGCGATCGAGCGCGTCCCAATCATCACCAAAGAATTGCTGAAAATCCTCGAGACGAACGTCGGCGTCTTGCGTGCCAAGAGGTGGAAGCTGAGAGAGATGCTTCAAGTACGCCACGTATTCTTTGTGACGAGTCTTTAACAAGAAGTAGTTGAATGCCCAACTCTCGGCGTACGCGGCGGTGGCCGACGCAGGATCGCGAAACCGACTATCGTCTTTGATCATCTTCTGGAGAGCGTCTTTCGGACGCGTTGGGAAATACGATCTGAAATTTCTCAGGCAGAACGTGTTGACGATTCCGATCTTGCCCAGGCCTCGCGAGCTGCTCGGGTCCGGAGATTCGAAAAATGTTGCCAAGCCTTCGCTGACCCAAAGTGGATTGTGCGCCAAGCGGGTTTGCAGGCCGCTGTTGTGCGCGAGTTGGTGGAACGATTCGTGAATGATGGTTGCCACGTTTCGTTCGGCGGCGGGTTGAGCCAAAACGCTGGCGATCAATTCAGGAGTAGAAACGCGCGTTTTTTGAGTCGCAAATTCACTGACGCCGGTCAGGTCAAACGTCGTCACGCGATTCGTGTTCTGATTGTAGTAACCGATGATGGATTCTGCTGCTCGCCCTACCTCCTTCTCAGCGTATGCCAAATAATCTTGTCGAGTTGCAAAGACGACAGCGACCAATTTGAACCTTGGCTTCTGCAGTTTGAACTGCTTCGTTTCCCAGAAAGAGTAGTAGCTTCGGTACAGCCGCTCGAACAAACCGCTTAGCCATTTCGCGTAGGCGTCGCTGGTGTTGTAGCAGATAACGTAGTGCTCGGTGCTGAGGAAACGAAATCCTTCAGGAAGTTCTTCTCGAAGTGTCGCTTCCAAAGCTGCGCCATCCAGGACGGACAGAGTTCCCTGCAATTCCTGCACTCGCTTCACTTCGCGAGACTGGATGGGAATCAACTGACCGTCGCCTGCGAGAATGAGGAATCCTCCTTGCTCCCCTTCGACGAGAACTTCGCCCACAGCTTCTCGCAATTCGTTCTGGTACTCGTAAATGATCTGCCGGACAGGATACGAATCCTGCGATAGAGTCGCACTCGGAACCGACGAAATAGCAATCGCAAAGGCTATCAGCGAGCTGCGCAATCCTAAACTTGACAAGAATCAGTCTCCCTAAAATGCGTTGGCCACTCTTGATCTCGAGTGCTTCGTCAGCCCGATAATCGTGCGTTTTCGGTCCCAACGGAAATGCGTTCGCGGCTGGTTGTTCGCGATGTAACCGAGTGGTATCGCACTTCGGCTCATTGTTCCAGCCTATGGCGAACGAACATCGGTTCATCCAGACGTGGGAACGTGCCACAATTCTAGTATAACGCGCATGTGCCGCATCGATAGCGCGGCTACCGCGATTCGGCGTCATGGAAAGCTTGGTCGCGATGTCCGATCCAGCCGCGCCGCCAAAACACGAACAGCATGCCGATCGACATGGTTGTCATGATGCTCAAGGCGAATGGGTAGCCCAATTGCCAACTCAATTCGGGCATATATTCAAAGTTCATCCCATAGACGCTCGCCACGAACGAAAGCGGAATAAAGATGGTCGACATGATGGTCAAAAACTTCATGACTTCGTTCATTCGATGATTGACCGCCGACATATAGAAATCTCGAAGGTCGGCCGTCAAATCGCGGTAGGTATCAACCATTTCGATCAGTTGGATCACGTGGTCGTAGCAGTCTCGAAAAAAGATACGAGTTTCTGGCGAAATCAATCCGCTGTCGTTGCGTATCAACTCGTTAATCATTTCTCGATGGGGGCGAATCGATTTTCGAATCATCAGCAAATGCCCTCGCAATCGGTGGATTTCATGAATGGGCGTTTGGGCCTCACCGCGTTCAATTTTCTCTTCAACCAAGTCCACGTGGTCACTGAGCATTTCCATGACTGGAAAGTAGCTATCGATGACGGAATCGAGCAATGCGTAAAACAAGTAGTCGGAAGCCGTCATGCGTAGCTTGCCGCGGTGCGTTCGCAATCGCTGACGAACGGGCTCCCAACAATCGCCCGGTCGCTCTTGAAACGACAAAAGGACACCGTGGAACAAGAAGAAGCTCAATTGCTCCGATTGCATCGCGTCGCAGTCATCGATCATTCGTGACGTGATGAACAGATAGTCTCGATAAACATCCACTTTGGCGCGCTGGTGAACGTTTACAACATCTTCCATGGCGAGTGGGTGAAGGCCCAGCACTTCACCGAGTGAGCGAATCTTGTCGATACTCCCCAGGCCAGTTACGTCGATCCAGATTGTCCCCCATTTGCCGATCCAGTCCCTGAGTTCTTCAGGATCGGCAATTTCCTTTTCAGCCAGTCTCTCCGAGTCGAAAGCGATGATGCGGATGCTTGTCGCGGGTGCGTTTGGGTCCGCGTGCATGGTTCCGGGTGGCGTCCCTCGCGGTGCATGCTTGCGAAGACGGCGTTGCTTCCGCAATACTCGTCGCTTGGCAGAGTGTTTCGTCATATCGGCCTCCGTGATCTGCAGCGGAAATCAGGCCATCAAGGATTTCCAAATTCAATCGGCCTTGAAAACGACGGTCGCTAGCGGTGGAAGCTGGATCTCCATCGATGATGGGCGAGCATGATGGCCACGATCTGCATCGGCGAGTATTCCTGGAAAATTACCGACGTTGCTCCCTCCGTAAAACTGAGAGTCGCTGTTAAAGATTTCTCGATAAAATCCGCCGCGAGGCAAGCCAAGACGGTACTTTCGAACAACGGGGGTGAAATTACAACACACCACGACGAAATCGTTTCCATCCTTTGACTTTCGCAGATAGCTTAGAGTGCTGTCTGCTCGATTCATGCAATCGATCCATTCGAAGCCATCGGAGGTGAAATCCAACTCATGCAACGCTGGTTCATCGCGAACGAGAGCGTTCAAATCCCCAATCAGCTTCTGTACTCCGCGATGGGTTTCCCATTCAAGGAGGTTCCATTGAAGCTGCTCATCATAGTTCCACTCATGCCATTGCGCGATTTCGCTTCCCATGTACAACAGCTTTTTTCCAGGGTGCGTCCACATGTAGGAATAGAGCAGTCGCAAGTTGGCGAACTTTTGCCACAAATCACCTGCCATCTGACCAATCAACGAGCCTTTGCCGTGAACGACTTCGTCGTGAGAAAGGGGCAATGCAAAGTTCTCAGTAAACGCATAGATCAAACTAAACGTCAGCTCATCGTGATGATACTGGCGGTGAATGGGATCGTGTCGCATGTACCGTAGCGTGTCGTTCATCCAGCCCATGTTCCACTTTAGAGAAAAGCCCAATCCGCCGTGGCTTGTCGGTCGACTGACTCCCGGCCAAGCTGTCGACTCCTCTGCGATGGTCAGCACCCCTGGGTGCTGCGCGTGTGCTTGTTCATTGAACTCCCGCAGCAGGTGAATGGCTTCCAAGTTCTCGCGTCCGCCGTAAGCGTTCGGGATCCACTCGCCTTCCTTGCGAGAATAGTCGAGATACAGCATCGAGGCGACCGCATCGACCCGCAGACCGTCGATGTGGTATTTATCAAGCCAGAACAGCGCGTTGCTGATAAGGAAATTCCGCACCTCGTTCCTGCCGAAATTGAAGACCATCGTTCCCCAGTCCGGATGTTCGCCTTGTCGCGGATCCTCATGCTCGTAAAGGGCGGTGCCGTCAAAACGACGCAATCCGTGACCATCGCGAGGGAAATGTGCTGGAACCCAATCGATGATGACGCCCAGCCCGTGTTGATGGCAGTAGTCGATAAAGTACATCAGGTCTTCCGGCGTGCCATAGCGGCTCGTTGCGCTGAAATAACCAACGGTTTGATAACCCCAGGATCCCGAGAACGGATGTTCGCTGATTGGCAGCAATTCGATATGAGTGAAATGCAATCGCTTGCAGTAATCGACAAGCTCGTGAGCGATATCGCGATAGTTCATCCAGCCATGCAATCCGCCAGCTTTCTTCTTCCAACTGCCGAGATGAACCTCATAGACGGAAATCGGACCATGAAGGGGATCGGAGGTTGCTCTTCGCTGCATCCACTCATGATCGTTCCATGTGTAGGTTTCCAAGTCCGTAACCACCGAAGCCGTACGGGGCGGAATCTCTGCAAAGAAACCGAACGGATCGGTCTTGTCAATAATCTGGCCGTCATGGCATCGGACGCGATACTTGTATTTCTGGCCGACGGTGGCTTCCGGGACGAACAGCTCCCAGATGCCTGATGGAATGTGTTTGTGCATGGCGTAACGGCGTCCATCCCAGTGGTTGAAATCGCCGATGACATGGATGCTGCGCGCGTTGGGGGCCCAGACCGAGAAGTGGACGCCAGTCACGCCATTGACCTCGCGACGGTGCGCCCCCATCCGATTGTATAAATGCCAGTGACGCCCCTCTCCAAACAAGTACCGATCGAAGTCAGAGAAGATGCTGGGAGCAGAATAGGGGTCGTGCATTTCAAATACGCTTCCGTTAGATTGAACGACTCGAAATCGATATTCGCTTCCGCAATCTGCAGGAAGCGTTCCCTCAAAAAAACCGGCGGGATGAATCTTTCGCATAGGGATGCGAATGCTCTGGCTCGAGTCCAGAAGCCATACTTGCGAACTGTCCGGAAGATAAGCGCGGACCGAAATCGCTTTTCTGCCATCGCATTCTACTTGGTGCGGCCCCAAAATGTGAGCCGGAGTTTCATGCGTGCCATCCAAAATACTGCCAATCGTTCGTAGAGAAACCTGCGTTTTCACGAGAAGCTCCGTTTCCAGTTTCGAATTCCAAGTGGCTCCATGATGCCGAACGCAATATCTCGCAACAATCGGGAGTTCCGAAGAATCTTGAGGACCGACCAAGATGCAACCTTTCGTCTGATGGCACCAAACCTAGCGGTCGGGCAGTTCATCTCCCTGGAACCAACGGCGAAGGGCAAATGAAGCCCCACTCCTCGGGTCGCTGTTTTCCGATGGTTATCATGCGGTGCGTCGATCCGTCGCCAGCGGTTCGGGGCAACGGGGATCATTTCAACTTCAAATTCATCCGAGTTCTTCGAAGGCTTGACTGCGGACGACTCGGGCGGCAGAGGATGGCAATGTGGTTCCGATAAGGTCGTTTCCGAAACAGCAATCGGCTCTATAGCCATCGATACCGTATCGATCGTTTCAGCATCTGCCAATTCTGTTTCGGGACAAGTGTCGATCTCATTGGGGCACATCAATCGGCAATGCAACGTATGGAACTGGAGCGCCTGATCGATTCTCTGCCAGAGGTCTTGATTTCGAATTGGCTGAAGAATACCAAAGTGCTCCCAGCAGTACCCTTTCTCTCGCCATTCAGCGAGTCCCGTTTCTAGGCCTCGCCACACGTAGCGGCTCGTTGTTACCAGCGTCACGTCGCTCGGCTGCTCCAAGGCCTCCAGTCCGCGGACGATGGCAATCAAGGCGAGTCGGTCGCAGGTATTGACCCGTTCCACATCGGATACCTCAAGTCGTTGATCTCGACTGAGGCTCTCCAGCACGAACCTCCAACGGCCGCGCTTGGCTGTTCCGACCTTTGTATTTCTACTTTCCGAGA
The DNA here is from genome assembly GCA_037440405.1 of Pirellula sp. Lineage (GTDB taxonomy): Bacteria > Planctomycetota > Planctomycetia > Pirellulales > Pirellulaceae > JANMGV01. The sequence goes on along the minus strand of JBBIUE010000049.1, from coordinate 20,247 downwards.
GCGATCCATCGCACAACAACAGAAAATGGGGGCGAGGTATCGTCATTTCGCTTTCTAACTGATGACCATCCAGCAATCGACAATTTTTCGAGCTAGATGGTTATCGTATTTGGATTCGATTCACATGAGCTGCTAAACTTTGACGACTGGCAAAACATCTCATTTCCAGCCTAAGGTAAGGATTGTGCCGTATATCACATCTGGCTTCGATTTGGGTTGAATACCTTCTTCGAACAAATTCGCAACGGATGCAATCCGGATCACTCACATGCACGCGGAGAAACTGCACCCTTGGAGATCATCATCACTGCTGTTGGGCCTGACAATGTCTGTCTGGCCGACCCGATCATTCACGAAATCACGCAACGCGGCGCCAACATCGCAGAGATTCAGATGTACGATCATGACGAAGCTGCCGTGTTCGCAATGTTGTGCCGCCTTCACGCACCGCAGGATCAACTGAATCCGATCCGCGAATCGATGTCGCGAATCGGACGGGAACGTTTTCTGGAAATTCGAGTGTGGAGTCCTGATGCGCACCTTGATTTGCCTCGGATCGCTTTATGTGGAACGCTCATCGAGGCAACACCGCGAGCAGTACTTGAAGCCGTTCGTTCCGGAGAAATTCAAGCGACCGTGCCCGTTGTCATCTCCAATCGATCAAAACTACGCAAGTTGGCGGAAGAATTTTGCGTACCGTTTGAGATGATCGGCAGAGAGGACGGCACGGCCGACGATGCGCAGTTCGTATCATTGCTCGACAAGTATGCTGTTGATTACATCGTTTTGGCTCGCTACATGCGCATTCTCCCGCCGGACACTTGCTGGAAATTCGCCGGAGGAAGGATCCTGAATCTGCATCACGGGTTACTTCCTTCCTTCCCTGGGATTCGTCCGTATCATGATGCTTTCGCCGCTCGCATGTTGACCTTCGGTGCCACCTGCCATTTCATCGTGCCCGAGTTGGATGCGGGAAATCAGACCATTAACCAAACCACGTTTTCCGTCTCACCGGGAACTCGATTGGACGAGATTATTCAGATGGGGCAATCGGATAATGAACCCCGCTGCCTAGTTGAGGGGGTTCGGAGAGTCGTACAACGTGAAATTCGTCTTCATTTTCATCGAGTCGTTGCAACTTGCGATGGACAATTCCCGACGTCTCGCCCATAACTGGACCCGATCTGTCAGAACGATGATCAAGGTGAAATCTTAGATCGATTCCACTACGAGGACTGGTCGTTCTACAATCAGCCGAATACGAGCGCGGTTGCAATCCTTGAGCAACTCAATACGCGCCCTTTGGCTGACGCATCAACCATCATGGGTTCAACGAATCGAATGAAATTCGTCTTCGACCGAGAATCGGTGAACTAAGAATTTTCTCAAAAGCAACTGGAAGTGCATCCATGTCATTTTTTTGGAGCAAACGATTTTGGACGGTCGCCAGCCTTTTGCTGGTTGCCAACCTTTCACTCTACGTTGTGAACGCCGATGAAGCACCGTCGACGGTTACCGTAGCAACCTGGAACCTGGAATGGTATTTCGACCACTTAACCGGCGATAATTACAGTGAACTATCGAAGGAGCAGTCCGCGCCCAGTCAAGAGGAATACGAATGGAAGCGTGATCGTTTGGCTGAATCGATTGCCGAGATGAAGCCGACGATCCTCGCGGTCCAAGAGATCGAGAATCGCAAAGTCATGCTCGACCTGACGACCCAATTGCGCAATGTTCACGGGCTGAACTATCGTGTTGCCTTCATCGAAGGATTCGACATGGCCACCGAGCAAGACGTGGCGATTCTATACCGCTCCGGCATGGTCGAATTCAGCCGACGCGAACAGTCTCGTGAAATGTTTGAAAGCAACGAGTTTTACAATCTGTCGAAGCACATTTTCGCCAAGTTCGAGTGGCAGGCTGGTGGCAAGACCGAATCGCTTTATGTTCTGAACGTTCATCTCAGAGCACGGGCGGAGCAGGCAGAGACACGACTGAAGCAAGCAAAGCTGATTCGACTTTGGATCCAACCGTGGCTGGATGCTGGCGAGAATGTCATCGTTATGGGGGACTTGAACATCGAAGACCTCGCCGGTCATGCGAGTCCAGGAAGTGACTTGGCAGAGTTGCTTGGACAGAACACCCCCAATCCCGATGACGATCTCTATGATGTGCTCGAAAGCCTTCCCGAAGAGGAGCGACGGACCCATGTCATCTTGGATAAGCAGTTCGACCGAATTCTCGTAAGTCCCTCCTTGCTGAGGGACGAACCGGATCGGAAAGACCTCGTGTTTAAGAGTGCTGCGGTCCGCGAAGATTTGGTGATTCGAGGGAGTCGTGACGGCCAGGAACATTGGGATTCTCTTTATTCGATCCCTCGCGATGAACGCGATCTCAGCGACCATTCGCCCCTGATCGCTATCTTCGAATTTAAGTAGCAAGTTGGCAAGGATCTTCCGACGGAAGTAAATCGTGCGCGTGCAAACGCTGCTTGTTATCGTCGAATCAGGACTTCCGACTTCGCGGGTTGGAGCAAGCGTTTTGGATCGACGGTACGAGCTGACTGCGGTTCAACCACTACCGGAACCTTGCCGACCTCCATCGCGACGGCATCGTTCGTAAGAGAGTCAGATTCGGCAGCACGCGCCAATCCAGCTTGAACTGCTTCCTCGAGCGACATCGTTCGGCGGCTTCGCATCGCTGCGCGAAACGCGATGGCCACAAACTCCTCGCGAATATTGGGTTGAACATTGTCTAAACGCCGAGCTAACTGCTGGATTGCGACGGGATTGCGGCAAGCGGATTGCGAAATCTGCGAGATAAACTTTGCTGACTCGACGAAATTGTAGTCTGCTGTCTTTCCGACGAAGGGCCCGATTGTTTTCGCGATCAAATCCGCCCCCAGGTTGTCCAATCGGACAAAGACGTCCATTTGACCCGCCATCGCTGATTCGAGCGACTCATTCTGGACGGGTTGCGATTGGATCACGCAAACACAGCGACCTGCGATTCCACGATTCGTCAACAATCCATCGTACGTTCCGGTGCCGTAGAAGATGTGGAGATTCTCGGTGCCGTAGATCAACTCCACATTGCATTTCGTCCCTGCTCCGTCCTCACCGCAAAACATGAACGGAGCGATTCGATCGACGACAACATTGCTGACACCCATGAGCTGCCAAAGATTGACCAGCACTTCCGGATATCTCACCAAGAACACAAACATTTCTGGATCGCACGTCAGCTCCTGAGATGGCATTCTTCGAAAAATGCTTGGATCCTCGACCACGGACTGAAGTTTGTGCCGGGCCTCTTGATTGAGCTTCGTGAATGGAATGCGCTGAATAGCTTGCTTTTTGGCTGCGGGATTAGACGTTCCTTCTTCCGAATCAGCTCCGAACGCTGCACTTAGATTGCACAACAATGAAAGCAAGACCAATCCGCCAAGCCGAACGGATGCCGTGAATATTCTTGCATGACATCTGAGAAGCATTGCTGGAAATCGGCCTAGACGATGAATAACTTTTTTCAGTCCCACGGTTTCAAATCCGCGAACTTCAAATTCGCGAGTGCGCTCGAAGGGGCAGACTAGAAATTGCTATCAATCGAAAAGATCGCCCCTTCGTGCACGATAGGAATCATCGGCAACCCAACGCAATGTTCGTGACGCATTCCGAACGAATTGAGACTTCCGGCAGGCAAGGCTCAAAAGTCCAACGGCTCCATCATCGCGATCAATGTCCTAAGCAGAAGAATCCTCGACGGCGTTACGAATGCTGCGGATCGCTTTCGCGTCAATTGCGATCATCGGACTGGTCTTCTCATCGTCAGTCGCTCACGTTTCTGCGACCGACGCCTCGCCTGACTTCCATCTACAAGTTGCCGACTCGTCGGCGTCCAACTCCGGCACGTTTGGATGATGACGAGCATAGGACATCGTTGCGAATGGAGACTGCATTGACGATGCGGCTGCAAAACAGCGAGGACGGCAAATCACCTCCCGCTGGAACCTGAAAATCAGCGAGGAAAGTCGAGACCGCAAGCTGCTTCGGCTCGACTCAAGACGACAGCAGCGCGACTTCGGGCCCGCTCGCAACCATCCCGCAGAACAGCATAAACATAGTCAAGGTTCTGTGACAGATCGTCTCGAAGCTTCCTCGCTGGTTCGAAGAACGCATCTGCAGCATCGGCTAGCTGCTTCTTAACCTCTCCGTAACCAAAACCGCCGCGACGATACATTTCGGCCATCGCTTGAACTGCTTCTGGAGGAGCGAGTAACGACAATAGTTGGTAAAGATGGTCGGTGTCGGGGTCCTTGGGTTCCTCGGGTAATCGCGAATCGGTCTTGATTCGCATGATCATCTTTCGTAGGGACGCTGACGGCTCAAAGATAGGAAGGGTATTATTGTAGCTCTTGCTCATTTTCTCTCCGTCGGTTCCAGGCACGCGAGCTGTCTGTTTCATGACCCTGGCTTCGGGCAACGTGAAGACTTCCCCGAAGTGGCTGTTGAAGCTTTTCGCCAAGTCCCGACAGACTTCGATGTGCTGAACTTGGTCCTCTCCGACGGGTACAAGATGGGCATCATAGGCCAAAATGTCTGCCGCCATGAGCACTGGATAGGTGAAGAGACCTGCGTCCGCGAGAATTCCTTTTGCTTTCTTGTCCTTGTAGGCGTGGCAGCGTTCAAGCAACCCCATCGGTGTGCCGGTCATAAGCATCCAACAAAGTTGTGTTACTTCCGGAACATGAGACTGCACGAATAGCACGGCCTTCTTCGGATCGAGCCCCAACGCCAAGAGATCGAGAGCAGCGTCGAGAACATTCTGACGCAAAATGGACGAATCCCTAACCGTCGTCAAGGCATGTAGGTCCGCGATGAAATAATAACCTTCGTGTTCGTGCTGCAGCTCGATATACTGTCGAATCGCACCGAAATAATTGCCCCAATGGAAACGTCCTGTCGGTTGAATACCTGAAAGAACTCGCATTCCTGCCCTTTTCGACCAAAAAAGTTCTAAAATTTCACCGTACGATGTTATCGCAACATCCAAAGGATTGAAGGGGACTTGATGACGACGCGTCGATTGCAACACTTTTTCGTTTTTGTACTGCTGGTGCTTCTCGGTGCGAGCTGGCAGCTATCGTGTCGTCGAGAGCAGAATGAAATATCGAGTTCGCTCGAGTATCCATCCAATGTTTCACTCCGTGGAGACTCAGCGAACAATCCAACTACCCAATCATCCAACACGCATCATCAGCTCAGAGTGTTTGTCGATGCGGCTCACGCCCATACTTGGATCGAAACTCCGCCTCAGGAAGGGCTTTACGACTATCACATTTTACACGGGCTGGCGCGGGGAATAAAACGGATTCAATCACTTGGTCACGAAGTTCGACTCCACTTGATCGCGCCCTGGCGAGAGGAAGACTTTGCGGACATTGACGTTATCATTCTCAACCTTGTTTCCATTGACCAACCGCCGTTCTTGTTGAGCGAAATCGAAGCGGTCAAAAAGCATCTGAGTCGGGGAGGAGGATTGATCGTCATTACGGATCATTCAAATTGCTACTATCACGGGCACGTCTTGATGCCCCTTCTCGATGCGATTGGGATCCAAACTCCGCTGGTTACCGCATGCGATCGTCCACCACATACGATCACCGCAGGCAACGCATGGATTTGTATCGATCAATTCGAAGATCATCCTCTAGTGAGTGGCTTGCAGCATATTGGATTTCAAACGGGCGGAGTCGTCGATTCTCGATTCGCAGTAGCTTGGACCAGCGATCAGGGCTGGGCAGATCTCGGAGAAAATCCCGTGTATGGTGCCGTATCGAGTATGGGGCTTTATGGCGACATGGTTCAATCCACGTTGGAACCAACCGGTAGACAGGGCGTCGTGTTAGCAAAAAACGTCGATGCTGGTCGAGTCGTGATTTTGGCAGATCAAAACGCTTTCGGCGGCGTTTTTCTTGGATATGCTGACAATGGTCGGTTGTGGTTGCAAGCAATTCGCTGGGCCGCTGGATTATCGACCGTTGAAGCGCAAGCGGAAGCACTTCGGCCTGATCCCGAGAGGAGATTGGTCTGGTGCTATGAAGCGTTGAGTGCGCTTCGCTTTGAGTTTGGCGACAGCTCGCCGTCCGGATTCTATAACTTCTATGCTTGGTTGAATCGATTCTACGACGCTCGAGCAACGGATCGCCCGTTGTATGAATCCGACTTGCTTATCGCGACGGAAAATGGGTTCCAACGAAACCCATCCTGCCGAGAGTCCGCAAAGCGGATGCTTGAACTGGGAAGAACCGTGGTCCTCATTGAACGCAAGTCCACGCAAACCATTGAGGGAGAGCACATCATTGAACGCGACGCCGAGGTAGCGGACGCTGAAATCTCTAGCATCGACGATTTCGTTTCAAGTATTGGGACCGGCCAAGTGGCAACGGAGCATCGCTGGATCAGCAAGATATTTCAACATCAGAGCGGGGGAAGTTTGGTCTTGATATCGATCAGCGATTTCTTATCGAACGAGCACTTCAGTCGCCCAGAGCAGAAGCCCGATGATTCGGGACGCGAGTTCGAAGCTCAGTTGAAATCGCTTCTGCAAACTTGGTCGCCAACCTATTCCGTTTCGCAGCTTGGCTTCCAGGTGCCTGACGAGTGATCTGCGTGACGCTTGAGTTCAATTCTTCATGTTCACCTCGCCTGCCGCGCGAGGTCTTAGAAAGATATCTAGTTCTCTTGTCTCTCGCTTAAACGACTGGCACACTTTCCAAGTAGTTTACACGTTCAGATACTGTGTTCAGCGGGAGCGTGCATTCGCATCCTTGAGCGGGGGTGATCGAGTTCGTCGGTATTTCTTTCAGATCCACTTAACAAGCCAATCATTCTCGGAATGCAATTCTCTCGATGGAACATGCACTTCGAGATTGAGAAGTTGCACCCTTCCAAGCTCTTGGTGACGAATCAATTGCTTACCAAGATGGGCGCGATGTGCTATTCTAAGCTTGCGAACATCCATTCAGGCGGAGAGCAGTAGAATAGGGCTCGCTGTACCGGATTGCTTGCGCACTTTCGCTGCGGACCGATGTACCAGACTGCTTGCACACTTCCGCTGGAGCTCAGCGGAGCAGCGCGAGCAGTCCGGTCCATTGTTCGTTTCTCAAATCGCCTCTGCCTTCACACGATCGATTCCTACTACCACTTTCACGAAATTGCTAGGAAACTCTATGGTCAACTCGCGTCGCTTGAAACGTTTGCAATTTTTCATAATGTCGTTGATCGCCGCTTTCTCCCATGTGGTCTTTGCTCAGGCCCAACAAGCTCGGCCTGACAAAGTCATTGCATCTTTTGAATCGCCGAATTTCGACGGTTGGGAAACGCGCGGCGACGCCTTTGGTGACGGACCGACGGAAGCCAGAAACACTCGCACGCAAGGCTATCGTGGCACGAAGTTCGCAAACTCATTTGGGCGTGGCGATAATGCTTTCGGTGAAATCACATCTCCACCATTTCGTCTTGATCGCAACTACTTGTGTTTCCTCATTTGTGGCGGGCGTCAAGAGAATCGGGTCGGCATGGAACTGCTGATTGAAGACGCTGTTGTTCGGACCGCGACCGGCAGCGATTCGGAATTGCTCAGGTGGGTATCTTGGGACGTCCGAGAGTTTGCTGGCAAGGAAGCCAGGCTGCGTATCTTTGATCGATCTGCGGAACGATGGGGACAGATAACCGTCGATGAAATCATCCTTAGCGATGCACCACGCTCAGGGCTAGGTTTGCCCAGGCTCGAAGAGTACCGCAAGTCACCGGAGTATTACCGCGAGAGATTTCGTCCACAATTTCACTTCACTCCGGAAATTTTTTGGATGAACGATCCGAATGGGACCGTTTACCACGCCGGCAAGTACCATTTGTTCTACCAGCACAATCCCCACGGGAACGAATGGGGCCACATGAGCTGGGGACACGCCGTGAGCGAGGACTTCGTGCATTGGGAACACTGGCCAATTGCGCTCCATGAGGAATATGGCATCATGGCGTTTTCGGGGAGTTGCGTATCCGATCCGCTTCGGACTTCTGGCTTCGGGTCGCTTCCACAGATTCCCATGATCGCCATCTATAGTGGGCATGGTCTCGGTAAGCAAACGCAAGATATCGCTTACAGTTTGGATGACGGTCGAACTTGGACCAAATATGAGCACAATCCGGTACTGGACTTGGACCTTGAAGATTTCCGCGACCCAAAGGTGTTCTGGTATGAACCCGAGAAAAAATGGGTCATGGTGGTTTCCCTGGCCGCCGCCAAGAAAGTTCATTTCTACGAATCGAAAGACTTGAAGTCCTGGAGATTTCTTTCTGAATTTGGCCCGGCGGGAGTGCAGGACAAGCCGAACTGGGAATGTCCTGATTTATTCGAGCTGCCGATCGAGAATGAGCCGGGCGCCTCTCGTTGGGTGCTGGAAGTTGATATCGGTTCCGGAGCGATCGCAGGTGGCTCGGGCGGCGAATATTTTACCGGTACGTTCGATGGTAGGACGTTCGTGGCAGACTCGTTGGAGTCGCAGTGGGTGGACTTCGGCCGCGATTTTTACGCACCGGTTTCTTGGAATGGTGGACCTAGCGGCGACCAACGACGGATTTGGATCGGTTGGATGAACAATTGGGAAACGGCGTTGAACCCGACCTATCCATGGCGCAGCGCGATGTCGATTCCTCGCCAGCTCAGCTTGCGACGAATCGACGGTCAACTGCGACTCTGTCAAATGCCGGTCGCAGAAATTGAAAGGCTGGTTCAATCGGGCTCAAAGCGAGTCGGCCTGCTGACTGCTGGAAGCCATCCGATTTCCATTCGAGGTCAGTCGCTGATGATTCACTTAAAGTGGTCGCCCATCGATGCAAGCCAATTCGGAATCGATGTGCTCAAGCACGGTGAAAGTGAATATACTCGGATCGGATATGATCGCGACCGTCAAGAACTTTTTGTCGATCGAACTCACAGCGGAATCACCGATTTCCACCCTTCGTTTGCTGGAAGGCACGCAGGTAAGCTTTTGCCTGATGCTAGCGGCTCGATTCGAATGACTATTTTGGTTGATCACTGCTCGGTCGAGGTCTTTGGAAACGACGGAGAGACCGTCATTACGGACTTGGTGTTTCCTTCGACGGAAAGTAACGAATTGGCGTTCTTCACGGACGGCAAGAGTGAGGTTACCTCGGAAATCATGATTCTCGATAGTGTCTGGCATCCACAGTCGAATACGGAATGATATCCAAGAATCTCGGGTCCATAGCGAATAAGAGACGGTCCGGATTAGCACGATGAAGAAAGGAGAAAATCGCAATGAGTTCGCAGGGTTCGAGTGGGAATGTCTTAGCAGCCCTGGTAAGCTTCTTCTTTCCTGGCTTGGGGCAATTGTGTCAGGGAAGAATCATCGCGGCGTTGCTTTTCTTCCTAGCATCGGCCATTCTATGGATTGTCTGGCTGGGTTGGCTCGTGCATATCTTGGCAGCGATTGATGCAGCCCGCTATTCACCGCAAAGTTGCTGATCGCAATGAAAGGCAAAGGAGCAATATGAATTTGCGACCCACTTTCGATCCTAGCTTAATCAAACGTCCAGCTCCTCAGTTGCTGACTTATTACATCATCATTGCCGTGCTGACGTTGCCGGCGATCTTCATCACATTGCCCTTGATGTGGCTGCGTTACGCGACTCTACAGTACTCGTTCGACAAGGATGGAATTTCGATGCGGTGGGGCATCCTCTTCCGTCGAGAAATCCTCCTCACTTATCGGAGGATTCAGGATATTCACCTGACCAAGAACATCCTCCAGCGATGGCTTGGATTAGCGACGGTCAGCATACAAACAGCGTCCGGCAGTGCGACTCCGGAAATGTCCATCGAAGGTATCCTTGAAGCCGAAGAATTGCGAGATTATCTGTACAAGCAAATGCGAGGTGCCAAGGGACAACTTGATCCGAGCGAGGACGAAGCTGCCAAAGAGTCTCACGAAGATGAGACGACATTGTTGCTTCAGCAAATTCGAGATAATCTCGCCAAGTTGGTGACGATTCAGGAGACGCCAGCATGAGCGAACATGTTCGACGCGTTTCCGAATGGTGTTACCACGGGGTTTGGTCGATCTTGACTCGGTGGTTACTGGTTCCAAACGAACCTCCAACTCTGCCGACCGTTGCTGGAGAAACAGCCGTGTCGTTCCGTCCCTCGCAGGGGTTTCTGAACTACATGCGACTGTTCTTTTGGATTGCTTGCATCGCCATCGATCTCGTGTTGCTGGTGCTTTGGATAGTCGTATTCTTTGCCGTTCCATGGTTGGGCTTGGCGATCGCACCGATCATGCTTATCGTCATGATCTTGCCGGATGTTGTTGCGTACATCGCGCTCCACTTGCGATACGATACGACATGGTATGTTTTGACGGATCGCTCGATGAGGATTCGCCGTGGAATTTGGACGATCCACGAAACGACGATTACCTTCGAAAACATTCAGAATATTCGACTGCAACAAGGACCACTGCAGCGATACCTCGGATTTGCGAATCTAATCGTGGAGACTGCCGGTGGGGGCTCGGCTGGTCCACACGGACAAGGTGGCGGCAGTCATGTCGGCTTACTTGAAGGTCTGGGAGATGCTGACCAGGTTCGAGATCTCATCATGAACCGACTCGAAAAATGCCGTTCCGCTGGACTAGGCGATGAGGTGACTCGCGATCAAGTGACTTCGCAGACGAGCTTTCAGACTCGGCACGTGGCCCTGTTGAGAGAGATTGCGACGCTTACGAAGAAGCTGGCGACCTCATGACTAAGTGCATTCTCCCATCGAAGCGCGCGGTCCAATTGATGTACGCTAAGGATTCATGTCCATGGTGCTTCGCGAATTTCGGACTTGTACACTGTTCCTCGATTCCGCGAACAACGAAGCAAGCGATTTTCAGCGATCACTCCACTAAGCGTTCTTGCGATCCCGCCAGCGAAGTTGAAGTTCATGTGCAATACGTGCCAATTCGGGATCGTTCATGATCCCTTGATCGGTTTTGCGATAAGCATGAAGAATCGTCGTATGATCGCGGCCTCCGAAATACTCGCCGATCTCTTGTAGCGACAGGCCACACAAATTTCGGGCGAGATAAATTGCTAGCCCGCGAGCACGAACGATATTTGCTTTACGTTTGCTCCCTTTGATGTCTGCAAGCGACACGCTCAACTGTTTGCCTACGGATTTCGCAATATCGTGGATATCGATGACGTTGCGCTCGTGCTGATGGGCAATCCATTCTTCGAACTTTGGTGTTTTGTTCTTCGAGCTGGCTTTGTCGCGGTGTTGTCGGCTCAGGACCGTCAAGGCCGTTCGAATATCTTCGGCAGTCGATGCAGGTGGAAGAGAGCTGATCAAATACTCGCGTTCGCGCGCACTCAGCGGCATTCCCATCTGATTGCACATTAATCTCAATAATTCGCGTCGAGCCTCGATGCCCGGTAGTCGAATCTCGAGAGTCAGGCCTCCCATTAGCCGACTAACGATCCCGCTTGTCAGACCGCGAAGAGTTGCAGGAACGCATGATGCAGTCGCGATCAAAATCGTTCCATGGGTTTGCTTAATATCCAGAAGACGAACAAGTTCCCGCTGTGCTCCCTCGCTTCGAGCAACATGATCCAGATCATCTAACACCATGCAGTGACTCTCGCGAAAACGCTTACGGAAAGCCGCTAAATTATCGGTTAAGGTGGCGTGCGCGAACTGCTTGCAGAATTCTGAACCAGCGACCCAACAGTTGGAAGACTTTGTGTCGGCCCCTCGCGTCATGCGAGCTGCTATCATGGACGCTAAGATGGACTTTCCCGCCTTCGCTGGGCCATGCAAAACGATCGGAGAGTTGTCAATTCCTTTGTGGAGGTCCATGTCCCAGAGGAAATTGACCGATTCTGCGTTCTCTGGTCCTACAACGAATTCAGGGACGACTAAATACTCAATCGAGCAGGTGCTCCCAGAGAAAGCTTTTGAAAATTCAATGGGGAGGCGTGTCACCACCGTAAGTTCCATTGCATCTTGCTGGTCTGTCAACTCGAATGGCCCCGAAAATCATGATAGGTGATTGTTGTTACTTCCTTTGCAGGTTACTATCCAAGATAATCGATTTCTTGTGGCGAAAGACCCGGCATGAACATTGAAAATCATTCTGACGATGAGAAAGAAATCGAGCGATCGCTGGCGCGATCGATTCTGATGGTCTTCCTTCGTACCGCCGGTGCCGATGGAGAAGTCACCAAAGAGGAATTGACGTCCCTCATCGAGCTAGCGAGAAAAAACGATCCCGAGGACGGCCCTCTGTTTCGACACGCCAAGAGCACCCTTCTCGAGAACAAGCACGCCTTTATTCGCGAGCTCGACCACTTTCGCATCGATTTTGTAGGCAACATGACGGCCATCAAAAGCTTGCTTGAGAAGAAGTTCCCCGATGAAGCCGATAATTTCAAAATGTCGCTTTATCGGTTCGCGAAATCAGTTGCTGAATCATCCGTCGATTTCTATGGCTTTGGCCCAAAGATCAACAAATCGGAACGTACGGCACTAAGAACGATTGCGACGCTTCTTGGAATCCCTCCGGTCTGACGTTTCTTGAGCATTGCTCTACAATAGTCGCGTCAGTGAACTGTTCTGAAATTTCGGAGGAATGAATGGCCGACGCAGATATCTTCGATTTGGTGGTGCTTGGTGGTGGACCTGCCGGTTATGTTGCTGCGATCCGTGCAGCGCAGTTTGGTTGGAGAGTGGCTTGTATTGACGAAAATACCAAGTTTGGCGGAACCTGTCTCCGCGTCGGCTGCATTCCGAGCAAAGCCTTGCTGGAATCCAGCCACCTCTACCACGAAGCAAATCATGGACTGGCGATTCACGGCATTCAAGTCAAGAACGCTGAACTCGACCTCGGCGCTATGATGCGACGAAAAGATTCCATCGTACAAACGCTGACTGGAGGCATTGACCTGCTGTTTCGCAAGAATAAAGTCCAAGCCTTCCGTGGCCGTGGGACAATGATCGACGTTGACACCGTCGAAGTGGTCGGCTCTGAAGGCTCGAAAAGACTACGCGGGAAGCGAATCCTTCTCGCAACGGGATCGCGACCGGCCACCTTGAAAGGCATCGAAGAAGATGGCGAACGAATCGGCAATAGCACCATGGCTCTTTCGTTTCCCGAAGTTCCGAAAAGACTGGTCGTAATTGGCGGCGGGTACATTGGACTGGAATTGGGAAGCGTTTGGCAACGCTTGGGTTCGGAAGTCATCGTTTTAGAGGCCCTCGATCGCATTCTCCCCGGCATGGATGCGGAAATCGCTCAGCTCGCCCAACGAACCTTTGAAAAACAAGGAATTCAATTTCGGCTCAAGAGTTGGGTCGAGAGCGCACGAGTTGAAAATGGACAATGTGTCGTCAAATGCAAAGATGCGGATTCGATCACAGCGGATCGTGTCTTACTTGCGGCGGGACGAGTTCCAAATTCCCGGGACTTGGGACTGGAGCGAATCGGCATCGAAACCGATAAGCGGGGCTTCCTTCCGGTCGACGAAAACTATCAGACCGCTGTTCAAGGCATCTTTGCGATTGGTGATCTGATCGGAGGGCTCATGTTGGCTCACAAAGCGATGGATGAAGGTATCGTTTGCGTCGAGAGAATGAACGGAATGAAGGGGCACGTCAACGAGAACTGCATTCCTGCCATCGTGTATACCCATCCCGAGATTGCGACGGTCGGAATGACCGAAGATCGGCTGAAGGAACTCGGTACGCAGTATCGAAAGGGTGTCGCCCAGTACGGAGCCAACGGTCGAGCTCGTACGCTTGGGGACACCAATGGCCGAGTCAAGATTCTCGCGGATGCGAAAACGGATCACGTTCTCGGCGTCCACATCATCGGAGCGCGAGCGGGCGATCTCATCGCAGAAGCTGCCGTGGCCATGGAATTTGGCGCCAGCAGCGAAGATATCGCTCGCTGCTGCCACGCTCACCCGACTTTGTCCGAAGTGCTCCACGAGGCCGCACTTGCCGTGGATGATCGAGCAATCCACTCCGCTTGAAGCATGTCTCTTAGCCCGAAACGTCAGTGTGGGAACAGCGTTGACTTGCCAGAAAAACACGGCTTTGACGACATTTGCAAGTGTCGCCATCCTTACCCGAAGAGTCGGCGAGTTTCAATGCGTGACCATTCATCGAGGACGAAGCTCGTCAATTCGTCAAACCAGAGCGTTGCGGTTTATTCCTCAATGACGATCGGGATGGGTGCCGAGGTTGGTGCACCGTCGGTGTTGGCTCGCAGGTGAAACCAGGTTCGTTGCGGCGTGGCGATCGGCGACGCATAGATAAAGAACTCCTGCTGATCTTGAGCAGCGGGCACGAGCAAGCCATTCAAGCCGATATTGTCTACGAACACGCCGTGCGGGAGATTGCGTCCACAATCCTCATTGCCGAATCCGAGATCGCTCTTCATCGACTTGCGATTCAAATGGACGATCGCGCGAATCGTCTGGCCAGGACGAATTCGAAGCGGATGCTCGATCGTCGGGGCCAGGCCATCAGGAAACGTCACCCAAACCTCGACCCGCTCATCAGCGGTCTTTTTTACTAAAATTGGTTTCTCAACGGGGACCTCGATAACCTGATCGCCGACTTTCGCTCGGGCGGTCAGTCGAAGCTCAAACGTTTCCGGAATCTGTTCGGCATCATGAGGGAGGAAGATGGTCGCCTGCGCCCGATTTTGTCCGGATTCCACATACAAAGACGGAGTCACAATGACCGCTTCAGGAACTCCATCAAACTGAATATCGATGGGGCCTTCTAGTCCATGGTGTCGCTCGAGGGAAATCTCAAACTCCCGTCCTGTTCCAGGCGCAACGGTAAGAGCATCCCCAGCATTGTGTGCGATTGTGAAGGTCGGAACCGGTCGCTGGACGGATAGTTGATAGCGATAAGCCTCGCCGCCATTCCCTGCTGCATCCCGCAATCGAATAAAGAACCTTCCGCTGTACGGAGCATCAAAATACAATCGTGAATCCTTTCCCCATAGTCGGCGGCTATCGTCATCGTTTTCAAAGTAGATTGAGAAAACGGGCAAACCGTTGGGGATCGGAGACTCATCGGATTGCAATTCACGAACGATCCATGCTGGTTCCCCAAGAGCGTGAGCCAGTGGCGTCGTGTCGAAGTAGGTGTATCGGCGACCAAAGCCAGGATATACTTTGAAGCCGGAATCGGGACCGCGCGGATAGAGCCACAACTTTGTGACCTCTCCGTTAGCATAAAGATACTCGTTCAGCTCCATGTCTTCCCATTTGTGCAAACGAAAATCATCTGAGGTGTCGGAGTTCTTCCCGCGAAACGTAAAATAGCTTTCTCGAACCGCTTGCAAGCGCGTCCTCAAAACGGGCGTCCCCGCATCATCCGTTACCTCAAGCACACTGTCCAAAGGTGAGCCATCCCGAGCAGCTTGCACTGCCAGCAACCAACGCTCTCCCTCCTGTGCATCGAACGAAAACCAGTCCTCATCCGCCAAGCCGTCTTGTCGAAGCTCGATGCTTCCAGAGACCGTGGTCGGCAAGGAGAGAAACTGCGCGACTTTGGGATCGTTATTGGGTTCCACTTCGGCGATCCGCGACTCCGGCGATTCCTCGAATCTTGGTTGATATCTTGGCCGACGAGATGCGTTGGAGTCGGAGGAGTTCTGCAATTGAGTTGGCCGTGAAGCAACAATCATTTCACCTTTCAGCGTACCGAACGCGACTGAGTCTTCCATCAAGCCTGACCAACTCGGCGTATCCTCAGTGGATGCAGCCACTCCCAAGGGCCGAAGGTCCGACGTACTCCACAGCTTGATCTGCTGATCTCTCCCAAAACTTGTCAACAACGTCCCATCTGCATTCAGCTCAATACCGAGAACTCCTCCCTCGTGAGCGAACGCAACGTTGGTCAACGGATTGATCGCGGGCTCCGTTCGAGAAACCAGCTTCCATTTCCGGATTCGACGGTCTGCCCCTCCCCCGATGACCGCCGATCCATCAGGCAGAAATCGAACCGACGTTTGCTCAGCTTCCCCTTGATTTAAGGTGTCGAGACGGGAACCGGTAGCAACGTGCCAAATCTTGATCGTTTCATCAGCACTCGCGGAGGCAAGGAGCTGCGATTGCGGATCGAAGTCCAAATCCAAGATGGCTCCGTTGTGCCCCTCAAGCACTTTCGCCCACGTTCTTTCCTCCATGTTCCATATTCGGATTCGTCGGTCGTAAGCACCCGTAGCCAGCCATCGACCGTCCGGTGACAGGCACGCAGTAAAAACGGCTTCGCTCGGTACGTCGAGCTGCAACACGATTTCGCGAGAATTCAAGTCAACCAAGCTGACCTGGCCACCTAGTCCCGACACTCCTGACGCGACAACCAAGGTGCTCGGTTTTGCCAGTCTCAACTGATTGATCTTGCCAGCGATGGCCAGCGACCAAAGCCTCTTTGGCGGCTCAACATCGAGAGCGTAGCCGACGACTTCACCAAACTGGCCGATGACGGCAGTCTTCGCGTCGGTGAGTGTTCCTGCAGTAATCGGTAACTTTCCAGAAAACCGAGATGCGATCTGCGGAATGCGAAGTCGTTCCATCAACGGAATCTCTACATCGATTCCCTTCGCACCGGAATCAATCCATTTGCGAATCAGGTCAATTTGTTCAGGGGACAGCGGGGATCGATCTTCGGGCGGCATCAGCGGCTCGCTTGTCCCCGAAATGCGTTTGAACAGCTCGCTCTCGGAAGCGTCTCCAGGCCGAATCGCCGCTGAGTCTTTGATCGAACGGAATGTCTCGAGCGATAACTCCGCTTCGCGCTCAGCGTCATTGTGGCAGTCCACACAATGTTGACGAAAGATGGATCGAACCTGATCTGCCAGCCCTTCTGCGGTAGCCTGGTCGTCGGCTTGGACCATCAGGTTGAAAGCAATTGCAATCCAAGTTGCCAACAGCATTCTCTGCGGAACCATAAATCGTTCACCTTGCAGTTAGGACTTTAGTTTGCTTGGCGTGTCGCGTTCCAGGCGACATCGCGAATCTGGCCATTCATGTCGACGACCCGCCAGCCCTTAATACCGTCGTTACCTACGATGCCGTGAAATGACGACAACGACTCACGCTGACGATTCCTGGTGATTGCATCGAATACCAACTTATTGCCAATCAACTCCGGTTGAAGAATTTCGGTCTCCATCGAATCGTCGCCGATCGTGTAAGAATAACGTCCCTTAATTTGGCCATTGCTGGCTTCCAAGACAAGCTTATGTGTCATCGCGATTCCTCGCATATCCGTTTGCCAAGTATACGTTCCGCTGACATCGATTTTGGCAGTCGGATCAAAGCCAGGGAACAGGTCGACCATCTCAGGCTTCACTTGCTTAGCCGCTTCGATCGGATCGACGCTTGGTTTTTTCACTCCGGGGTAATCACGCCAAATCCAGCGAAGCATATGAGGAAGGATAGCTCCTCCGTGATCGTCCGAATGCCCTCCCTCGCCGATGATCGACGCCATGTCGTAACCTTTTTCTTGAAGCGCGGCGATCATCTTGAGGTTCTGCAAATACCAATCGCGAGTCGGATCGGCTGGGCTACGAAGATCGTTCACACCGTCCTGAAGGAAAATGCGAATCGGCTTCTTCGCAGACTCACGCACGAGATCAGGATAGACGTGCCCGCCATGAATATTCGTATAACTGCCGATCAGGCTGATGACATTCTGGAAATAGTCCGGACGCTCCCAAGCAACCGTGAATGCACAAATGGCGCCGCTGCTCGATCCACCGATCGCTCGACCACGAGGATCGTCCGTGAGCTTGTATTGCTTTCCGATTTCCGGCAACAACTCGTCGATCAGAAAGCGTGCATACGTGTCGTTCAGCACGTCGTACTCACGATCTCGATTGTCCGGGTTTCCAAAGCCGATCGAATCTGGATACTCGGTTCCGCGATGCCCTGGCGTGATGAAAACTCCAATCGTGAGTGGAATCTCTTCCTTGGCGATCAAGTTCTCGAGAACTTCATGAACTCGAAGCGGCCCGTCTGGATTGGTCGCACGGGCACCGTCCTGAAAGACCAATAAACACGCAGGCTTGGAACCGTCGTACTGAGCGGGAACGAAGACCCAATACTTACGAACCGTATTCTCAATGATTTTGCTGTGAAACAAAAACGGGCCTTCAAGCCGTCCTTGCGGAGAGTTCGGATTGGACCGCGTATCCGGTCCAACACGGTATCGAACTTGAGGCTGCGGCTCTCGGCGTTCAACCGACTGAGCGAAGGAAGATGCAGCACAAATACAACTAGCGGCAGCAGCAACAATTGGAATCAAAGTTCCATTCATGGTAAGACCAAAGGTGAAGGATATCTAGGAGCTGAATGTGAATGTTGTGTGGGACTCAAGGTGAATGTTGTGTGGGACTCAAGGTGAATGTTGTGTGGGACTCAAGGTTGAGGGGAACGGCCGATCAAAACGTATCAAGCAATAACCCGCTGCGTCAGCAAGGGAGCAACGACGAATTCCTCACCAACGTTTCGGGCTGGTAGCTCTCTATCCGCCGTTCGCCAAAAGGGTCGGAACGTAGGAACGGAAGCCAACATTGTACTCGGAACAGGGCGGCTCGATGCGCTGCTCACGTCAAACTGGAGTTACGTCGTGCACAATTCCTAAAAAGTGCGACAGCTTCACAAAATGAAGGCGTAAGCACCATTGTCGCCGATCGGCACCGACCGGTAGCATGCGAACAAGCTGGTAGGCAGTTGTCGAGTCGTTCAGGCGGTCGCTGGCCATTTCAGAGCTAAAGATTATAGCAAATGCTCGAACAAGTTCTCGATTGCCGCTACGCCGCCGCCGCGATCGTGTCTAAGAATCAAAAAGAATTCGACTTGCGGGCATACCGGCTGGGTGGCCCAGACCGACTGCACAGACCGGCTGGTACTACGCAGCGCCGTAAATCCGTTTTACTACGGCGAATCCATTTGCGTACGAGTCATTCTTCCCGCCAACTTCCGGCTCCTACGCCATGCCGAAACATCATGAAACTGGACTGACTACAGAGCTTGCGTCTCCGCAGCTCCACGGATGTTCAGACGCGTCGTTCCCTCGCTCGCTTTGCATCCTGGAATAATGCGGTGATCCTCGAAATCGTACGGCTCATTTTCAGAGAAAGTCCAACGGGCTCTTCACACCCGTTGCCCCCACGGTGCTGACGTGGGTATAGATCATCGTAGTTTTCACATCGGCGTGCCCCAACAATTCCTGAATCGTGCGAATGTCCTTACCTGCTTCCAGAAGATGCGTCGCAAAGCTGTGGCGCAGAGTATGACACGTGGCTCGTTTCGTGATTCCCGATGCGCGAACAGCTCGAGAAAACGCCTGCTGCACGGTCGTTTCGTGAATATGATGCCGACGAATTTGTTCGCGATCACCGTGTACGACTTCCAGGTCGGCCGGAGTGCTATTTTTTGCCTCGCGAGGATGAGTGTCGCGACTTGTCTCTCTGGCCGGAAACAGGTACTGCCATTGCAACTGCCGACCGGCGTCAGGAAATTTCACGGATAAGGCATAAGGCAGCCAGACCCAACCCGCGCCATTTTCCAAATCCTGATGGTGCAACCGTTGAGTGATTTGCAACTGCTCCCGCACGTTACGCACCAGCGACTCTGGCATCGGAACGTATCGATCCTTGTTTCCCTTTCCTTCGCGAACGACGATTTGCTTGCGGGCAAAATCCAGGTCCTTGACACGCAGTCGACAAGCCTCCATCAGTCGCAATCCTGAACCGTACATCAACTGGCAGATGAGCGAAACGGGACCATCGGGCAAATGTTCGAAAACCGCGCGAATTTCCGCAGCCGTCAAAACGACCGGCAACCGCTGTGATCGCCTCGCCCGCAAGGCGTCCACGTGGAATGAGCGATCAAGGACTTTCGTGAACAAGAATAGCAGAGCGGACAACGCCTGGTTTTGCGTGCTATCCGACACCCGTCGATCAACTGCTAGGTAAGTAAGATAATTTTCGACATCCTGATCGCCAAGGTTCTCGGGATGCACCCAATGTCCCGCCTGATCACGAGCAAATCGGAGAAAATCGAGAATCCAACCAACGTAAGATTCCTCAGTCCGCTTGGCGTAATGGAGCAATCTCATTTTCCCCCGAACCACATCAATCAGCTTCGG
>JBBIUE010000048.1:12352-41212 GCA_037440405.1 Pirellula sp. | reverse complement strand
GCCATCCATGCAAAACTAGCTGCGTAGCAGGCGCACCAGAGAGATTACACCCCTTTACAATCTTGAGGCACTTTTCTTTTGCGGCAACACAAAGGTGTTAGACGGCAAAGTCAGTTTCCTCCGTGACTTACCTAATTTAAGGTGCATATCATTCAATAATAGAAGGCACTACGATTGTAAATGTGAATCCTTCCCGCAGCACTACGCAGCCTATCCATTTAATCTTAAGGACTAAACGTGAACGAATCACCAGAATTTTCAGTTCCGGTCGAATGCCAGCGCGACCCAGAGGCATTTGAGCTGCTATCAGTTTGGATTTCAAATAATCAACCAACTATTCAATTTCGAGGGAACGTTTGGGAAGATCCGGCAGTATGGGGAATTATGTTGGCAGACATCTTGAGAATGGTGGCTCGTCAATATTGCCAATCTTATGGCCAGATTCCAGACGCTGTAGTATCCCGAATGCTGGCAGGACTGCGCGCGGAAATTCAGTCTTGGACCAAAGAAAAAAATGGAGAGATTGATCTTTGACCGATAAGAATCGACGAGTGTAGTTTCTTTGGTGCGCTCAAAACAACGGGAATTGGGGCAGGGAATGGTAATGCTATCGTTGACTTGGCGGTGACCTCTTGAGGGGCCTCCCACGTACTTGACTACCCTGAGATCGTGGGCGCATCGCAACCCGCTGCGTTAGCGAGTTAACTCGGCACGGTCGTCACCGCGCGTTTCATCACCCGCGAAGTCCATCGAATCAGCACCGGTTGGCACCGGTTGGTGCCATCCAACGTCCGGATATTCTTCGACACGAGCAACCGAAGTCAGTTTGTCTTTATCAAGGATCGCTGATTCGCTGATTGGTGCCATCCAACATCGGGATATTCTTGGACGCGAGCGACAACAGTCCATTTGTCATTAACAAGTAGCAGTAGTCATTACACAAGAAAGGAGTTTCGAGCTGAAATGATCCCTTGCTGACGCTGCGGGTTACTTTTGTGGCCCGTAACATGCGTATCGAAGTGGGCACGCTGTTGCCGATGAACATTGGCGAACTGCAAGTCCGAGGCTCCGCCTTGGTCACTGCTATCGACGATTGCCCTGAGATCGCTGGCGCATCGCAACCCGCAGCGTTACGAGCTAGCCCAGCGGTGACGCCCATGATGTACGGATTTCACCTGAGAGGATTAGTTAGTTTGACCTTTTTCCATTTTGTGAAAACACCAAACGCGATCAACGATGTCGTCTGTAGGTGATCATGGAATAGGTGGAAGGTGCAACTCTTGATCGAGTTCACGCAGACGCTCCGCCATTTCCTTGACGGTGCTCGCAAACATGGTCTGCGAAACTAGATCGATCATTTCGTCAGGGTCGGACTGAAGATCGTATAACCGATAAGCATCAGCTTCGGGATAGTGGATCAGCTTCTTGGAATTGTAAATGATGGCGCGTTGAGTGGTCATGTAGCCATAGTAAATACCATTTTGATAAGGGGATGGTTTGCCTTCGAGCAGCGGTCGGAGATCGTGATACTCGACATGCGATGGCATCGGCTGTCCCGACCATCCGATACAGGTTGCCATGGCGTCTTGAATGTAGATCGGTTCCTCGATACGTTTTCCCTGCGGCACACCCGGCCCCTTCAAGATGAAGGGAGATCGCATGGAAACGTCGTAGGGATTTTGCTTTCCCATCAATCCGTGATGGCCAACCGATAATCCTTGATCGGAAGTGAAGAGGATGATGGTATTGGATGCTTGCGGAAGCGTGTCGATGCGATCGAGAACGCGCCCGATCTCGCGATCAAGATGAGAAATGATGGCGAAATACTCACGTCGATGCGTCTGAATGGCAGGGCGGGTTCGAGGAAACGGAGCCAACGCTTCGTCTCGCAATCGCGCCGTGCAACCCATGGCCTCTGCAAAAGGATAAACGTCGAGGAAACTTCTTGGAACGTCGACCTGCTCAAGAGGATAGGCATCGAGAAACTCATCCGAGGACTGACGGGGATCGTGCGGTGCGTTGAAAGCGGCATAAATAAAGAACGGATGGTCCTGCGCCGAAGCTTCGTCGAGAAGCTGCAAGATGTCGTCGGCTGTTTGTTCGGTCCAATGTTTTCCGCCGGCCCAGTAGCCGCCCCAGACAGGATCGCTCGGACTCCAAACATCAGTGCCATCGAACTTCGGTCGATGGTAGAATTCTGGGCCATCTTCTGGCATACCGGGCAACACGCGGAGCACTCGATCGAATGCGAGTGTCGGGTCCGCTGCCATGTGCCACTTACCTGTATAGTAAGTTCGGTAGCCAACCTCACTCAACATCTTCGGCAAGAAGCGATTGGCTCGAATCTCTTGGTTGAGCGTCGGCTCTATCGCATGAGCTCGCCATAGTGTCCGCCCCGTCATCAGCATGGTTCGACTGGCCATGCACAGCGCACCATGCCACCCCCCCATGTTGTAAGCGTGGGTGAATACGGTTCCTGCTCTCGCTAAGCGGTCAATATTGGGAGTCAGAATCTTTTCGCGACCAGCCAATCCAACCGCTTCATAGCTGAGGTCATCCGCGAAGAGGATGACGATGTTCGGTGGTGCTGCATGCAACCGGTGAATTGGGACCACAAAGACCGATGCTAGCGAGACGATGATTGATAAGAAGGTAGAGTAGAATCGCATCGCATCAAATCTCACTCATTGCAACGGTCGTCGAAAACGGCACTCGCGTCCATTTGGCTGGAATCAACGATTCCCTTTCTTCAATTCTTCCAAGCGTTCGCGATAGACACGTGCCATATCGGGAAGATCGGCTTGCTCGCACGCACGGACCAACAGTTCTCGCGTGCGGACTCGGGAGGGATTCGCACTCAGGCTGGTTTGGAGTTTCGAAATAGCTTCCATCGGCTGTTTGGCAATGAGCAGGATCTCTCCCCAGGTGTCCACGATTTCCATATTGCCCGGTGCGTTCAGATTCGCTCTTCGAATGAGCGCTGAGGCTCGATCGATTTCTTCCGGCCGATGCCGAGCAATCAAGAGTGCAAGGTTGTTTAGAACGACTGGATGATCGGGTTCCTTACTGATCGCCATTTCGAGAGAAGCAATGGCTTCTTGAAAACGCTCGCGAAGAACATATTCGTTCGCTAGGGCGAAATAGGTGGCTACGGTTGCCGTTCCTTCCCTGACATGATATTGCAACAACTCCCGCAGACGATCGGGAATGGTGACTCCCTTTCCGACAGCCAAGGCAACTTCCTCGGCGATGAGTTCGTTACTTGGGCAAAGGTCGGCAGCGGTTTCCAGCAAGCCTAGTCGAGGTCCCTCTTCCATGCTGTTCTTAGATAGAACCCATTGGTATTCGTAGCGCAATACGTTGGAGAGGTGGTATTTCAATTTGGATTGATCCAGGCCAGGTTGAAGCAGAGCATCCTCCAGCTTGGTACGTGCCTCTTCAAATTTCCTGAGCAATACATACGCATCCGCAGTCGCGGTCCAGTCTTCCAGCCTGCCACGCCCCGAAGCGATCATCGTTTCATGATGTTTCAGTGCCTTTTCGGAAGCTAATCTGGCTTGCGTTTCCTGTCCAGCTCGTTGGGCTGCCTGGGCCAACTCCAAGAAGTAGTCTGGATCGCGTGACGCCGCGGCTCCCAACATCTCCAAAGCGATCTCTTTCTGCCTCGGGCTCTCCGCAAGTTGTGCGTACAACGAAAGATAGCGAGGCTCAACATCCCCCCACTTCACCGCCTCTCCGAGATGATACAGCAAGGCTTCCTTCACCTTCAGGTCACCCTGTCGAAACTGAGCATGAAGCTTGGCTGCAATTATCGCATGTGCTTGAGGAAGTCCAGGTTGATCGTTCGTTGCGATACTCGCGATCTTCTCCAAACCCGCTTCCTGGTGTCCATGCAGGGCCTCGATTAGTCCACTCAAGTAGATGGCACTCTGATCCTCGGGAGCATCCCTGAGCGTGCGCCGTGCGATCAAGCGGAGTTGGTCGATGGTTTGGGAAGAGTGCGAGTTCGATCTCACACTCAATTGGTCGGTCTGTAAAGGGTCCAAGCGTGCCGTCAGCTCTCGACTCAATTCCGCCATAGGAACGAGCCTCTGTGCCATCGACTTGTACTTTGCGATCAATTCGCGATTGTGGTCATCGTGCTGAGAAGAAAAGACCATCAGAGCATAGACTGCAAGAACCGCGATTACGGCCGACAAGGAAATCAAGAGATGTCCCCAACGACGAGAACGGAACCAAAGCGGGATCGCGTCCTTCAAACCGATGAATAGCAACAATGGATTTCTAGCCAGGTCGCGCAAGTTGTTGCGATCAAAAACATCGATCTCAGCTTCCGACATCGTCTTTCGTCCTCAGACCCATATTTCGCGATTGAACTCGTTCCTGCTCCTCCAATCGAATGACTTGGATGGCCTCTTTATTGGCGATCGGTTCTCCAAGCACACTGAATGCGATTTCTTCCGCTTCTGTTTCGATGGCCTGCTCGATTTCAAAATCATCTGATTGATTCGGAGGAACATTCGGGAAGGAAATGATTCGACTGACGGATTCAACTACGGCAGGAGCTACCGTGTCGAAGCTTGAAAATAGAATCGGATTACCGAGTTCACCTGCAAATCTCTCGATCAAGATGGTGCATAGAAGCGCTACGCCAACAATGACCCACCAAGCCACACCGAACGACAAGCCATGATAGCCACTTGCACCACTAACTTCAGCAGCGTGAAGGGCAAAGACATACCCCAAAACCAATGGGTACCCAAAAAACAGCAATTTGAAAGAGACGGCGAGAGACAGGAATGACCGCGAGAACCAGATGCCACAAATGGCGATGATTGAAAGCAGCGTTTCTAAACTCCACCAGGTCGCCGGGACGTCGGAAACCTGAATCGTTTGCGCCCCCAATTCGAAGCTTTGTTCGGTCCGCAAGTTGGCCACAGCGATTTCATCTAACACTTCACCGGCGACCCAAGCACCTTGCTGACGGACATGATCCTGCCATGTGCTCCAAATCGGAGTCAACCACAAAGAAGGAAACGATAGACAGACGAACCAAGTCAGGTATCGCAACCGACCTTCTCGCGGAAACTGCTCGCTCATCAACCCGCTGAGTGCGGACGCGAATGCCATGAAGCCGAGAATGGGGTACACGAACGAACCCACAATGCACAAGACAGAGATCAACAACCACAGAAAACTGAGAAAACGCCCTCGCTTCGCTTGAATGTCGGTTTCATGAACTTCATACTCGTAAATCATGCGGTCGTAAACTTGCCAGATCAAATAAAGCAAACATCCGGTCCCGATGATTACCAAGCCCCATCGATACGAAACCGCTGACCAGGCCTCCATCACGGAACGGTAGAGCGGCCATAACGAAGCGAGAAGGGCAATGGCAAGCAGCATTGTCGGTAATGGGCTCTGGGAAATCCTTCTCGAACTCTCAGCCGATGAATGGTTTGTAGACACAATGACCCCTATTTCCTTCAACCATGAAGTCATTCGAAGCAAGCTCACCGATTCATTCACTCTGCTGCTTCGAAATCAGATCGATGGCGCGCGGAGCCATGCTAAATATGTGTGGGAGGCCTGTCCATTTCCCGAGCGCGCTTCGACGAAACATACGTTCAATTAATTAATGTAGCGTACGAACGGGCCATTCACTAGCGTTCGTACGCTCGTTTTCAAACTTTCAAGGTTATGGTGCAGAAACGACCGCGTTTAACCAAAAATTCGCATGCGTGTGGACTCGGGTATTCCTCAAAGGCTGGATGTTCCTACGAGAATCGGCTGGTCGGGTCTAGTCCTCTCGCAATTCTCGTGCGGAAATCGCGAACACTGGGAGCTATCCCGAATTCGCGACAGGGCGCCTGGCTCATTAACACGATTCCCTGACAACCCAGTTGATGGAATGTTGCATCCAACTCGTCGTCGCGTTCGCGTCCACGCATCGTCAGAAGACAACTGTTGCCCGCGTGACAATAGACACGATCGATTCCGCTTCGATTGCAATAATCTTCGAGAACAGCGATCGCATTCCGAGTGCATGTTACCTTGATCAACGATGCATCTTGATGGGGCATTTCCGGGTGAGAGCGATTGCGCCACCAAGCAGTATCTTCTTCACCGGATAGAAAAGCAACGGAACGCAAACTCAGCATCGTCACCAATGCATCTCTTATCTGCTGACCGCGATGTTCAGAGCCGTGCCAACGAACCCACAGGAGCTTGTCGACCCAGTCCATTGCGATCACGTCGGTGCACGTGCGGCTCATTTTCGTCATCGCTTCCACCACCGCAGCCGCTGTCGGCGCGGAGAATGCCACGGTGAAGCATGACTTGGGCTTCGGGAACACTTTCAGCGAAACGGCCGTCAAGTATCCGAGTCGTCCGCAGCTTCCTACAAACAACTTGGGCAGATCATAGCCAGCCGAGTTCTTGACGACTGCTGCACCTCCGCGAACCACCTTGCCGGTTCCGTCGACAAACTCGATGGCCAAGATAAAATCTCGAATTCCGCCCCATTTCATCCGGCACGAACCGTTCCAACCAGTTGCAACCATACCCCCGATCGTGCTTCCTCGGTCCACCATGGGAGGATCGAACGGAAGGAACTGCCCCTTGCCTTCCAGCACATCCTGAACCTCGCGAACGGTCGTACCCGCCCGCACGGTGATCGTAAAATCCGAAGGTTGATAATCCAGCACTCCTTGCAGAGCGGTCGAACTGACCATCGCTCGACGCCGTTGATCGATAGGGCTGTTGGTTAATGCTGACTTCGTTTTGCCACCGACCGGCAAGATGCAATCGTATTGTGTGTCCAGGATGCAATCGCTGAGTTCCCGAACCGTCCGTGGTTGAATGAATGGATCTGCCATTACTCCCTCGAAACAATTCCAGCCTGTTCGAGCGGGTGGAGCCCGTACATGGACATGGCGGGAGCATCGGCGGAAGGAAACATCTTGTCTCGATTTGCGATGAGCTTGGGATCGCACGCCATTCGAATTCGATGCATCAAGTCTAGCGACGGATCATCAAACATGGCATTCATGAAGGATCGCTTCTCCATACCGACTCCATGTTCCCCCGTGATCGATCCCCCCAGGTCAATGCATACCTGAACGATGCGGGCGGCGACCTGTTCGGCGCGTTCCAGTGCACCTGCAACTCGGCCATCGAACATGATCAAAGGATGGAGATTCCCGTCGCCAGCATGAAAGACATTCGCCACGGGTACACCGAAAGCTTGGCTAATAGCCGCAATTTCTCGCAAAGCCAAACCGAGACGATTGCGCGGTACTACTCCATCCTGAACGATAAAATCGGGACTGAGTCGACCGACCGCCGAGAAAACGCTCTTGCGACCTTTCCAGATGAGCATGCGTTCTTCAGCAGAATGGGCAATCTCCGTCGCAATGCGGTTGGTTCGTTCGAGGACTTGCTCCAGTTGTTGACGTTCTTCCTCAACTTGCCATCGCGTTCCATCGAGTTCGACGATCAGCACGGCTTCTGCACCTTCAGGGTAGTGCGCTCCAACTCCTGCTTCCGCTGCCTTCATACTGACCCGATCCATGATCTCCATGGCTGCAGGCAGGATGCCCGCTTCGATAATGGCGGAAACAGCATCCCCAGCTTCTTCGACCGAAGCGTAGCCTAACATCACAGTGAAGTACGATTCCGGTCTTGGCATAAGCCGCACGGTGATTTCGCTAACGACTCCGAGCGTCCCTTCACTTCCAACGATCAGCCCCGTTAAATCGGGTCCGATCGACTCGATGGAGGCAGAGCCTGTCACGACGACCGTACCATCTCCGAGCACCACACGCATTCCCAAAATGTGGTTGCTGGTCATGCCATACTTCAGGCAATGTGCGCCTCCTGCGTTGAAGGCGACGTTCCCTCCGATCGTGCAGACTTGTTGACTGGAAGGATCAGGAGCAAAATGAAGTCCATATTCCTCAGCGGCTCGACTGACCGCCAAGTTGATTGCCCCCGGCTGTACGACCGCAGTGCAATCGATCGGGTCAATGTGGAGGATGCGGTTCATTCGATTCAGAGCGATGACGATCCCATCCGCATGGGGAAGCGAGCCGCCGGAAAGACTCGTCCCGCTTCCACGCGCGACAAAAGGAACCGCATGTTTACAACATAGCTGGATCGTTTGTACCAGCTCTTGCTCAGTGATCGGAACAACAATAGCCCTGGGCTGAACAGAAAATGCCGTCAATCCATCCGAAGCAAAGACCGCTAACTGCGAAGCGCTCGTGTGCAGCCTGTCGGATGGAAAGAAATCGGAAAGTGATCGAATGAAAGCCGAGTCGATTTCCACTTGTTTGGGTACCAAAGTCTGCATCCCTATAAGCAGTCAGCATGCGTTTACAGAATAATCTCTGGCGTACATATCCGCGAGTGTCCACTTCATCCATTGACTCGGGGCGTGGTGCCGATCGACGTGAATTCGCAGATCGTGTGATGTCGGCATTTCACACAGAAGAACTTCGCAATTCATTGAGAAAACTGAATCGGAGCTCAACTGACCGGTTTCAGAAATCACCACATCGAGGAAAGATGACTTCGTCCCTCGTTTTCGAGACCTGCAGGCTCTCAAGGATCGCTTCCTACCGTAGACGCCAGTAGCCATGAGGGGGAAGCACCTTCAAAACGACGCGAACCAGCAGATCAAGCAATCGTCGAAAATTGAGGCTAAAGTGACTTGAAAATATATTGACCATAGGCTAAGGCGATTCTAAAATCGGCTAAATTGGTCTGTCCTCAGATTTCCTTTTCTCTGCCGGAGGTTTCGCCATGGCTTATTGTCAAAGACGGCGTGCTTTCACGCTGGTCGAATTGCTTGTTGTGATTGCCATCATTGGCGTGTTGGTTGGATTGCTTTTGCCCGCTGTGCAACAAGCACGCGAGGCTGCACGACGAATGAATTGTTCGAGCAACATGCGTCAAATTGCTTTGGCGATTTTGAATTACGAGTCAACTTACAAGATGATTCCGACAGGAATTGGTGGATCTGGAGGCCCAACCTCGATGAACAATTGGCAGACCTGTAATATGCAGTCGATCTCTGCCAACATTGCATTGCTGCCGTTCATGGAAGAGCAGCCCCTGTATCAACAGATCATGGGCGGCTTTGTCATGACCAGTGGATGGTTGAATGGACAAATTGTTCCGGGCGGTCCTGCCCCCTGGACCACGCTTGACGGTGGCTACACTCCTTGGCGCACACAGTCTCAAGTCTCGACCCTGCGATGCCCATCGGACCCCGGCCGCGACGCATCTCAGATCAATTGGACAGTCGCCCGAACCAATTATGCTTTCAATTTTGGCGATACCGTCGAAGGATTGCATTGGGATTGGAGCACGAACGCGAATCGTGGAATGTTTCAAGCGCGTTACAATCGAAGGTTGGCAGATGCAACCGATGGGTTGTCGAACACGCTTCTCCTCGCAGAAATTGGAACGGACTCGGGTGAGCGATTGGTTCAAGGCAATACGATCTTCTTGAACGATCAGATTCGAAACAATCCGATGCTGTGCCGACAAACCGTTGAGAACCAGCGCTATATCAATCCCAATATCGTCATTACCCTTGCTGACAATCGACGGCGAGGTGCTCGATTCACCGATGGTCGACCACAATTCACTGGCTTCAATACGGTTCTTCCCCCGAACAGCGCCTCATGCACGTTCTATGACAACGACTGGGATTGGGGGATCTACTCTGCTGCGTCCTATCATCCTGGCGGAGTTCATGTGGCGTTCGGAGATGCTGGAACGCGATTCATCACCGACACGATTGATTCCGGAAACCTAATGGCTCCTGCACCGAATTTTGAATCTCAAAACGGTGTTCGAGGTCGAAGTCGCTATGGGGCTTGGGGAGCGATGGGCACTCGCAACGGCGGTGAAACCGATCCGGCAACCCACAGCCAGTGATCGAAGAAAATCCAACGCGAAGTAAAGATTCGCTAGGATTTTCGTAGAGTTCGAGGTGCGATGCGAGGAGATTCCTCTCATCGCACTTTCTTTTTTCATGACGCAAGATTCCTCCTGCCGAACGACGAAAACTAGAATGAGGGTATTCCGAGTTGATCAGTTGGATTGTTGCGAAAGTTTACGGCGATGGGAAAGATTACCGAAACGGTACAAACGGTAAATTCAGCGGTCCGGACCTTCTTGGCAGTTGTCCTGGTTGGTGGGGCGGGGCTCGGAGGATTGACGGCTTTCAACAAGTACACCGAACGTGACCGTGAATTGCAGGAAAGCACGCAGGCGCTCCAAACGACCAAAAATGAACTTGCCGCAGCTCAAAAGACTTTAGCGGAACAGTTGGTTGCGATTCAAAATCTGGAAGAGGACGTCGCTGCGAAGCAAGCGACTATCGAACGACTTGAAACGGCCATGGCTTTACTCAAAGTCGATCGTCGTTTGGCACGGCTGGAAGTCGTTTCTCAATCACAAGAGGAAGCGACCGGACTCATTCGCAGCAAGATTCGATTCATCGAGCTTTCACCCAATGGCGATGTCATTGGAGACCCTAAGGAATTTGAAATCAGCGGGAACGTCGTTTACGTCGACAACTGGATCGTGAAGTTCGATGATCGCTATATTGAGTCCTCGGATCTACAACGTGGAACGTCGCTCTGCCTCTTCCGAAGAATTTTCGGCGAGAATCAGACTCCCATGGATGGATATTCGCTAGATGAGGTCGGCATGAGACCGCAGGTCTACGCCCGTGGTGGCTCTTTGTCCGATTTTGAAAAATTGATCTGGCGTGATTTCTGGGAGTTTGCCAACGATCCACGACGGGCAGCCGAGATGGGAATTCGAGCCGCCAATGGCGAAGCGGTTTCGATGCAGGTCAAAGAAGGCATGTCCTACAATATCGAACTGCGAGCGAGTGGGGGGCTTTCGATTACTCCCATCGAGCGTTAAGCTCATGGTTTGTGTCAAGGAGACGTCCTCAATCAAGCACACTCATACGCCAGCGTGTTGATTTCATCGTCAACCATGTATCGATGACGCACGACCAACGATTTTAGTTCGACCCTGAATGACAACTCAACCAAAGGTCATCGCGCCTCGCATCCATCGGCGATGTGGCCTGTCGGATCGGCTCTCTGTCGTTTGCAATGATCCGCTCACCATCCGCGTTTGTTCCAGCGATACAAAATGAACGGCAGCGACATTCTCCAACAGTCGAATCTCCCCTATCCTTATCGTCGTGGAAAGGTCCGTGATGTCTACGATCTCGGAGACCGATTGCTGATCGTCAGCTCGGATCGCATCAGCGCGTTTGATTGGATTCTTCCGACTCCCATTCCGGACAAAGGCCGTATTCTAACCCGATTGAGCGCATTTTGGTTCAAACGTGTGGGAATCGAACATCATCTGCTATCGACGGAACTACCACCAGAATTGGCCGACCTCGATGAAGCTGCAGCGCTCGCGGGCCGGGTGATGATAACCAAGAAGGCAGAGGTGATTCCATTCGAATGTGTTGTGCGTGGGTATCTGGAGGGTTCCGGATGGCGAGACTATCAAACAACCCAATCGATCTGTGGCATCAACCTGCCAGCTGGCCTTCGTCAATGCGAGCAACTTCCCAACCCGATCTTTACACCGGCCACCAAAGCCGATCAAGGGCATGACGAGAACGTAAACTTCGAAAGGATGCAGCGAGAATTAGGCGCGGCGATCGCAGAAGAGCTTCGGTCGTTGTCCTTGCACGTCTATGAACAGGGGGCGGCATTCGCCAAAGAGCGAGGCATCTTGATCGCGGATACCAAGTTTGAGTTTGGTTGGCATGACGGCAAAATCATCTTGATCGACGAGGTTCTGACACCGGATAGTTCCCGGTTTTGGCCGGTCACTGGCTATGAACCAGGGCATGCTCAGCCGTCGTTCGACAAGCAGTTTGTACGCGAGTACTTGATGAGCACCGATTGGGATCGCAACAGTCCGCCTCCGGAATTGCCTCCAGAAGTCGTCGAGCAGACCCGAGCCAAGTACGTCGAAGCTTACGAGCGGCTAACCGGAGAGCGGTTCTGACACGATTCGTTCAGCAACTCGCAACTTCGCACTTCGCGATCGAGGATTCCGGCGGATTTCGCTGTCGGTTGCAACGATCGGTTTCTTCGTCAGAGGCTGGAGCCGAGGATCGCTGCGAAAGGCGTTCTTGACCAGGCGGTCTTCGAGGGAGTGAAAACTAATGATCAGTAAACGTCCCCCGAGACGAAGGCAGTCAGGAAGACGCTCTAATGCATGAGTCAAATGATCGAGTTCGCGATTGACGGCAATGCGAAGGGCTTGGAAGGTTCGCGTGGCGCTATCGATTCGCCCATGATGTCCCCCAGGAACACATCGGTGAATCAAGTTTCGAAGATCGCTGGCTGTTCGAATCGGTTCGGTCCGCCGACGCTCGACGATCGCTCGAGCAATCCGACGACTAAATCGTTCTTCTCCAAAACCGTAGATGAGGTCCGCCAGCGATCGTTCATCGATTCGTTGAAGCAACGTTGCGGCTGACTCTCCTTCATTTGGATTAAATCGAAGATCAAGAGGTCCGTCCGATTGAAAGGAGAATCCTCGATTCGCATCCGCCAATTGATCACTAGATAAACCAAGATCCAGAAGGATCGCATCGGCAAACGTTTGGCCGCAACTCGCCATCGCTTCGGACGCATCGGCATAGCTTCCGTTCCAAAGCCTCATTCTCGAATTGCTCTTAAGCTCGGAAAGCGCTTTGATCGCATTGGGATCACGATCGATGCCGATCACGACTCCATGTTGCGGCAAGACTTCAAGAAGTGCTCTAGCGTGGCCTCCGCCGCCGAATGTCCCATCGATGATGCAACTTTGAGCGATCGGGCGGACCCAATCGACGACTTCTTCAAGCAATACAGGAAGATGAATGGTTGCCAAGTCGATTGAGTTTCTTGAGCAAGAGCGAGTATCGTTTCCGAGGTCCGAGAAACCGCGTGCCCCAAGACTGGAGAAATGCGTCCCTGCGTATCAACCAAGCCTCGGCCCATGATCGAATTGGTACGATCATGGACGATGCAACCTGCATGAGGTGCTCGAAGGACGAGGAGACCGCTGCTTTTGGTCTCCTCGCACTGATAAAGCCCGTGGCCGCAAGCTCTATCGGTTTTCTTCGAGTGGGGGGACACGCGGCTCTCGCTGAATCGTGCGCCCTCGGGTACGTTGAACTAGAGGCTGTGGATCGAAATCGACGCTCATCACCAACGACCTTCATCAGGATAGCTGTTTCGATCCTCTGGTCAACGACAAAATCCGGAAGATTCACATTCGACACCTGCCATTCTGGCACACCGCTGAATTTCATTGAAAAAGCCAAGCGAAGTGGGGCTGTGCTAGCATTTCGACAAGGGGGTGGTGCTCACTACGATGATCCGCAAACCCCCTCATTGGAGCCGTTCTTGGCATTCATTCAGCGAACTACCATCGGAAGAACCGATAGGGGTCATCCCAGGCTACTGTGCTGTCCTGATACAGACCCTGGATCAATCTCGTCGGCTGATCTGACGAGACCGGTAATTCCCACCATTCGAGCAATGGTGTCCTGGAAAGGACATCCAAATTAGACAGAAGACGCTGAAGCGCGAACGCTGACCGCCGCCTGGTCTTTCGCTGGCTCGGCTGCGCGGAATCTTCAGAGAACTCCCAAGGGACAAGTTGGAAGTAAGACACGTTTGCTCCCTCCGCTCGAGAGAGAACACCAGGCGACACAACGCGACAAGGAAGTTCTTTCGACTCACGGACCAAGAAGATGGTTCGCGGATCGCGGCAGAATAAGTCAGCCGGACCGATCCCCAGAAACAGCACATCAACTGCGGATGGATTCTGCGACGGGTGGATGTACTCAGCGGCTTGAAGTTCCGCATGCCTTGGTAGTCCACGCTGGATCGCATCGCCGTTCATTCCAATGCATACCACATGACCGCCTTCTTGAATCCAATTCTCCACGTTCTGGCGATGCGTAGGTTTTTCAATGTGCGCAGCGTCAGCGAGAAATGATGCGTTGGGCCCGATGACGAGAACCGTATTCGCGCTTTCAAGGTGAAGAGCTTCATTCCAACGTTCGATTTCAAGTCCTGATTTTTTGAGGAACTCGAATCCTTCCTCCGCTCCTGTGTAGTAGGCTGAACGAAGCACTCTTGGCTCAGTAGGTGCGGCTGCAAATCGAATCAGGTTGGCCACGAGCGTTACGGCAGCGGCATCGGTTCGGGTTCTTCCCGTAACGTCCAACTGGCAGAAGACGATCGTGCCGCTGCCTTCGCGATAGACCAGCAGAGGAGAGTACTGCAAACTGAATCCGCCATCGACCAAAGGGAGAAAATCACCGCGCGTGGGCTTCTCTATCAGGACGGAAGCGACATTTCCGCGATTTCCACAACGCCAGACACGCGA
The DNA here is from genome assembly GCA_037440405.1 of Pirellula sp. Taxonomy (GTDB): domain Bacteria; phylum Planctomycetota; class Planctomycetia; order Pirellulales; family Pirellulaceae; genus JANMGV01. Next base: position 26,767 of record JBBIUE010000048.1, on the reverse strand, counting down.
GTTCTTAATTCCATTCCACTCAACTGTCGGGCCGTGCATCGGAACAAGTTCATAACGAAGTCGTTCCGGCAATAAGGTCGCTTCGCCTTGCCAATCGCAGAGATGAGTTGCATCGATCCCCCGCAATATAGGGTGAGAGGAGCATCGGGGAAACGCGTCGCGCAGCCCGTACTCCTGAACTCTGAACCCAAATCGCTGCTGCAATGCCTCCGAGGTTTGTTCAAAGACTATGACCTTCAAGCCATCTCGGACTCGTGAGATATCGGGAAGTTGCCCTTCCGCCGAGATCGCCTTCTTTCCCACCAAGAGTACTTGGAAGGAAGACAAATCGTTATTTGCATCGACCGATTCGTAGACAAACCCCAAGTCATCCAACATCTTTCGAGTTTCCCCCAGCGGATCGAAGACTGCCAATCGTTCTATTTGCGCATGGAGGTCGGTTTCCAATCGTGGCAAGACATCAACTTCAAAGCGATCGAATTGGGGCGGATGGGAATCGAAGCTCCATTCCGCTTCTATGACTGCTCGAGGTCGAAACTCATTCAGCGGGATGGAAAACGAAATCGGTAGTCGAACCTGTTCGCCTGTGGCCACCTGGAAATCCATCGTCGTCCAGCTCGTAGCGATGTCGCGGACTCGCCAGCGAGCCTGTCCGCTCACTGGAACTCGGGAATTGTTGATGACGACGAGCTGCTTGCTGACGGATTCACCAGCGAAATAACAGTGGGCTTTCGAAGAGATTTCCCCCTCGGCCCCTGCGATATACGCAAGCAGAGGTTGATTATTGCGGAGCAAGGCCTGGCCGTCGGGAGTTGCTTCCCAATCGTCATATTCGAATGCTAGGTCCATCCGCTCGTAGGTGGGACCGATGTAGTCGGGTGAGTACCCCGGACGTTGCAACGCCTCCCACTGAGTTGGCAGTTCCTTGGTCTGGCGTCGCACCGTTGGACGTAGTCGAAAATAGTGGTCATGCTCCCAGGGTGAATTGGCAGATAAGCCCAAGGTCCGAAAAGCTCGGAAGTTCGCTTCAAGATAGCGCCCAATGATTTCATGCCGAAGGTCGAATCGCTTCGAGCTCAGCTCGACGGGATAGTCCCAGCGATGCCAAGTCTTCCCTTCGCGGAAGCTTTTGGCTTCCCATTGCAAATTGATCTTCTCCTCCTCCTGAATATCGAAGGCTCGGTCGCCCACGAACTGCGCGTTCCATTCGGCCATGCACAGTTCCCAAGGCACTTGACCGCTGCCGAAGGATCGCTCGCCGCGATACCAACCTCGGAACATGGCCCAGTCCCAAGTGAATGGTGCTCCATATTCACAGGTGAAGGCTGGCTTTGTACCCAACCGCGACCACGGTTCAAACCAATCGCTAAGCTCTTGGATCGGCGCAAAGTTGGGATAAAAGTTCGAATTGTGCATGATCCCAAGATTGCCGGAAGCGTGATGATAAACCTCTCGCGTAGGGTCCACCTCTCGAACGATCGCTTCCGCGCGCAAGGCTCGGATCATGTTGTTGCGAGACCAATTGTCCCTCTCTGGCTCGACGATTCCGAACATGTCGGGGTTCATATCTTCTTCGTAGCCTGTGGAGTTGTGACTCATCGAGTACAGAATGGCCGATGGATGATTGCCAGCGACACGAGCATAGTAACGAGCATGTTGCCGATACATTTTCTCATCTCGCCCCCCCTCGCGTCGCCAGTCATAGTTGCTGAAGTGCGGTTGCGTTAACGCCACCAGCATCCCGACCTCATCGGCGGCACGCAGGATCTCTTCGTATGCCAAGTGCGATCCGGGCTCACAATCGTAATTGTGACCGTACACAAAATTGATGCCGATTCTCTTCAGCCGGAGCAGCGATTCTTTCGCACCGTCGTAGCTCGCGAGGGCCGACGACACCAAGGCATTGTCAAGCGGAACTGCACTAAGGTAGATTCTTGTCCCGTTCAAGTAGAAATCTCGACCTCGAATCTCAAACTGGCGAAACCCAACCCGCTGCGGCCAGAACTGATCTATTATTTGGCCGTCGTGGTCCAGAAGACTCAAGGTGACCCATTCCACATGTTGCGGCGTGTGGATATCCCAGTAGCGATCGGCCTTCCAGGGGAACGACTTCTGCAATCGACCTTCTATCACCCGTCCCGTGTCGAACGCCTCGCTCTCCTCAGATTTGATAGAAACGCCATCGCGAACCACCTCCAGTTTCAAACGATAGGATTCGCTCGCGCTCAAGCCATCAAGGTCCGCATAAACATCCAGTTGCTCTTCTTGTAATCGCGACGCAAAACGAATGTCGCTGATCTTCGGCCCCTCGGAAGAAACGTTGAGGAAAATGTCGCCACACAAACCCCGGCGGGCCACCATTCCTTCCACCGAGGCCTCACTCGCTGAGTCAGAAAACGATCGCAGCACCGACTGCAACGGAAGAGCAGCCACGTGAATGGTCAGCAAGTGCTTTCCAGGAGTAGCGACTGTTCGAGGAAGCTCGAGTTCCCCTCCCGGAAAAACAACGCTTCCAAGCTGAAGGTCATCCAAGAAGACCGTAGCGAGCGAATGGAGTTGAAGAACTTCGAGACGGATCTGCTTCTTGACCCAACGTTCTTCGATTTCGATTTCACGCTGATACCATGCTGCGCGAACGCGATCCATTTTTGTGCTTTCCCATGCAGGATGGGTGAGCACTCGCTGCGAGTCTTTCTGCATGTAGTCGGTAATGCCTGGCCATGGTCCAGGTACTTTGAAGTAACCCCATTGGTCGCTAGGTTGACCTGGAGTCAGGTTTGCAGGCTGCCAACGCCACAGGCCGTTGATACAGATGCGTTCGCGAGTCGCAGTTACATCGCGATGAGCGCGGTCGAAGTCCCACACGACGCGCGCGTCCTCTGGGGGCGCTGCATAACTTACTGGCACCAGCGCCACGAAATGGAAGATCAGAAATAGCAAAAGCGTATGAGAGAAGGTGTCGCGGACAAACATGGCAGGCTCGGCTGAGGAAGGCAGTCGGGGCCGAAAGTCCTTCTGCAAACCTGGCCCCGACACCCATTGTAGCCGATGGCCAGCATCATCGAGGCGTTGGAGAAGATGCCGTTCCTCTGGCAATGTTCGTACCAACTCTGGCTACGATAGTACATTCTCCACTGATGTCTTCCCCCAAATTCGTGCAGACCACAATTTTTTCCCGAATCTCACCCAAGGATTCGTTTGCAGTGAAGACGAAGGGAACCACGTGAATGGGCCGTTCACCAGAGGGTAATTGAAAGCGGATCCTCGGGTCGCTGGATCGAATGTCCGTGATTGCGAACGGACGATCTCCGCGAACGATGATCCGGTCTCGATGTTCTGCATTCGGGGCGATGGTTCCAATAGCCAACACCGGGGGCGTGACCGATATGGGTGGGCGCACCGTGGCGAAGACAGGCAGCGTGAAGCGATCGTTTTGTGAGTCGTTCGTAACGATGACGATTTCTTCATGAAAATCACCTGCCGGTGCCGATGGCTTGAGACGAAATTGCAAGCGATAGGCGATGGTACTCCCCGTTCCCTTTTCCTGCTGCAAACGAACCTCGAGATGCTCGCTCTGACCGCGAACGTCGACGATCTTCCAATCGGGTCGACCAGCATAACTGATTCGTAAGGAACTTTCGCAGCCCTGTCCGACCGGAACTTCGCCGAACTGAACCTCCCCCGGTTCGGTGACGATGTCGGAGCGGATCTGCCCTGTCACGATGAGTTGCACTTCGGCATAGTAGGGTTGATCGAACACGACGGTCACGATCGCCGATTTTTGTCCGATGAATGAGCGCGTATTGAACTGGGCGAGAATCTCTCCCTTCTCGCCGGAGCGAATCCAAGCTTCCTTGATGGAAGGTTTCGTACACCCGCAACTGCTTCGAACGGAAGCGATGTGGATGTCTTCCTTGAATTTGTTCTCGAATACAAAGGTGTGTTCAGCCTTCGCATTTCTGCTAACGACTCCAAAGTCGTGCTTCGGCTTGTCGAACATGCCATAAGCCCAGTCTTGGGAGAACACGCTTGGCGTCGAGAATATGAGACCAACCACGGAATAGAGAGATAAAGTCGCGGCCAAGACGCACCTACGGCGCGAACTATTCCTACAGAACGAAACCATCATCCAAAATGCCCCCATTGGAATCGTTAAGCATGACTCAATCGTCAAACTTTATCCAATCATCGGCAGGGGCGACCTAGAAGGTAAGGGATTCTCCACGCCAGAAAGGCTTTCGCTCCACAACAAGACTGCGAATGCAAGCATGCGTCGCTCCAAATCGAGCAGAGCTTGTTCACCCCGGTGTGGGCCAACTGTTCGGTGGCTGGCACCCACGTTGGTTCGGTGGCTGGCACCCACGTTGACCGGGCACTTGTTGCAGCGGACCATTTCGGGCCAGATGCAAACTAAGTTGGAGAGAGTCAACCGAGGATCGAAATCGGGCAAGTCCGAATCGGCGTCCGGCACATAATCGCCTGCCAACCGACGGCGTGTATCATTCCGTCCAAGCCGTTCATGGATGGCTTGTCGTTTAACCGCAATACCGTTTAACGAAGCATGACGTTGGAGTCCTCAAATCGTTTTTTGAGGGGTGGCAAATCATCGGTGCATCGGTGTGTGCCATCGGTGTGTGCCACCCACTTTTTGAGCTTTCCCACATATCTGTGTGTGCCACCCACTTTTTGAGCTTTCCCACATATCTGTGTGTGCCACCCACTTTTTGAGCTTTCCCACAAGTCACGAACGACAAGAGTCCGTTTGCTTTGGTTACTGCTAAGAGTCGTAGGGTAATGGGGGAGTAACGGACTGGAATCGTCCCTTGCTGACGCTGCGAACGGCTTTTGTCGTTCGTTGCTACGGTCTGCTGGAGTCTTCCGCTCATTATCCATTGCGGCTTCTCGACTTGAAAAGTGCAAGACTCGAACTCAGCTATGAATTAGTGGCATTCGCAGCCAACGATTCTTGAGTTTGGTCAAGCAGCATTCTTCTTTCTGAACTGATCTCGTGCCGCCATTTTGAACCGCGTTCGATCATCTCCGTGCGCTGCAACCACAATAACCCTTGCTTGCTCCGTTTCGTACGACGACAGATCGTACCGAGCAACAACATTGCCTCAGCATCCTCTGGATTTCGGTCCAGCAACTTGATTAAGACTCCCTCCGCCTCGATGTAGTTTCCTTGCAAATACTGCCGTTGAGCATCCATGAACCGACTATCCAAGTTAGCTGGAACAGGCGGATTGACCAGCGAATTCCACGTCGGCAGCGACTTCATGGCGGACCAAATACTCGCCGTGAAGACGCTGAACCAAAGCAGTCGATTCAACCATAGGGGATACCATTGATACCAGTAGAACGTACTGAGAAGAGCCAGATTCAACGCCGCTGCGAAGAACATCGCATAAGCTAGCGCCGACCACTGTGAGCGATACCAAAGTTGCGGCAGACCTGGCCAAAATACGGCGATGCGAGAAAGGTTCATGCGATGGACGCTCGGCCTCCAGGAAAGTTTCTACGACGAGCAGCAGGTGAATCGATTCCCGCCCGAATCCTCAACATGAAGTTCGAATTTGTACGACCTCGCTGAAGCTGCGGGCTATGAGTGGTAGAAGTGTTGCCTCCGCTCGCCTATCAACGAACTGCACCAACCTTATCTAAATCCTTGTTTGAGTGCGAGATGAATCTCCACGGTCGATGAGAGCATGAGAGCATTCACTGGAACGGTAGCAGCAAGGAATCCTAGAACTTTGCTCATTGACATCAGCAATAGCAAGCAAAAGTCGATTCGTTAGGCCGATTCTCTGCTTCATTTGTGCTAGCGAGCAGCTTCGATTCCAAGTCCAATTCGAGGGCCTCGAGTCCTGATTTCACTCGAACAGAAGTCACCAGTAAACCTCATTGCCGAGAAAAGCAAACTTCGTCGCTTCGTTTTAAATCGAAGCAGAATGTCATCGGATCGAGATTTTTGCGCCGACGCATCATTGGCGAAGGTCCATGAAATGGAAGCGATGACTCTCAATGGCAATATCGCGCAAGCTTATTCCTTCTTGCCGCCACGCATGGCGTCGAAGTATTCGCGGGTCTGCTCTCGTTGCGCTTTTGGAAGCACTACATCTTCTAGCGAGTCTGCCTGCTGGATGGTAGACGCTCGGACGGCCTCCTTGATTGCATCGCGCGTCAATCCTTTGCGATTCGCGCCGTCGACCTTGCCGCCATAGACTGTTTCGCCAGCTTGAACTTCGGCTCGGACTCGCGATTCGATGGTATCCGTTTCATTTTCGTCGTCGCCCCGTTCCCCCATGCCTCGCCCGCCGCCCGAAGCATTTTTGCTCCAATTGGGTTCTCCATCTTTCTTGCTACCTATCTTGCCGCCGGCTTTTTTCCCCGCTTTTCCCCCTTCTTTGCTTCCGCCCTGGCAGTCCGGACAACCTGCTCCCTCGCACTGTTCGCAGGCCATGGCGTCTTTCGCATCCGCGAAGTTATCGAGAATCTTGTCAAGCTCTTTGGACTGTTCCATCGCTTTGGCCAAGTCTCCCATTTTCTTTTGGAGATTTTCCATGGCCTTGGCAGCCGCATCCTGGTCGCCCGATTTCAAGGCATTTGCAAGATCATCAAATTGCTCAGCGATCTCGCGGAGTTCATCCATTTGCGCGTTCTGGTCATTGAGCTTATCGAGTTGTTTTTGTAGGGAGGCTGCCTTTTGCAAGTCGCCATTCTGTTCGGCTAAAGCGATCTGCTCTTCGAGAGCTCGCTTGGCTTCTTCGTGCTTTTGGATGATCTCGTCAATGGCCTGTTCGAGAACGTCCGCTTGCTTGGCGAGTTGTTCCTTCGCGGAATCGGACATCTCACCGCGTTGGAGTTGATCGATCATTTTCTCGAGCTCGTGCGAGGCATTTTCCAGATCGCCTTCTTTGATCGATTCGACCAGCTTTTCTGCAGGTCCTTGATCCATACCCTTGAGGCTCTCCATTTGCTTTTTTAGTTTGTCCCCCGTACCGAGTTCATCGCGCCTTCGCTGCATCTCCTGCTTCATTTCATTCAACTTGGAAAGCGCCGACTTCATGTCGAGCTTTTCGGATGTTGCGAGCTGTTTGAGCTCTTCTTCCAGCCGCTTAAATTGTTCAGCCATTTCTTCGAGTCCCTGATCTTCCGCTTGTTCGCGGCTCTTCTGGATTTCTTCCAAAATCGGCTTCACGGCGTTCGCGACGCGAGTGATCGGTACGGTCGAGTCTTCCGCGATGGCCGTTTCCGTGGCCGCCGTAGCATCAGGCAAGAACTGTATCCCGAGCGATATTAGTAGCGGGATTAGAAAACCAAATTGTTGCAAGCCAAACTTGAGTGGAAACCGGTCCCGCAGATCGAGCTGTTCCGCTCTGCGCTGCGCGTCTTGGATCAACGCAACTCCCGCAGGCGTAGCGCGGTCGGGACTGGCCAAGGTGAATGCGCTCGATAGTCTCTCCTTCAGACCATAGCGAAGGTCCAGTTCGATCGCGGATTTTTCCAGCGACGGAGTTCGACGCCAAGCGAGCGCGGCAGCTCCGATCAGCATCACGGGTGTCGGAACGATGATGGCATATCGAACCCAAATATCGTGGCTCCACGGCAACGACCATAGCTTGGGTACAAGCAAAAGAACGGTCGTCACTGAAATGCCGAACAGAAGAGCATTCGCGAACAAAGCAATCGCATCCTGGAGGGCCAGCCTACGACGAGCAGCATAAATCTTGGATTGGATGTGATCCATGTTAAACGAGCCTCATATCTGCGCGACAGGAATCGCCGATTCTCCATTCCGCCTTCCAACTCAACGACGCCTCACTCTTTGATCGACTCCAGTCCCAAATCGCCGATCTCCTGGTTGAGCAATCCACTATTCAGATCGTGCGGAACCTGAGGTATTTCTTGTGAACTGGCTTCCGGAACGACGACCAAACGTCCCATGTCGATGCGGACGACGCGAACCGAATGGCCATGCTCAATCACTTGGCCGTCGCTTAGTGATTCGAAGCGAATCCCCTCAATCTCCACGGTACCCGCCGGCAGCAGATCCGTCGCAGCTCGACCTCGCATACCGACAAGACAATTGATGTCTGGTACTTTCGAAGCCGTTGACCATCGGTACTTCTCTGCTTCCGGCTTCGATAAGAGCAGCAATTTTCCAACGGGCGTTTGAGGCCAGACTCGAATGAACAACCAAACAAAAACCGGAATCGAACCCAGAATCCCAATCGAAAACCAAATCCCAGCATTCATGCTGTGGCGAAATGCGAAGAGTACGGACCCGATCGACGTCACAGCAGTGAGAATCAGAATCACGCCCCCCGAGGGAACAAATACATCGATCGCGAGCAACGTAATTGCCAAGGCAAGCAAAATGAACGCGATTGCTAGTGATTCCAAAAGCGGCTCCTTTCAGTAAATCGATCTGGAAAGATCGTCAATCCAATCACTGTTAATAATTGCATTCGGTAAAGCGAAGTCCCATTCGGAAGCTCGCCGAAACTTGGTAGATATTTTCGAACCACTCCCGACGCCGTCCGAAAATGGCCAGAAGCGTTGGCGAGCAGAACGTTTTGGGATGGACTCAAAACTTTCCGACCATAGTGTTTATACTAAAGGGCGAGTTCAGCGTCAAAAATGAGCGACAAATTTGTCGTTTGGCCGGAGTTTTGCTGATGTTCGCATCCCAGATTCGTCGCACCATCGTTCTTCTTGGTCTCGTGCTAGGTCCGACGGTACCAGCGGCCATTTCCGAGGATCGCATCGAATTCAATCGAGACATCCGACCCATTCTGTCGGACAAATGCTTTTACTGCCACGGCCCCGATGCCAACCATCGAATGGCCGATCTGCGGTTGGATCTCCGCGAAGACGCCTTGGCCAGCGGAGTCATCGCCCCAAGTGATCCTGATTCGAGCGTCCTGATCGATCGCATCTTCGCGGCCGATGACTCCATCATGCCTCCCGCCGATTCGAACAAGCGGTTATCGGAGCACGAGAAAGAGTTGTTGCGACGTTGGATTGAACAGGGAGCAACCTTTCAGAAACATTGGGCCTACGAACCCATCATCAAACCGGACATTCCAGCCGGTGAGCATCCGATCGACTATCTTGTCGGCAAGCAATTGAGTCGCGTCGGACTGGAATGGTCTCCTCCAGCCGATCATCGCACACTGCTCCGAAGAATGTACGCCGACTTCATTGGGCTCCCTCCGGCGCCTGATTTGGTCGACTCGCTTGTGGGCGAACCAATCGAAGAAGTCATGAAGCAGTGTCTTGAAGAGCTGATTCGAAACCCGCATTATGGAGAGCGCATGGCGCTCGCCTGGCTCGATGTCGTTCGCTATGCAGACACGATCGGTTACCATAGCGACAACCCTCGCAATGTTTGGCCCTACCGAGATTATGTCATCCAAAGTTTTCAAAACAACAAGCCCTTTGATCAATTCACGATCGAACAATTAGCGGGCGACCTGTTGCCCCAAGCCAACCAAGAGACCCGAGTCGGCTCAGCGTTCAATCGATTGTTGCTGACCACGGAAGAAGGAGGGGCTCAAGCCGCCGACTATCAGGAGCGCATGCTGGCGGACCGAGTCCGAGCGGTCGGCACGGTTTGGCTTGGTCAGACGACTGGCTGCGCTCAATGTCACGATCACAAATTCGATCCCATCACCATGCGAGACTTTTACTCGCTGGGCGCGTTTTTCGCGGACATCAAGGAGCCAATCCTCGGTCCTCGGGAAGAGGGCATGCTGGTGACAACTGTAGAACAGGCCGAGCAACTTCAGTCGTACCAAAGGGCGATCGATCAGTTAAAAAGGGATCTCGAAACCGCTGTCGAAAGCGAGCGAGATACGCTTCGATCGAGGTTGGATGCCCTCACTGCTGAGTACAACCAATTTCGCCGGAACATTCCCAAATGTTTGGTCAGTGTTTCCTCTCCCAATCGTCGTATCGTTCGCATTCGACCACGCGGGAATTGGATGGATGATAGTGGAGAAATTCTGGCTCCTGCATTCCCTGCGTTTTTGCGACCGAACGAATCGGAGGACTCCGACAAGCTTTTGACACGATTGGATTTGGCTCAATGGCTGGTGGCTCGGGACAATCCGTTGACGTCGCGCACCGTCATGAATCGATTATGGAAGCACTTTTTCGGAACCGGCATCAGCCGCGTCCTGGACGATTTGGGAGGCCAGGGAGATCCACCTACCAATGGCCCATTGCTGGATTGGTTGGCTGCTGAGTTTATGGACAGCGGTTGGAACTGGCAGCAAATGGTTCGATGGATCGTCACCAGCCGCACCTATCAGCAAACCTCCTTTAGCAGTCAGAAACATCTTGAGCTCGATCCGCTCAACCGCTTCTACGGGCGACAAAACTCGTTTCGAATGGACGCCGAACTCGTTCGGGATTACGTGTTGGACGTCAGCGGAATTTTGAATAAGCGGATCGGCGGTCCCAGCATCAAGCCGTATCAGCCTGATGGCTATTGGGACAACATCAACTTTCCTCCCAGGAAATATGTCGCTGATAGCGATCCGAAACTCCAGCATCGTCGCGGAATTTACATTTGGTGGCAGCGCAGCTTTCTTCATCCGAGTTTGCTCGCCTTTGATGCACCGAGCCGCGAAGAATGCGTGGCGGAGCGCATGCGTTCCAATATCCCGCAACAAGCCTTGGTGCTTCTCAACGACCCGATCTATGTCGAGCCGGCGAGAGCGTTCGCAGCCCGAATCGTTGCCCTGCCGAACGCCTCGATCCGCGAGAGGATCTGTTGGGCGTGGAAGCAGGCACTCCAGCGTAGTCCCGATCCAATCGAACTCGAAATGATGACCCAGTTGGTTGAAGCCCAATCCGAAATCTACGCCTCGAATCCAGAGTCCGCCAAGAAAGTTCTCTCGGTCGGTATCGTTCCGATTCCTGAGGACATTGATTCCGCTGAGCTTGCGGCCTGGCACCATGTCGCGAGAGTTTTGTTCAACCTTCACGAATTCATCACGCGGTCCTAACCATGAATAACTCATCACAACCAATGGAACAACGCAGGCTCCAACGCCGAGCGTTTCTCGGCTGGTCAGGACGAACCTTTCAAGCAAGTTTGGGAGCTGTCGCGTTCTCGTCTTTGCTTCGCAAGGAACCGCAAGCCTTCGGATCGGAGGGCGTGCTCAAAACATTGCCGTTGCCCCAGAAAGCCAAACGTGTGATTTGGTTGACCATGGCGGGCGGGCCGAGTCAATTGGAGCTTTTCGATCGAAAGCCTAAGCTGAAAGAGCTGGAGGGCGAGCCGATGCCGGAAAGCTTGACACGCGGTCAACAGCTTGCCCAATTGCAGGGCGAGTCTCTGAAGTGCCTGGGTCCGCAATTCTCCTTCACTCGCTACGGAGAGTGTGGCATGGAGTTGGGGACGCTGCTTCCACACATCGGCTCCATTGCGGATGAGATTTGCCTCATTCGATCGATGACAACCGACGCCATCAACCACGATCCAGCGCACATGTTCATGAACACGGGCTCTCAGATCGCGGGCCGCCCAAGCATGGGAGCCTGGGTCACCTACGGGTTGGGAAGTATTGCTGATGACCTTCCCGGCTTTGTCGTGTTGATCTCGACGGGAGAAGGGCGATCGCCTCAGCCCGTCTCCGCTCGGCAGTGGAGCAGTGGCTTTCTTCCCAGTCGCTACCAAGGCGTCCAGTTTCAAAGCCGAGGCGATACGGTTCATTACCTCGAACATCCCGCCAAGTTGACTCGGCATCAGCAGCGCGTCGATATCGACGCGATTCGAGCCATCAATGAGCTGCACTATCACCGAACCGAGGATCCGGAAATCATCACTCGCATTGCTCAGTATGAAATGGCCTATGCCATGCAGACCAGTGTCCCTGACTTGGTGGATGTCTCGAAGGAAACGGCCGAGACGTTGGCGCTGTATGGATGTGAACCGGGTGACGGATCGTTTGCAAGCAACTGCCTGCTTGCAAGACGTATGGCCGAACGCGGAGTCCGATTTATCCAGCTCTATCATCGCGATTGGGACCACCACAGCCTGCTCCGCGAGGAATTGCCTCTTCGCGCCACAGAGGTCGACCGAGCCTCTGCTGCGTTAATCAAAGACTTCAAGCGATTGGGGATGCTCGATGAAACCCTGATTGTCTGGACTGGTGAATTCGGACGAACACCCATGTCGCAAGAAAACAAAGGCCCCATCGGACGTGATCATCACAACAAAGCCATGTCCATGTGGCTGGCCGGGGCTGGAATTCGGAAAGGAATGGTCTACGGTGCAACGGACGAATTCGGCTACCAAACGATCGAGGATACTTGTAATGTTCACGACCTGCACGCCACCATGCTGCATCAACTCGGAATTCAGCACGACGCCTTTAGCATCAAATTTCAGGGCCTGGATGTGAAACTCACGGGCGTCGAAGGTGCTACCGTCTTGCACAAGATTCTAGCGTAGCGAGAAGAGGCAATCTCGGTCATCGAGGAAACTCTATTCTGAACTCATCATCATGCACAGCACCGTCATGCTTCGGCTGACGGTCGGACGACCTCAAATTCAACGGATCGAACGGAAACCGACCGCAACCCACGAACGGCATCCTTGATTGCATCCATGCCCTCACCTCGCTCGAGAGTCTTTGCACCCTTTGGGGCTTGCGCGGCCGCTTTGGAGGCCTTTACTCCCATCTAATTTGCTTCGACGCAATCGCCAAGTACGAAGACAACCACGATTAAGTTGATTCCTGCATCGAGAAAGTGTCCTCTCAGCCGGGGAAATGCCCGAGTTGGAGAGAGCGGTAGCCATGCCGACGACGGGCAGGAAGCCTACTCAGTCCAAGGCGAGTTGTAGCCCCTCGCCCAAGTTGGACGATCCGTCGCTGATGATCGCTTTTCGAATCATTCGGGAGGCAGTTGCCTCCAGATATCCGGCGAACACGATTGAAGCCCTGCGTGACCTACGCTGAGCCGCCCCAAGTTACTGTACGATGTGATATGAAAGTCTGGTTCAACAAAAAGGAAAGGAATGGACAGTTCGCTTTGTTGATGGAGTGGATGAGCGCAGCGAACGGAACGGAAGCAGTACGGATTGCGGCGAACTCGCAGCAGCTTGATCTGACTGAGTCGAAACGAGCATCAATCGGATGGGAAATCGGTTAAGCATGACTTAAGGCCTTCACGGTAGGACGGAAAGGCCCACCTTAGATCGCATTCTTCGATGAGACGACGGTTGGAGACTCGTTTGTTGCCAAAGCCACGGGATGCGGAAATGTTCGTGGACTCGATGGGAGCGTATTGAGGAGGCGCGATATCAAGTTGCTTGCACAACCATTCGTAGTAAGTTCGACGGCGTACCGGGTGACCATCGGAGACGACGTAGAGTGAATGCTTGGGCGGCGCATTAACGATCGCATGAATGGTAGTCGCAATGTCCTGAACGTGAATCAGGTTGAGATAAGAATCGGGATCAACTTGCAATGGTTGATTGTTTCGAAGTGCTGCGATATTCGGAATACGTCCTGAGCCGTAGACGCCTGCGAGTCGCAAGACCACGGCAGGCGAGCGCGACCAATAGGATCGGAGCCATTCTTCGGCTGCGAGAGCGTTGATGGTCCCCGGTCGTGTCGCTCGAACTGGTGACGATTCATCGACCCATGAAGCGCTGGTGGAGTCTTGGAAGACGCCTGTGGTCGAGCAGTACAAAAGCAGACGTGGCGTCTGCTTCAAGCCTTGCTGCAATGCCTGCAATCCGCGCACATGTGTACCTTCTGGAGGAATACCATCCACGGGAGCATGACTTACTGCCACGATAATGAGGTCAAACGGATCGTGCGTCAGTTTGTTCTCTTCTGCAAGCCAGTTGCTCGCGATGGCAGAAATTCCGGATTTGCGTAGTTTATCGGCGGAATCCTCGGTGCGCGTCGTTCCAAGCACTTGGTGGCCTTCATTTAACAGGGTGCAGGCAACGGTCTTTCCAACATAACCGCAACCAACGATTAGCGTTCGCATGGTTTTCTGAACCTCTTTCGTGATGCGGCCAACGATGCGGGGGTTTCCCAGGGGAGTAAGCTAAAGTTTGAGCAGCCGTCAATTTCGGCAAAGTCCACGGTTCGAATCAGGGTAAACTCCCTCCAACATGAGCAAAAACATTGCCGAAAGGGTTTCATTTTTTGTATCGTTAGCGAATAATCGGTACAGTAGGTGATCCGATTACAATAGTCTTGTTCGACATGTTTTTCACGAACATCCTGACCGATCGTCCGAAGAAAAAACTCAAGTTAAATCCGTTCATGCGACATGGAGCATCGTAGTGAATAAGCCATCAATATGGAATTGGCGAACGATCACCATTCGATGGTTGGTGGTTGTCATGATCATCGTCGTGCTCCCGATGGCAACGGCGTGGTC
>JBBIUE010000048.1:0-12342 GCA_037440405.1 Pirellula sp. | reverse complement strand
TTCTGTCTCCACCGGCCAGCGAACAAACGAGCTTCAAACCGGTCAGTCCCGCCTCGGCGGTGGTGCCGGTTCGAGTTGGCCTGACGGAAGTCGAAATCGACCCCGGACTATCGCGCCTTGTTCGCGCGAATGACGTGCGCGGAAACGAACCACGGAGTCTCGACGAACTGCGAGCACTGGAAGAGCAACAGGCCAAGGTTTCAGAGAAGATTCAACAAGTGACGGTCAACGTGCAGCAGGGATCGGCTCAGGGAAGCGGCGTGATCATCACTGCCGATGGTTATGTGCTGACTGCCGCTCACGTTGCTGGCAAACCGAATCGAGACGCTTGGATTTTGTTGCCGGATGGTAAGCGAGTCAAAGCACGCACCTTGGGAATGAATCGCTACATGGACGCAGGCTTGATGAAGATTGTTGAGCCGAAACCGGAGGGTTGGCCGCACGCCAGTCTTGGAACGTCTCGCGATTTGAAAGCTGGTCAATGGTGCATCGCTGCGGGGCATCCTGGTGGTTGGATGCGCGATCGTGATCCCGTCATTCGAGTCGGACGAATTCTCGCTTTGGTGCCAGAGAAGAATGGTACCCGAGGTTTCGATAAGTTCCTTGCCAATGCCGGCGGAACCGATTGGACGACGATTGTCACGGATTGTGCTCTCATTGGAGGCGATAGTGGCGGTCCGCTTTTCGATCTGCAGGGTCGATTGATCGGAATTCACAGCCGAATCGGAAGCGATATTTCCGACAACATGCATGTGCCCATTGACGTGTACTCGAAAAATTGGGATCGCATGGCGAAGGGTGAGGCATGGGGGACCTTGCCTGGATATAAGCCAGCCATCGGAGTGATCGGCAGTTCTGAAGATTCGCGAGCGATCATTACTCAGGTCGTTAGCAGCAGTCCGGCTGATCGGGCTGGTGTCCAAGTTGGCGATATCATACGCAGATTCGACGGAAGTGAGATCAAAACATTTGCCGAATTGATTCGCGCCGTGGAAGGCTCTTTACCCGGTGATCGGGTTCCGGTTGAGGTCGAGCGGGATGGTCGGATTATCTCACTATCGCTTATTGTCGGGTTGCAGGACGGTTGAGGCGAATTGACAGGCAGATTGAGCTTGGGAGTGATTGATGATGAAGTATGGGATGAAGCGAAATTGCTGGGCACGGATGATCGCCATGGTGATGCTCGGAATTTCGCCTTCGTTAGGCTTCCTTGAGCTGCCGCAGAAGAGCGGCAACCGCGTTCCGCCCAATCAAGAACCACCAGTGGCGACTCGCATGGTGCAGCAACCCGCAACGCCAGCTCGGTCCCGGACCGATGGTGAAGCGACGATCCCTACTTCCAGTCAGCGTGCCTACTATGGGGTTTTGAACTCATTCAAACTCGCGATCGGAAGCAATTGGATGGCCACCGTGCGCGTATTGGCTGACAATCGCCATGTCGCAATGGGAGCAATTGTCCATCCCGACGGTTGGGTTATCACGAAGGCCAGCGAATTGCCGCCGGAATCTCTCACGTGTCGGCTTTACGATGGCACGCGCTCTTCTGCTGAATTGAAAGTCAAGAACCGCGACTTGGATTTGGCCTTACTGAAACTGGATCGATCCTCGCTTACCTGTGTCGAGTGGTCGGAGAACGAGTGTCCTCGCGTCGGTGCTTGGTTGGCGACGACCGATTTGAAATCGTCACCGATGGCAATCGGCGTGCTGAGCGTGCGTCACTGCTCGATAGCTTCCGTGAAGGCCGTACTTGGAATTCAGCTGGACGCCCAAGAGAATCGGCCGATCGTTTCCATGGTGCTGCCGGGAAGCGGAGCTGCCGCTGCTGGATTCATGGCTGACGACGTGATCGTCCGAATCGACGATCAGGACGTCTCCAGTCGTCAAGCTGTGTTGGATTTGTTGGGTTCTAAGCGGGCAGGAGATATGGTCGACGTCACCGTGCGAAGGAAGGATCAGGAAATCCTCCTCGTCGGCAAGCTGATGGACATCAACTCTTCCCTTTTTGATCCAACGGAAATGGAAGTCAATGGGCGAATTAGCGCTCGTTCGACAGGCTTTAAGAAAGTGTTTCAGCACGATTCGGTGATCAGCCCGAATCAGTGTGGGGGACCGGTCGTCGATTTGAACGGAAGAGTTGTCGGGATCAATATCGCTCGTGCTGGACGAGTGTCAAGTTTTGCTATTCCAACCGATGTCGTCTTGCCGGCCATTCAGGAGATGATCGATCAAGCGTCTAATGGTACGGTCGTCCTCGCTAGTGGTTCTGATGCTGCGCGATCCGTGACGATTGAAGAAATCGTCGTTCACGCAAAGGAAAATGCGGTCAAGCCTGCCATCAAATAAAGACGCTCAACTCACGGCCATCTTTTTCATCTATCGAACTGCGCAATCCACTTTTTGGGACACACTATGAAATTATGCCGATACCAGGATGGTTCCTCGGTTCGAGTTGGATTCTTTCGTGACCAATACCTCATCGATGTCGCCTCGTTGCTGCGTGAACTAGGTCGAGCGGAGCAGGCGGAAGTCGTCCTCCGTCAGGAAGACCTCATACCTTTCTTGCCTCCGGTAGGATCGCTATGGGAATGGCTCGAAGGGCTCCATGAAGCGATCGAAAGTGCATTCGCTGCGGCAACGCCCGGGCTTGTAAAGCATCTACCAGAGGTTGAATTGCTGCCGCCGATCGCCAGGCCGCCTAAATTGCTCCTCTTGGCGGGAAACTATATCGAGCACGTGAAGGAGCAAGGGGACGTGGCTGCGGAACGTGAGAGAACATTTCCCTATGTTTTCATGAAGCCTCCGTCGACAACGTTGCAAGGGAGCGGTGGAACGTTTCGTATCCCTTATCTGTCGCCAAACAAGATCGATTATGAACTGGAGCTGGCGGTTGTCGTCGGTAAAACCGCGAGCAAGGTCAGCGCGGAAGAAGCGCTACAGTACGTTGCTGGATACACGGTCATCAATGACATATCTGATCGAGGGTTTCGACCCATGCCGTGGCGCACCGAACGACCTCGAGACAAGTTTTTTGATTGGATGCACGGAAAGTGGCACCAGGGTTCGTGCCCCTGCGGTCCCTGTCTAGTCACTGCCGATGAGATTCCTGATCCTCAGAAACTCGAGATGCAGTTGACGATCGACGGCGAAGTTCGACAGGCGGCATCCACAGATCAGCAAGTGTTCAGCGTGGCGGAGGTCATCGCCTTCATCAGTAGCTTTCTGACACTGGAGCCAGGGGATATCATTTCCACCGGTACGCCGGCAGGTGTCGGAAACGCCACGGGGAACTTTCTGAAATCCGGTCAGCGAGTTGAAGCTCGCATCGAGCGAATTGGCACTCTGGTCACGCTCATCGCGTGAATGTGAACTGGTGATCTGACGTTCTGAACGCTGGTCCGCGGATTAGCCGGAACGCTTCTGGTTGCCAGTTTGTCGAACACTCAGGAGGGCGCGCGTCCAGTCCTCATCGATCAGGTTGTGCTTGGGCAATGATGTGAGAAAATCTGGATCAGCGAGAACGTTTTATGGACCACGGTTGCTGATGGCGTCGAGAATGAGCTGCTCGCCGATGATGGGTGCCCGGCAAGTCTCTCCGATGCAGCAGAACATCGTTGGCTCAGTGAAGTTACCGCTAGAACGACCTTCGAAGAGCGAGGTGAGTTCGGAACATGGCGGTTGAAAGGTCTCGCTTTCTACCCAAAACTCGTTGGTATGGAAATCTGCGGCTCGAAGCCGCCGCCATTGGGATAGTTGTTGACGCGACGCTCCCACGACGATCCAGTGCTCTGCCGGACCGAGGAAACAGTCCATGGCGATCAGCATCTGACCGACAGCCGTCGGTGCGCGGGATACGTACTCTGCGGCGGATTGGACTACACGCGCGCTTCGCTCTAACATGCTCTGATCGAGCACCAAGTGTCCAAGTCGCGCCAACACGAGAGCCGCCATGCCGGAACCACTCGGAATGCTTTGATCCTGCAAATCGCGTGGACGAGAAATCAATGCGTCCGACGATCGCGAAGTGTAGTAAAATCCACCCTGGTCATCGGAGAAATCTCGCAGCATGGTTTCGGTGAGTTCGATCGCTTTCCGCAACCAAAGCGGATTCTGATCTGCTTCGAACAATGACAGTAAAGCGTTCGCAAAAAATGCGTGGTCGTCGAGAAACCCATCGGTTTCAGCGATGCCATTTCGCCACACATGCAATAGCCCAAACGAAGGATGGATCAGCTGTTGCAGCAGGAAGTGGGCACAGCGTTGAGCTGCGCTCAGGTAGTCCTCTCGGTCGAAAACCATGGCCGCGCGCGCTAGAGACTCGATTACCAAAGCATTCCAGGAGACAATGATCTTGTCATCGAGCCCCGGTGGAATACGATTCTCTCGGACTTTCAACAGTTTTCGACGCATCTCGTCGAGTCGAGGTTTCCACTCCTCGAAGGGCAGATTTCTTCGCCGCGCAAAATCCTCGATCGATTCGGTCAAGTGCAGGATGTTCCGACCTTCGAAGTTGCCTCCCAGGCTCACACCGTACACATCGCAAAATAGTTCACCGTCTCCTCGACCGAGACAGTCAAAAATCTCTTGTCGGTCCCAAACATAATACTTGCCTTCCTCCCCTTCGCTGTCGGCATCCAGACTACTGTAAAAGCCGCCATCCGGATGTCGCATGGCTGTCAATAGAAAATCAGCAGTCTGGCGAACCACATCGCTGTACAGGCCTTTTTTCGACCAGCGGTAGGCGTCGAGATAAACACCTAGCAGGAGGCCGTTATCATAAAGCATCTTTTCGAAGTGGGGCACGAGCCATTGGTCATCGACACTGTAGCGAGCAAATCCTCCTGCCAAGTGATCGTAGATTCCCCCGAAAGCCATGGCGTCGAGCGTCTTCTCGATCACTCGCTGGCGCTGAGCATCGGGACGGCGTGCTTCTAATCGAAGAAGCAGCGCGAGATCGGTCGCATGAGGAAACTTGGGAGCAGAACCAAATCCACCATAGTGTGAATCAAAGATGCGAGCGAGAGCATCGCCAGCCGCAAACAGATACGTTTCGTGCGGAGCGAAGCCAGCATCGGTAGCAGACGAAAAAGTCGATTGGATATGACTGACCAGTTCATCGCATTGCTGTTCAATTTCTTGTCGCCTGTTGAGCCATGCATCAATAATGGCGGACAGAATTTGCAAGAATCCCGGACGTCCCCATTTTGGCTGCGGAGGCCAATACGTTCCTCCGTAGAACGGCTTCCTTTCTGCGGTTAGAAAAACGCTCATGGGCCAGCCTCCCTGGCCGGTCATGGCTTGCACCGCCCGCATGTAGATTTGATCTAAATCTGGACGCTGCTCGCGGTCGACTTTGATGGAAATGAAATTGCGATTCAAGAACTCCCCGATGGTTTCGTCTTCGAAACTCTCGTGCTCCATGACATGGCACCAGTGGCAAGCCGCATAGCCGATGGAGAGAAAGACGGGCTTGTTCTCGGTGCGCGCCCTCTCGAAGGCCTCGTCCGACCACGGATACCAATCGACGACGTTGAACTGATGCTGCAATAAGTAGGGGCTGGTCGATGCTCCCAGCCTGTTGGGATTTTCGCGTTTGACGATGGAATCATTCTCCTTCCAGCGAGTAACAGACCAATTCTCGATCATTGCGAGCGAAGATCGAGCGCTGCGCATAAGCTGGGTAACTCCAAACCACACTTCGACCAAAGCATTCGTTGGTCGGTTCGAGAATGCGGCTCCGTCCAAGTTCCTGGTAGCCCTCTGGACTGAGTTTGGCGATGATGAAGTCACCGGTTTCACTGAAAATGAAGTAACGGTCGCCAACCTTGCTTAAGAAAGCCGTTCCGTGGCTTGCTCGGCGTTCGGTTTTCGAAGTCGGCTCAAAAGTCTCCCACATCCGCTGACCGTCCGAGGCACGGACACAAACCAAAGCCCCGCTGCCGCAGTCGGCTCCGTAGATGTATTCGCCGTCGAAAACCGGAGTCGAGTTCGCACAATAAACAGCGGTCTTGCGATCGCCACCACTCCAGAGCTTCTTGAGACCTCCGCGATTCGGAAGAATTTGGTACATGCCCGCGACCTCGCCGATGGCCGATGCGAATAATCGGTCGCCGCTTCGGATGGGTGGCATGATCGACATCCCATATTGGGGCTGCAATGGCTCACGCCAGTACTCCTTGCCGGTGTTCGGGTCCAGGCTGTGTATATGAGTTGGTGACCACACCAGGAGTTGTTGAAGCCCGTTATCTTCGAGGAGCGCCGGAGGTGAGTATCCGATTTCCTCCGCACTCAGCGAGCGCCAAACTTCCTTGCCAGTTGCTTTGTTAAGAGCGACAACCATACTCCCTTCGCCTCCCGCCAGTGTGATGAGGAGATCGCCGTAGATGTAAGGAGAAGCGGAGTGGCCCCACAACGGACTGGATGTTTTGTAATCCTGATTCAATGGACGCTGCCATATCACCTCTCCGGACGATGAGTCGCAACAGAGCAGGTTGCCTTCTGCCCCCAAAGTGTAGACGCGATTGCCATCGACGGTGGGCGTTGCTCGAGGCCCCGATGGATAGGAAATGTTGTACTCGCAAGCGTAGGCATGCTGCCAAATCGGCTTGCCGCTGTTGGCATCAAAGCATAGCACGCGTTCGCGTCCCGTGAGTTTGTCGCGGCCGCCAGGATTGTTCGTCATTTCACCGCTCGTTCGTTCGTAGTCAGTGACATAGACTCGGCCGCCGGCAACAGCCGGTCCAGAGTATCCCAACGCAACATCCGCACTCCATCGTTTCTTTAGTCCGTTCTTGGGAATGGATTGCAGCAAGTTGCTTTCGTTGTAGGCGCCCGAGCGCTGGGGACCATTCCACTGGGGCCAGTCTTCACATCGCACGCTTCCCGTGAAAAAGATCGCCGACATCAGAATCAAAAATTTTTGCATGGATCTGTAGTTCCTCATGGATATTCCTCCGAATCGATCCCAACTTGAAAGGGTTGTTCAAATCGCAGCCATTGCCTCTTGACGTATCGTTCCTGCGGCGTGAATCTTCCCTTGTAACTTAAATGGCGATTGCGTGCGACGAACAAACCAAGGTACAAATAACGCCGCCCCGTCTGCAGTGCCAATTCCACTTGTTTGAGGATAGCATACGTACCCGGCGAGAAACGAGCATCGTCAGGATCAAAGTAAGTGTACACTGCGGACAAGGAATCTTTCCCACAATCGATGATCGCACAACCGACCAGTCGATCGTCCTGCCAAAAGCTGAATTCCTTCGTTTCGCAGCACGAGGCGACCAGGAAACTTTCGAACTCCGCTGAAGAATAATCTCCGGCCTGCTCGTTCAATCCCCTTTCCATGCGATGCTTATTAAAAATTCCCAAGCGCACCGAATCCACCTTTGGATAGTCAACTTCAACTCGGAGCTCTTTGTCGCCACGCCGCAGGACGCGATTGAGCGACCGAGTCCATGCGAAATCGTTCACTGGAATGCGCGTTGGTTCGCACGCAGAACAAAATGGACAGGCCGTGTGATAAAGAAATTTACCGGATCGTCGTCGCCCAAACGCCAGGTATTGATCCAATTCCTCAGGAGCGAGTCGTCCGAGCGGATAGACCATGGGCATGTTCGCGATTTCTCCGGGAAGATACATGCAATGATGCATGCGGTCCTCAAACTGCTGCACGGGGGTCTTGCCGATCGGCTCGGTGCTAAAGACACGATTGTCCACGGTTTCGCTTGCCTCGCGAGATTGCGTTCGTACTCGTTGGCGCTGTTCGAGGGTATTCAATCCCTCGATGACTCGATTCGTATCTATCCCGAAGTAGCTTCACGATCTTAGCCGAACAGCAAAAGCCGACCGGTAGCACAAATCCGGAAGGTTCACGCCGCGACAGAAGACTTCTTTTATAGTCAGCTTTTCGTGAACGACTACCTTCGCACGAAAAGTGGAAGGCTTGCACCTTTCCGCTTCTATCCGGTGACGGAACGAATTCGGGATCAACCTGTTCGACGCGCACACCATCAGCATAACGCGCGACGGTCGGCAATCATAGCTCGATGGAGGAGTTGCTTGCTTCGCTTTCACGTTGCTTGCGGGCTTGATCCATGATTTTCATGATGATCGACGAATAGAATTTGATAGCTTCGAATTTGTTGCCACCCTTTTCGGCGGCGCGAGCTGATTCCTGCTTCTGATCGATTTCATCCCATTGGATGTTCCATCCATGCTCGGCGGCAACATCGCGAAGTGCGTGCACGGTTCCCGCTAAGCGGTCGACTAACCCAGCATCCCCCTTGAGTGGAAAAACGCGATGAGGCCCTTTGCCATAGCGACTGCCTTGATTTTCAAAATCATGCCGACCGGAACGCTGCTTCCACCAACCGAGAGTCAATGAAAAAACTCCGATGGCTGCGGCAACCGCACCAAGTGGCCACAATTGGAGAATCGCCAAAATGGCTCCAGCAAGGATTCCTATGGCTCCAATCACACCCAAACTTGTCGGAAACGTCGCCGCTTTCGGATGAAACTTTGGTGATTCTCGCTTCGTCTGCGTCTCAGTTGTCTGCAGTCGCGAATCAACCACTTCAACGATGATCACGGTGATGTTATCTGGGCCCCCTCGCAAGTTGGCAAGGTCGACCAAGACCCGCGCGGCTTGATCCGGAGGAAGCACACGCATTAAGATTCCAAGCTCTTCATCGCTAATCAGTCCGGTCAAGCCATCGCTACATAGTAAGAATCGGTCGTTCGCTTGTATGGGAAAGGGGCCTTCCAAATCGACATCGACCACCATGTTCGGACCAAGCGATCGCGTGATGACATTTTTGGGAATGATGCCGCTCTGAAGCGTATCCTCGCTGACCTCACCCGTGGCTCGCATCTCCCAAACTAAGCTGTGATCGAACGTCAACTGTTCCAGCGTGTTCCCGCGCAGGCGATAAATGCGGCTGTCGCCGACGTGAGCTACCACCGCCCCTTCAGGCAAAAGGACGAGAACGCTAGCCGTCGTTCCCATGCTTCGAAATTCAGGATTGGCTTGTCCGCGGCGAAAGATCTCGTTGTTCGTTTCCGCGATTGATTGTGTCAACGCTTCTGCAGGTACGAGGTAGCCCAATTTGATGTAGTGATGCGGAATGAGTTCCGTGGCTAGTCGACTGGCCAATTCTCCGGCAGCATGAGCCCCCATGCCATCAGCGACGACAAACAGATGGCCCTGTTGCGACCACTGCGATTGCGACTCAGCCAGGACAACGGTAAAGCTGTCTTGGTTGTTGCGGCGCCTCATGCCGATGTCACTGAGCGCCACGGCAGTCACCGTCTTTGGCCATTCAGAGTTTGTGGAATTGTTGCTTGGATTGTGCAAGGCTGACTGCTTTTTTCTGGATCAGGTCACTTCTCGTGAAATTGTTGCACAAAGGATTGACAGCATTCTCATCCTTAACGTGCGACCATTGTAGTAATAGTTTCGAAGAGCTAAAAGTCGGAGCACGAAAGTTAGGAATTATGGGCATTTCATTCGTTCATGCAATCGAACTCCAATTATCTCAGAATGATCTGGCAGCCGAACAGTGCTGAATTCTATACTCCGTCTGGCGTCGAAGTCAGCGGTAGCGGCAGTTTACAGGCGGACGAATCCAAGGATGAATTTCGCGGGCCACGGAAAACGAGACCTTTTTCTGATCGCGCTGCTGATCCTCGGGACATCCGTAGGCTGCGTGCGGCGTCGGATGACGATCCGAACTAATCCGCCGGGAGCCATGGTCTACGTCGACCGCCAGCCCATTGGTCGCACTCCCGTATCACATTCGTTCACCTATTACGGGACTCGGCACTTCGAAATCGTGCATGACGGTTACCGCACGGAGAAATTCCTGCGAACCTTCCATCCTCCATGGTACCAGATTCCGCCGCTTGATTTCGTATTTGAGAATCTTTGGCCCTTCGAGAAACGGGATGATCGCGTCATCGACGTTCAACTCGTACCGGATGAACCGATGGCTTTGGAGGCACTCGTTCAAAACGGAGAACAACTGCGATTGCAAGCCAGCCAAGGCATCGCTGTCCCGATCAATCGCGGCGTCTCAGGGACCGAATCGGGAGGTAGCCAAATTCTGCCGCCGATCATGTCTTCGCCTTGGAACGCGCCATTCGAAGGATCGATCCAGACCGTTCCAGCGACACCTCCCATTCAAGACTGGCCATCCAGTTCGGTGCTGGAAGAAGTACTTACGCCGCGCGATGCCTTCCCGCAAAGTGTCCCCAGCGTCACACCGGGGGGAAGCTACCGCCCACCGATCGGCGGCTGACGCTTCGTTCCCATCGACCGCGATGAATCGATTCGACGACTCAAACATCGTCGTTCACTCGTCGGTAACGCAACCCTCGGAGGCGCTTTTCACGAGACGAATGTACTTCGCTAAGGTGCCACGTTCTGATTTCAAGGGCGGAGCTTGCCAAGCCATTCGACGCTGAGCCAATTCGTCATCCGAGAGAGCGACGGATAAGCTATTCCGCTCCGCATCGATGGTGACCTGATCGCCATCACGAACCAGCGCCAAGGGCCCGCCAACTTGAGCTTCCGGCGTCACGTGACCGACGATGAAACCGTGAGAGCCACCTGAGAATCGACCGTCGGTGATGAGCGCAACATCGCTACCCAGTCCCGCTCCCATGATGGCGGAGGTCGGGGTGAGCATTTCAGGCATGCCCGGCCCGCCCTTCGGGCCTTCATATCGAATGATGACGACGTCTCCTTTCGCAATTCTCTTTGCTTCTAAAGCTTGCAACATGGCTTCTTCGCCGTCGTAGCACTTGGCTGGTCCACAAAAGCGTAGCCCTTCTTTGCCGGTAATTTTTGCAACGGCTCCTTCGGGAGCCAAATTGCCGCGCAAAATTTGTATGTGACCTGTGGGCTTGATAGGGTTGGATACGGAGCGCACGATTTTCTGTCCGGCTTTCAATCCGGGAAGCGCAGCCAGATTCTCCTCGACGGATTTGCCGGTAACCGTTAGGCATTTCCCGTTCAGCATTCCCTTTTCCAATAAAAGCTTCATCACTGCGGGTGTGCCGCCGACGGAGTGCAAGTCCTCCTGCACAAATCGTCCACTCGGCTTCAAATCCGCCAAATAGGGAACGCGGTCACTGACGGTTTGGAAATCATCGATCCCCAAGGGAACGTTCACCGCGCGAGCCATTGCGATCAAATGAAGTACCGCATTGGTACTGCCCCCCAACGCGATAACTAAGACCATGGCATTTTCGAATGCGTCGCGAGTCATGATGTCGCGTGGCTTCAAGTCAAGCTCCAATAATCGTCGAATCGTTGGACCGACTTCTTGGCACTCGCGAAATTTGTCGGCGTCTTCGGCTGGAATGGACGAAGAATAGGGAAGCGACATTCCGAGCGCCTCGATCGCGACCGCCATCGTGTTGGCGGTGTACATACCGCCGCAAGCCCCAGCTCCTGGACAAGCATGACGAACCACCGATTGCCGCTCTTCTTCTGAAATCTGCCCAGCGATGAATTGGCCATAACATTGGAACGCTGAGACGATATCGAGCGGTTGGTTCTTCCACGAACCGGCGCGAATGGTACCACCATAGACCATCAAGGATGGACGATTCAGTCGTCCCATGGCGATCAAGCAGCCTGGCATGTTCTTGTCGCATCCAGGGATGGCGACCAGAGCGTCATACCATTGTGCCGACATTACCGTCTCGATCGAGTCCGCAATCAAGTCCCGCGACTGAAGTGAATAGCTCATTCCCTCCGTTCCCATCGAAATGCCATCCGACACCCCGATGGTGTTAAAACGCATTCCAACCAGACCTGCCTCGACCACACTTTTCTTGATCTTGTCCGACAAATCATGGAGGTGCATGTTGCAGGTGTTCCCTTCGTACCACATGCTGGCGATGCCCACCTGAGGCTTGTTCATGTCGGACTCGGTCAACCCAGTACCATAGAGCATCGCCTGTGAAGCGCCCTGACTTTTTGGTTGCGTGATGCGACATGAGTACCGATTGAGAGACTGCGACATCCAAAAACTTCCTTCTTCGATGGTGATGAAAACGACCGTTGTTCAGCAAGTTTAGTCCAGTGATTCTCGTTTGCGAAGTCCTATCGAAGCTTGAACGGCGATGCCGCTCACTAGTCTCACAGATCATGGATACTACAGGTCGTCTGTCGTCGTTTCGCGACATCGGCTCAACTCTTTGCAAAACCAGTCATCCCGATGGGTAGTTGCGATAGATTTGCCGAATTGCATGAACGCGGAATGCCGCCTCCACTCGTTTTAGCGGGTAACCGTTCACAGCCCGGTGCGAGGGTAAAAAACTGGTCTGGACATGAAACGA
>JBBIUE010000047.1:0-41218 GCA_037440405.1 Pirellula sp. | reverse complement strand
TCGCCAAAACCAACACTTCGACACAAGATCAATTTTTCGCGGTAATCAATTACATCGAGAAAATCGTGTTGCTCGAAGTTGATGACGGCTTTCAGAAA
Source organism: Pirellula sp. (assembly GCA_037440405.1). GTDB lineage: Bacteria > Planctomycetota > Planctomycetia > Pirellulales > Pirellulaceae > JANMGV01. The sequence goes on along the minus strand of JBBIUE010000047.1, from coordinate 41,120 downwards.
AGCTCACCCGATTCTTCTAGCGAGAGAGAGGTTGTGAGCGGTGCGACTCGGAGGGAGTCCTCCAGAGACGATCCCATCCATTGGTATTCCTAAGGCTGTAGAGATATAAAGCGCGATGTGAGCCTCCAAGATTTTATTGCGCTCCGCATTACGAATGGTTCGCTCCGAACCCCCGGCAATCCGTGCCAAGGCTCTTTGGCTCAATGCTTTGGATCGACGCAGTTCTGAAATAACTGCTCCGTTGACTTGCACTCCTCGCGGCACAATTTGTACTCCTTAACACTGGCACAATCTGCCCAACCAAACCTCCAGCTTTGCCTAAACAATCACGCTTGGGACCTTTTGAGCGAATAGTCTAAAGAAATGCAATCATTGTGCAAGATGCAAAGAATGTAAGGAATAGGAAAAATAGGAGGTTTGTGACGGTTGTTTCAAATTCGGAATGCAGTCCAGTGGCCCGTAAAGATAATTCATTGATGCTGAGAAGAAATCGCTTGCGGATGTGTTTGCGAATGACAGTTCTATGAGGTTTTCACCAAATCGCCATAGAACTGCAGGCCTTGATGCAGGAAGCATCTTGAACAACGTCGCCGATGATTTGGCTGCACGACTTTTTCAAATGAAGATACGTTCCGTCTTGTCTCGATTATCGAAAAAGCTGGTGTCTGCTGGGAGACACCAGCAAATAGATTCGTGAGCATCGAATGTTCGTTGTAATCCAAGGCGCGAATTCGAGCAACACCTGCATTCCGTGTCCGGTACCTGGTCCAAATAAGACTGTGCATTACCAAGCTGACATAGGAAACGGGAATATCAAAGGGGAGAGCTAGACGCATGAAGTCAAGCCAGTTTCTATTCCGTATCGGTGGATGGAATCTGGGGCCGTCGAGCTAAAACCCAACCGTCGAATCGGCGTCCGTCGAAGCAAGAGCCGTGCCGTATCAACATGCGAGGCTTCGATGTTAATCACTCGGAATAGTCGGATCAGGAGACTGCCAAGAGAGCTTCTCGATAGCGAGTTTTTAGCGCATCAGTCCTGCAATTGGAACAGGCGTTTGAGGGCGGCGAGGAGGGTGGCTCGGGATTCGGATTGTTCCGTGCGAAGAGACTCTAGGGGGGGGTGCAAGAGCTTGTTCACGAGCCGATGGAAGGAATGCTCAATTTCTTTGTAGGAATCCTCGGAAAGAGAGTGGGGGGCCAGTTTCGAACGCAGGCGTTCAAGCTCGGCCTGCTTGATAGCCTCCGCTTGGGCTTTTAGCGACTGAATCGTCGATCGGTCGGACCGCAGACCTTGTTGATTCAGAAACCGATCCACTTCTTCCTGAACGATGCTCTGTCCTTTGGGCCATTCCTCCTTTCTGAGTTTCAAATTGCGATCACACACTTGCTTCAAATCGTCAATGGAATAGAGATAGACATCCGGCAGGTCACCAATGGATGGCTCAAAGTCACGAGGAACGGCTAAATCAAGAATTAGGCAAGTTCCACGCTGGCTTTGGCTGCGTATGCGTTTGAAATGTTCGTGAGTCACGATCGGCAATGTTGCTCCCGTGACACTCACGACTAGGTCTGCGAATCCAAGTTCATTGTTCAGTTCCGTCCACGGAACTGCGAGAGCTCGATACTGGGCGGCCATGAATTGAGCTTTCTCCAGTGACCTGTTGATGATTCGCAGATTCTTTGCTCGTGCATCGACCAGATAGCGGACAGCTTCTTCACCCATTTCGCCGGTTCCGATCACCAGACAACGTTTATCGTCGAGCCGTTCGTAGAACTCTTTGGCGATTTCCCCAATGGCGACGCTGGGAATGCTCGTCTTGCGTCGATGAATCTCTGTCTCTGCGGCCACGCGTTTTGCAGTGTAGCTTGCGTGCTGAAAGATCGAATGGATGGCAGGCCCGGCAGTGCCGGTTCGACAGGCCAGCTCATAGGCTGCTTTGACCTGATGCAGCACCTGGGTTTCACCAATCACGAGGCTGTCCAGACTTGCGGCGACCGAGAACAAATGCACCAAGGCGTCGCGATCGGTCAGGGTGAATAAGTGTCTCTCCACGTCGAGCTCGGCCAGACCATGGTACTCCGCAAGGAACCGACCCAGAGACCGTGCTCCAAGTTGTTGCTCTTGGTTTTCGGTAGCCGCATAAATCTCGACTCGATTGCAAGTGCTGAGTAAAACAAACTCCATCGCACCGAAATCCGCGCTCAGCCGGCGGAGTGCTTCCTCGCATTGATTCTCCGTAAACGAAAGTCGTTCGCGAACGGCCAGGGAGGTTTCGTGGTGGCTGCAGCCAACGAGGGTCAGCTTCATGGCACCTCCTCACTGAAGCCGACCTGCTCCTGCGAATTCGGTGTTTCCAAAAAGCTTCCCGTGCTCCTGCCATGCTGCGAGAAGACGACGAAGATCAAGGTCAGTGCCAGGCACACAAAACTTCCAATGTTGATGTAGGCTGTCCACGTCCAAAGACTTCGTCGCGCGAGCCGAAATTCCAAGATGCTGGATACACCAAGCCAAAGAAATAAGACTCCTGAAAAAACGATGCCGCGATCCGTCCAAGAAATGTGCCCTGATCGCTGCAGGTTCATGATCACGCCAGCGGTCAGCCCGCAACCGACGAAGAACGAGGAAACATAGAGACAATAGCTTCCAGCCAGTTGGAGATATTCAAGCGACGGTAGCGTAGGCCTCGAACCAGCAATCGTCTTTGACTTCAATCTGCGGGATTGAAAGAGATACATCAACGCCACCGCGAATCCGAGAGTGACCAGGGTCGTCCCGATCATCAGGCTGCCTCCGTGCATCCACCGCCACAACCCCATAGCTGTATCCCGTTCGAATGGCCTCGCGTTTCGGAGAGTGATGCCGCTTGCGACTAAAGCGATAACCAATGGCAGCAAAAATGTTCCAACGGGAGATTTTGGCTTGAGAAGAACGAGCATCAGATAGATGGCCGTCAGGGCAAAAGCCGAGATCATCGTCCAATCGTGCCAGGAGGCAAACAACGCGGCGGGGCCCGACTCGGCAAGCTGGCGCACCACCAAATCCTGCAGGTACAAGAAATGGGTAAAGAGCCCAAGCACCGTCAGTCCGATGACGGCGACCATGCGGTAAGGGACGCGGAACCACCACCGCGTCAGTTCCAGTGCAAGAACGAGCAGATAGCAGATGCCGAAACAGGAGACCGTAACGCCGGAAAGCACGCCAAACTCTCAAATCATGGGTTCATGTCCAAACTAGCCCGACCGCGTCGATCGCAAGGAGCATCTTGCAGCATTCGGCTGCCTAGCGGGCATCGCTGGACTCCGGTTTGGGAACAGGAAGCGGGCCGTGATCCGCGACGAGAAAGCTAGTGATGTAAAAAAGTCTTGCCGCTCCTGCAATCTTGTCAAAGTTAATCTTCGAAGGAAGATCGGTCGTGGCGTGATAGTCAGGATGAAATCCGCCGAAAAGAAAAGCGACCGAGATCCCCTTGCGGTGAAAGTTCGCTTGATCGCTTCGGCCAAATACACTCTCTTCATCAAATTCAAATTCGAATTGAATGTGCTCATTCGCGGCCAGAATGATCTCGTGAAGCTTGTTGTCCCCTTTCTGACTGCCGATCAAGTGAAGCGTTCGAATGTTCTGATCAGCCGTTTCGTTCGCGTTCTCTTCATTCCTTCCAACCATGTCGATGTTCAACATGCAGATCATATCTTCGATCGGAAGAATGGGATTCTCGCAGTAATGCGCCGAGCCGACGAGTCCAATCTCCTCGGCGGCGAACCAAATGAATAGGACGCTGCGTTTCGGTTTCTCCGGATTCTTGGCCAATGCCTCCGCGATGGCGAGGACCGCAGTTGAACCAGAGCCGTTGTCATCAGCACCTGGATACAAGCCGTCTCCTTGACGTCCGAGGTGGTCGAGGTGCGCTCCGATGACAACATATTGATGTCGCAGTTCTGGGTCAGAACCTTCGAGCCACGCGAGCACGTTAGGAACCGATGCTGGCTCTTCGCGAAACCGGATATTCAATGTCAGTTTCTCTGTTGTCTCATGAGTGACTAAGTCCTCTCCATTGGAGGGTTGAAGCCATTCAGCAGAACCTCCGCACTTTCCAATGAGCTCGATGGCGGTCGCTTGTCGAATACGCCCCGTCACCGGACCTGGTCGAGCTCGATTCGGTCCCCGTTGAAGCTGCGGCATCGACTGAATTTCGTCCTCGGTAACTCGAAGCACCACCGCCGGCTGCTGGCGCGCGATGAACCGCGACGTCGATGCAAAAGTCTCTCGATCCGTCACGACAACAACAAACTTTCCTTGCAGCGATCCAAATGCACTGCGATTCCGAAATCCCTTGGGCACGTGCAAGACAACGAGTTCACCCGAGCGTTCAACATCCGAGCCAAAGCTGGTCAATCCGATGGCCCCCGATAAGTGGACGGAGAAATCGTTCGGACCAGATAGCGACGACTGTTCTTCATCGACATGCATCCGAGACATGGGGAGCATCTGAAAATAGGTTCCCGCGTCCCCCATCGGTTCCAATCCAAATTCAGCAGCTTTGCCGGCGATCCAATGGGCAGCCTTGATGTAGCCCGGTTGACCCGTTCCGCGACCCTCGAAGACCGGACCGGCTAGCAGTGAAAGCCATTCACGGCATTTTTCGGGCTGAATGTTCTCGAAGCCTTCGACCCACACGTCGGGAACGGGAACAGCACCATCGTACTGGCCATACAATCTAAGATTGGAACTAAATCCATGAGCAAAGAACAAGCTGATCAAGATGATGGCGGGATGGATTGATGATTTCATGAATTCAGCCAGAAAGCGGCAGGGGAGGAAGTTGGATTGGATCACCATTGCATTATAAACGAATGGTAGGGACTGCGGCACCGCAACTTTGCCAGAAGCGAGGAAAACTTGCGTCGTTGCGCGCTTTCGATTACGATAATCGCCGAAGGCTTGATCCCGATATCGTCAACTCGCTTAGCTTCGGGCTTTGAAGTGACGGCTTTGGGATAGGTTTTAACTAATGTTTATTGTCAACAACGATGAACGTTGAGTTGCAACCAGGATGCCTAGTTCGTCGAATACATCCCACCTGCAATTATCCCACCTCCCTCCCCAAGCTCCAGAACTAGCAAGTTTTCCATGACCTTGGCATGACGCCGAAAGGAGCAATCTGATGACAAGTAGCCCAAACCGCGATTATGACCACTGTGGTCAATGCGATCGGCGAGGTTTTCTTGGTGCTTCGTCTCGAGCCGCCATAGGTTTATCGTTAGCATCCTTTCTCAGCAGAACTCAGAAGTTAGCCAATGGCGGCCAGGCGGCTCGCGATGTAAGTTGCATCTTCATTTGGACGCAAGGAGGGACCAGTCATCATGACACGCTCGATCCAAAACCGCTCGCGTCAGACGGAGTTCGGGGCCCTCTTCGGGCCATCCCTACAGCGGTGCCGGGAGTCCAATTCACGGAAGCATGTCCGCGACTTGCTCGCGAGCTGAAACGATTTTCATTGATGCGGAGTTGGAATCCAAAGAACGCCGGTCACGGAGTTGCTGATCAATGGTGCATGTCTGGCCGCCAGCCGAATCCCGCCATCGCCTATCCTTGCATTGGTTCCGTCGTGAGCCACCAGCGGGGATTCAAGTCCGCATTGCCCCCTTTTATCCAATTGGGCTCTTATGTTGATCGGACCTTTCAGGGAGGAACGCCTGGGATCCTAGGATTGGAACACGGTGCGTTTGAAATTCCGAATGAAGCAAACGTTGATACGTTTCATGTTCGCGATATCACTCCGCCGCTCAACATGGAATTGACGAGAGTCGATCGTCGCAAATCCATTCTCAGCAAGATTGATGAGATGCAGCGATCGGCCGATCGTCAACCGGCTGCCTTCGAAGCCCTCGATGAGCACTACATGACGGCGTTTACGATGATTACCGCTCCCGAAACCAAAGCTGCTTTTGATATCGGCAGCGAGAAGCCGGAATTGCGTGATGCTTATGGCAGAACTCCATTCGGTCAAAGGTTACTGCTAGCTCGGCGACTGATCGAGTCGGGAGTTCGGTTCGTAACCGTCAGCGACCCTGGCTGGGACAATCACGTGGATTGTTTTGATGCCATGAAGATTCATCGCATGCCCCAGGTCGACCAAGCGATTCCCCAGTTGTTCATTGATCTGGAAGAACGTGGCTTGCTCGATTCCACCTTGGTTATTTGGATGACGGATTTTGGACGTACTCCGAAGATCAACTCCGCGAGTGGACGTGACCATTGGGCAACCGCTGGTTTTGTTCTCGCGGGGGGGGCGAAAATTCCCGGCGGTTTGGTGATCGGTTCGACCGACGCCGAAGGTGGCGCACCGGCATCCAACGAGTATTTCACCGAAAACATTGTCGCCACAATCTACGACAAGTTGGGACTGCCGCTCGATTTGACGGTGGAAGCCAGTGACGGTCGCCCCATTCGGTTGATCGAGGCAGAACCTGTGAAAGAGTGGATGGGTTGATCTCGCACATCCAAGGAAACGATAGTGGGCTCACGACATCGAACAATGATTCGGCGAACTGCCCTGATTTGGGCCGGCCATTTGTTCTTTTCGGCGGTGTTCTCGACGTTGGCATCGCCCACTGTGCATGCAGACAACGAAAACTTGATTGTCCGTCCGTCCAGCATAGAGTTGTCGAGCGGATTTGATGCTGTCCAACTGTTGGTCACTCAGGCAGAAGACAGCGGAGCCGTGACCTCGCGCAGAAGTGACCTGACTCCCCTGGCTTCCTTCCAGAGCTCGGACGATCAAGTGGTTCGCGTTGACGAGCACGGTTTGGTGGAATCGGTTGGCTCCGGCCATGCTTATGTCATCGTCAGGGTCGCCGCTGAGGAAGTCTCGATACCAGTCGTCGTCGCCGATCATGCGAGTCAGTTTCAAGCTTCCTTTCAGCGCGACGTGCTTCCAGTCCTCTTCAAGGCGGGCTGCAACTCCGGCGCCTGCCATGCTAGTCAATACGGCAAAGGTGGATTTACCCTTTCCGTGATGAGCTTTGATCCGATCGCAGATTACAACGCGATTACCAAGTCAGCGCGGGGCCGAAGGATTGCTCCCGCCAGTCCCGATGCCAGTCTGCTGTTGCGGAAACCTACGATGGACGTTCCCCACGGAGGTGGCAAGCGACTGGAGCCGGATTCCATCCATTACCACATCTTGAGAAGCTGGATCGCCCAAGGTGCGACGGCGCCTGTTCCCGATGAACCCAAGGTGACTCGACTGCGGGTCGAACCCACCGATCGCTTAGGAATGGTTGGCGAGCGACAGCAATTGCGCGTATTGGCAGACTACAACGACGGCGCTGAACGCGACGTGACGGCTTGGGCTCGCTTCGATAGTCTCGACGAAGGAGTCGTTACGGTGTCTGACCGTGGGTTGGTGACTGCGATCGGGAGTGGACAGGCTCCCGTCATGGTTCGATTCTCGGGCCAAGCCTCCCTGTGTACTTTCGTTGTTCCTTATCAAAGTCCGCCACCGGACATCGATTGGACGTCCGACAACCCTTTGGACAAACATGCAGCGACAAAGTTCGTTGAACTCGGCATTCCCCCGTCTCCTATCTGTGATGATGCAACTTTTTTACGCAGAGCATTCTTGGATGCGATTGGTGGCCTTCCCACTCCCGAAGAAGCCGTCGCTTTCCTCGACTCGACCGACGCCGATAAACGGGTCAAGCTGATTGATCGGCTACTTGGAATGACTGGCGATCCGAGCCAGGATGTCTACAACGATCGATACGCAGCTTATTGGAGCTTGAAATGGGCTGACCTCCTGAGGAACAACAGTGCGAACCTGGGTGAAAGCGGAATGTGGGCGTTACACAATTGGCTTCGCGAGTCCTTCCGCGTGAACAAACCGTTCGATCATTTTGTGCGCGAGCTCGTGACCGCCAAGGGCTCCAGTTTTAACGTTGGCCCCGCCAACTACTATCGCATCAACAACAATCCCTCCGATTTAGCGGAAGCCACCGCGCAGTTGTTTCTGGGCACGCGATTGCAATGCGCGAAGTGCCACCATCACCCATACGAGAAGTACGGCCAGCAAGACTACTATCAATTCGCGGCGTTTTTCGCGCGTGTCGGTACCAAAAGCAGTTCGGAATTCGGCGTCTTTGGCGGGGAAACCGTCGTCGTCGCGCGCTCGGGGGGCGAGGTCTATCATCCGAAGACAGGTGCCCTGATGAAACCAACCGCCATCGACAGCCAGCCGATCGAGGACGTCGGAGATCGCCGAATCAAATTAGCTGACTGGCTGACATCCACCGACAATCAGTATTTTGCCGAGAACCTCGTCAATCGCTACATGGCCTATCTCCTCGGTCGGGGATTGGTTGATCCCGTAGACGATCTCCGCTCGACGAATCCCCCCAGCAATATCCCGATGATGAGTGCGCTTGCGTCCGAGTTTCGGGAAAGCGGATTTGACATCAAGAAATTGATTCGGACGATCATGACTTCGCGTCTTTATCAATTGGATTCGCAACCCAACGTACCGAACGCCGCTGATCGCAGATTCTATTCCCACTATCAAGTAAAACGCATTCCTGCTGAAGCACTGCTCGACTGCATTGATGCCGCAACCGGTTCCACAACCAAACACCCGAATTTGCCCCTCGGCACGCGAGCGACCGAACTTCCCGATGCCATGACGACTAACGATTTCCTAAATGTTTTTGGAAAGCCGAAGCGGGTCAGCGTATGCGAATGCGAAAGGGCACCGGATGAGAATCTGGCCCAAGCGCTGCACGTGTTGAACGGCGATATCGTGGCGAACAAAATTGCGGACGGCAACGGTCGCGTCGCAAAAATGTTGAGCCAGGATCTCTCGGACGAAGAGCGTATCGACCACTTGTACCTGGCTACCCTCTGTCGCCGGGCAACGGAGCAAGAACGGAATTTTGCCCTCGCGCTGATCAAGGAACTTCCAAGTCCTCATGAGGCCTATCAGGACCTGCTATGGGCCCTCATCAACTCGAAGCAATTCTTATTTGTCCGGTAACTGAGAATCACCACCAGTCCGATAAAGAGAGAAAACGGAATGCAGACGCGAAGACGTTGTTCGAAGTTCGTGCTGCTGGCTGCTCTGTGCATCGCAGGCCGATGGATCGGCGACTTGCAAGGACAACAAACGAATAATTCCTACCCCATGATCATGCACTGTCATCCGACGGCTGTTCAGATCGGGACAACTTCGGAACATGAGGTTTCCGCTCGGTATAACTTGCATGGCGCGACGCAAGTCTTAGTTTCGGGCGAGGGAGTCGTCGCCAGTGTGATCAATGACGATAATCCCAGCGAGAACTCGATGGATTACTTCTTCGCAACACTGTATCCGCGATTATTTCTTTTGAGTCGATACTTGAAGAAGTCGTTTGGTGACGATACAGACGCCGAAAGCGCTCGCAATGACATTTTCGCTTCGAAATGCTCGCTGCGTTTCCACGTCGCGGATGATGCTATCCCGGGCGTTCGCGATTTTCGAATCATGACGCCTCATGGAGTGAGCACGATTGGGCAGATTGTGTTGGTGCGCGACCCCATCGTCGTCGAAAGTGCAAACAACGATTCCTTGGCTCAAGCCCAGCCTGTTCAACTGCCCGCCGCTCTTTGTGGTTTGATCGAGCGTGCCGAAGATGTGGACTGCTTCCAATTCACGGCAGAAGCCGGTAGCCGCTGGGTATTTCACGTTCGAGCCCAGCGGCTATTGAATCGGCTTCACGACATGCAAGTTCGCATCGATCCGATGATCACCTTGCGCCATCCATCCGGGGCGATCCTCGCAACTTCCGACAACCATTTTGCAGGTGATCCACTCCTTGCCTACGAGTTCGAGCAGCCCGGGACATATTTTCTGGAGATCCGCGACGTTCGATATCAGGGTAACCCGGACTGGGTCTACGTCATTGAAGCTCACAATCGCCCGTTCGTGACTCAGGTCCGTCCGCTCGCCGTGAAAAAGGATCAGGAGTCGATGGTCGAATTGGTTGGTTGGAATCTACCTGAAGAGACCTTCGCAACGGTAACCGCGAAGTCTAGCGGAGATGAGGTTTGGGATGTGGCCGTCCCTCATTGGAATGGCATCGCCTTGAATGAAGTGCCAGTCGTCGTCACGGAACATGCAATTCAAGAGGAGCAAGTCTTGCAGCAACTGACGCATTCGCTTGGAGAGGAAACGCAACGTCTCAAAGAGGCCGCAGGCAATGAATTGCAAGAGCCGACGCAACCTAGCGATTTTACCTTCCCAGGAGTATGGTCCGGGACGATTTCTGAATTCGATGAGGTTGACCGATTTCCATTTCAAGCCAAAGCAAATGAGAAGTTTTCTTTCCAAGTCATAGCTCGGCGCGCCCTTTCGGAGCTCGACCCTTTGATTCGCATCACCAACGAACAGGGGCAGGTTCTCTTGGAAGTGGACGATGCCACAGTTGATCGCATGGTGACTGCGGACTCGATCATCGAGAATTGGGCTGCTCCGGCGGATGGTAAGTACTTGCTCGAAATTCGCGATCTGCATCAGCGTGGCGGTCGCGAATTTGTCTATGCGATTGATGCGGAGCGCGCCTCGCCTCACTTTGAACTCCAACTGGATACCGACAAGACTCTCTTGGCTCCTGGAATGGGAAGCGTTCTTTATGTGCGAGCCTTGCGAAAGAATGGATTTGCGGGCGAGATCGAACTTCATGTCGATGGTCTTCCTGAGGGAGTTCATGCGATCGCTGGCCGCGTTCTTCCTGAACTTCAGGATGGTTGCATCCTGTTCAAGGCATCATCGGACGCTCCCATGGGTGTATCGAACATCACGGTCAAGGGAATCGCAACTTTTAGCGATGACCAGGGCCGAAGCACGGTTGTAGAATCGAAGGCTCGGACCTTTCAAGAGTTCTATTCGCCAGGGGGTGGGCGAGGAAATTATCCTGTCACTTTTCACTCGGTATCCGTTGCTCGCCCGATGGATATCCGATCGATTGCCATGAGTCCGACGGAAATCCAACTTGCACCCGGAGAATCGCAACGAATCGACGTTACGATTGAACGGGCTCCTGATTACAAGGGGAATGTAACCCTCGATCTCATCCTGCAACATTTGGAACAGCCCTACGGAAACACGCTCCCCAAAGGTGTTTCGGTTGATGTCGCGAGTAGCAAAACGCTATTGAGTGCCGACGAGAATTCAGGCTTTATCACGATCAAAGCCGATCCAACTGCTCCTTCGGTCGAGCGGCAATTAGTGACAATGAACGTCCATGTAGCCATCAATTTCGTTATGAAACATACCTTCTGCAGCGAACCACTGTTCATTTCTGTTCGCAAGCCCGATTGAAGTCGGCCACCTTGAATTAGAATAACTCGGCAAGACGAGGTGCCTTGAACTTCAAGCAATTGGAAAAACTGCCGCGATTTGGCGAGTACGGCGACAGAATCAAGTTTGAAGTTGGGCGGCTCGCATTGATCGGCAAGACATGTATCAAGGCCTGGATTTCGCAACTGTGAAGCAATTAGCGCGCACCTTCCTTTCGTTCTTTGCAATTTTCACGATTCCAGTCGTGGTCATCGAAGATCGGCTGTTCGCCGATGATCCGGTCGTGGCTCGGATTCAAATGCGGCTTGCGGTTGGCGAAGAGACCATTGATGAAATCGAGATCGGCGATTTACTGACAGTCTTGGAGGATCGCGGCGACAAATACGTCATTCAAACTCCGAATGGCAAGAAAGGAATTGTCGCGAAGCTGAATGTGGCGCTCTTGCCGGAATCGGTCGACATCTATTCGCGTTTGATCGAAAAGGAAACGAAGGATGGACGGCTGTACACGTTGCGAGGTTCGGCGTATTGGGCGGCGAATGATCGAGATCGGGCTCTCGCGGATTTCGATCGAGCGATTGAGCTGGGCTATGACTCGGCTCATGCTTTTTCTTCGCGGGGTCTATTCCACCTGGCCACGGGAGATTTTGAGAAGGCCATCGACGATTTCTCAACGGTGATCGACAAGGGCAAGGCGGACGATGTTGTCTACATCAATCGAGCAGCCGCCTTTGTTCGCCTCGGAAAATTCGCCGAAGCGATTCGCGATTATGACAAGCTTATCGAAGCGCATCCGGAAAGCGCTCCGCTTTACGAACAGCGGGCGATCGCTTATCGCATGACCGATCAGTTCGATCGAGCCATCGCCGACTTTTCCAAAGCCATTGAACTGGATGATAAGATGTTGCCAGCCTGGATGGGACGCGGCTTTGTTTACTTTCTTCAAAAGAAGCACGAACAAGCCGTGAAAGATTTTTCCGCCGTGATTGAACGCAATCCGCAAGCGGCCGTCGCCTACAACAACCGAGGGTACAACTACCAGCGACTGGGAAAATTTGCAGAAGCGTCTGCCGATTATCGGACGGCATTGCAACTGGCTCCAACTTACGAGCTCGCCTATCAAAACCAAGCGTGGCTGCTGGCAACGTGCGACGACCCCAAAATCCGCGATCCAAAACAAGCGATCGAGTCCGCCAGCAAGGCATGTGAGCTCAGCGACTTCAAGAATCCAAGCAACCTCGCAGCTCTTGCCGCTGCCTTCGCTGCGGATGGGCAGTTCGATAAAGCCGTCGGCTGGCAGGAGAAAGTCGTCGAAGCAAGCGACGAAACCCAACGCGAATGGGCGAACAAACTTCTCGATCGCTACCGCAGCAATCTACCCTTCGACCCTAAGCTCGCCGAGGAGCTTTCCTCGCTCCCATGATTATCCTGTGATTAGTTGAGTAGGGTCAATCGAATAGGTTGCCACGAGGACGTAGCCACGAGTCCGTTGCTCGATTCCGAGGATCTCGAAAACCAGACGACAAGGATCGCAGTCCGACTTACGTGGGCTCGTTGCAGCGTCCACGATGGGAAAAGCTGATACCGCTTAGCGACTCGCCATGCCTCTTCCCCAAGCACAAACTCGCGGCCCAGACCGACCACTACTTCTGTTCGAGGTGTCCGGTTCCCCTCGTCTTCGAACCTGTCGGTAAAAGTCCCTATCCCAAAACCGTCTAATGGAAGCCCGAAGCGTGAGCAAGGCGACGGTTTTGGGATAGGCTCTAAGTCCCTCCAAGGACGCTCCGATGCTACAGATGATCTGTAAGAACCGCCGTGTTTCGATTGTCAGAATGATCTTGAAAGAAGCAAGGCCAATGCACCATGCATTCAGCGTGAACCTTGCTTCGATGAATCTGGATTGAGGTTCAGTGAAATCGCTTTTCGAAACAAGATCCATGAGCAGCCTTTCAGCATCAAACCAAGATGGCGATCGATAAGCGTTGTATCGAACGTCTCTTGATGCCTACCCATCTTCCATTTTCGCCACGTATAGTCGTGCACAAGTTGGGGTTCTTCTCGTTGAAGATCCGCCCATCCGAAGTAATCGACTGAGTAGTAAGTCAATATAGATGGATCAGCCTTCTCCATCGGACGCCAGATGAAGGAAGGCAAACCATCGTTATCATGGTCAACCAGTTTTAAGTATCGTTGGATGATCTTTTGATCCGAAGAGGAAAGCACAAAGCGGGACCGCAAAAAAATTCTCAAGTTCTGATAATGTTGATCCAACTTGAAATCTTTCAAATCGTCATCAGCCGCAACGAGAATTGCTAAGAATTCACTTCGATCCAAATCTTCGAAACTGAATTTCCTTCCTGGAGCCGCGTGGAACGTCGCATCACGAGCCGCTTGGAGTGCATCGCAAATTTTGCTTTCTACTACTTCATCTACATGTAAACCAAAGTCGTCTTTCGCTTCCAGTTGAAGCGCGCTTCGGAGCACCGTTTTCATCACGTCTTTAACCATTTGATCCGGATGGGGACCGCAGGTAGCAAAAACAAGTCGGAGGTCCTTGAGGGATAAGTAGACGGAGTGGCGATGCCAGGCAGCGACAGCGATTGCGCTAACAAACACAACCAAATAGAGAAATCGTTTCTTGGGAACCTAACCTATCAGCTGCATTGGGAATGATTTCATGGCCGATGCTCCCAATCCTCAGATGATGATCAATCAACGAATCGCTCGTTCATTCGCGGCCGTAGCCAATTAAGTTTTTCGAAGGGTCTCCACTTACACTCATTCTACAAGATACGAGAGACAGCGTTGAGAAAACACAAGAAACGGCTCAGCATTTTGATGTGGTGCAGAAGCAATCGATTGGAATTGTCTCTTGCTACCGTTGGGTGCCAAGTTCGTTTGCTCAGACCACGACGATGTCACTCGATACCACGACGAACTAGCAATTGCCAGCATTCCCCTTGGTCTGAGACGATGCAGGTTCTTCGATAATGTCGCGGAACGTCGTCGCTGTCAATGATCGAAAGAGGGTGAAGCTGACGATATACATGTTTAATGAATCTCAACCGATCTAAGGACCATTGGAACAAATTGAGGTGTTCGCCCATCCCTTGGGATTAGGTATTTTCCATCATGACATGGCACCGACGAATGCCTCTCTACTGGTTCGGTGTGATAACCATCACGATCATCCTTTGGACGGCGATCAGCCCAGATGCAGTGGGGCAGCAGATATTTCGTGAAAGCCAGTTTTCAGGCGCAGCGCATCCATTGCTGTTCCAGCGGAGTTCTACCCCAACGCGGCAGGTGTTTCAAGCTCGGGCGGCGCCCATCCGATCTCACTCGCCCCGACCGAGCAGGACATACTGACCCGCATGGCGACACTGGAATCAAGCTTGGATGCTGCGACTCGAAGAGTCCAGGACCTAGAAGAAGCGCGAAAGAGGACAAACGCGGAAAAAAAGAAGCTGCCGAATGTGACGCTGAGCGGAGTCTTTCAAGCTGACGGAGTGATGTTCAATCAGAATGATGCGAGCCGCGATGCCTACGGTCGAATCGAGAGCGGAGCTGATTTTCGGCGAGCGCGTTTGGGGGCGAAAGGCGCGGTCTCCGATCGCATGGACTATTTCATGCAAATGGATTTTGGGTTCTTCGGAAGACCAACATTCACCGATCTCTGGGCTGATTTCAAAGGAGTGGGACCACTTGGAACGGTGCGAGTGGGCCAGTGGAAGCACCCGTTCAGCCTTGAGGTCGTAAGTAGTTTCCGGTACACAACCTTCATGGAACGGTCGACAATGTTTCAAGCATTTACACCGTTCCGGCACTTGGGCGTCGGATTCTTCGATCACTCACACGACGAGAATTGGACTTGGTCCCTTTCCTACATGAGGACCGGACAGGATCAGTTTGGAAATTCCCTCAGCACGGTCGGCGGCAATGGCGTGGCAGCGCGGATCACATGTCTCCCGTGGCATTGTGGACCTCATGGTGAGGATTATCTGCATTTCGGGGTGGGCTATTTTTGAACGCTCCGCCCCGCGAACGAGCTCGCTTCCGCAGTGTGCCCGAAATCTACGTTGGAGAATTTGTTGTCCCTCCTGGAGAACCGATCGGCACAAGTGGCCAGCCGGTTCCTGATGTTGCAGACGGCACTCCGTTCTTTGTCGATACCGGCGTTCTGGATGGAACCAGTTTGGTTCAGACGGGTGGGCTGGAATCCCTTTGGGTGCGAGGGCCATTCTCTTGGCAATCGGAGGCCATGGTTTGCTTCGTTGATACGTCGACGGTAGGCGAGGCCTTTTTCAGTGGGGCATATTCCCAGGTAGGCTGGTTTCTGACGGGTGAGCACCGACCTTACGACCGAAAAGCCGGAGCGATCGATCGAGTCATTCCGTTTCAGAGCGTTTCGAAATCGGGGGGTGGATGGGGAGCTTGGGAAGTCGCCGCCCGATGGTCCTACATCGACGTTACCGACGGGGCCGTGCTCGGAGGAGCCATGCAGAACATGACCGTCGGCTTGAATTGGTATGTGAACCCCTATTGCAAGTGTGTCTTCAACTACATCCATTCGTGGGCAGATTCACGTCCCATTCGCAATGGGGTGATCCTCTCAAACGACCTAATTCGCTCTGAGACGGACGCTTTTGGACTGCGGTGCCAGCTCGATTTTTAGTTGCCCTTCAGCCCTCCACAGCTTAATGCCGCAATGAAGCATGTGTTTATGGAAACGAACGACTCGCGATTTTCGACTCCAAACCGAGAGTTTGCATATTCAGCTTCTCGCCCTTCAGCTTCTCGCATCAAACCGTGCTTTTCTCGCCAATTCGCGATGGACCAAGGTTGCTGCCTTTGATCTGAGTTCTTGGGAAACGCAAGCAACTTCAAGACGTTCTTGCAGCGTCCGTCGATGGAGCATTGGGAACACCTGCAAACAGAAATCAAGTTGGATTCGGGCAGAAAAGTCAAGCAAATCAGCGGTTGCGTTCGTTTACGAATCGGTTAAATTCTTGGCGTTGAGAAAAGTGGAAAAGAAGGTTTCAGAGAGTTTCGTGACCTTGGCTTAGCCCTTGGCAGGATAAGTTGAGGCGGTAAGGGTTTTGAGGAAATATGACCGTAGCCAAAGAACGTGTACAGGAGATTGTGAAGGAATTTGGCGGCAGCGAGGCTAACTCTGGTTCGTCTGACGTCCAGGTTGCTTTGTTGACGGAGCGGATCAATTCGCTGACCGGACACATGAAGGAGAATACGAAGGATTATTCGAGCCGACGGGGATTGCTACAGTTGGTGGGTCGTCGGCGTCGTCTGCTGGATTATCTTCGTCGTGAAGACCCGGAACGATATCGAAGTCTAATTGCCAAGTTGGGAATTCGAAAGTAAGCGTTTCGACGTCGGAATCGTTCTGTTTCACTCGCTGATTGCTTTCTTTCTCTGGCGGGTTTTGGCGCGGAGTTGGTTGAATGGTCGGTCTGCTTGGCTTGATCGACAGACGTATTCGTCGTTGTGTGTTGAATGAAGAGAGAGGTGCCCGAGCGTCGTCTGTTTAATTGCTCGGTGCCGAGAAACTGTTGGAGAGGAATGAGAGCGTGAAAATTCGAGTTGAAAAGCAAATTGGGCATTCGGTGTTGTCGTTCGAAACAGGTCAACTCGCAAAGCAAGCGGAATCCTGTGTCTTGGTTCAATATGGTGATACAGTCGTTTTGAATGCCGTGGCATCCGGTTCGCCACGACCTGGAACCGACTTTTTTCCCCTGACGTGTGATTACCGCGAACGATTGGCGGCTGCGGGCAAGTTTCCGGGAGGCTTCATCAAGCGAGAGGGGCGTCCCACCACTAAGGAAACGCTTACGAGTCGGCTCATGGATCGTCCAATTCGCCCGCTCTTTCCTTCTGGGTATGTCGAGGAAGTCCAAGTCCAATCGATGGTCTTAAGTAGCGACATGCAGAATGATGCGGATGTGCATGCCATGAATGGTGCGGCGGCAGCGTTATTTATCAGCAGCCTCCCGTTCCAAGGACCGATCGCTTCCGTGCGTGTTGGTCGCATCGGTGGTCAACACGTCGTGTTCCCAACGATGGAACAGCTTGAGGAAAGCGATCTCGACATGATTGTTTCCGGCAATGAGCGTGAAGTTGTCATGATCGAAGGGTTCGCTCAGGAAGTTCCAGAAAACGAGATGCTGGATGCGATCCTGTTCGCTCATTCCATGATTCGCGAAGTCATCGGTCTCCAGCGAGAATTGTATGATCGTGTTCAGCCAACCAAGGCTCCTTTCACGGTTATCGACGACTCGGCGCTGCTGGCTCAAGTCACGGAACGCTATTACGAACGATTCAAGGAAGCCAAGCAGACGGAAGGCAAGCAAGCGCGAGCCGAAGCGGTCAACCAGTTGAAAGCTGTTGCCATTTCCGAGATGATCCCAGATCCAACTGCTCCGGATGCCATCTCCTCGGCTGCATTCAGCAGAGTGTGGCACGAGTTGGAAAGTCGCGTCATGCGAGTTTTGATCCTCTCCGGTAGTCGTCCCGACGGACGCGATAATCTATCCCTTCGCAACATCGAATGCGAAACGGACTTGCTCCCCCGAACCCACGGTTCTGCTCTGTTTCAACGCGGTGAAACGCAAGCATTGGTTACCGTTGCGCTTGGTACGACCCGCGATGAGCAGCGAGTCGATGGCCTGATGGAGGAATACAGCAAGAAATTCATGCTGGACTACAACTTTCCTCCGTTTTCGGTTGGCGAATGTAAGCCAATCCGCGGGCCTGGCCGTCGCGAAATTGGGCACGGTGCCCTGGCGGAGCGAAGCCTCGAATCCGTGTTGCCTGACCCCGATGATTTTCCTTACACGATTCGAGTGATCAGTGATATTTTGGAAAGCAACGGCTCTTCGTCGATGGCGACCGTGTGCGGTGGTTGTTTGGCGTTGATGGCTGCCGGAGTTCCGATCACCAATCCTGTGGCAGGCATTTCGATCGGGCTTGTTCGCGATAAGCAAAATGGTGATCGTTTCTGTCTGCTGACCGACATCATTGGTGACGAGGATCATTTTGGCGACATGGATTTCAAGATCGCCGGCACGCAGAATGGTATCACGGGAATTCAGCTCGATCTGAAGATCGATGGCATCAGTGAAGAGATCATCCGAGGGACGCTCAAGCAGGCGCGAGAAGCAAGAATTGAAATTCTTCGCAAGATGCTGACTTGTATTCCTCGACCTCGGTCCGAAACGAGTCGCTATGCGCCTCGTCTCCTCCGCACGAAGATCGATCCAGAAAAGATTGGATTGCTCATCGGACCCGGCGGCAAGAACATTCGAGCTATTCAGGAAGAAACCGGAGCGACGATCGATGTCGATGATGATGGAACCGTGATTGTTGCCAGCGTCAATGCCGCAGCCGCGAAGGATGCGCTAAGCCGCGTTGAGGCGTGCACTGCGACGGTTCAGATCGGCAAGATTTACGAAGGCACGGTAACCAGCATTCGCGATTTCGGGGCCTTCGTCGAGATTCTTCCTGGACGAGATGGTCTGTGCCATATCAGCGAACTCTCGGCTGGTTATGTCCAGAATGTCGAAACCATTTGCCGTGTCGGCGATCCTATGCAAGTGTTGGTCATTGATATCGATGATCACGATCGTGTAAAGCTGTCAAGGCGTCGAGCTCTGGAAGAACTTGGCATCGAGGACGAGTTTGCGAAGGATGACGAAGGTACAGATGAGTTCGGTGACGATGACGAAGGGTTTGAGCCGGAAGAGCCTCGTGGAGAGGGACCGGACGATCGCGGCGAACGCCGTCCGCGCGGGGACCGGGACCGTGGACGACAGGGAGATCGCGGTGGACGAAGCGGAGGACACCGAAGCGAATACGCCGGTCGTGGCGGCGGCGGTGGCAATCGTGATCATGGCGATCGTAGCGGCGATCGCGGTGGCGGCGGCAATCGCCGACGCGGCAGTGGCGGTCGCTCACGTCGACGCTAAATGCCTTGGCGGTTCGCTGCTTCGAAGAGTTCGATTGGATCTTTAGCATCGAACTCGACATTGAGGATTTTTGGATAAACTCTTGGCTTGAGATCGCTCAGGAGTTGTTCAATCATCCTGCGATGATCTTGAAACGCAGCTTCTTGATCGCGAGAAATGGCATTGAGAACCAACCACTGAACTTCAAGTCCAAATTGCTTTGCGGCTGCAATGGTTAGGAGGGATTGGTTGACCGCACCCAAGCGATTAGGAACGACGACCAAAAGTGGTAGCTGCAATTCTTGGGCAAGCTTTGCGTTGCTTACTTTCCAAGAAAGTGGCGACATTAGTCCCCCCGCACCTTCGACGATGACTAGTTCGTAAGCATCGCGAATGATTTGATATCCCGAAAAGAGCTTGGATTCATTGACGGTCATCCCCTCGCGTTCGGCGGCAAGGCAGGGAGCCAGAGGCTCTCGAAAAATTTGAGGGCAAACCGCCGAGAAAGGAACGTTTCCATCGGTCTCTTTCCAAAGCAAATAGGGGTCCGAGTCGTCGACTGTGTCCACTCCGCTTGCGACAGGTTTATAGGCTCCAACTCGCAGGCCTTGATTTCGCAATGTCCGAACGATCAAGCGTGCCACGAAAGTTTTTCCCGCTCCCGTATCCGAAGCGGTGATAAATACACCGCTTGGCGTCTTGCGAATCAGGTTAGGGCTGTTAGTATGCTCATCCGACATAGTAGTTCTCGCAATTCTGACACCTTGCTATATTCCACTGGGTGAGCATCCAAGTATGAGCGACTCACGTACAGTTCAACTTGCTGTCGTACAACTATCCTGCGGTGACGACAAGGATTCCAACGTGGAGAAAGCGTTGAGCACAGCTGAACGAGCTGTCGCACACGGTGCTCAGATTATCTGCTTGCAAGAGCTTTTCACAGGCCCCTACCCATGCCAAGCGGAGGACTATGAGCAATTCGCATGGGCAGAGCCGATCCCCGGACCGACCACGCAGCGATTGTCGGCATTTGCCTCGAGATTCGGAGTCGTCATCACTGGATCGATTTTCGAACGGAGAAGCCACGGCCTCTACCATAACACCGCCGTCGTCTACGATGTCGATGGAGAGATGAAGGGCTTCTATCGCAAGATGCATATACCGGATGATCCACTCTATTACGAAAAGTTCTATTTCACGCCGGGCGACACTGGTTTTACGATCGCCGAAACGAAATTCGCTAAGATTGGAGTCGGAGTTTGCTGGGATCAGTGGTATCCGGAAGCAGCGAGACTCTTCGCCCTCCGAGGAGCCGAGATCTTGCTTTACCCGACGGCGATTGGTTGGTTTGGCCCAGACAAAGCAGAATATGGTCGGACGCAGCATTCCGCTTGGGAGACGATGATGCGATCGCACGCCATTGCCAACGGCGTGTTCGTTGGAGCTGCAAACCGAGTCGGCATGGAAAGTCAGCTCGAGTTTTGGGGAGCGTCGTTCATCTCCGATCCCTCTGGCAATCTGCTGTTCCGAGCCAGCCACGACCAAGAGGAATTTGGTATGGCAGCCTGCCAGTTAGACTTAATCGATAAAACGCGAACGCACTGGCCCTTCTTGCGAGATCGTCGCATCGACGCATATCAAGATCTGACTCGCCGATGGATCGATTAGATGGACAACGCACCTGGAACGACGAGCCGCTACTATTGGGCTCCGGAGTGGCATCCGCACGAAGCAACCTGGATTGCTTGGCCACACAATCCGGACACTTGGCCGGGGGCATTTGAAGGCGTTCCGGCAACGTTTGAACGGGTGATACGAACATTAGCGGAAGTCGAGACGGTGCATGTCCTTGGTGGACCGCCGAATGCCTTCGCTCAAGCAGAATCCATGCTTCACGGTTGTCCTAATGTCCACATCCATCGAGTTACTACCAATGACTGTTGGATTCGCGATTACGGACCGACGTTTGTTTTCGACTGTGTTGAGCAATCGCTGGTGGGCATCGATTGGGTATTCAATGCGTGGGGCAACAAGTATCACCCGCACGATTCCGACACAGCTGCTGCTCGACGCATCTGTTCGATCCTTCATTGCCTTCGACTTCCATCGACATTAGTCGCGGAAGGAGGCGGGATCGAAACGGACGGCGAAGGAACGCTCCTTACGACTCGATCGTGCCTGATGGCAGCGTCTCGCAATCCTTTTTGGAGCGAGATGAGAGTCGAAGAAGAATTGAAAACCAAACTTGGCGTCGAGAAAATTCTGTGGATCGACGGCGGTTCTCTGGCAGGAGATGACACGGACAGCCACATTGATCAACTGGTGAGATTTGTACGCCCCGGCCTCGTGGTTGCAGCGGTTGCCAATTCGATCGACGACTCGAATCATTTGCCCTTGAATCGCCAACTGGAGTGTCTTCAACAAGTGACTGACGCACGAGGCCGCCAATTCGACATTGTCGAGCTTCCCATCCCTCCGCCGCGTTTCGTTCAAGGAAAGCGAGTACCTGAAAGTTACTGCAACTTTTATATCGCCAATGAAATTGTGCTGGTTCCACAATTTAGGAATTCTGTGACGGATGAAGGGGCGGTCAAAATACTTGGCGAGTTGTTCTCGACTCGCAAGATCGTTCCGATCGATTCTCGATCTTTGGTTTGGGGGCTAGGTTCGTTCCATTGCTCGACTCAGCAACAGCCGAAATTGGACTTTTTGGGAGTGCCAGTCGTGACTCGCGAACGTCCGGCTCCCCTCGAGCCCTGACAGTCCAAATCGATATTTTCTTGGTGGGGATGCTGAAGACCGATTGAAAAAAATCGTCGGCCTGCCATTATTGGATGCTCTTCTTCATCCTCAACCTCGGTTTCCGCATTGGCTCACCATTGAGAGACGCTTCAACATGACCGCAACTTCCCCGCACACGAATGGCACCAACGGCCAGTCCCAGTTCCCTTTTCTGTTCATCATGATGTTTCTCCAGTTCTTTATCTGGGGGGCTTGGTTTCCGCTTGTCTTCGGGTACCTGCCTCATCTCAAATTCGATGGAGCGCAGCAATCCTGGGTCTTAAACATGTTTCCGCTAGCAGCGGTCCTTGCCATGTTCTTTGGCAATCAGCTTGCAGATCGCATTTTGGCAGCCGAAAAGACTTTGGGCATTTTTCACCTCATCGGCGGGCTAGCGCTACTGGGGCTTAGCCAAACGACATCGTTCACTCCCTTTTTGATTTTGATGGCTGTCCACTGCTTCTTTTATGTTCCTACGATTTCGATCACGAACTCGATCGCGTTCAATGCGCTGAAAGATGCCTCGAAAGAGTTCGGATTGGTCCGCATGGGAGGAACGGTCGGTTGGATCGCTGCGGCCTGGCCGATGTTCTTTTTGCTTGGGAGCCAAGACAAATCGCTGGTCAGTTGGACGTTTGTCGTTGCTGGCATTGCGTCGTTGGTACTCGCCGCGTTCAGCTTGGTGCTTCCCCACACGCCACCAAAGAAAGGTGAAGGTGCAGGTTTTACAGCCATTCTCAAAGCGACGAACTCTCTCGCTGTTCCCTGCATCCTGGTCCTGTGGATTGTCACGTTCATCGATGCCGGCGTCCACCAATTGTACTTCAGTTGGACCGAGCGGTTTTTGACCAGTATTGGCTTCGAGCAGAAGTGGATTATGCCGATCATGAGCATCGGTCAAATCGCCGAGATTCTGACCATGGCCGTGCTTGGATTCTTCCTCAGCCGACTCGGATGGCGATTAACCATGATCATCGGGATCCTTGGACACGCCGTTCGATTTGCCGTCTTTGCATTTCTACCTGACATCCCCGCAGTCATCATTGCCGTACAGGTACTGCACGGAATCTGCTATGCATTCTTTTTTGCAACGGTCTACATTTTCGTCGATGAGTTCTTGCCGAAGGATATTCGCTCTAGCACGCAAGGTCTGTTTAATTTCATGATACTGGGTGCCGGTCCCTTCGTGGCGAATTCGTTTGCTCCCTATCTTCACGACAAGAAATTCGCTGTTGAGGGAACGACGAATTATTCTGCTCTGTTTCAAGTGCCGATGTACATTGCCCTCGCTGCAGCAGCCATCCTAGCCATCGCTTTCTGGCCGCCTCGAAGTAGACCCCAGCTCACCGAGAAAGAGCTGATGTAGTACCACTTCGAATCTCGCGAGGATTTAGAGATTGTAGTGTCGCCCTGAATGCGACCATGGAACCCGCGTACCTATGCAGGAGCAAGCCCGCCGTCATCGATTTACCGCCGGGCAAGAGCAAATTTGATGACGGACAACTTGACGGATCGTTTACGATTCCGTTTGCCAAATCTGCTCTGGCCTGCGTTCGGAGCGCATGCATGGCCAAAATTCATGGCCGAGAAAGTTGAAACAAATCGGTTGTTCGGCACCAATAGTCGCCACCGAGTCGAGCGATCGAATCCAGTTTCTTAGGATCGGGTTTCCCCTTTTCATCCAAAACGCGATCATCGATGTGAAGAAAGACGATTCGCCCGATCACTAAGTTGGCAGCAATCGGACCGTCCCCGATCGAAAGCACCTGAATTAATTCGCATTCCAACGCGAAAGGACAATCCTTCAATCGCGGCGGTTGGACTCTGCTCGAAGGGATGACGTCCATTTCGATCAATTCGACCTCACTCTCATCGGGTGGCAGTTCCTTCGATGAGAGATTGATCTTTTGTGCATGTTGCCAGGTAGATGCATTGATGACGAATTCTCTGGTCGCTTCGATGTTGATGAGGGTATCCTTCTTGCTTCCGTCGCGGCGAAGCGTTGGCGAAAAGACGACGACCGGTGGATTCGCCCCAAAGGTGTTGTAAAAGCTAAAGGGTGCCAGGTTCACCATGCCAGATCGATTCACTGTCGTCACCCACGCAATCGGCCGCGGGGTTACCAGTCCGACGAGCATTTGATAGACGTCGATCACAGGACTGGCGGATACATCTATTTCCATGGTGTCCTTTTCGTATTCTAGTCAAGCCAAGAAAGGGGATAGTTCGGATCATCTAAACTCATGGCATCCTCAGCCACATAGAGAGGTCGGAACGTGTCCACCATCACCGCAAGCTCGTCGGTGCGCGTCATGGAACGACTGGCGACGATGGTTCTAGGATGTGGACCATGCGGTATGCCGTGAGGATGGAGCGTCAACGATGCTTCTTCCACTCCGCGACGGCTTCCAAACTGGCCTCGCACATAGTACAAGACTTCGTCGGATTCTACGTTGCTGTGCGCGTACGGAATTTTGATGGCTTTGGGGTGCGTGTCCAACATGCGAGGAGCAAAGGTGCATACGACGAATCCATCGCTTTGAAACGTTTGATGGATGGGGGGAGGCTGGTGAATCGTTCCAGTGATCGGCTCGAAATCGTCCGCATTGAAGGTAAATGGAAAAACAAACCCGTCCCAGCCAACGATGTCAAAGGGATGGTGCGCCAAGACATAGCGGTTCCATCGGGCTCCATCTTTGATCAGAACAGGAGTATCTTCTTCTCGATCCAACGTGTAAAGTTCCACAGGACCGTGCAAGTCCCGCTCACAAAAGGGCGCCCCCAAGCGGAACTGACCATCAGGGTTAATGTAACGAGGTGGAAATCCGATGTTCGATGTCGACTCGATCACCAACAGCCGCGGATTCGGTTCCATCGACTCAAACTGCACTTCATAGGTGGTGCATTTGGGAATCACGATGTAATCGTATTCGGCGAACGGCAAGACTCCATAGCCTGTTAAAAGCTTCCCACGCCCTCGGTGGACGAACAAAATTTCATCGCAAAGCGCATTCCGATAGAGATCCGCTTGCTGCTCGATTGGGTTGCAGCGCCACAAGGTGACATCACTATTGATAAACATAGGAACACGCCCCGTGATGACATCGCCAACGCCGGGCATGTTAGCAGATTTCAGGTGAACGTGGCGCAACGCTTGTTGCTGAATCGCGATTGGCCGTTCTAGAAGAAACTCAACAGATCGGACTCGAGTCGGCGGTCGCAAATGATACTGAATGCTGTAAGCGCGACCAAAGCCCTGGGTTGTAACAACTTCCTCGTAGTAGATTCCTTCACCCAGATATCCAGGTTCATGCGCCAACTCGATGTGTCGCTTCGCGGGAATCGCTCCCAATCGCATGTACTGCGGCATGTTGTGATCCTCCTGCCTTCTGATGTGCAACTTTAGATTGCAGGTCGTTCGACGATGCGATTGGTGAGCACACCTATGTGCTCGATCTCCAATTCGACGACATCGCCAGGTTTCAGCCATCCGCCAACGACCTCCGGAGTTAGCTCCAGGATACAACCCGTGCCGACGGTTCCTGATCCCAGCACATCGCCGGGACAGAGAACGGTGTCACGGCTAGCGTACTCAAGCAACTGGGGCCAAGACCAGTGCATCGAACCGGAGTTGCCTTGGGAATAGACCTTACCATTCACGCGAGCCTCCATGGACAAATGCAGTCGACCATTGCGGTAAAAGGGCTCCAAGTCCTTGAACGGTATCAGGTGTGGCCCCAGCGCATTCGCAAAATCTTTGCTCTTGCACGGACCTAAACCGATCGACATTTCCTTGCGCTGAAGATCGCGCGCCGAAAAGTCGTTGAAGATTGTGAATCCAGATACGCACCCCATCGCAGCATCCGTCGGTTCGAGGTTGCTCACCGGATGCCCGATCACACACGCCAGTTCCAACTCGAAATCCAGTTCGTAACTCCCCACGGGTGCCCAGACCTCATCGCCATCTCCGATGACCGACGCCGGATTCGAAAAGTAGAAGACAGGAATTTCATACCACTGAGGAACCATGGACAGTCCTCGATGCGCACGACAAGTCTTGACGTGTTGTTCAAAAGCATAGAAGTCGCGAATGCTGACGACGGGTGGCAGGGGTTCGGGCATGATGTTCCTTTAGAGCGTGCCCCGCAATTCTTGCTCTCGTTCGATTGCTTCAAACAGAGCCTTAAAATTTCCCTTGCCGAAGCTCTTCGCTCCCTCACGTTGAATAATTTCAAAGAACAGGGTCGGACGATCCTGAACTGGCTTCGTGAACAACTGAAGCATGTATCCTTCATCATCGCGATCGACCAAGATCCCCAACTCCGCAAGCTCGCTGATGTCCTCACGGATGTCACCAACGCGATCTCTCAAGTTGTCGTAATACGTTCGCGGAACTCGTAGAAACGAGACATCATTGGCTCTCAATGCTCGCACGGTCGCGATGATGTCGTTCGTGTTCATCGCAATATGCTGCACTCCTGCTCCGCCATAAAAGTCGATGTACTCATCGATCTGACTTCGGCGTCTCCCTTGAGCCGGTTCGTTGATGGGGAATTTGATGCGTCCCTTGCCTCCCTGCACGACTTTGGACATCAATGCCGAATACTCTGTGGAGATGTCCTTGTCATCAAACGACACGAGTTGCTCGAATCCGAGGACGCGCCGATAGAATTCGACCCATTCATTCATCTTCCCTTCTTCCACGTTCCCGACGATATGGTCGATTGCCAACAAACCAGTAGGATGATAAGTCGCTGGGTTGTACCTAGTCGGATCGATCGCTTCGAACCCAGGCGCGAACGCTCCGTGGTAGTTGTCGCGATTCACGAACGTGTGCGTGGTGTCGCCGTAAGCTCGGATCGTCGCGAATTCATAAGTCCCATGCTTGTCTTCGAGCAAGGTCGGACCGCGAACGCCGACCGCCCCCCGCTCGACCGCTAAATTGTAAGAAAGTCGAACATCGTCGACTTGCAACGCAATATCGATGACCCCATCTCCATGCTGAATCAACCGATACGCATCGGGATGACTCGCCCGAAGTGGAGAAATGAGCACAAAAGTGATGCCACCCTGTTGCAGTACATAGCCAGCTTCATGCTTGACTCGCGTTTCCAGTCCTGCATACGCCACGACGTCGAATCCATAGGCGTTGCGGTAGAAATAGGCGGATTGCCGAGCATTGCCAACAAAGAATCGAACATGATCAATTTTGCGAAGTGGAATATCGACCTTACTCATGGTTCAGCACACTTCTCATCTCGTCAAGGAAGGAAATAAGTGTTGGGAGATCTGCATGTAAAGAAATACCTATCCTAATCCGCTGCGTGAGCACGAAACCAATGTCCGGTCTCTCACACATCTTGCGGGCCGATATATCTTCACCTGACGATCGCCGAAGAAAAGACATCACCATTGTAGCGAACGAAAGTAGGCTAGGGATTCGGGGTTCGCTAAAGCAGCTTCATTTCGAATCGGAAGTCCGTTGATAGCGTTGCGGACAGCGATCTCGGACAGTTTTCCACTAATCGTCCTGGGAAAATCTGAAGCCGAAAGGATCCGACTTGGGACGTGTCGCGGTGAACAGTTCTCTCGAATTCTTTGACGCAGCCCCGATTCAATCTCGCTGGAAATCGTCCCAGAACGTGTTCGAACAAACAAGACGATCTGCTCATCTCCATCGCGCCGCAAGGCCGTTGCAATACACTCGAGCACTTCGGGGAACGCCTCGACTTGCTGGTAAATTTCAGCCGTTCCAATGCGAACGCCGCCGGGGTTGAGAGTAGCGTCAGAACGACCGTAGATGATGTAGCCGCCATCCACGGTCTCCTCCGCCCAATCGCCGTGGCACCACACGTTGTTGAAAACTTCAAAGTAAGCGGCTCGATAGCGACGCTTATCCGGATCATTCCAGAAGCTGACTGGCATGGAGGGAAAGGCGTTGCGGCAAACCAGTTCCCCCTGGGTGCCAACAATCGGCAATCCTCCGTCATCAAATACTGCCACGTCCATTCCCAGTCCTTTGCATTGAATCTCACCCCGCCGCACCGGGAGTGTCGGATTCCCTAAAACAAAGCACGAAACGATGTCCGTCCCTCCGGAGATAGACGCTAAGCATGCCGATCGAGAAATTTTATCGTAAATGTAGTCAAAGCTCTCCGGCAGAAGAGGAGAACCAGTCGATAGGATCATTCGAAGGCGCTCAAGCGGGAAGTTTGCATTCACGACGGCCCCCTCTTTCTCTAGCGCAGAGAAATACTTGGCACTGGCCCCGAAATGCGTGACCGAATGTTCCTCAGCGATCTGAAAAAGCTTCTCCCAACTGGGATAGAAAGGCGAGCCATCGTACAGAATCGCCGTCGCGCCGCTCGCGAGGACCGATACTAACCAGTTCCACATCATCCATCCTGTCGTTGTGTAGTACATCATTCGATCTCCAGCTCGAATGTCGGCGTGCAACCGATGCTCCTTCAAATGTTGAAGTAGTGTCCCTCCAGCTCCGTGGACAATTCCTTTCGGTGCGCCGGTCGTCCCAGAGGAATACAGAACGTAGACCGGATGTGAAAAGCCTTCACGGACGAACGAAATAGCTGCATTCGGCTCCTGCAGCAAGTTTGCCAACAGATGAAATTCCAGATCACTCGGCTTATCTGGCAGTTCGTCGGTGAAAATGATCCGTTGGAGCGAAGTCATCCGCGAGCGGGCCTGCTGCACTTTCTCCCAAGCTCGAACCTCCTTGCCGTTGTATTGGCATCGCGTCGTGGTCACCAATACTTTTGGCTCGATTTGCGCGAACCGATCCGCGATGGCATCCGCGCCGAAATCGGGGGAACAGGAGCTCCAGATCGCTCCCAAGGCGGTTGTCGCAAGCATCGCAATGACAGCTTCCGAACGATTGGGAAGTACCGCAGCAACGCGATCTCCGACGCCGATCCCCATGCTGATCAGCGCTCGCGACAACGATCCAACTTTTCGGTATAGCTCGTTTCGCGTAATGACCGTCTGGTTTCCTTGTTCGTCGCAAGAAATGATCGCCATGCTGTTACCTGTTTCGCTACCCAAACACAAATCAGGGCGCAGCAAATTTTCTGCGAAATTGAGAGTGGCGTCTGGGAACCACTTCGTATCCGTCAGGTGCTCTCCGTCGATGCGGATGGAATTCCCGGGATTTCCTATGACCTTGAATTCATCCCAGACCAAGGACCAGAATCGATCCGAGTGCGCTACGCTCGCCGCGTGGAACTCTGCATAATCGGCAAACGCCGATACGCCTAAGTCTCGCGCAAATTTACCGGCAAAGTCTTGCATCCTCGCTGACTCGATTGCGGCCGGACTGGGTGACCAAAGAATCGTGCTCATGAAAGTTGCCTTGGGTGGCCAAAATCAGGGAAAGTTCTTAAGATTCTGTGTAAGCGTTCACGAATGGAGTCAGGCTCTTCGTTTAACCGCAGGGCCAGAGCAATTTTGGCGAATGACAACTTGGCGAAACATATCCGTTCCAACCGCCAAAATTGCGGCGGCCCGCGCGTGAGTCGTGAACGTTTACGATTTCATTTTCCTGCCACCTATTGTAGAACTCATCATCGAGGTGACTAGCATGTCCTCGTCCGTAATCATCTCTGCTTGTCGAACGGCTGTTGGTCGCTATCTCGGAGGGTTTGCGTCGGTCTCGGCCGTCACGCTTGGGGCGGAAGCCATTCGCGAATCCGTCCGCCGAGCAGGGATAGACCCCGCTCATATCGATCAGACCATTGTTGGAAATGTTGTCTCTGCCGGCATCGGTCAAGCTCCGGGCAGGCAAGCCAGTTTGGCCGCCGGTCTTCCCGATTCCATCGGTGCCATCACCGTAAACAAAGTCTGTGGTTCGGGTCTGTATGCTGCCATGTTGGCGGATGTTTCCATTCGAGCGGGTGAGTGGTCCTGTGTCGTGGCAGCCGGCATGGAAAGCATGAGCACCGCGCCACATGTACTCTTTGGTGGCCGATCCGGTTGGAAGTACGGCCCGCAAACGATGCAAGATGCCGTCGATTGGGATGGACTCCGATGCAGCATGGGAAAGACTTCGATGGGATGCTACGGCGAAGCAACCGCGAAACAGTTCGGCATCTCTCGGGAGGACCAGGATGCGTGGGCGTTCCAAAGTCATCAGCGAGCTCTTGCCGCTCAGGATGCCGGACACTTCGCACAGGAAATCGTGCCGGTAACCGTGGTCGTCGGCAAACTGTCCAATGTCATCGATCGAGATGAAGGACCTCGACGCGATACGTCCTTGGAGACCCTGGCGAAACTTCGTCCGGCGTTTGATCCTACCGGGACGGTCACTGCAGGAAATGCTTCCCCGCTCAGCGATGGTGGAGCCGCCGCCGTCGTGGTAAGCGACTCGGTTGCAAAGTCTTTAAGTGTCCCTTGGAAGTTTAGAATCTTCGCTCACGCTATTCATGCTCAAGCTCCATCGGATTTATTCATCGCACCTGTCGGAGCCATTCAAAAAGCCCTCGATAAGGCCCGAAGAAGTGTCCGTGATATCGATCTCTTTGAAATCAACGAAGCCTTTGCATCGCAGACGATTGCCTGCCAACGACAACTAGACATCGATCCGTCACGGCTCAATATCAGCGGAGGAGCCATCGCGATTGGCCACCCGCTAGGCTGTAGCGGTGCACGCGTCCTGGTAACACTCATTCACAATCTTCTATCACGGGATGCGACGACCGGCATCGTGTCCCTCTGTCTAGGCGGCGGCGAAGCCGTAGCCATGCTGATCGAACGCAGCGAATGACCTTGTAGTTGTAAACAAGTTCGCCACACGAAATGGTCGGACCGGGTCCGTGCGAACGAGTCGGTTGGGACACAAGCGATTGCTCTCGGTTTTCCTTTCGCATTGACTCAGACTTGTAATTCATGCGAGAAATGAGAGCCCTGAGTTGGCTCCCTTTTACATTCGCTTCAGGCGACTTTTGTCGCTCGCGTCGATTCTTAGCCAATGTAAAAAGGCAACCGAGTTTTGTCGCTCGCGTCTCCTGCTAGCTTGTGACACCTCGACTGGTCGGCTTGGATGCCTCATCTTATCTGCGGGTTATTGGTCGGCACCTTCTTTGCTGTTAGGTCAGGCGATCTCGCGCAGAATCTAACGACAAATCGAAGCTCAAACGCAGATCCATGAGTTAATCGCTCTGGGATGTGAGGTTGGCAACTAAGCCCAGCGATTCGGCGCGCGAGTGCATGGCGCGGATGCAAAAATCGATATGCTCATTGAGATCGACACCGAACTCTTCGGCTCCTCGGCGGATATCGTCGCGATTGACTGCGGCGGCGAAGCTTGCTTGTTTCAGTTTCTTTTGAACGCTTTTTGCCGTGAGCCCCTCGAGTCGTTCCGGTCGAACCAAAGCACAAGCGGTGAGAAATCCACACAGCTCGTCGCAGGCATAAAGAGCTTTATCAAGCAGTGATATTCGCGGGCAGTCGGTGAGGTAATCCGCATGCGATTTGATCGCATAAATGATCTCGTCGGAGTAACCCCGCTCCCGCAGAATGAGGCTTCCCTGAAGAGGATGGTCCGGCGGATTTGGCCAGCGTTCGTAATCGAAATCGTGGAGAAGTCCGACCGTCCGCCAAACCTCTCGATCCTGCCCCAGCTTGACAGCATAAGCCTCCATCGCCGCCTCGACGGCAAACATGTGCCGCTTCAAGGCGATGTTCTGAACGTATTCATCCAAGAGAACCAAATCGTCCAGGCGACTCATGATTGGCCTCTCTCTCGCAGGTCGACCACCGCCTCCGCCGTTCCCTGGACTCGATTACTCGCAAGTTCGATGCTCCGAACGCCCGCATGGATACGAATGCCGATTCGGCTTGACGGTCCGCGCGACTCGACGATTTCGTTGTCGAGGATTTTCAGCCCCTCGGGCTTACCCTGAATCTCGATGGCAACACCATCCTCGCCGCCGCTGTTTTCGATCCGGTTCCGCTCGATGGTATTGCGATTGGGATAGAAATCGACACCGCCTGATTCATCGCGAAACAGGAGTCCAAAGCGTCCGCTTCCACGAATGGTGTTCTCTCGCA
This sequence comes from Pirellula sp., assembly GCA_037440405.1. Lineage (GTDB taxonomy): Bacteria > Planctomycetota > Planctomycetia > Pirellulales > Pirellulaceae > JANMGV01. Next base: position 8,992 of record JBBIUE010000047.1, on the reverse strand, counting down.
TGATGTTGTCCGTATCGTTGTGCCCAATCGAGCTTCCGTACAATCGGTTGTCTTCGATCACGTTTCCTTCAGCAATGCCGAACTTCACCCCCCAGCACCAGAAGATACCCTGAGCATTCCCAACGATTCGATTGCGGAGAAGTCGTGGACGCTGGGAGCCCGATCCGGGATGAATGCCTAAGTCCGTGTTGTCGTGACTGTAGCACTCTTCGACAACCACATCGTGGCAGATTTGAAAACTGATGCCATCACCGTTATAGTTCCTCGCTTCGACGCGTCGAATGTGAACATCGGTGCAGTCCTGCAAAAAGATGCAGCCGCCATAATTGCCATTGAAATTTTCATTATTTTCGCGATTGCCGTCGATCACGAAATCTTCGATGACCATGTCTGAATGATCTTCGCTGGTAAGTATCGGAAACAAGGAAGAGCAGATCGGATTTCCGCCCAGCCACAGATTCTCGCGCAAACCTCGATCCAATTTCAGACGGTTTCCAGAGGCTGCGACGATGGTTCGCTTGATGACGGTGTCGCCACCGTGGTGAGGATTTTTGGCTCGGAGGACGACGCCATCACCGACGCGAAAATCCTTTCGCTCGCGTAGGGTGATCTCTTGATCGTACCAATCGGAGTCATCCGCAAGTGGAACGGTTTCGGAAGGAATCTTGGTGAGAACGGTCTCTGCCCCACTTCCTTTCAATCGAACGTTCGATGGGAGGACAACCGCATTCCGACAGGTAAACTCTCCGGGAAGCAAGAGGACGGTTCCACCACCCAACCGAGCAACATAATTCAGAGCTGCCTGGATGACTTTATCGTCACGGCCAATCATATCGCCATCACGATTGCCTACACGGACAGTTAGCCTTTCGGACCAGTTCGGTTCTTTTCTTCGATCACCATCGGTCGCTCGAACGAAAGGTTCATCGTCTCTTGCAAGAAGTGGCGTGTATTGCTTGAACGCACTGCATCCTGCAGCAGCTAATACTTTCAAATGGGTGCGACGAGAACTTTTCAGAGAAGTGACTACGTTCATGTCATGGTGCTGATTTCTGAGACTTTTCCGCGAGCGCTCGCTCGAACAATTCGAGTTGTCGTTTCATCGAACGGGAGTGAACGTCCATAGCAACCGCTCGTTTTTGGGTTTCGACCGCCCGTTCGAGTTGGCCATCGGCGAAGTAGGCTCGTGCAAGCGTATCCACGTAGGCGGCAACGTTGGGGCTCAACTTGCAAGCTTCTTTCGCGAAGGCTAAGGCTTCTGCCGTATCGCCATGAGTATTCGCACTGAGCCAGGCACTTTCATTCAAGAGCTGTGCTAACTCGCTTTGGACGCTGGCGACTTCGCGTGGACCACCTTGAGCAGCAAACAGCCGTACCTCCTGGATCTTCTCACCGATCCGGCGAATGGCGCGATCGATCCGTTCTCGAGCGGATTGCTTCCAGGCTTCATCCCCTTCGACCTGATCGAGCGCAATGTAGAAGTCGACGTTCTCATGATAGAGATCGACAGCCTGACTCAGATGAAGTCGACATGTCTCCCAATCTCCTCGCTGTTTCGCGTCCATGGCCAGGTAGTATTGATAATGCCCTTTGATGTAAGGTAGAACCTGCCCATCAAAAGCCCCCAGGAACTCCTGCGTGAGTTGTCTCGCGAAGAGTGGCTCATTTTCCAAACGATCGATAATGGGTTGCCAAGCTCGTGCTGCCGCTCCGAAAGCTTGACCGTCGACGAGATATTCGCTCAGTAGATGGAGACAGGTGTGGGTTGCCCGCGATGTCAGATCGGCTTTGTCGATCGCCGACCATAGCTCTCGTTCCGCCCAATCAAAACAGCCAATTTGACCGAGCCCCACAGCGACCGTATATCGTTCAACCTGCGTTGGACTGCCCTCAGGTCGACTGCGTGCGAAGACCTTTTTGGCCTGAAGTTCTCCCTCATCATTTCGGCCTCGCACGCAAAGGCTATGGGCCAGCAGGTAGCCCAATTCAGGTTCTTGCTCAAACCGGTGCACAAGTGCCGGATAATCAGTCGCCAAGATGGAGACAAACTCCGGAATACCGTGCGCGATCGACCAGCGGCAAACATCGGTTAACCGATACGAGTTCATGTCGATCCAATCGATCATGGATCGTGCGATATCGATGGCCGCTTCCCTGTGACCGTGTGCGATGGCTCTTTCGCAGACGATTTCGAAGGCCGTGGTGACGATCGACTTCCTCGTCTCGCGCGACAGCGATCGCAGCAACGCTTGCTCATCGGCGAGCCGTTCTTTCCACCAATCGAGATCAAAGTTGCCCAATCTTTGCTCTTCGGCGAATTTGCGAAGCCAAATCGCAGGATCGCGCGGACTATCTCCCAGCATCTCCTCGACGACTTTCAGAGAAGCCCTTGCTTGATCCTCAGGTAGTCGGTCCAAGAGTTTGATCACATGCAAGCTCGCTAGTCGACTCAAAAACGTTTGGATCTCGTATCGAACGATTCGGCATAGAGCCTGAACGCCTTCGCCGCGCTCCAAATAAGCGAGTCGTTCAATGCGAGCACCGCGATCCGTCGGGTCGGCCGCTCCGTAACCTTCAAGAATTTGCTGAACCGAGAACGGGTCCGACTCCCAAACCCAAACTTGCGGAATACTCTGTTGTACATAGAGCGCTGAACTGGCAATCTGCGGATCGGAATGCAATGCGGCGATCTGCAATTGATCCATCGCGCGAATTCCGATCTGTATCAACAACTGCTCCGCTTGTTTACGGGCCGCATAACTTTCCGACCCAAGCTGTTGAATGAGGGCAGCGATCCGTTGTTCGAGCTGATCATCAGACCTAGTTTCGCCATTCGCTCTGACCGAGAGAAGATGCGTCTGAGGCGAGAGCCCTAAGAAGATCAGACTGAAGATGATTCTAGGAATAATTCGCAACATGATGGAATGCCACATCCTTCAGCTCATCGTCGGCGCCGGCGATCGGAGTCCTCCAGCCGTTGTTCTAACTCTCGCAGCCGCGCCTGAGTGTCGTCGAGCTCTCGTTGTACTCGCATCAACTGATCTTGGAGTTCTCGAACATACTCGGGACTGATCGTCGTCCCGCTCCAGCTGTCGTTCAGCGGAACTCGCTGTCCGCTAGGCAAGGAATTCCCAAGAACAACAGAAACATGGGATAAGTCTCTTCCCCGATAATACGCGATCCTGGTTATTTGCCCAGGGCTGAGTTTGTCGATGGCTTCCTGAACGTCGCCTGCGGATTGAACTGCGTTTCCAGCAATCTCGACGATACAGTCCCCGGCGCGGAGACCGGCGCGATGAGCTGGGGAGCCGGGAGCTGCTGCAGAAATGAGCGCACCTCGAAATACCGGAATGTTATGCTGCCGCTTCGAAATCAGATTAAGCGTCGAAACCGAAACACCTAAATAAGGGTCTCCTTGCACTTGTCGATCGACCGATGGGACTACGAGAGGCTGTTGCACTGTCGGCCACTCGTTTGCGATTCGAGATGCGACGGCTCGATCAGCGAGCACAACTACCATTTCGATGGTCCGACTTCCCCGCTGAATCAATATACGGACCGGTTTGTTCGCTCCTTGGGAAGCGATCATTTGAGCAAAATCATCGAAATCGCGAATCGCTTTTCCTTCAACGGCAACAATCCGATCTCCCTGTTGAAAACCAGCCTTCCATGCTGGCGAATCCTTGGTGACTTCGAAAACTCGAATTCCTGGGCCACCACCAGCAACTTGTTCGCCGATAATGCCCAAATAGCCTGGCGCATTCGGTTCCTCCAATTCGATGACGATGTTGCCCGGCTCCTCAGGCAGAGGAATAACTGGATGCAATGGATCCCGCGACCCCAGTTCGAACTGCGTACCAGATTTATTTTCATCACGGAAGATAAATGGATTGTCGGCAGGCATGTCCTCCGATTTCTTAGGTGGAGGCAAGCTTTCGACGGTGATGTCGTCACTCGACGAAGAGTCCACAGAGCCCTGAACACCAGGATTCGAGGGGCCACCAAAGGCGTCTTTCAGAGTTTGAAAGATATCCTGCCCCGTGGCGTTCCCAGATAAAAACAAAAGTCCGCACGTTAGCATTGCCGACTTCAGAACTTTCGATCTCATCGCCTACGACTCCCCATCAGCCATTCTTTCGTCCACGCGAAACCTGCCAGCTCCATATTGTACGTCGAAAATGAAGTTCACCGATAGATTTCTTCCGGTCGCTAGCTGGATTATTGTCTCGATAATGCTGGCAAGCTGAATTCGATCAGGGGAAATCAAATTGGCTTCGACAAGTGAGCCGACTGCTCGGTAAGATCAATAAAATCAAGGAGCGAGGTTCAATCTAGGCTTTCGCGAGCGGATCAGTTCGCTTTCGTAGGCTTCGCGAATCACCGTCGATTCTGCAGGAGACCCTTCCAAAAATACGTGCAGCTCCAAAGTGAGATCGGAATCGCCGTGCTCGACAAGATACTTCGCGAGCGACTTTCGATCCGACTCCGTCAAGTGTTTCGTAATGCGGTCCCTCAAGTTGTTCGACTGGCCAATGTAGAGAAAACCAGTCTTGTCGCGGAAAATGTAGACGCCAGGGCGTTTCGGAATATCCTTCAAGCGATTTCTCGCCTCGGCCACCGACAGTTCGAGGATGTCTTTCTTCCAATCGGTGACACGATTTACTAATTCCGGACGCAAATGCCGAGATTTCCGAAGTCGCAATAGTGCTTTCCGAAGGACGTAGTCGTCCGCTTCCGGCAGAATCATTTTGGCAACTCGGGAAAATTCTGCCCGCAGTTCTGGATCGATGAGAATCTGGTCCGAAAGAACTTCAAAGCGATCCGCCAAGTTGCGAGCCGCAATCTCAGCGGCGATCAGCTCATCCGAAAACCGAACTCGATTGGTGTTCGTGGTAATGGTGTTCAACTTGCCGCTCTTGCGAATATGCAGCATCGCTTCAAGAATGTCTTTTTCACTCGCAGTGACTCCTTGCTTCCAACACTCCACAAGAAAGTCGTCTCGACGACCGTCGTGGATGATAACTTCGTCTAAACTCCAACCGCGCGAGGAGACTTGATAAGCCGCCAGAATTTGAGCAGTTTGGTCTGGCGGGATCGGATCGTCCACTTCCGCTAAGCAAGCTGCGGAGGCAAAAAAGAAGAACAGTGCGTAAAACGGACACATGGGAAACACCCCAACCGGATGCAAATGGGCGGTGCTGGACTCGAACCAGTGACCTCCACGATGTCAACGTGGCGCTCTAACCAACTGAGCTAACCGCCCTATTTCTATTCAAGAGTTTCTAATCATTCCCAAGGTTCGTCAAGGGGAAGCATCGATTCGCAATCGATCTCGATATTGAATGATACATGATTGGACGTTCACGACTTGATGTTTTACTCACTTCGGTGCAGATGGATCCGAAGACTCCGTCTCAATCGGCCCTATCCCGTTAGACGAGGCAGCTAAGCTGACAGGAACTCCTTTATGCCACGCGAAACTCCCCCCGGGTACGCGGAATTGCTGGAGCTCGCGGAACTGGGCTGCGGCATCCAGTTTCAGTGAAAAAGGAACGAGAAGTCGCCGTCTCGGAAAAGGGTGAGGGGCTTTTGTCAACACCTTGGAAAAAACCTGCCTGTCCGACGCTGGTATGCTGTGTATGCATCACCGAATTCTCGGACAAGTGCCTCCTCTTCGATAGGCGTTCGTAACACTAAGAGGACAATCATGATGATTCCCAGTCCACCGATGATCCAGTTGTCAGCAAGCAAGGTTGTTGCGACGACCATCAAAATTGCCGCAACGTAATACGGATGCCGAACCCAACGATACGGGCCTGAAACAACGAGCTCGCTACCTGCTCGAGTTTCCGTGGTCGAGCTATAGTTTCTTCCGAGAGTGTCGAGACTTATATACATCAATGCGATGCCCAATCCTCCGATCACTGCACCTGACCAGCGAGCGATATGCACCAGCCCCATCGAGCCCCAGCTAATCGTTTCAGGATAGATTAAATAGCACAAGACAGCAGCTCCCAGAGCAGTGGCGACCATTCGGAGTGCGATTTCGAGCGATCGACGCGGCGGTGGGCGGCTAGGAATCTTGGCCTCTCGATTCACTTTGCGGCGATGGTACACCGCAATGCTCAAGGAGGTCGCTGCAAGAAGCCCCACGGCGACGCGAAAAGTGCCATCCATCGCTAACGAAATCCCTCAAACTTTATCTCTCGTGCCTGCACAATACCTGCAAACCGGTTCCGGATCATGACGTTGTTCATGATGATCTGCTCTGTCAGAGCGCATGCGGTGGTGAACTACTCATCGCCATGAAACCCAGCTATTCGCCGAATATACGATGCCTCGATCACCAATGGTCGATGGCTCACTGTTTTCGCGATGTGATGACTGGATGTCAATCTCTGGGCAAGTTTGAGCGAAGCTTTTGCGAGTGTCTGCGCATGGGCCAGCTGGACCTCTGCCATGCAAGGAGAAGCCCGACCCACCAAGAACTTCCTCTCCGAAAACACCAACGAATATCAACCCTGTTTTGACATGGTCTTTTGAAGACCTTCCGAATCCATCTGAGCAAATGCTTGATCGACGGCCTTGAGCTGGTTTTCGGAACCAAGACTTCGAACGGATCACTTGGTCAGCGGCAGCACTCGTGGTTTCGTCGTTCCACTTTCCAGCGATCTGGAGTTCGGCGAGCCCAAGTTGGAACCGGGTTCCGCCTAGACAGGTTCCAAACTATCTACGGGTTGCCATCCAAGGGATGGTCGACTCCGAGCCCACTATCCCTCCGACGTTTGCTCCTGCCAGGCGAGCTGGCAGGGGGCGTTTTCTGTGTAGTTAGAGAGTTGGTGGTTGTGTGGCTAGGGGCTGCAACCAGCAGTAGGAATTACGATTTCAAGGGAAAAGTTGGACTCTGCGATACGAGAAATAACTTTGAGAAAATTTCTTGCAGATTGTTGACTTTGATGCGCGAAATCTATAGCATGTCGAATGGAAACGCTGAGCGTGGCAAACGCTGAGCGTGGCAAACGCTGAGCGTGGCAAACGCTGAGCGTGGAATGAAGTCTAACTCTTCTATCACTCAATTACTGAACGCTCGGTGAGGTTATGTCCTGGTGGCTGGTTCAGGATAGGGTACTGCTGGGTGATGGCGGTCGTCTCCTACCGCTGATTTGTTCGCTCCGCTCGTTCGTCGCTTTGTCTGTCGGCATCCTCTTTTTCTTGATCGGTCGTGACGCCGCTACCGTCGCCCAAGAATTGCCGGTCGTCGAATCGACCTCCGATTCCGCAAGTGAGCCGGCACGGACCCTCGACGCGGAAGCATTCCACAAACTGTGGGAAACGTTGCCGGGTTCAGTCCACCGGGGAGAAGGCAAGCTTCACAAATCCGGTGAGCACTTGATCTTTGACATCGGCGAGCACAAACCAAATGCAGTTGTCAAATTGATCGCGTCCGTGCGCAGTCAAATCGAAACACCCCTTCGACTGAGTCTCACTCCTTCCTGCAATTGCACGTTGGGGATTCCGGACAAGGTTGAATTGCTGCCGGATAAGGTTTGGGAAGTGAAAACCTTGGTTCGACTCCCTCCGTCCGCTCGGGATTTCTCCACGGTCATTCGATGTTTCGATGCAGAGGTCGGATTCGAGTTCGATCTGGCCATCGTCGGAAAGGTGCGAGAGTTGGTTCGCCTGGAACCATCCTTGATTCGCCTGAAAGACGGCAGTCATGAAGTTGAGGCTCGCCTAATTCCGAGCTTTCCTGACCTTCAAGTGACCCACGTAGATTTGAAGCATGACTATTTGGACCTAGTGCGCAGCGAACTGAACGACGACGGAACCGCTACGATTCATCTGCAGGTGACGTCTCCCGAAGATCGCTTGATCGCAAATTGTGAATGCATTCTGCTCTACAAGACAACCTCGGGGGGTGAAGACGTTTATGAGTTGGTCTTACCCGTCGTTTTCATCGAGCGGATTCAAATCAAACCGTCGCGAGGTATTTTTCGGAAGAATCAAAGCACAGGAAAGTACTCGGCCGCATTTCAGCTGGGAGGTGGAGAGATCGATTGGAAGGCATTTGGTCCGGATCAGTTTGCCGTCTACGTCGTCGATGACACCACGAACCTTCGCACCGAAGTGCAAGTCGCAAAGTGTATGTCCAATGACCAAGGATCGATCGTATTCGTAGAGTGCGAGCGATCCGATTTGGAAACGAACGAAAGCCCGAGAATTCGATTTGAGGGCAAGACGTTGTCTTGGTTTGTCGAAGTCCCCTTTTTGCTTTTGGAGTAAGCCATGTTGTACCGAAGCACAATTTTCGCCTTCTGCATCCTCGCCATTTGCTGCAAACTCTCCGCGCAAGAAACAATCTGTGCCGTCGACATCGGAACCAAGAGTTGCCAACAGAAGTGCGGTGATTACCCGTTAGCGTTCAATTGCCCTGGGGCACCCTGCATTGCCACTCTCCATGGTCCCAAGTGTGCGGAGCCTCTTTTCTACGTCGAGTACCCTGTAGATCAAGGAGAGTGGAATCAGCAGCGTCCTTCCTATCGGATCGCGGGTCCCAACGAGCAGGGATTCTTGACTCATGAAAAGTACTTCCCGTGCATTAAACACAAGCCCTGCATTACCTGTGTTGTGAATCTACACGACCTAGTCTACTATTGTGTAGAAGAAGGGGACCTCGAGGACGCTTGTTTGATGGAATCTCCGGAATGGATTCGGCAAAACAACGCTCGTATCGCTTGCCCACCGGAGCTGTAGTGAACGATTCCAAGTTCAGTTTTTCTATAAGACCTTCAAGCTCACTATTTTGTAACCCAGTCTGCCGTGCGTAAGGAAAATCATTATGAGAGCTGTTTTGGTAATTTTTATTGCCAGTCAGTTAGTGGCATCGCGTCTGACCGTTGCGCAAGACTCGCTGAAGGATCAAGCGGTTGCGGAATTCGTCGAATACATGTCCCGTTCGGAGAGTGATTTAGGTGACTTCTATATGCTTGCC